>CAMCVA010000006.1 GCA_945879625.1 Flavobacterium psychrophilum
TGCTGTATTTGTTGAATGTAAGCTGCCGTCCATTGCACCAATTCCTCAAAAAGTGCGACTTCCAATTGGTATATTTTTTCTTCGGCGCCGAGGATTTTATTTTCGTATTCTTTGAGTTCTTCGGTAATGTAACGCTCGGCATTCACCAAAGTTTGCTTTCGAATCCAAGTCTCGGGCACCTTGTCTTTGTGTGAGTTGCGCACCTCGATGTAGTACCCAAACACCGAGTTGAAGGCTATTTTTAGTGAGCCAATGCCCGTACTGGCTGATTCCCGTTGTTCTATTTGCTCCAAATAATCTTTGCCCGAAGTCGAGATGGCGCGCAAGTCGTCCAATTCAGAATTGACTCCCGTCGCAATGGCATTCCCTTTGGCCACCGCTACCGGTGCATTGGGATGAATGGTGCTTCTAATTTTTTCGCGCAGCAAGTCGCAGGGATGCAAACTGTCGCCCAAGGCTTTTACAGCTTTTTGCTGGCTTTTGCTAGCCACAGTTTTAATAGGAATCAAAGCATCGAGCGAGTCGGTGAGTGTGAGTAACTCTTTGGGAGAAATTTTCCCGGTTGCGATTTTGGATACCAAGCGCTCCAAATCGGATATCATTTTGAGTTGTTGCTGCAGCTCTTGTGCAATTTCGGTTTGTTCAACCAAATATTGCACAACCTCGTGACGCTCCCGAATGGCTCCCAAATCTTTGAGCGGTAAGGCCAACCAGCGTTTTAGCAAACGGCTGCCCATGGGCGAAATGGTTTTGTCAATCACGTCGAGTAGGGTCACAGCATTCGGATTATAGCTGTGGTACAACTCGAGGTTGCGCAGGGTAAATCGGTCCATCCACACATAGGCATCTTCGGCAATGCGGTTGATGGACGTAATGTGTTGGAGTTTGTTGTGTTGGGTTTCGGATAAATAAAATAAAATTGCGCCGGCTGCTATGATGCCTTCGGTGAGCGCTTCGATGCCAAAGCCTTTAAGCGAATTGGTCTCAAAGTGCTGCATGAGGCGTTCGGTGCCATAGGTTTCTTGGTATACCCAATCATCCAAAAAGAAGTGGTGGTAGTGCGCGCCAAAATGATCTTTGAACGCATTTTTATAGGCTTTCGGCACCAATACTTCGCTGGGATTGAAGTTTTGCAGTAGTTTGTCAATGTATTCTTCGTTGCCTTGGGCTGTGAGAAATTCACCGGTTGACACGTCTAGAAATGCAATTCCTAGGTTTTTTTTGCCAAAACTCACCGCCGCCAAAAAGTTATTGGATTTAGATTGCAACACCTCGTCGTTGAGCGAAACACCGGGCGTTACGAGTTCGGTTACGCCTCGTTTTACTATAGTTTTGGTGGTTTTTGGGTCTTCCAATTGATCACAAATGGCTACCCGTAAACCGGCTTTTACGAGCTTGGGCAAATAGGTGTTCAAAGAATGATGCGGAAATCCAGCTAGGGCTGTTTCAGTCACCGATCCCGCGCCGCGTTTGGTGAGTACAATGCCCAAAATCTTTGAAGCCCGCACAGCATCTTCGCCAAAGGTTTCGTAAAAATCGCCCACGCGAAACAACAAACAGGCATCCGGATACTTCCGTTTGATCTCGTTGTATTGTTTCATTAAAGGGGTTTCTTTGATTTCTTTTTCTTTGGAAGCCAAGATAGTTCGGTGTTTTTTGAATTATAATAGGAAGCGAATTTAGAAATTTAATGCGACAGTAGCGGTGTCTACTTTTAAAATAAATTTAAGAAACATTTAAGGAGTGGTTTTAAATTTTTAGTTAGATTTGTCGAACAAATTTTTAAAATTAATAGCAATGAAAAAGTTAGTTTTAGTAGTAGTATTAGCTGTATTCGGAATTATGACCGCTAATGCACAAGCCAAAAAAGCAGCTGCTCCAAAAGTAGAAGGCGCAGGAATGGCTTTTGAAAACGAAACCGTTGATTATGGAAGCATTCCACACAACGCCGAAGGAAAAAGAGAGTTTGTTTTTGTAAATAACGGAAACAAGCCTTTAATCATTACCAATGCAGTTGGATCTTGCGGTTGCACCGTGCCAACTTTCCCAAAAGAGCCCATTGCTCCCGGAGCGAAAGCTGTAATCGGAGTAAAATATGACACTGCTCGTGTGGGTGCATTTACTAAGACCGTAACCATTACTTCTAATGCTGCTGGACAAGAAACCAAAACAGTTACAATTAAAGGTACAATTGAAGCTGACCCAGCTCCAAAAGGCTAATTATAATTCACACCATAAATCAAGCTTCCTAATTTCTAGGGAGCTTTTTTTTATCCCAATTCCTTGCTCATGCGCAAATTAGAAAACAACGAATTGCCCCGAAAATCTGTAGCTGATTTTAAAATGGCCACCAAAACGCCTGTCATATTAATTTTGGATGATGTGCGCAGTTTGCACAACATTGGCTCGGTTTTTCGCACCGCCGATGCCTTTTTGATTGAGAAAATTTACCTCTGTGGCATTACCGCCACGCCACCCAACAAAGAAATTCACAAAACAGCCTTGGGCGCTACCGATACTGTAGCTTGGGAATATGCGGCGAATGTGCAGGAAGTGATTCAAAATTTGCAATCCCAAGACGTTTTGGTCTATGCGGTAGAACAAGTAGAAGGCGCCTTGTTTTTACAGGATTTTGCTGTAAAGGAACAGCAAAAATACGCCCTAGTTTTTGGAAATGAAGTATTTGGTGTAAATCAAACGGCGGTTTCGCTTTGTGATGGGTGTATCGAAATTCCGCAGTTGGGCACCAAGCATTCGTTGAATATCTCGGTGAGTACCGGCATTGTAATTTGGGATTTATTCACCAAGTTGCGCTATACAAAATCTTAGTAAACAGGAACTATCTTCTCCCGAATTTTATTTAAAATATACACGTAATCTTCTTGATTTTGCACAAAATCGCGATCGGACACATCAATGATTAATACGTTGAGGTCGGTCTGTGATTTGATGTAATCCAAATACCCCTGATTGATTTTGTCTAAGTACTCGGCGGCAATTTCTTGCTCGTACTCGCGGCCTCTTTTTTTGATGTTGGCCAACAAGCGATCGGTGTTTTGGTACAAATAAATATACAAATCGGGCTTGGGCATTTCTTTGTAAATAATCTCAAACAGCTTTCTATACAAGCGGTACTCGTCGTCGGTGAGGGTTACCTTGGCAAAAATGAGCGACTTAAAGATATGGTAATCGGCCACAATAAAATCTTTAAACAAATCAAACTGCGCCAAATCATCGGAAATTTGTTGGTACCGATCGGCCAAAAAGGACATCTCGAGCGGAAAGGCATACCGATTTTGGTCTTCGTAAAATTTGGGCAAAAACGGGTTGTCGGCAAAACGTTCCAACACTGTTTTGGCATTAAAATCATCGGCAATTTTGAGTGACAAAGTAGTTTTTCCAGCACCTATATTTCCTTCAATGGCAATGTAATTGTATTGTTCTAGTGGAATCGCGCGTAGCGGAGAAACAAGTTTCTGGATCAGTACACAGTTGCTTTTGTCTTCGGCTGCTTTGAGTAAATCGGGCAAATGTTTTTGTAAAATCGGGTGACGCCAATCCAATTGTAAATCGCGCATGGGCAACAACACAAACAAGCGATCTTGCATGAGCGGGTGCGGTACCTGCAGGTTGGTGGTGCTGATGATTTCTTCGTTAAATGCAATCACATCAATGTCAATGATGCGCGCTTCGTAACCCGGTTTGGTGTGAGCTCTGCCCATTTCTAGCTCAATCGCTTGACAAGATTCCAGTAGCGTATTGGCTTCTTTTTGGGTGTGAATTAATACGGCACAATTATAAAACGGAGTGCTCTCAAACCCCCAGGAAGGCGTTTCATAAAGCGCGGATATTTTAACCACGGATCCCACTTTGCTATGCAATAAGGCAATGGCGGTTTCTACGTTTTGTAGCCGATTGCCCAAGTTGGTTCCCAGTGATAAAACTACCGTGTTTTGTGTGATCATATTAACCACAAATTAACTAAAAGAATTTTAGAATAGAAGTATATTTGTGCCCGGTGTTGATAAATTTATTTTGTAAATTTTCCACCTTTTTATTCCATGTAATATAGTTGTTTATGAAGTTTTTAAGTCAGGTTGCGGCTACGCTTGTCGGTATTTTTATGTTTAGTGTATTGGCTTTTTTTGGGTTATTGGTAATCGGTGCTGTATTGGGCAGCAACTCTAAAGGAACCGAGCTAAAAACCAATTCGGTCATAGAATTAGATTTGTCTATGGTTTCGGTAGATTATGCCGGAAAATTTGATTACGAAGATTTTGATTACTACGAAGCCAATCACGACGGACTCGCCGATGTATTAGCTGCAATCCGTTCAGCCAAAACAGATAGCAACATCAAAGGGATTTCTATACTAAACGACAATTCCAATTTGGGCATGGCGCAATACAAAGCCCTGCGTGACGCCTTGCACGATTTTACGCGTTCGGGCAAATTTGTGATGGCTTATGCCAATTCGCTTAGCCAAAAAGAATATTACTTGAATTCGGCAGCCCAAGAAATCTACTTAAATCCGTTGGGTGAATTAGATTTTAAAGGCCTTTCTACCGAATTGCTTTTCTTTAAAGATTTTCAAGAACACTATGGCATCAAAATGAACGTCATTCGCCACGGCAAATACAAAAGCGCCGTCGAGCCGTTCCTCGAAAACAAGATGAGCGCAGCCAATCGTTTGCAAACAGAATCGTTGTTGCAGTCGGTTTGGAATTCGGTCGTAGCCGATATCGCCCAAAGCCGCAAACTATCGATTGCTCAACTCAATAGTATTGCCGCAAATTTGCAAGCACAAACGCCCGAAAGTGCCAAAGCCTTGCGCTTAATAGACCAGGTGGCCTATGAAGACCAATACCATGCCGCCATCAAGAAAAAATTGGGAGTAGCTGCTGCTAATTCCTACAACACCATTTCGATTTTGGATTATGCCGAAAACAATGCCACCACTGCGACTGATTACACCGCCAAATCTAAGATTGCCGTGGTCTATGCACAAGGTGACATTGGTCGAGGAGAAGGCGATGTAAGCACAGTAGGCGAAGGGTCTATGCGTCGGGCCTTGCAAGAGGCGCGGGATGACGAGGCCGTAAAAGCCATAGTGTTGCGTGTTGATTCGCCGGGTGGCGATGCCTTGACCTCGGAGTTAATTTGGCGTGAAATCGAATTGACCAAAAAAGTAAAACCTGTAATCGTGTCTATGGGTAATTATGCGGCCTCGGGTGGCTATTATATTGCCTGCAATGCCGATCGTATTTTTGCCGAAAACACAACCATTACGGGTTCAATTGGCGTGTTTGGCTTGTTGCCCAATTTTAGTGCGTTAACCAATAAACTAGGCATTCATGCCGAGCAGGTGTCCACCCATCAAAATGCCGCCGATTACAGCGTGTTTCAGCCTATAACGCCCGCCTACGCAGCTACTGCACAAAAAGGAGTGGAGCGCGTCTACACTACTTTTTTATCGCGCGTAGCGGCCGGACGCAAGATGAGTGTTGCGCAAGTAGATTCGTTGGCGCAAGGACGGGTGTGGTCGGGAGCCGATGCCAAGAAAGTTGGCTTAGTTGATGAAATTGGCGGCTTGAATGCAGCCGTTGCCTATGCCGCACAAAAAACCAAAACCAAGGACTACCGCACCCAAAACTACCCCGAATATAAACGCGATTTTAGTGCCTTTTTAGGGCAGTTGGGCATGCCATTTTTCAGCAGCAAAGAGGCGCTCCTGCAAGAACAATTGGGCGCCGAAAACTACCAACTCATTCAACAACTCCGCAACGTACAAGCGCGCAAAGGCATTCAAGCCGCTTTGCCTTTTGAGATTCAATTTCATTAAAAGTCAACTACCTTATGACAGCCAAAAACAAAAAAATACTAAAAATTAGCGCCGGAATCCTAGGCGGATTTATAATCCTTTTGCTCATAACCCCATTTTTGTTCAAGGATCAAATTCAGTCGCGGGTTACGCAGGCGATCAACGAAAACATCAACGCAACCGTTTCGTTTCAGGATGTTTCCTTGAGTTTGTTGCGCAATTTCCCCAATGCAACGGTTACTATTTCTGATTTAAAAATCATCAACAAAGCACCTTTTGCCGGTGACACCTTACTTTCTGTGAAAAAATTGGGTCTCAAAATGGCTATTACCGAATTGTTTAAAGGCAAAGAAAGTCCCATGGCGATTCAGTCTATTTTGGCCGAATCCAGCAAATTAAATTTGATTATCAACAAAGAGGGAGTTGGCAATTACGATATCGCGATCAAAAAACCGGCAGGCGAACCCGAAAAACCAAGCCAGTTGGCGCTAAAAATAAAGAACTATCGTCTACAAAATTGCCGTTTGTCTTTTTGGGATCAGGCGACAAACAATAAAATTTTGCTCGACAAATTGGATCATTCTGGCACGGGTGATTTCACTTCTTCCAAGCTAGATCTCACGACTGAATCGGCTACACAAGTGTCGGTTTTTATGGGAAAAACCAATTTCATGAATCAGGTGGAATTTAAATGGGAGGCCGTTTTGGGAATTGATTTGGCCACCAAAACCTACACCTTCAAACAAAACAAGGCCTTTATTAATCAATTGCCCCTCACTTTTGATGGTTCAATTGCACTAAAACCAGAAGGACAAGTATACGACCTTACTTTTCAAACCCCCACTTCTAGTTTTCAGAATTTTTTGGGGTTAATTCCGGCATCCTATGCGCAATCACTTGAAGGAGTTACTACTACGGGAGATTTTAGCGTCAAAGGATTTGCCAAAGGATTGTTGTCAGATACTACGATTCCCGCTTTTTCGGTAGCCATGGCTTCTAAAAACGCCTCGTTTCAGTACCCAAAGTTGCCTAAAAAAGTAAAGAATATTTTTATTGATGCGCAAGTGGCCAACACTTCGGGAATAGCCAAAGATACCTATGTGCAAGTCAATGCATTTGGGTTTCAGATAGATCAAGATGTGTTTAAAGCTAACGCACACATCACCAACTTAACCGAAAACCCGACGGTCGCCGCCAACATAAATGGTACGCTCAATTTGTCCAATTTTGCGCAGGCCTATCCGGTAAAAACGACGATGCCGTTGTCGGGTATGTTGCAAGTGGCGCTTTCTACGGCATTCGATAAAAAAGCAGTCGATACCAACAGTTACGAAAAAATGAAAAATTCGGGCTCGATGATCCTTACTGGATTTAATTATGCCGATGCCGCCAAAAAAGTGACACGCATCAATAAAGCCCAAGTGCAGTTTAGCAATACGGCTATTCAGCTCAAAGAACTTTCGCTCACATCTGGTAAATCAGATGTACAGCTGCAAGGGGTGTTGTCTAATTTCTACGGCTATTTATTGAAAAACGAAGTGCTTAAAGGAAATTTTCAGTTGCAGTCCCAACAGTTGTATGTGGCTGATTTTATGAGCACTGAAACCGCAACTCCCGAATCGACCAAACCGACGGCCCTAAAAATTCCAGCAACCTTGGCTTGCGCTATAACGGCAAAGGTTGGAAAAGTGTATTATGACAATTTGGTGTTAGAAAATGTATCGGGGAAAGCGTCCATTCAGGACCAGACCGTAGCATTAGATCAAGTGAAAGCCCAGTTGTTTCAGGGTACTTTATCAGCTGACGGCACCATATCTACACGCGCCAAAGTCCCTGAATTTGCTATGAAGTTGGGCATGCAACAAATGAATATTGCGCAAGTATTTACGCAGTTGCCCATGTTGCAAAAAATGGCGCCCATTGCCAAAGTGATTTCAGGCCAATTTACAAGCAACATACAGGTAGCAGGAAATTTGGATGCCTTGGCGCTCACGCCCGATCTAAAATCGATTAGTGGCGATTTGATGGGTTCGTTGAGCAACACCAAAATCACGGCCCAAAACGCCCCCTTGCTTCAAAAACTCGATGAGCAATTGCCGTTTTTGGATGTAAACAAATTGAATTTGAACGACATCAAATTGAGCATGCAATTCAATAAAGGACAGGTAGCAGTAAAACCGTTTATCGTGCATTACCAAGATATTGCCGTGACTATAGCAGGCGAACACGGATTTGATCAGAGCTTAAAATACAACCTGAATTTTGATGTGCCGGCCAAATATGTGGCCAAGGAATTAAATGGGTTGTTGGGTAAATCCTCTGCGGCTGAATTGGCAAAATTGGATAACATTCCCTTGTTGGCAACTGTTACAGGCACCTTTAAAGCGCCCAAGATAAAAGCCGATACACGAGCTATGCTGGTCAATCTAACCGGACAGTTGGCCAAAGGTCAAAAAGATAAGTTGGTAAACCAGGGCTTGAATGCCTTGCAGGGATTACTTGGAAACAAAAAAGATTCTACCAAGACCAATAATACAAACAAAGATCTAAAGGAAAAAGCGGGGAAATTATTGAACGGTTTGTTTGGAAAATAAACCATCAACATAGAAATTATAATGCATAAAAAAAGCCACGAATTTCGTGGCTTGATTTTTTTCTGTTCAGCTAATTATTTAGCAGCAGGAGCTTCAGCAGCAGGAGCAGCTTCAGCAGCAGGAGCAGCAACAGCAGCAGAATCAGCTACAACAGCAGCAGAATCAACAGCAGGAGCTTCAACAGCAGTTGAATCAACAGCTACTTCTTCAGCAACAGCTTCAGCTTTTTTACAAGATACTGCAGTTAATACAGCGATAACGGCTAAACTTAAAAATACTTTTTTCATCTTTTTAGTTATAAAAGGTTAATTATTAATTCGAGGCAAAGATATAATTTTTTCGATTGGTTACTTTTTTTTTCAAAAAAATTTCAAAAAAAATATCAGTTGCAACGCCAAATCTATTTACAACAACCGTGCCAAAGAATATCCGTTGGTTTTAATTGTTGTTAAATCAACAAAAATTTAATTTTAACAAAGAATAAATGAATAAAATGTTCATTGGCTGATTATTATTTTTTCTTCTTGTGTTTTGGATGAACAATTTGTAATTCGTCAATTAGGTTTTTTGCACCGGCATACTTATCCATGATGAATAAAACATACCGAATATCGACCATCACGTTTCTGCAGATGGCCGGATCGTAATACAAATCACTCATGGTTCCTTCCCAAACGCGGTCAAAATTAAGGCCAATTAAATTGCCATAGGCATCTAGCGCTGGACTACCCGAATTTCCACCGGTGGTGTGGTTGGTTCCAATAAAACAAACGGGCATTCCACCTTTTTCGGCATAAGGGCCGTAATCTTTGGTTTCGTATAATTCAATCAGTTTTTTGGGTACGTCAAATTCGTAATCCCCGGGAATGTATTTTTCCAACACCCCATCCAAATACGTTTTTGATTTATAGGTGGTGGCGTCTTTTGGATCGTAGCCTTTCACTTTTCCGTAGGTTACACGCAAGGTGCTATTGGCATCAGGAAAAAAGCGGGCCCCTTTGTTGAGCTCCAATTGGGCTTTCATATAGGTACGTTGCAAGGCCGAGATTTTAAGCGCAAGTTCCTCATATTTGGGAGCCACCTCTTTAACATACACATCGGCCATGGCTTTGATGGTTTGGTAGGCGGGATCTTGGTTGAGTTTGGCCAAAACCGATTGCGTATCACCCGATAGCAAATCTTGCACTCCGGCATAGGAAGTCAATTTGCTGTTTTGGTAAATTGATTTGCTCAAGTTGGGAACCGATATTTGTTGCATCGGCACAGGCACAAATTGTTTGGGTGATTTGGTTACATATAATTCCATCAATTGTTCAAACACTTTTTCATCTACTGCCGCATTAAAATCTTTGTAGAAATCGGGTAGACCTTTCAATAAATTGGCTTTGCGTTCAGCAAAAGCTTGTTCTCCTTTGGTTTCGAATAATTGTGTCAATTGATACATTTTATAAGAAACTTGCAGCAACTCGGTGTTGCGCAACACAATTTCTACAAAATAATCGCGGCTCAAGGCATAAGGAGCGATCGCCTGGTAATTGGTTTTAAAATCGGCCAAGAGTGTCCCATATTCGGCTTGTTTGCCGGCTTTCATTACCTTTTCTTGAAACGCCAGTTCTTGTTTTTGTTTTACTGCAATGGCTTTTGATTTTTTAAGGCCCATGCTTTCGCCTATCCATTTTTTCCAATAATTGGCAATGCTCGCATATTTTGACGCATATTGAATTTTAATCGCCGCATCCTTGCGCATAAAACCGTCGGCTACTTTTAGGGCTTTGTCGCGAATTTCTATTTTGGCCGGATTCAATTCGTTGAGAATTTGCTCCAAAGCTACAGCAGGCAAGTACTCGTTTGTTTTTCCGGGATATCCAAATACCAACGTAAAATCGTCATCGGCTACACCATCAAGCGAAACTGGTAAAAAGTGCTTGGGCGTATACGGCACATTGTCTTTGGAGTAGGCCGCTGGTCGGTTGTTTTTGTCAGCATAGATGCGAAACAGTGAAAAATCTCCGGTATGTCTGGGCCAAACCCAGTTGTCGGTGTCCGATCCAAATTTACCAATCGAACTGGGTGGAGCGCCCACCAATCGCACGTCTTTAAAGGATTCGGTTACAAACAATAAATATTGATTGCCTTCATAAAAGGTTCTGATTTTGTTCTCTTGCCAAGCTTCTTTTGGGTAACTGGCGTTTAAGGCTGCGGTATTTTCTTTTATCTTTTGTTGCTTTTCGGCTTCGGTGGCTAGAGTGGCAGTACCTTCAGTAATTTGTGCGGTAACGTCTACAATTTTTACAATAAAGGTTACTTCCAAATCTTCGTTGGGCAATTCTTCGGCCAACGAATAGGCCCAAAATCCATTGGTCAGGTAATCGTGTTCCACCGATGATTGCGTTTGAATCGCATCAAAACCACAGTGGTGGTTGGTGAGCAAAAGGCCTTTGGGCGAAATCACTTCCGAGGTACAGCCACCATTAAAGTGCGGCACCGCATCTTTGAGACTTGATTTGTTCACGTCATAAATATCGGCCACCGACATTTTCATGCCCAGGCTTTTCATTTCTTTTTCATTCATCCCTTGCAGCAACGAAGGAATCCACATGCCGCCTTGTTGGGCTTGTACTTGAATAAATACGAGTAAGAATAATACAATACTTTTTTTCATGGAGATTAATTTTGAGTAGTAGAATTGATAATTTTCTGGGTTGCGCCGGTGTTCATTTGTACAAAAGTTTGGCAAATGTGTCCTTTTTCGTGGCGAATATCGGCATTTTGAATGAGCGTATCCAATGCTTCTTGCAGTTCTTGTGCCGATTGAATAGAAATACAGCCGCCCAATTCAACCAAGGCCGTGGCTTCGGCAAAGTGACTGTAATGCGGCCCGCAGATAATGGGCACGCCAAACGTAGCAGGCTCCAACAGATTGTGTACGCCAGGATGGCCAAATCCGCCGCCCACATAGGCCAGATCAGCATAGCTGTATATTTTGGTTAAGATGCCAATGGTGTCTACAATAAACACCTCATAATCGGCGAGGTTTTTGCCTTCGCGTTCCGAAAATAAAATGGTTTTCTTGTGTATTGATTGCTTCAACGAATTGATTTGCTCGGCCTTGATGTTGTGCGGCGCAATGATCCACTTGAGTGCATGCGTGCTTTGGTTCAGGTAATCCACCAGCAGGTTTTCGTCTTTGGGCCACGAACTACCCACCACAACCGTTGGCGTGTTGTTTTTGAATTCGGCAATAAAATCGACCAAATTGTCTTTCTCTAAAATGGCGGCCACCCGGTCAAATCGTGTATCGCCCGAAACCATCACATTGGTTTTGCCCAATTGCTGTAACAAGGTTTTCGAACTTTCGTTTTGCACAAAAAAATACGTAAAGGTGTCCAATGCTTTTCGGTAAAACCCGCCGTACCACTTAAAAAACAATTGGTTTTCCCGAAACACGCCCGAGATCAAATAGGTTTTAATCTGTTTTTCGGCCAATATTTTCAGGTAATTGGGCCAGTATTCGTACTTGATAAAAAACACCAATTCGGGATTTATTTTGCGAATGAATCGTTCGGCATTTTGTGGCGTGTCCAATGGCAAATAGACCGTCACATCGGCAATTTTATTGTTTTTGCGCACCTCATACCCCGAAGGCGAAAAAAAACTCAACACAATTTTGTGGTTGGGGTAGTGGGCTTTTATGGCTTCCATCACGGGCAGACCTTGTTCGTATTCGCCCAAAGAAGCCGCGTGAAACCAGATGCAGTTGTCGTCTTTTTGAATCGCAGCCGCCAAACTCGCAAACGTAGTCAATCGGCCGGCTACAAATAGCTTCATTTTCTTGCTGAAGAACCCCGAAATAGGCAAGACTTTTTCAATTCCGCGCAGCAATAAAGAATAGAGAAAATACATAGGGTAAAAATTGTGTCGCTAAAATACATCAATTCTATAATTTTTAGGGTGATCCGCATTAAATTAGTAGTTTTGCGCTGTTTTAAAACCCACTTTCTGATGAAAAAAATTCAAATGGTCGACCTCAAAGGTCAGTACCAACACATCAAAGAAACCGTAAACACGGCCATCCAAGAAATACTAGACAATACTTCCTATATCAACGGTCCGCAAGTACATGCGTTTCAAAAAAACCTCGAAGACTATTTGGGCGTGAAACACGTGATTCCTTGTGCCAACGGTACCGATGCCTTGCAAATCGCTATGATGGGCTTAGGCCTTCAACCCGGCGACGAGGTAATCACCGCCGATTTTACCTTTGCCGCCACTGTAGAGGTTATTGCCTTATTGCAACTAAAACCCGTTTTGGTTGACGTGGAGTTGCATAACATGAACATCTCCATCGAGGCCATCAAGAAAGCCATTACTCCCAAAACCAAAGCCATCGTGCCAGTGCATTTGTTTGGTCGCGCGGCCAATATGGAAGCGATTATGCGTGTGGCCGAGGAACACAATTTATATGTAATCGAAGACAACGCCCAAGCCATTGGCGCCAATTGTCGTTTTTCTGATGGAACCAAAAATAAAGCCGGTACCATCGGACACGTGGGGGCCACTTCCTTTTTTCCATCCAAAAACTTAGGCTGTTACGGCGACGGTGGAGCTATTTTTACCAACGACGACGCCTTGGCGCACACCTTGCGTGGCATCGTCAATCACGGCATGTACGTGCGCTACCACCACGATGTAGTGGGCGTGAATTCCCGTTTAGACAGTATTCAAGCGGCGGTGCTCAATGCCAAACTGCCGTTGTTAGATCAATACAACGCAGCCCGTCAAAATGCGGCTCGTGCCTACAGCAAAGCCTTTGAAGGCCACGCCAACATTATTGCGCCCAGCATTTGCGACATCTGCGATTGCCACGTGTTTCACCAATATACCTTGCGCATCATCAACGCCGACCGCGATGGCTTGATGCAACATTTGCTTGATCAAGGCATTCCGTGTGCCATCTATTACCCTATTCCACTGCACAGCCAAAAGGCCTATGCCGATGCGCGGTACCAAGAGGCCGATTTCCCGATTACCAATCAGTTGGTAAAAGAGGTTTTGTCGTTGCCGATGCACACCGAACTCGATGCCGAGCAAATTGAATTCATCACCAATGCCGTTTTAACGTATTTAAATAAATAGAAGCTTTTTCCTGCTTTCGCCTTTATCTCGCTTGGTCGCGAGGATGCCGGCTCTATCAGGGCTAACGCTAAAAAAACAGAATATTTCATGAAAGTAGTCGTAACAGGAGGTTTAGGATTTATTGGTTCCCACACCGTGGTCGAATTGCAACAACAAGGTTTTGAGGTAGTTATCATCGATAATTTATCCAATTCCTCAACCGAGGTTATCAACGGAATCGTGGCCATTACGGGCATCACGCCCCAGTTTGAAGAACTCGATTTGCGCCACAAAGCGTCTGTTGAAGCTTTTTTTGCCAAACATACCGATGTGTCTGGTTTAATTCATTTTGCTGCCTCCAAAGCCGTAGGCGAATCGGTCGAAAATCCTTTATTGTACTACGAAAACAACATCAATGCCTTGGTCTATGTGTTGCAGGCTTTGCAACAAAAACCAGAAGCTCATTTTATATTCAGCTCTTCGTGCACCGTGTATGGCCAAGCCGAGCAGATGCCCATCACCGAAAACGCGTCGATTCAAGTAGCCATGTCGCCTTACGGCAACACCAAACAAATTGGCGAAGAAATCATTCAAGATGTAGCCAAAGTGAGCAACATCAACGCCATATTGTTGCGTTATTTTAATCCAATTGGTGCGCATCCATCGGCCGAAATTGGCGAATTGCCTTTGGGCGTTCCGCAAAATTTGGTGCCGTTTATTACCCAAACAGCCATTGGCTTGCGTCAAGAATTGTCTGTGTATGGCAACGATTACCCTACGCCTGATGGAACCGCCATCCGCGATTACATCCACGTAGTCGATTTGGCCAAAGCCCACGTGGTGGCGCTGCAGCGTTTGCTCGAGAAGAAAAATGCTCAAAAAATTGAGGTGTTCAATTTGGGCACCGGAACAGGCAGCTCGGTACTCGAAGTAATCAACGCTTTTGAAAAAGTGAGCGGACAAAAATTACCCTACAAAATCGTGGGTCGCCGCGAAGGCGATGTGATCTCGGCCTACGCCAACACCGATAAAGCCAATAATGTTCTAGGCTGGAAAGCGCAATCTTCACTTGAAGATGCTTTGGCTAGTGCGTGGAAGTGGGAGAAGAAGATTCGTGATTAACTGTTGTCGGTTGTCAGTTGTCGGTTGTCAGTTCTTAGTATTCATTGCAAAACTTCCCGCTCCCAACTTCCCACTTCCCACACAACCCCGTTTTTAGTATACCACTGAACCTTGGAATTTGGAATTTCAAAAATTGGAATTTCAAAAATTCGTGCATTCTTGGCTAAAAGCTGATCGCTAAGCGCTGACAGCTGAACTACGCATTAACCGTCACCGCCTCTTTATCAATTTTATTAATCAAGCCAGCCAATACTTTTCCGGGGCCTATTTCGGTAAAGGAAGTAGCGCCATCGGCGATCATTTGTTGTACCGATTGCGTCCATTTAACCGGAGCAGTGAGTTGGATGATCAAGTTCTTTTTGATTTCAGCCGGATCAGAAACGGCAGCTGCGGTTACGTTTTGGTATACCGGGCAGCTGGGTGTAGAAAACACCGTGGCTTCAATGGCAGCGGCTAGTTCTTCGCGGGCGGGTTCCATCATGGGTGAGTGAAACGCTCCGCCTACGGGTAATATTAATGCACGACGCGCGCCTGCTGCTTTCAAGGCTTCGCAGGCGGCTTCTACCGCAGGAACGGCTCCAGAAATCACGAGTTGGCCGGGGCAATTGTAATTGGCGGCAACTACTACGCCATCGGTTTCGGCGCAAATTTGCTCTACGATGGCATCGTCTAGGCCCAATACGGCTGCCATGGTTGAAGGGGCGAGTTCACAGGCTTTTTGCATAGCCATCGCGCGTTGCGAAACCAAACGCAAGCCGTCTTCAAACGACAAGGCGCCGTTGGCTACCAACGCTGAGAATTCACCAAGTGAATGTCCAGCTACCATTTCGGGATCAAAATCGGTCAAGGTTTTGGCCAAAATTACCGAGTGTAAAAACACAGCCGGTTGGGTTACTTTGGTTTCTTTGAGGGCATCGGCGGTGCCGTCAAACATAATATCGGTGATGCGAAATCCGAGAATTTCGTTGGCTTGTTCAAAAAGGGCTTTGGCTACAGGAGATTGTTCGTACAAGTCTTTACCCATTCCGGTAAATTGCGCTCCTTGTCCTGGAAATACATAGGCTTTCATATGCAAGTTTTTTTGTGTTAGGAATTTACTTGAACCATTTTTGCGGCTTGTACCGCTTTATCAATCAGTTCTTCAATTGGGGTGTCAATGTGGTCGGAAACCAATGCCACACCCATACGTCTGTAGGGTCGTGAACTGGGTTTGCCAAAAATTCTAAAATCAGTTTTAGGCAAAGCAGCAATGGCTTCTACGCCTGTATAAGTTGGGTTGGTAGAATGTTCGCTCGCCAAGATTACCGCGCTGGCGGCTGCTTTTTCTTGGGTAATTTCAAAAATGGGGTAACTCAATATGGCGCGCAAATGCAATTCAAATTCATTGAAGTTTTGACTGCCTGCCAGGGTAACCATGCCTGTATCGTGTGGGCGAGGGGATAATTCAGAAAAATATACGCCTTCATTTGTCAAGAAAAATTCTACTCCAAAAAGTCCGGCGCCACCCAAGGCTTCGGTTACTTTTCTGGCCATTAGTTGGGCTTCCTGCAAATCACTGTCTGAGATTACAGCCGGTTGCCAACTTTCTTGGTAGTCGCCGCGTTCTTGTCGGTGGCCAATAGGCGCACAAAACAGGGTTGGGTTATTATTTTGGGTTACGGTGAGTAGGGTAATTTCGGCATAAAAATTCACGAATGCTTCTACGATTACTTCGACCACGTCGCCGCGCGAACCTTCTACGGCATAGGCCCAAGATTTTGCAATATCGTCGGCTGATTTGATGGTCGATTGGCCTTTGCCTGAGGAGGACATCAGCGGTTTTACTACGCAGGGAATACCCACAATTTCAACCGCAGCTTGCAATTCTTCGGCCGAGGTGGCGTAGCGGTAATTAGCCGTGCGCAAGCCCAAATCATGAGCTGCCAAATCGCGAATGGCTTTGCGGTTCATGGTAAAATTGGCCGCTTTCGCCGAGGGCACTACGGTAATACCTTGTTTTTCGTAGTCGTAAAACCGTTCGGTTCGAATGGCTTCTATTTCGGGTACAATAAAATCGGGTTGGTGTTTGGCAATGATGCGGTCCAATTCGGCACCATCGAGCATGTTGATGACTTCAAACTCGTGGGCCACTTGCATGGCCGGGGCATGTTCGTAATTATCGACGGCAATTACGGTTTGTCCCAATCGTTGGGCCGCAATCGTAAACTCTTTTCCGAGTTCACCCGAACCAAGCAGTACAATTTTCATGGCTTATTCGGCTAATGCCGCTTTAATGCGCGAAAGGGCTTCGGTGAGTATTTCTTCGCTAGTGGCATACGAAAAACGAATGCAATCGGGGTTGCCAAATGCATCACCGGTTACAGTAGCTACATTGGCTTCGCCTAATAAATACATCGAAAAATCATCGGCATTTTTGATGAGCGTACCGCACAAGGTTTTACCAAAAAACGAAGAAACGTCGGGAAAAACATAAAAGGCACCTTCTGGCACATTCAATTTAAGCCCAGGAATTTCGTTGATGAGTTTCACCACCAAGTCACGGCGGTTTTTGAAGGCGGAAACCATTTCGTGTAACACAGAAGGATCGGCATCTACAGCGGTAATCGTGGCGCGTTGTGCAATCGAATTGGCTCCACTGGTTACTTGTCCTTGCATTTTGGTGCAGGCTTTGGCAATAAATTCGGGGGCACCAATGTACCCAATACGCCAGCCGGTCATGGCAAAGGCTTTGGCTACGCCGTTTACGGTAATTGTGCGGTCAAACATACCCGGAATGGAGGCGATGCTGCAAAAAGTTCCGGAGAAATTAATGTGTTCGTATATTTCGTCAGAAACGATATAGATGTTTGGGTATTTGGCCAATACGGCTGCCAAAACGGTAAGCTCTTCACGGCTATACACCGATCCGCTCGGGTTGCACGGCGAACTGTACCAAATCATTTTGGTTTTTGGGGTAATGGCTTGTTCCAATTGCTGGGCGGTAATTTTAAAATCACTTTCTACCGAGGTAGGCACTTCAACCGGAATTCCCCCCGACATTTTGATGATTTCAAAATAACTCACCCAATAGGGTGCAGGCAAAATTACTTCGTCACCGTCGTTGAGCATACATTGGGCAATGTTGTAAAGCGATTGTTTTGCTCCGGTTGACACTACAATATTGGCGGGTTTGTATTCTAGGTTGTTGTCGCGTTTAAATTTGCGGCAAATGGCTTCTTTTAATTCTACATAACCATCAACTGGACTGTAGGTGCTGTAATTTTCATCGATCGCTTTTTTGGCGGCTTCTTTAATAAAATCGGGTGTATTAAAATCAGGCTCACCCAAACTCAAACTGATGATGTCTTTGCCTTGTGCTTTTAGTTCTCTGGCTAAAGCAGCCATGGCCAAGGTTTGTGAGGTAGCTAATTTATTGATACGGTCCGATAATGGGCTCATTGAAAATTGGTGTAATGTTAGTGAGAATTATGCAATCTGTGGATTTTGACCCAGGTCTTTCAAGTGTTTAAAGTGCGCATAAACAGCACTTCGCATGGTTTTGAATTCGTGGTAGGGCAAGTTGCACTCTGCTGCTGTAGCTTTCACAATTTCGGCAATTTTACCGTAATGTACATGGCTGATGTGCGGAAAAATATGGTGCTCAATTTGGTGATTTAATCCACCGGTAAACCAATTGACCAATTTATTTTTGGGTGCAAAATTGGCGGTAGTATACAACTGATGAATGGCCCAGGTGTTTTCGATTTCTCCATTTTCTCCAGGAATAGGATTGTCGGTTTCTTCAACCACGTGGGCCAACTGAAACACGATGCTCAATATTAATCCGGCGGTATAATGCATCACAAAATAGCCCAACAATACTTTCCACCACGTCACTCCAAATACCATGGGTAATATGATCCAAACACAGGCATATACAATTTTACTGACTACCAAAATACTCCATAACTTAGAATGACTTTGTGGTTCTCCGTAGGTTAATTTGCGTTTTAAATAGCCTTTCATTTGGGTAAAATCAGTGGTAATGGCCCAATTAAAAGTCAATAAGCCATAGAGAAAAACAGAATAATAATGCTGAAATTGGTGAAAACTGTACCACTTGGCATTTTTAGTAAATCGGATGATACGACCGGCATCCAAGTCTTCGTCATGCCCGTGAATATTGGTGTAGGTGTGGTGCAATACATTATGCTGCACTTGCCAGTTGTATACATTCCCGGCCAAAATGTAAATGCTTCCGCCCATAATTTTATTCACCCAGGGTTTTGATGAATAGGATCCGTGGTTTCCGTCGTGCATTACATTCATGCCAATGCCAGCCATACCGACTCCCATGGCTACATTTAGTACTAGTTGCCAACCAAAGGGCATTTCCATTAAAATAATTAGAAAATAGGGGGCAATAAAGAGGGTAAATAAAATGATGGTTTTTAAATGTATTTGCCAATTGCCTGTTTTGGAGAGGTTATTTTCTTTAAAATAGGCGTTTACTCGGGAGTTGAGCGTTCTAAAAAATTTTAAATCGTCGTTTTTCGCAAAGGAAGGTGTGTTGTTATTCATAACAGTTTCAGATAAGCCACAAATATAATTATTAATAAAATTGGGCTACACAAAAAAGACATAAAATTTAAAAGTGATTCCCGTACTTTTGTTGAAAATTACAGTATGCAAGCTCTTCGTCACTATTTTCCTTCGCTCTCGCCAATTCAATACCAACAATTTGAGCAATTGGGGGCGCTTTATCAAGATTGGAATGCCAAAATTAATGTGATTTCTCGCAAAGATATTGATGCTTTATACACCAATCACGTGTTGCATTCGTTGGCCATTGCCAAGGTGCAATCCTTTGAGCCGGGCACGGCTGTTTTGGATGTAGGAACCGGCGGGGGTTTTCCCGGAATTCCGTTGGCTATTTTATTTCCCGACACGCAATTTTATTTGATTGATGTAATCCAGAAAAAAATAAAAGTGGTGCAAGCCGTTGCCGATGCACTCGGTTTGCAAAATGTAAAAGCCGAGCAAATTCGGGCCGAAAACGTAAAAGGAACCTATGATTTTATTGTGAGTCGCGCGGTGACCAATATGCCTGATTTTGTATCGTGGGTGAAAACTAAAATTGCCAAAACCCAAAAACACGAACGCAAAAACGGCATCTTATACCTGAAAGGCGGCGATCTTTCGGAAGAATTGGCGCTCTTTCCTTCGGCACAGGAATATGCCATCCCCGAGTTTTTTGGAGAACCTTTCTTTGAAACCAAAAAAGTGGTCTACCTGCCGCTTAAATACAAACTATAAAAAAAGCCCCAATTTGGGGCTTTTCTGTTTTTAGTTTCGAATTAACTTCTTGGTAATTTTCCCGGTTTCGTTACTCAAGGTTAAGAAATACATGCCGCGGGTTAGATTCACCGGCAGTTGGTAGGATCCTTGAATCGCTAGGTGATCCAACTGCACGATGGTTTTACCGCTAATGTCGGTTAGGCTAATTTGAACATCAGTGTAAACTGTACTGCTTGTCAAGTTGATGCTGTTGCTAATTGGGTTTTGTACGGCAATATCAGCAAAGGCTTGTTCTTGCACCGCAAACACATTATTTAGGATTTCATTCAAGGCGAAGATTGTGTTTTCGGGCGTGAGCGTTACGTGTGCTTCGTTGGCCAAGGGCACATATTTGGCTACAAAAGGTGTAACAGAAGCAGGAGTCACGGCGGTATACCAGTTCGGAATATTAATGCCAAGTGAACTGTTGGTCGGTACAAAATCAAAGGCATCAACCAATAAATTATCGAAAAATTCGGTGAGTAAGGCATTGCTTCCGGCTGCACCTGCCAAACCAGAAATGTCAAAGGTTCCTCCAGGGGCAGTGTCTAATCCGGCCGAGGTTGTGGGCGCTTTTGAGTTGGCTGAACTTTCGTAGGCGGTAATCCAAAATCCAAAAACACTGGCTTGGGCTCTAAATCGACTCACCTGGTTTTGGGCATTGGTGTTGGGCGTCATACGCAAATTGATGATCGCGCGTTGGGTTGTCGTAATATTGAAGGTGTGGTCCATGGCTACAGCGTCAGGCGTTCCGTTGGTGGTGCCGTTTCCGCTTCCGTTAGAAATGGCTACATTGCGTGTTAAAGTCGGGAAGCCCATGCTGTTCAATTCATTTTGGAAGGCTGTTCTAAAGTTGGGTTTGCCAGTTGGTAAAACAAGTGCAGGGTCAAACTCAAAATCACTTCCGGCTGCCAAATGGCCTTCAAATTGGTCGATTAGCATTTGTCTGGAGGCATTACTCTTAATCATCGCGTCTACAAAAACTTGTACAGTTGCATCACCCAAAGGACCATTGGCCATGTAATTGAATAAGTGTTGAAACCCAATTGGGATATTGGCGCCATAATGCGGAGCATCAAACGATAAATACAAACGGGTATCGTGATTTTGGCTGTTTTGTTCCATATAACGCAAACCATAACGGGCAATCAATCCACCCATGCTTGGGCCAATCACTACATTTTTTTCATTTCCTACTTTCAAGGCATTGATCTGGTTTAACAATTCTACAAATACCATGGCGTTGCGTTGAATGTAGTCGGCACCACCGTTGAGTAAATTCCCCGTTTCGGTTTGGGTGTAGTTGGGAAAATTCAAAATAATCAAATCAAATCCTTGATTACGCAAATCATCGGCCAAATTTTGACCCGTTATTCCGTAGTTCAACAAGCCGTAAATAGCCGGAATTGGGCGTCCGTCATTCGGATCAAAACCGTCCAATAAAATAATGGGTTTGTCTAATACCCCATTGCCGTTGTCATAGAAAATCTCATACTCACCTTGACCCAAATAGGCTGCAGGATCTTCCACGCCTTGGTAAGGAATGGTTGCGTTAATCGTGGTAATGGCTGAGGTATTTCCTGGATTACGCATGGTTACGGCAGGAATATAGGTAAGTTCTGCACTATTGGTTGTTGACGTTCCGTCGGTGAATTGAATGCGGAAATCAATTTTTTGGGCAGCTTGATTCGGGAAAGTCACCGTAATGGCTTGATTAGCAGTTACTGTTCGCCAACCTTGGCCTTCATTAAAATTGGCTGAAATTGCCGAGATGGTTTTAGTTGTGGTGTTAAAAACCAAATTATTTTTCAATATAAAGGTATTGGTCAACGTTGAAATACTGGAATTTAAGGGTGCGGCTAACGCCAAATTGTGCGTGGTAAAAACAGCGGTATTGGGTTTGGCAATCCACTGATCTTGGCTGTTTTTGTATACATCTTCTTGGGCAATGGCCTCGGGAGATAGACTTTCAAATTGCGCAACCAATACGCTCAACGGCAATTGCTTGGTGATGCTGCTGCGGGTGGTTTCGTTTGTTAATAGCGCAAAATCGGCAAAACGGTTTTCACTATCGGCGCGCTGCAATTCATAATAAACCTGCTTAAAATAATTGGCCGTAACCGCATTTTTAGGGTGTTCGGCTACATCCGAAAGGCCAATCACCTGGTCGTAGATGATTTTAGTTTGCGATTGGTTTTTGATCAAATCAAATTGTTGAGCAAATCCTAGAGCTGTACAAAACAGCAAGCTGAGTAAAGTAAATTTTTTGGTCATAAGTAAGTGGTTAAAAACGAGTCGAATATAAGTAAAAAAAATAGAAACAAAAAAAGCCCAACAAAATATTGGGCTTTGTATAAATTCATTTGGATTAGTTTTCTCCTAAAAACGGGTATCGGTAATCTTCTGGTGTAACAAAGGTTTCTTTGATCGTTCTTGGCGAGGCCCAACGCAATAAATTGAGCGCAGAACCTGCTTTGTCATTGGTTCCCGAAGCTCGTGCACCACCAAAAGGCTGCATCCCAACAACTGCACCAGTAGGTTTGTCGTTGATGTAAAAATTACCAGCACAATTTTTCAAGGCTTCTGTAGCTTGTGCAATGGCGTAGCGATCTTGTGAGAAAATAGCGCCCGTTAATGCATATTCAGAAGTTTGATCAACCAATTGCAAGGTGTTTTCCCATTGGGCATCATCGTATACGTATAGGGTGATAATGGGGCCAAACAATTCGGTTTCCATCGTTACATACTTGGGATTGGTAGTCACCAAAACGGTCGGTTCTATAAAATAGCCCACCGATTTGTCGTAGCCGCCACCGGCAAGAATTTGCACTTCGCTGTCGGCTTTGGCGCGTTCGATGTAGGAAACCAATTTATCAAATGATCCTTCGTGGATTACGGCAGTAATAAAGTTTCCAAAATCTTCGGGCGATCCCATTTTTATTGATGCTAGATCAGTAACCAATTGGGCTTTTACATCAGGCCATAAACTTTGTGGAATATAGGCTCTCGAAGCGGCCGAACATTTTTGTCCTTGAAACTCAAAAGCGCCGCGTACAATTCCGGTTACTACTTGCTTCACATTGGCCGAAGGATGGGCCAAGATAAAATCTTTACCACCGGTTTCGCCTACAATTCTCGGGTAGGTTTTGTAATGGTGAATGTTGCTGCCAATAGTTTTCCAAATGTCTTTAAATACGTGAGTTGATCCAGTAAAGTGCACTCCGGCAAAATCACGGCTGGCAAATACAGTATCGCTGATTAACTGTGGGTCGCCATAGATTACATTAATTACGCCATCAGGCAAACCGGCTTCTTTAAAAATATCCAATATAATTTTGGCCGAAAACAATTGGCTGTCACTGGGTTTCCAAACCACTACATTGCCCATCATGGCTGCGCTAGCAGGTAAATTGGCTGCAATTGCGGTAAAGTTAAACGGCGTAATCGCATACACAAATCCTTCTAAAGGTCGGTATTCCAAACGGTTCCAAACACCCGAATCCGATTGCGGTTGATCGGCATATATTTGGGTCATGAACTGCACGTTGAAGCGCAAAAAGTCAATCAATTCGCAAGACGCATCAATTTCGGCCTGAAAAATAGTTTTCGATTGCGCAATCATAGTCGCTGCGTTGATCCGCGCCCGATAGGGTCCGGCAATCAATTCGGCGGCTTTCAAGAAGATCGCGGCGCGTTGTTCCCAAGCCAAATTAGCCCATTTCTCTTTGGAGTCTAAGGCGTTTTGAATCGCCGCTTCTACGTGTGATTTTTCGGCCAAATGGTATTTCCCAACGCTATGTTTGTGGTCGTGTGGTGCCGAAAGTGTTTTGGTATTTCCGCTTCTAATTTCTTTTCCACCTATGTACATTGGCAAGTCGATGGGTTCGTTCCACATTTTTCGATAGGCAGCCAAGACGGCAGCTTTCTCGGGCGAATTGGGCGCATACGATTTTACAGGTTCGTTAACCGCTTTTGGTACCTTAAAAAATCCTTTAAGCATATTGTTTAGTATTGAGTTTCAGTAAAAATATTAGGCAAAAGTACAAAGGAAAAGCAGATAGTAGCGCATTTCACTTCGGCTTAATTGAGTGCAAAAGGCACACACAATTTAAACAAGGGCACATCTACTTGAAATCGTTGGGTGGTGCTAAAATTGATTAGGGTGTAATGTCCTTGCATCGCTCCATAGGTAGAGGCCAATAAACAGCCCGATTGGTAGGTAAATGAGGTGCCGGGTTTAAGAATGGGTTTGAGCCCCACAACACCTTCGCCATCTACTTCGTCTTTATGGTGAAGCGAATCAAATATATCCCAATGCCGGGATTCGAGTTGCACGGTATCATCGCTCAAATTTTCGAGTGTAATTTGGTACCCAAAAGCATAGTGCATTCGGTTGTTTTGCAGATAATTGCCTTCGTAGGAGGGAACCACCGAAATTTTTATGCCCGAACTAATTTGCCAAACCATACCTGCGCTGATTAATTGATGATGTCGATTGAGGAAGCCTGCCCTTTGCCCACTACACGGTAATACCGTTGGTTGTTTTCTTTGTAATACACCACCGCAAAATAGTCGTTTTCGGTTTGGTAGTGGTTGCCGTCTAGGGAATTTTCGTTGTCAATTGTGCCGTTTTTGTCGGCAATTACATATTGGTAATTGGTAAACCCTTGTTTGATCATGATCGCTTTCTCATAGACCGCTTTCTCAGCATTGTATTCCATTTTGTTGCTGGCTAAAAGCGAATAATTGTTAAACTGACCGTTGATATAAATGTCTTTTTTGCCAAAGTAAGCGGGCGCGGATAAGGTAAAAAATACCCACGCATAATCGGCTTCTACTTCATTGCGTTCGGAGCCTATGTTTTTTATCAAAAAATTTCCGTTGATGTCGGGATTGTAGGTGTAGGGTGTTTCCGTTCGGGCGTTGTCTACATACAAATGGGCGTTATAAATGCCGCCGTTAGAATCTATTTTGGCCACATTGTTGGTCGCTGCGCGAATGTCTTTGTTTTCGAAATAACGAAATTCGTTACCGCCCCAAAATTGAGTTTCAACATCATATTTGTAAATCAAATCGTTGGCCAAGGTATACATGGGTTTGATGTCGGTAAGGCCAGTAGACAATTGCCCATTTTGCAACAACAAGATCTTCACATTTTGGTTGGGATTCTGAAACAAAATGTTGGGTGATTTTACCGAGAAATCTATGTTCTGTTTGTATTCGATGTCTTGCACGCTGCGGGCACGTTTTACCTGCATGGGCACCGAAACCAAATTTTCGTAGACAATAAAACGGCGGGAAAAGACAATATCGCGGTCTTCATTGAGGATTTTTATCACGTAATTTCCGCTCACCAACAACCGGGTGTTTTTGTTGGGAATTTGCAAATTGTAGTGCGAATAAATCTGTAAGGTGTTAAAGGAGTTGGTGTAATCTTGAATGCGTTGGTCATCAAAACCACCCAAAAATTCGTTGCGCGACAACTGCGAAGGCGACCAATCGTAATCGCAGTGTACGAGTTGGTAGTAGTAATTGGCCTCGTTGCCAAACAGATCGTCAAATTGCAATTTGAAGCTGTCTCCCATTGCAAATAAAGGAATGCTGTTTTGGTTGTTTACTAAAAAGGTAACGGTCTGAATATTATAAGGTGGCGCAACTTCCATAACCGGTTGTGCCCAAGCGCTGCCGCTAAAAGTCATAATAACAAGCAATACTAGCAAACGTTTACACATCCTTTTTCGTTTTAAGTTTTTAAAGATACAAATTTCTGTATTTCGGCACCTGTTCTGTTTATTTTTATGGTTTAAAGCAAATTGGAATAATTTCTCCTGCAGCCAAGCCATATTTGGCAACCCATTCGGCACCGAGTTTTTGGGTGTAATCTTCCTCAATTACCTGAAATCCGATGCTGCGCAATTTGTCAAAATAATCCCGTCCATACACCCGCACGTGATCGTACTGACCAAATACCTTGGCGCGTTCTTTGGGATCGGTGATGCTGTCGTCGGTAAAGGTAGTGGCGCGTTTCAAATCTTGCGGAATCTGAAATATACCCATGCCGCCCGGTTTCATCACCCGAAATAATTCACTCATGGCTTGGGTATCATCGGGAATGTGTTCCAAAACGTGGTTGCACAATATCAGGTTGTAGGCGTTATCGGCAAATGGTAAGTTACAAATGTCGGCTTTTACATCGGCCAAGGGCGACAGCAAATCGGTGGTGGTGTAGTCAATGTTGGTTTGCTTTTTGAATCGTTTGTACAATTCTTGCTCGGGCGCAACATGCAATACCTTTTTGCGAATTGTAGCTGTAAAAAAATCGGTTTCCCGTTGCAAATACAACCAAAGTAAGCGGTGACGTTCCAGCGAAAGCGTGCCTGGCGCCAGTACATTATTGCGTTGAGTGCCATAGCCGTAAGGCAAAAAACTGCGGTAGCCCTTGCCGTCTATAGGATCTATAAAGTTATTTCCGCGCAATGCAGCGGCCAATAGCGGCTGAACCACCAAACTCAACCGAATTAAAATGGGCCGGGGAATGGTATTTAATAAGAACTTAAAGCTGGTTTTTAGCATACGGTAATCGGTTATTTTCTTCGGAATTCGTCTTCTTCGTGGCTCACGATTCCCAAGGCTTCGTATATGTATTGAAAGGTAGAAAGCAACTCGGGTTTGCCGTCAATTAGAGCCACATCGTGCTCAAAATGTGCACTGGGTTTGCCGTCGGCGGTGAGTATCGTCCAGCCGTCTTTGAGTTGTTTGATGTTGCGCGTGCCCATATTAATCATAGGCTCAATGGCTACCACCATGCCTTCTACAAACAATTTGCCTCTGCCTTTTTTACCGTAATTGGGCATTTCGGGATCTTCGTGCATTTTTTGACCCAAGCCGTGACCAACCAATTCGCGCACTACACCATATCCATGCGCTTCAGTATATTTTTGAATGGCATTTCCCACATCTTCTACACGATTGCCCGCGCGAAATTCGCGTACGCCCACATACAAAGATTCTTTGGTAATTTGCAGTAATTTTTTGGTTTCGGGGGCTACTTCGCCAATCTCAAACGAGTAGGCGTGATCGCCGTGAAAGCCATTTTTGTAGGCGCCACAATCAACCGAGATGACGTCGCCTTCTTCCAAAGGTTTGTCGTTGGGAATGCCGTGTACCACTTGGGCATTGGGACTCATACACAAACTATTTGGAAAACCGTACAATCCCAAAAAACTAGGAACAGCACCGTGATCCCGAATAAATTCTTCGGCCAATTTATCTAAATATAAGGTCGTGACGCCGGGTTTTATTTCTTTGGCAATCATGCCTAAAGTTTTAGAAACAATCAAGGCACTTTCGCGCATTAACTCAATTTCTTCTCGGGTTTTTGGGATAATCATACTGTAAAAAATAGGTTTCCAAAAGTAGGCAAAAAAACCAATAGTTTGCGCAGCGTTGCGCCATCTTATTTGGCGGTAAATTGGTTGCAAACCATGAGAAAAATCATTTTTTGAGTGAATTGAGCAAGGTATCTTTGTTCAAAATTCAAGGTATGAGTAAATATGTTACAGCCGCAGAAGCGATGATTCGCATCGCGCATTCCGCGCACCAAGAAGGCATCGCGCGCGCCTATTATGAGCTGTTTAATTCGATTTAAGTTAGCAAACGAAAAAGCTCCTGAAAAGGAGCTTTTTTAATATATATCGGTCAACTTACAACAACGAATGTTGCGTCATGACTGCGGGTTGTTCTATCCCCATCAATTCCAAAATAGTTGGCGCGATATCACCCAAAACCCCATCGTGTATGGTTTTTAATTCCTTGTCCACCAAAATGAGTGGAACTGGATTGGTGGTGTGGGCCGTATTGGGACTGCCGTCGGGGTTAATCATCGTTTCGCAGTTCCCGTGATCGGCAATAACTAAAGTGGTATACCCGTGTGCTTGCGCAGCTGTGATTACTTTCTCTACACAGGCATCAACCGCTTCACACGCTTTTATTGCGGCTTCCATTACACCGGTGTGTCCCACCATGTCGCCGTTAGCAAAGTTGAGGCAGACAAAATCAACGGTTTCTTTTTCAAGTTCAGGAACCAAAGCATCGGCCAATTCGTAGGCACTCATTTCGGGTTGTAAATCGTAGGTAGCTACTTTGGGTGAATTTTTTAAGATGCGACTTTCACCTATAAATTTTTCTTCGCGTCCGCCCGAGAAAAAGAAAGTCACGTGCGGGTATTTTTCGGTTTCGGCGATGCGAATTTGTTTTTTGCCCGCTTTTTCTAGCACTTCGCCCAAGGTTTCGGTCACGTTGTCTTTGTTGTAGACTACGTGCACGTTTTGGTAGGTTTCGTCATAATTGGTCAACGTCACATAATACAAGTTGAGTTGGTGCATGTTGTGTTCGTGAAAATCGTGTTGAGAAAGCGCCTCGGTCAATTCCCGGCCACGGTCGGTGCGGAAATTAAAAAAGATCACCACGTCATTTTCCTGAATTTGGGCCAAAGGCTGTTGTTGCGCATTGACCACCACAATTGGCTGAATAAATTCGTCTGTCACTCCTGAAGCATAACTTTCGGCTATGTTTTGTAACACATCTTGGGTTTTTATGCCGGTTCCGTGCACCAGCAAATCGTAGGCGAGTTTCACGCGTTCCCAACGTTTGTCTCGGTCCATGGCATAATATCGGCCAATAACCGAAGCAATTTTGGTTGGGGTGCCTTGTAAAAAAGCAGTCAAATCGCTCAAGTACTGCTTCCCCGATTTTGGATCGACGTCACGCCCATCGGTAAAGGCATGAATAAAAGTATTTTTGAGTCCAAAAGCATTTGCCGCTTCAATCAATCCGCGCAAATGCGAGGTATGTGAATGCACACCACCATCCGATACCAAACCCAAAAAGTGAACGGCTACCTGGTTTTCTTTGGCATACGCAAAGGCTTTTTGCAATTCTACTTCGCTGGCAATAGTGTTATTTTTTACGGCTAAATTTATTTTCGCCAAATCTTGGTACACAATGCGTCCGGCACCCAAATTCATATGTCCCACCTCTGAATTTCCCATTTGTCCTTCGGGCAAGCCTACATGCAAGCCATCGGTGCGCAATTGAGCACTGGGGTATTGGGTATACAAACTATTTATAAAGGGAACATTGGCGTTATCAATGGCCGAAACCTTAGGATCGGGTGATTTTCCCCAACCGTCCAAAATCATCAAAATTACTTTCTTATTCATGGGTATTTATTTGTCGCAAAGATAGCGTAAATCAACACGAGCCTTAAAAAAGTAGTCCTCCGAATTTGCTAAAAATTAGTCGGTTTTCTTGTTAATTTTTCAAGGAATTGTAGTCAATAAAGTAACGTACACTAATCGAGAACACGTGATTCAAGAAGTTATTGTCAATGGCTTTATTGAAATTGCTGCCAAAGTCGGTGCGAAATTCATTTTCATAAAAGAAAGAACTGTTGCGATACAAGGCCGAGATCTGGCTACCTGGTGCAAACCACCACGAATAGGATAAATCCATATTCCAGGTATTGAAGTTGGAGTCTGGTGCAGTATAAGTGTTTTCTGGGCTAATGTCACCGGAATTTAATAGTGTAAAAAATGCATTGTTTCTTGCGTAGGATAAATAATGTCGAACCGTTAAATTCAAACTCATTTTTTCATTGATAGCATATTTTCCATACACCGAATTGGTATAAGTAGTAATGTTGCGTCTGGCCATAATTACGCCGCTATCGGTTAATGGATTTGTACTTTCGTCTTGTCCCGAATACCCAATGTTGTTAAACGATTTATTGAATCGGAAAGAGTAGGCCAAAGAGAAATGATCATTAAAGCGGTATTTGGGCTCCACCATAAAACCAACTCTACCCCGACCTTTTTGGTTGCAAACGTCAAAAGAAGTATTTAGGTCAAGTGAAAATGGTCGGTTGTAGTTGGACGAAAAGTAAAACCAACTACCTAAAATTTGTGGAATTTTTAGGTATTTGCTGTCGTCAGCCGTTCGTGCTTCATAAAAATCATAGGTAACGGTAGGGCGAATATCTAGTCCATAGCCGAAATAATCATTTTTTTTGGTGGTTGAATCCACATTCAAATTGATTGAATTGTCTTGCACTTTACCTGTTCGATTCTCAAATGAAGTTTCTGAAAAAAACTGCACATTAAAGGTGTTGTAATTTTTTGTTGGATTTAATATTCGGTAACTCAATTCAGACATAAATCCGTGGTAATGCGTCTGAAAATTAATTCCCAAATCATTGTTGTCAAAATCTTTGGACACGTATTTTCCGCCCAAGCCATAGCGAAAATTTCCACTGGTTTCGGCCAAGTAAATCGAGGTATTTACTCCTTTTTTGTCGGCGCTTATGTCTGGGTAATTTAGGTAACTGTATTTCACGTCTCCCTTGGCTGTAAAGGTGTTTTGGGTGGTGTTCAAATCAAATAAAAAAGCCGAAACATTGGCGTCTTTGGCTTGCCCATTTCGGGTTACATTCGTGTTGATAAAGGTAACCGAAGAGTTTTTTCGGAACCGTTGGTCGAGCACCACTACATTGTAGTTGGTGGCCGGCTGCAACTCAGTTTGGCGTTGTGCTCCGGTATCGGTATTGGTTACCTCAACAGCTGTGTTTTCGGTTACTGCGTTCAAAAACCCAACGCCTAAACCATCTTTTGATCGTCCGGAAATTTTTACGGCATTGATTAATTGAATGGTGTTGGGCAGTTTGGCAGTTTCGTTGTCGGCCAAATTAATATCGGGTGTTTCGCCAATGCGGCGGGAATAGACCAAATCGCCTTTGCTAAACAAGTCGGTGCCTTCGGTAAAGAATGGCCGATTTTCGGTAAAACGTTGTTCAAAGGGACTCAAGTTGAGTTCGACATTGTCAAATTTGGTTTGACCAAAATCGGGCACCAAAATCGCGTCTAAGGTAAAGGCGTCGCTTATACCATATTTAATGTCCAATCCGCCTTTGAGTTCACCTGCTGTTTTTTGTGTTTTGCTGGAATTCAAGTAAAAAGACGAATACGGGATAAAGAACAAGCGCGTAGGTGTTTCTATGTTTTCAATCCCCTCCAAAATTCCCGATTGCCCGGTTTCGTTGTTGATCTTGCTGTCGATAAAATTCCAGGTAAACAATTGACGGTCTCTGCGTATTTCGCGGTAAAAATTCACTCCCCATTCTTGCTTATTGGCCTTCGAAAATCGTAACGCTGCATACGGAATTTTCATTTCTACCACCCAACCAAAATCGGTGAGGGAAATATGACTTTCCCAAATGGCGTCCCAACTAAAATCTTCTCCGTTTTGGTTGGTGAAAATGCAATCGGCTTGCACGCCAGCGGCACTCACATAAAAACGAAAATCTTGTTGTCCGTCATTAAAGCCGTTAAGGAATACACCAAAGTTGTCAGCAGTGCCAAAATTATCGCGGGGCGTAATTTCGGTTAAGAGTTTTGCGGGCTCGTAATCGTATAATTTGGCTCCAATGTATATGGCGTCATTGGTGTAGGCCACCTGCACTTCGGTTTTGGTTTTGTTTGGGATGGGCTTGCCATTATCGGGGGCAAACATTTTAAAATCAGTGGCAACTGGAGCTGAATCCCAAATGGTTTCAGAGAGTTTGCCGTCAAGTTGAATTCTATCGGCCGTTTTAACAGCAGTTAAGCGTTTCTTTTGGCTAAAAGAGGTGGCGGTAAAAAGGACAAAGGCGTATAGGATAATATAGGAGTGGTTTCTCATAAACTGGCATTTAACAAAAGCAAATTTAGCCAATTAATTGAATCACACAAGTAGCCACCAAAAAAGTGGCTTAGTCTTTCAATTTAACCAGTACATAATGTATGCCAATGTCCCCAATGGTAAAGGGTTTGCCTTTTTTTTGGTAGCCCATTTTTTCATAAAATGACACTGCTCTTTCGCGTGCATTTAACCATATAAAATAGGGTTTTTTGACCGGGATTTGAGCTTCTGCATACGCCATCAATTGTGCGCCAATTCCTTTGTTTTGGTAGGGTGATAAAACGGCCATTCCTCTAAACTGCAATTGGGTTTCAGTAGCAATCCAATCAGTAGCCGCAACAAATAAAGAAAGTACCCCAATTAGGACTTCGCCATCAAAAATGCCAAAATGGTGTGTTGAAGCGAGTTCATCGCCGTCAAAATGACAACTTTCAAGGGGTTTGCCTGGACGCAAAACCGGATGTCTCACGAGATAAGTTTCGGCGGTTGAGATGGTTTTACAATGGATCAAAGTTTCTAATTTTATGTTTAACAAATTCACATTGAAAATGTTAGTGAATGTTAGGTGTATGTAGCGCTACTTTTTGAAAAAAAACTTGCAACTAAGAAAACTTATTCTATATATTTGCACCTCATTATTGCGGAAGTAGCTCAGTTGGTAGAGCTCCAGCCTTCCAAGCTGGTTGTCGCGAGTTCGAGCCTCGTCTTCCGCTCTGAAAAAAATCACCTCTAGTTTAAGCTGGAGGTTTTTTTATGCAATTAAGGCGAGAAGTTAATCCCGATTCTTCGGGAAGCCTCGTCTTCCGCTCTGAAAAAAATCACCTCTAGTTTAAGCTGGAGGTTTTTTTATGCCCAATTCCAATCGCCCAATTCGGTTCCAGATTCTAACTCAAGCGGAACTTGACCTTGTTGAAATAGGCGAGCAGACAAATCGCCTTTTAGTGTGATAGCCTCTCCTTTCACCTCGAGCCAACTGCCTTCGCGCAAGCCTAAAACCGCAGTTTGGTGAAAGGCGTGAAATTCTTGAATGCGCATTTCGCGGGTTTCGCCCATGTGTTTGGAATGTCCATCCGGGTCTAAATAATGCGGATTTAAGTTAAAGGGAAGTACGCCCAAGGTTGCAAAATTTGGCGGATGGGCAATGGGCATGTCGTTGGTGGTGTGCATGCTTTGTCCCAAAATATTACTGCCCGCACTGGTTCCCAAATAGGGCGTGCCTTTTTCCAATTGTGATTTTAATACCTCCATTAGTTTGTTGTGGTAAAGTTGTTCCACCAACACAAACGTATTTCCGCCCCCGGTAAAAATACCTTCGGCTTCCTGGATTGCTTTTGCAGGGTTTTCAAATTTGTGAATGCCACGTACAGTAATACCCCAAGGTTCAAAAGTGGCTTGCACTTTTTGGGTGTATGCGTCGTGCGAAATCCCTCCCGGACGGGCATAAGGAATAAATAGTATGGATTTGCAGCCTGCAAAATGCTGCAGGATTGGTTCTTTTAAATAGGCCAAATAGGTTCCGCCGTGTAGGCTAGAGGTACTGGCAACAAGTAAATTTTTCATAAGTAGAATGATGCAATTCGGTAGGCGAATATACAACCTTTGTTTGGCAGTAAAAAGAACAGGGCTGCGCCAAGATTTCGTTAAAAACAAGCGAAGTCGTGGTCAGTTGGTTGGAAAACGATAGTTTTGTTTCCCTAATTTAGCTTGGTTTTTATGCGCATATATTTTTTACTACTGCTCTGTATTTGTTTTTTTCCCCCATTAGTTTGGGGTCAGACATCACTAGAAAAGCCCCTCAATTTGCGCGTTTTGGTTGATACAGCTGCAGTCGAAAAAGTGAATGTCTTGAATCTGCGCAGCAACCAACTGATGATTACCAATAAACAAGGAAGTTGTTTAGTGCGGGTAAAATTGGGTGATATCTTGGTGATTACTGCAGTAAATCTAGAAACCCGCCGGCATGAAATTACGGCAGAAGAATTTGACAGCGCAGCCGCAATCCAAAAAATGAGTTACCGGATTACGCCACTCGAAGAAGTAAACGTGAACGAAAACGCCAATGTCAACGAAACCAGTTTGGGTATCGTGGCAGCCAACCAAAAAAAATATACGCCCGCAACCCGCAAATTGCGCACGGCGCAAACCGGCTTCCTCGATCCGTTGCTCAATAAGATGTCGGGCAGAACCAGCGATTTGAAAAAGCAGGTTACAATCGAACAGAAAGAAAAGTTGTTACTCAAGCTCGACGGCTTATACGAAGAGAAATACTACACCGACGTGCTCAAAATTGCACCCGAGGCCATTCCCGGTTTCCAATATTACCTGATAGACGATCCCGAGTTTGCACGTGCCTTAAAAGACAAAAACAAAACCTTGACTATGTTTTATGTGAAGCGCTTGGCCTTGAATTACAATGAAATTTTATTGCAAGAATCCCATGAACAAGAAACTCAACGCAAGTAAATTTCTGCGCTGGCTCGGGGTGCTCGTTTTTGTGGTGTGCACCTCTTTTGGCGTTCATAAGTTTTATATGGGCATTTGTCAAGTAGAGTATGTGCCGGCCAAGAAACGCCTGCAAATTTCTATGCGGCTTTTTGTGGACGATTGCAATACAGCTCTCTACCAAAATTACCAGCAAAAAACTAAATTGGGAGACAAACAAGAGACTGCGGCCGAAGTGAATTTGCTTACTACTTATATCCAATCGCATTTTAAAGTAAGTATAAACGGAAAATCATTTCCGCTACAATTTAAACGCAAGGAATTGGACAACAATGTCTTGGTTTGTTATTATACCTGTGAGGAAGTACCAAAACTCAGTCGCGTTGTGATAGAGAATACCGTTTTTACCGATGTGTTTTCTGAGCAACAAAATATGATACAAGCCCAATTGTTTGGCAAAAAACAAAGTGCCTTGCTCACGCAAAGCGCTATTCAAGCAGTGTTTGTCAATGACTAATTAATCAAGAAAAATCGCTATTTTTAGCCCGTTTTTATAACCTTTTACCAAGAAGATTCTATGAGAAAATGTTTCGCCCTACTGTTGTTTTTGTCAAGCAGTATTTTAGTTGCCCAAGAAGCAGCTAAGCCCAAAGAAAAAGGAACTGTTGATGTAAATAAATTTCGTCAAAACTACGATCTGTTTGCCACACCCAATATGTACCGCACGGCATCGGGAGCCCCCGGTCCGGAGTATTACCAACAACAAGCCGATTATAAAATTGACATCGAGCTCGACGACAAAAACACCCGCTTGTATGGGATTGAAACCATTACCTACCACAACAATGCCAAGGAATCATTGGATTATTTGTGGATTCAACTGGATCAAAACCAACAAGCCAAAAACTCGTATTCCAAATTAGTGGGGAGTAACAAGACCGATCCGGCGATGAGTCCGCAAGGCTTTTCTCGCAATTACTTGGAAGAAAAATTTGACGGCGGTTTTCGTATTGATTACATCAAAGATGCCGCCGGGAAACCCATGCAATACACCATCAATCAAACGATGATGCGCGTAGAATTACCTAAGCCATTGGCCTACAATCAGAGTGTTTCTATTACCATTAAATTCTGGTACAACATCAACAATTATATGCTCGATGGCGGCCGTTCGGGCTACGAGCACTTTGACAAAGACGGAAACAACCTCTATGTGTTAGCTCAATTTTATCCCAGGATGGCGGTTTACAATGATGTAGAAGGCTGGCAAAATATGCAGTTTTGGGGCAGTGGCGAATTTGCGCTTCCCTTCGGAAATTTTGAGGTGAACATTACCGTACCAGCTGATCACATTATGGAGGCAACCGGTACCTTGCAAAACCGAGCAGAAGTGTTCACAAAAGCCCAATTGCAGCGTTATGCGTTGGCCGAAAAATCCTATGACAAACCCGTAATAGTAGTTACTCAAGCCGAGGCGGAGGCCGCCGAAAAATTATTTTCAACCCAGAAGAAAACCTGGAAATTCAAAGCCGAGAATGTGCGTGATTTTGGAATTGCCACTTCGCGCAAATTTATCTACGACGCCATGGCTGTAAAATTGGGCGGCAAAGATGTGATGGCTGTTTCGGTCTATCCCAAAGAAGGCAATCCGTTGTGGGAAGAATATTCTACGAGAGCCGTTGCCCATACCTTAAAAAGTTATTCGAGTTATACCTTTGATTATCCCTATCCCAAAGCCGTTTCGGTACACGCCAACGACCAAGGCATGGAATACCCCATGATTTGTTGGAATTTTGGCCGTCCAGATGCTGATGGTAAATACACAGATCGACTCAAATATGGTATGTTGGGCGTAATTATTCACGAAGTGGGGCATAATTTTTTCCCCATGATTATCAACTCAGACGAGCGCCAATGGACCTGGATGGATGAAGGGCTCAATACATTTATGGAATACTTGGCCGAGATTACTTTTGATCCCAATTTCCCCGTTGATCGTGGTCCGGCTCGTTTAATTGTGCCCTACATGAGCGGCGCGCAATCGGGCTTGGAACCCATTATGACCAACTCAGAAAGTATTCGTCAGTTTGGCAGCAACGCCTATGGCAAACCGGCTGCTGGATTAAACATTTTGCGCGAAACCATTATGGGCCGTGAGTTGTTTGATTACGCGTTTAAAACCTATGCCAACCGCTGGAAATTCAAACACCCCACGCCCGAAGATTTCTTCAGAACCATGGAAGATGCCTCGGCGGTAGATTTGGATTGGTTTATTAGAGGCTGGTTTTATACCACCGATTATACCGATATTGGCATCAAAGAAGTAAAAAAATACTTTGTTTCCAACAACGAAACCAAAGAAGTGAAAGACTATTTGTCCAAAAGACGCCGCCGCCGTTCGGGCACGGATGGTCCGATGGTGTATATGGTGGCCGAGGGCAGCGAAGATTACACACCCGATATGAACAAGTCTTTTGATCCCAAAGGAATTACTCACTTGGATGCGTACATCAAAACCCATTTTACGCCCGAGGAACAAGCCAAATTGGTGGTGCCCAAGTACTTTTATCAAGTAACTTTTGATAAACCAGGCGGCTTGGTGATGCCCATTATTGTAGAGTTAACTTTTGAAGATGGCACAACCGAAAACCATGTTTTTCCAGCACAAATTTGGCGCCTCAACGATGCCGAAGTTTCCCGTACCTTCGCCACACAAAAGGCCATTACCAAAATTGTGGTCGATCCCAAATTAGAAACTGCCGATATTGATGTAACCAACAATACCTGGCCCAAGCAAGAGGTTCAATCAAAGTTTGACTAACAAATTCATTAAAACAAAACAAGTATGTTTGGAATAGGTGGCGGTGAAATTGTATTCATCATTTTAGTAATCCTGATGTTGTTTGGCTCCGATAAAATTCCAGAAATCGCCCGAACATTGGGCAAAATTATAGCCCAACTCAAAAACGCGACCAATGATATCAAAAGTGAAATACAAAAAGGAGCAGAAGCCAATGGTTTAGATACAACTATCAACGATTTTAAAAGCGATTTTACCGATATAGGCGCGAGCATCACCAAAGACATTCAAGAAGCCAAAACCAATATGGAAACGCAAACCAATTCTACTTTAGAAGGCGTTGCCAACGAAGTAAACGAACTCGAAGGACCTGTAAAACGCCAATTCTAAATGAAGGAAGTTATTGCCTACGACCAACAGCTGTTTGTGTTTCTCAACAATTTGGGCTCTGCTGCCTATGACGAGTTTTGGTTGTTTCTCACCAAGCAAACGCATTGGACTCCCTTTTTTTTGGTGCTGTTGCTTGTGATTTATAAAAAAGTCGGCTGGAAACAAACCCTGTTTTTGCTACTTTTTATGGCGGCGCTCATCACCTTTACCGATCAATTCACCAACTTGGTGAAGAATACTGTACAGCGGTTACGGCCCTGCAACACACCCAATTTACTTGGGCACATTCGCATAGTCAAAGCCAGCGATACCTTTAGTTTTTTCTCGGGACACGCGGCCAATTCGATGGCAGTCGCTACTTTTTTGTTTGCTGTATTTCGCTCAAAAATTTCCTGGTTCAAGTGGCTTTTTTTGTGGCCGCTCGTATTTGCCTACAGCCGCATTTACTTGGGCCTCCACTTTCCGCTCGATATTTTGGCCGGTTTTGCCTTTGGAAGTTGCAGCGGCTACACCTTCTCCCGTTTGTATGTAAACTGGGAAAAAAAATCGTTTTTCGGTTTTGTTTTCAGGAGCTAATTCCAGCTGTCCGTTCTATTTTTTGTGTCCAACCCGGCCACAAAAAGATGCCACTTCCATCTGGGCTATAGCACCCGGCTCACGGTAAGGCCGTCGCGTATGGGCAACAATACTGTTTCTACGCGGGGATCGTTGCGCAACAGTTTGTTGTATTCAATTAGAATTTTAGTACTGAGGTCATTGGGTTCTAGGGGCTCCAATACTTTTCCGCTCCACAACACATTGTCCGAGAGTATAATGCCGCCCGGATTCATTTTGGGCACGATGAGCTCGTAATAGTTCAGGTAATTTTCTTTGTCGGCATCGATAAACACCAAATCAAACTTTACATCTAGCTTAGGAATTACAGCCGTTCCCTCGCCCAAGTGTTGCACAATTTGCGTTCCCCATCTCGACAGGTCAAAGTACTTGCGCTGAAAATCAACCAATTCTTCCTTGATATCTATGGTGTGCAACTGCCCGTCTTTTTGCATGCCTTCGCACAGACAAAGCGAAGCATAGCCGGTATAGGTGCCAATTTCTAAGATGGTTTTTGGCCGAATTAATTTAGATAACATACTGAGCACACGGCCTTGAAAGTGTCCGCTTAGCATGCGTGGTAACAACACTTTTTGGTAGGTTTCTTTGTTGAGTTGCGCCAACAAAGGCGGTTCAGCCTGGCTGTGTTTTTCAATATAATCTTCTAATTCTTCCGAAATAAAGTGCATGAAATAGAATTTTTAGGTTGGCCCCAAAGTTATCAAAATCTGTGCTCATCAAATCAACAAATAGTCGTTAAATTTGCCGCATGACCGAACCCAAAAAAGACATCCGCGCGTGCAGCAAAGAACAACTTCGCGAATTTTTTGTTGCCCAAGGCGATCAAGCATTCCGAGGGAACCAAGTATACGAATGGCTGTGGAGCAAAGGCGCTCACCATTTTGCCGACATGACCAATTTGTCCAAACCCACACGCGAATTGCTCGAAACCCATTTTGTGATCAACCACATTGCAGTCGATCAGATGCAACGCAGCAGCGACGGAACCGTAAAAAATGCGGTACGCTTGCACGATGGCTTGGTAGTCGAATCGGTATTAATACCCACGGCTACCCGAACCACAGCTTGTGTGTCGAGCCAAGTGGGGTGTAGTTTAGATTGTAATTTTTGTGCCACGGCGCGCCTCAAACGCATGCGTAACTTGGAACCCGGTGAAATCTATGACCAAGTTGTCGCCATTGATCGTGAAAGCCGTTTGTACTACAACAGACCGCTATCCAATATTGTGTTCATGGGCATGGGCGAGCCGCTCATGAATTACCCCAATGTAATCAAAGCTATTGAGCTAATTACCGCCGAAGAAGGATTGGGCATGTCGCCCAAACGCATCACGGTTTCTACTTCGGGCATTCCCAAACTCATTAAGAAAATGGCCGACGACGAAGTGAAATTCAAGTTGGCGGTTTCCTTGCATTCAGCCATTGATGAGGTGCGCGCACGCATCATGCCGTTTTCGGTGAATTTTCCGTTGCAGGACTTACGCGAGAGTTTGGCCTATTGGTACCAACATACCAAAAGTAAAATCACCTACGAATATGTAGTTTGGCAAGGCATCAACGACAACCGCGAAGCCATTGACGCTTTGGTCAAATTTTGTAAATACGTGCCTTGCAAAGTGAATCTCATCGAATACAATCCCATTGATGATGGTGAGTTTCAGCAAGCTTCACCCGAGGCCGTTAACCAGTATATCCTGGCCTTAGAAAAAGCTGGTATAGTAGTTAAAGTACGCCGAAGTCGGGGCAAAGATATTGATGCAGCCTGCGGCCAATTGGCCAATAAATCATAAAAAAAGCCTCTACAAAATAGAGGCTTTTTCTTTTAGTTGGCTATATATTAGGGATTGCCAATGATGATGTTGTAGGCATTTCCGTTTATTGTAAAAACCGCCAAATTATCGCAATCGCCAGAGCCATAATTTAAGGTTGAGGTTTGTGCAGGGCGTTCAAACGTAATTACTCCTTGTACGATAAGTGGTTTGCTAGTTAAGGCGCAACTCATTTTTACAATCAGTGGAGAAGTAATAGTACTTACTTGATCCGCCAGATTAGGATAAGTAGTAGTCCAACTTCCGGTTACTTCGTATACGTTGTCACTCAACAATGGTGTGTCATAACCGGCAGTAATTGTTCTAGTTCGTGAACCTACTCGGTCAAACATACGTCCATCAGGGAAGGTTGCCGTGAGATCCATATTCATTACAACAACCGGAAGACCTTGCACGAACGTACGGGTGAAATTTTTGTTTCCTACAATTTTAATGTTGTTGTGGTAAAAATTCACGAATTCATAATTGATTGATTGGGAAGCGGCAGTGGGTTGATATACAAAGCTCACAATAATTTGTCCTCGTAATACATTGCCATTGGCCATTGGGCAACCTACAGTTCCAAAATCGATGGTTTTGGTTACAGTTTGTCCCACTTGGACAGGTGTTCCAAATGCAGGATTTCTTTCCACTGTTGCACAAGCGGGTAAATTACTTTGACTACTAGCTGATTCCAATCCGCGTCCACTAGTGTTAGCCGCTGTGGCATCATAGGCGTTTTCAACTATATCGGATACATCGTCGTTGGCCAAATCAATTTTGGCATTTACTTTGGCTTCATCGGCTGTAGAGCCTAAATCTTCTTTTTGGCAACCCATTAAGGTTAAGCCACAAACAACTAAAAGACCTAAAATTTTTGTTTTCATATGTACATTATTTTAAAAAGTTCGCATAAAGACCAAAAGTAGTAAAAAAGGTTTAATTGTATTAAAATATATTTTTCAAACCTTGTCATTGTACTATATTTGTTACCCAATGAATATCACAGCCCAAATTAAACAGCCGATACAACTGGAGATGGAACTTTTCGAGAAAAAGTTCTACGAATCCATGACCTCCAATGTGGCTTTGTTGAATAGGATTACCTATTACATTGTGAACCGAAAAGGGAAGCAAATGCGTCCTATGTTTGTGTTTCTCACCGCCAAAATGCTGGCTGATGGCGCCATAAACGAACGCACCTATCGGGGCGCCTGTGTAATTGAACTCATTCATACCGCTACTTTGGTGCACGACGATGTGGTTGATGACAGCAACCGTCGTCGGGGTTTTTTCTCGATTAATGCCTTGTGGAAAAACAAAATTGCGGTCTTGGTGGGGGATTATTTGTTGTCAAAAGGTTTGTTGCTTTCTATAGATCACGGTGATTTTGATTTGCTAAAAATTATTTCGGTGGCCGTTCGCGAAATGAGCGAAGGGGAGTTGTTGCAAATTGAAAAGGCCCGCCGACTGGATATCACCGAAGACATCTATTACGAAATCATCCGCAAAAAAACAGCAACCTTAATTGCTTCTTGTTGTGCCTTGGGCGCCAAATCAGTTTGTGACGACGAACAAAAAGTGGCCACTATGCGCAAATTTGGGGAGCTTATAGGCATGGCTTTTCAGATTAAAGACGATTTGTTTGATTACACCGATGACGCCATTGGCAAACCCACTGGCATCGACATCAAAGAACAAAAAATGACGCTGCCCTTAATTCACGTGCTCAACACCTGCAGTGCCCGAGAAAAAGCCTGGCTCATAAATTCGATCAAAAACCACAACAAAGACAAAAAGCGCGTGAAAGAAGTGATTGCTTTTGTAATTCAACATGAAGGCTTGCAATTTGCTCAGGAAAAAATGCTGGCGTTTCAACAAGAAGCCTTGACTTTGTTGCGGGATTTTCCCGAGTCTGTCTACAAAGATTCTCTTACGCTCATGGTCAATTATGTAATAGACCGAAAAATATAGCACAAGTGCTTCCCCATTTTGATTAATTTGTAGATTTACTTCCTTTCAAAATTTGTTTTCATGATTTCAAAATCGTCCATAGATACCGTATTCGAAACCGCTCGTGTAGAAGAGGTGATTGGCGATTTTGTTCAACTTAAACGCGCGGGAAGCAACTTCAAGGGTTTAAGTCCGTTCTCGGACGAGCGTTCGCCTTCGTTTATGGTCTCGCCGGTGAAGCAAATTTGGAAAGATTTTAGTTCGGGCAAAGGCGGAAATGTGGTGGCGTTCTTAATGGAACACGAACATTTCACCTATCCCGAAGCCATTCGGTATTTGGCCAAAAAATACAACATCGAACTCGAAGAAACCGAACAAACCGAAGCCGAAAAAGCTTCCACTGATGTGCGCGAAAGTTTATTTTTGGTGTCGGAATTTGCCAAAACGTATTTTCACGACACCCTATTAAATTCAGAAGAAGGCAAAGCCATTGGGCTCACCTACTTTAAAGAACGCGGATTTTCTGCTGATACCATTAAAAAATTTGCCTTGGGTTATTCGCCCGAAACCTGGGATGCTTTTTCAAAAGAAGCATTAGGCAAAGGCTATCAATTGGAATACCTCGAAAATGTGGGCTTTACCATCGTAAAAGACGAGAAACTCATCGACCGATTCCGAGGCCGTGTGATGTTTCCGATACAAAGCATGTCGGGCAGAACATTGGGTTTTGGTGGGCGAATATTAACTAACGACAAAAAAGCAGCCAAATACCTCAATTCACCCGAAAGCGAAATTTACCACAAAAGCAAAGTCTTGTACGGTATTTTTCATGCCAAACAATCCATTGCCAAACAAAACAACTGTTTCTTGGTCGAAGGCTATACCGATGTCATTCAGCTGCATCAAGCGGGCATCGAAAACGTAGTGTCTTCGTCGGGAACCGCCTTGACGCCCGATCAGATTCGACTCATCAATCGCCTCACCAAAAACATCACGGTGCTTTATGACGGCGATGCGGCCGGATTGCGCGCTTCGATTCGCGGAATTGATTTGATCCTAGAAGAAGGCATGAACGTGCGCGTTTGCACCTTTCCCGAGGGTGAAGATCCCGACAGTTTTGCCAAGAAAACGCCGCTCGACGAATTGCTGCGGTACTTGGATGAGAATGCCCAAGATTTTATTCAGTTCAAAGCATCCTTACTCATGAACGATGCCAAGAACGATCCGATCAAAAAAGCCGAGCTCATCCGCGACATGGTGGGCAGTATTTCTAAAATTCCCGATCGCATCAAACGCGAAATCTATATCCAAGAATGTTCGCGCATTATGGATATTTCTGAGCAAGTGTTGCTCAATACCTTGGCCCAATTGGTTCAAAAAGATCTTACCGATAAGGGTAAGCAAATGAAACAAGAACAAAAAAGTTTTGAAGTGCTGCGTAATGATTTGCCGCTGCAAACCGAAAAGGTTGATGTGCTGTATGAGTTGGAACGCAAAATCATCGAAATTTTATTGCTCTACGGCAATTGCGAAGAAGAATTTGAAGATCTTTTGTTTCAAGCCAATGACGAAGGAGTAGTCGAAACCGTTTCGGTTCTCAAAAAATACAAAGTATATCAACGTATTTATTTGAGCCTACAAGAAGATGAGGTAGAATTGGCGCATCCATTATTCCAAAAGATTTTCAGCGACCTGATGGACTATTTTAACCAGCAGGAAGTATTTCAGTTGGAACAATACATCCAGCACTTAGAAGCCGATCAGATTCAAGAAATAACCAACATTCTCATGGCCGAAGAGCAACAATTGCTGCACAACTGGGAATCTAAACAAATTGAGGTGAAAGGCAAAGATCAAACCATCGCACAATATGTCTCGGAGACGATTTTAAGTATGCGTTGGTTTTTGGTTGATCGAATTGTAGAAGAATTAAAAGGCGAATTGTCCAAAGAACCCGAAACAGACAATGCAGAAACCCTGAGTCTGGCCATGGATTATACCAAACTAATCCAGCATTTTTCCCAAAAATTAGGTCGCGTAATGTCGCGCTACCACTAAACGATTTCTAAAGTTTTCGCTTTGTTTACCAAGTCAACCAAGTTGGTGACATTCAATTTGCTCAATAAACGCAACTTGTAGGTACTCACGGTTTTCTCATTTAGGCCCAATATGGCTGAAATTTCGTTGTTCTTTTTTCCGTTGCTCAAATAGCGCAATACTTCGACTTCTCGGTTGGACAGTTTGCGGTACAAGCGCTCGTTTTTGTTTTGCTTGGCTATTAAGGCCAAGTTGCGTTTCAAAGTGTCGTTGAGTATAATTTGGCCTTGGTGTACTTTCATGATGGCCACGCCCAAGGTTTCAATTTTTGCGGTTTTGTGCACGTAGCCCGAAACACCTGCTTTGATGGCGTTTGGCGCATAGACTTGCTCGGCATAACTGCTAAAAATAATCACTTTGGTTTTGGTGTAGTATTTAATGATGGCCTTTAATTCGTAGATGCTGGTAAGTCCATCCAGGTCTAAATCAAGCACAAGTACATCAATGTCTTTGGTGTATAATACGTCTTTCACCATCGAGAAATTCCCCACATTGGCTACTATACTGATGTGGGCATTGTCTTTAAAGTAGGACTTAATCCCAAAATGCACCACTGGATAATTATCTGCAAGACAAACATTGATCATGATTTCAATTGTTAAAAATGAACATCCATTTAAGTGGCTAAATTTAGTTAAAAAAAGTTTAAAATATAAAATAAACTTATTAAAATCAGTTGCTTAGCGAGCAATCTTGCACACCGGAATTGGATTCATTTTGTGTTGATTGGCCTGATGTAAACGCTGGTAGATGGCCATTACCGCCTGCTGTCTCGGGGTGAAATTTGCCGCTGACAATTGCATTTCTGTTGCAGTCATGGCCCATTCCAATTCGTCATAGGAAGCGCCCAATTGGTCTTCGTCGCTGCGGTCATCACCAAACAAACCGTCCGTAGGCGCAGCGGTCAAAATAGCTAGCGGCACACCCAAATGCGCTCCCAAGGCAAATACTTCCGATTTCATCAAATCGGCAATCGGACTCAAGTCAACGCCGCCATCGCCATATTTGGTGTAAAATCCCACCCCAAAATCTTCAATTTTATTTCCTGTTCCGGCTACCAATCGGCTGTGAATTCCGGCAAAGTAATACAGCGTAGTCATGCGCAAACGCGCTCTAGTATTGGCCAAGGCAAGTTGCAATTTATCAGAAGTTGAACTGCTGGGCAGCTGGGCAGTAAAGGTGTCAAACAGGGGTGTCAGATCGGCTTCGTGGTGTTGTACATTCGGAAATCGGTTTTGCAAGTGCTTAATGTGTTCGTAGGCTCGACTCACATGGCTTTGTGACTGATGAATGGGCATGGTTACACACAGCACATCCAGTCCGGTTTGGGCACACAAGGTAGAGGTAACCGCCGAATCAACTCCGCCCGAAACGCCCACTACAAAGCCCGAGCTTTTAGCCTCTAGCGCATAATTTTTTAACCACGAGACAATTTGATTGCTGGCCTTTTCAGCCGAGAAAGAATTATTTGGAACCATGCGATTGGATTTAGAAATACGGTGAGTATCTTTGCAAAAATAATAATAATTTGCTGCGCCGGTTGGCTTTTTTTTTACCCTTGGATGAAGCTGTTTCCTGCTGTTCGCTTTATTCCCCGAAAAAAAAATAATCGGGAATTTCCCTCCTTTTTTTGCGCGGCGATACCGCTGCCATCAGGGCTAGGCATACGAAAAACAAGCAAATGTAGTTTTACTATAAAACACCATACACATTCATGAATAAAGTAATTGTAAGATCTGGAATTTATTTAGCGGTACTACTGCTACTGCTCGCTTGTGATAAACGCTCCAAAGTAGAGCAAGAAATTAGCGAAAAACCACTTAATATTAAAGTTGAGCGCTTTGACAAAGCCTTTTTTGAAACCGCGCCCCAAGATTTGCCGGCACTCCAAGCAAAATATCCCTATTTCTTTCCTGCTGGCAATGACGATGCGATTTGGCAAGATAAAATGCAAAACCCCATGTGGAGAGAATTGTATGAAGAAGTGCAAAAAAAGTTTGGCAATTTTCAAAAAGAACAAACCGAAATCACCGAGTTGGTTAAGCATTTGCAGCATTACTTTCCAGGCACCAAAACACCCAAAGTTATTACCGTAATCTCCGAAATGGATTACCACAACAAAGTAATTTATGCCGATACTCTGGTATTAATTTCCTTAGAAATGTATTTGGGTAAGGCGCATCGCTTTTATGAATTCCCCGAGTATATCAAGCAAAATTTTGAGCCCAACCAGCTCTTGCCTGATTTGGTTTCTGCTTTTGCCTTTCGCAAAATTCCGCCACCAAAAGAGGCTTCGTTTCTATCACAAATGATTTATGCAGGAAAAGAATTATATCTCAAGGATTTGCTGCTTCCAGATTATGCAGATGCCGATAAAATTGGCTATTTGCCCGAGCAAATTGTCTGGTGTAATGAAAACGAAAGTTACATTTGGCGTTACTTTGTTGAGAAAAAAATGCTGTACAGCACCGATCAAAAATTGGGCACTCGCTTTTTGAATCCGGCGCCTTTTTCTAAGTTTTATTTAGAAATTGACAACGAATCACCCGGACGAGTTGGCGCCTGGGTAGGCTGGCAAATTGTGCGGGCCTATATGGAAAACAACAAAGTGAGCATCCAAGAACTGTTGGCTGCCGACGCAAAAACAATCTTTGAACAATCACACTACAAACCCAAGAAATAATGGCAAATACACCCAATTCCGAAATTAAATTTATAGTACAGCTAGACGAAAATCGCGTGCCCGAAAAACTGCATTGGACAGCCCAAGACGGCGGTGTCGAGCTCGAAGAATCCAAAGCCATCATGCTGTCCATTTGGGACAATAAAAACAAAGAGACCTTGCGCATTGATTTATGGACCAAAGACATGCAGGTTGACGAAATGAAGGTGTTTTTTCACCAAACCTTGGTGGCCATGTCCGAAACCTATCACCGTGCCACAGCCGATGAAAAAATGGCTGCAACCATGAAAGATTTTTGCGATTATTTTGCCGAAAAATTAGAATTAAAGGCCTAGTGTTCCCATATGCTCAATCGATAGGCTGGAGCTAATACGGTTTTTCTTGAAACAACTCCTGGTTAATCTCTTCGATATAGCTCAGGAGTTTTTCTTTTCCAGTTCCTTCGGTAGATGAAGTGACAAAGTGCTGCGGCATTTCGGCCCAATTGTTGGCCAGTAGTTGTTTTCTGTAGGCCGCAACATGCATATCTACTTTTACTCGGCTAATTTTGTCGGCTTTGGTAAATATGATGCAAAAGGGAATTTCACTTTCGCCCATAAATTCCATAAATTCCAAATCAATTTTTTGCGCTTCCAATCGAATATCAATAAGCACAAAGGCGCAAACGAGCTGCGTGCGTTGTTCAAAGTAATCGGTGATAAATTGCTGAAAAACAGCCTTTGTTTTTTTAGACACTTTGGCGTAGCCGTAGCCCGGCAAATCGACCAAAAACCAATTGTTGTTTATTTTAAAGTGATTGATTAATTGCGTTTTACCTGGTCTTCCTGAGGTTTTTGCCAGGTTTTTATGGTTGGTGAGCATATTAATCAGGGATGATTTTCCCACGTTGGAACGACCAATAAACGCGTATTCGGGCAGCGGATCTTTCGGACATTTGTCAACTTCAGAATTGCTGATGATGAATTCGGCGGTGTTTATTTTCATGAGAAAAAAGGGGCTAAAGATTTACCTTTTTCAACCACTCAAGCATCAGTTGATTAAAGGTCGCTGGTTGTTCCATCATGGCTGCATGGCCGCATTGATCAATCCAGTATAAGGTAGAATTTGGCATTAATTTGTTGAATTCTTCGGCCACATGAGGCGGTGTAACACTGTCGTTTTTGCCCCAAATTATACAGGTGGGCACGTGCATTTTGGGTAAATCTTTGGCCATGTTGTGGCGAATGGCGCTTTTGGCAATGGTCAATGTTTTAATCAATTTGATGCGATCATTAGCCATGGCATATACTTCATCCACAATTTCTTTGGTTGCAATTTTAGGGTCATAAAAGACGGCTTCGGCCTTTTTTTGAATATATTCATAATCCCCTCTTCTCGGGTAGCTATCGCCCATGGCGCTTTCGTATAAGCCAGAACTTCCTGTAATGATAAGGCCCAGCATCTTTTCGGGATACATTTTGGTATGATACAGGGCAATGTGTCCGCCCAATGAATTTCCCAATAAAATTACCCGGTCATATCCCTTAAAGGTGATAAACTCTTTTACGTATCGGGCAAACGCTTTTACGTTTGTGCGCAAAATGCTTTGCGTATAAATGGGTAGCTCCGGTATAACCACTTTGTATCCGTGAACAGGAAAGAAATCAGCCACGCCATCAAAGTTGCTTAAACCGCCCATAAGTCCATGAAGGATAATGATGGGAGTGCCTTCGCCAGCTTCGAAATAGGTGTATTTACCTTCTTTTTTTATTGCATGTTCCATAAATGAATAGCTAGGTTACTAACTGCCGCAAATATAGAATTTTTTATATATAAAGTAACTAGTTGCGCGGCTGTTATCGTGTGTGTTGATTAACATCTATTCGGCTATCTAAATTTTTTATACTCACTTCCAATTCAACTTCAACCGCTCCTTTCTTAACAATTTGACTTCGAACAAATTCGTGTTTTTAGAACGCATTTTAAATGGATTTTCTTCAAAGTGGTAAAACTTATTAACAAAGTGGTAGAAAGTGGTAAAATGTGGAAAATTATTTTATATTTTTGCTCTGTATCTAATTTAATTAATGATTTTTTGGAAGCAATAATCGGAACATACGAGTGTAAGGTAGACGCAAAGGGCAGGCTGTTAATGCCAGCTCCTTTGAAGAAGCAACTTACCACCGGACTTCAGGCAGGATTTGTCGTGAAGCGCTCGGTGTTTCAGCCGTGTTTGGAGTTGTATCCAATGGCCGAATGGAATGCGATGATGCAAAAAATCAATTCGTTAAACCGCTTTGTAAAAAAGAACAACGACTTCATTCGTCGATTTACTGCAGGAGTTCGTGTAGTAGAGGTGGATGCGTTGGGTCGGGTTTTAATCCCAAAAGACTTGGTTTCATTTGCAGGAATCTCCAAAGAAATTGTCTTGTCGTCAGCCATAAATATTGTGGAGATTTGGGATAAAGCAGCCTACGAAAAAGCAATTGATGATTCGGTACTAGACTTTGCTGATTTGGCCGAAGAGGTTATGGGAACTGTAAACGACGCGCCAAATGGACTATCATAATCCCGTTTTGTTGCATCCCACCGTGGATGGCTTGGCAATAAAAGCAGATGGCATTTATGTCGATGTGACGTTTGGCGGCGGTGGACATTCCAAAGCAATGCTTGAGCAGTTGGGTCCCGAAGGAAAGCTGTTTGCTTTTGATCAAGACGAAGATGCCTTGGCCAATGCCTTGCCCGACGAACGGTTTACCTTGATCCATGAAAATTTCCGATACATCAAGCGTTTTTTGCGCTTTCACAACATTAAAAGTGTCGACGGTATTTTGGCCGATTTGGGTGTTTCTTCCCATCAATTTGATGTGGCCGAACGCGGATTCTCTACTCGATTTGATGCCGAATTAGACATGCGCATGAGCAAAAGAACTGAGCTCAGTGCCTACAAAATAGTAAATGAATACGATGCCGAAAATTTAACGCGCGTGTTCTATGACTACGGCGAATTAAAAAATGCGCCGGCATTAGCCAGAACTATTATTGAGGCTCGCGAATATGAATTAATCAAAAATACAGCTCAACTCAAAGAGGTTTTGTCGCGGTTTTTACCGGCGCACAAAAGCCATAAAATATTAGCCCAAATCTACCAAGCCATTCGCATTGAGGTGAATCAAGAGATGGAAGTATTGAAAGAATTTTTAATCCAATCCCTCGAAATTTTAAAGCCAGGCGGCCGATTGAGCGTGATTTCCTATCATTCGCTCGAAGATCGATTGGTGAAGCGTTACATGAAAAATGGCCTATTTGAAGGCGAACCCGAACGCGATTTCTTCGGAAATTTTACGGTGCCTTTCAAAACTATAGAAAAACTTATTATTCCCAATCAGCAAGAAATAAAAATCAACAATCGCGCCCGAAGTGCCAAACTTCGCATAGCCGAAAAAATATAATTCAAGGATTAAGGTAAACCGCATTTTTATGAAAAACGGCGTGTATAGCATATTAAAAGCTCGTTTTTTAATAAACGAAGATGCCAACGCGACCAAAAACTGGCGCTTTATCTTGTTTGTAATTGGCTTGGCGATTCTCATGATTGCCAACACCCAGAATTACGAACAAAAGGTATTTAGAATTGTAGCCTTAACCAATGAGGTAAAAGAACTGCGATCTGATTTTGTGAATAAACGATCTGAGTTAATGCAGCTAAAAATGGAATCTACGGTAGCCGATCAGATGCTGTTGAAGAACATCTTCCCGTCGGAAGTTCCACCCGTAAAAATATTAGTTAAAACTCCTGTTCAACGCAGTTTTTGGGATCAATTTAAACTATGGCAGTAGAAGTTAAACATAGCGCTGTTCGCATCTTCGTGGTGTCTTTTGCAATGTTAGCCGTTGCAGGAGCGGTCATTTTTCATTTAACCAAAATTCAGTGGACGCAAGGCGCGCATTACCGCAAACTGGCTTCCCAAAACACCGTAAAAGTCTTTAAAATCAAGGCCAATAAAGGCAATATTTATTCAGCTGACGGCAGCTTATTGGCAACTACGGTACCAAACTACAGCTTTCGTTTTGACGCGATGGCGGCCTCATCCGAAGATTTTAACGAATTTGTTAAACCCTTTTGTGATTCCTTACACCAAATTATTCGTAAGCCGGCTGCCGAATTTGAAACCAATTTGCGAAAAGCCCGTGCCCAAAAAAACAGGTACTTCCTTATTGCGCGCAACCTTTCGCACAAGCAATACCGCCGCATCAAAAAGTTGCCCTTGTCCAATGGGTTTAACATTACGGCCGAAAATTTACGTAAACACCCCATGGGCCGCATCGCCGAAAGAACCATTGGCTACGTGCGCAAAAAACCGGACAGTACGCTAGACGGCAAAGGTGTTGAATTTGCCTTCCGTCGGTATTTGGATGGGAAAGACGGCAAAGTGCTCAAGCAAAAAATTGCTCAAAATCAGTGGAAACCCATTCGTGATGTGAATGAAGTAGAACCGCACGATGGCTATGATGTGATTTCAACTATTGATGTGTATATTCAAGACATTGCACACCATGCCTTGTTGAAGCAACTCAAAGAATACGAGGCCGATCACGGTTGTGTTGTAGTGATGGAAACCAAAACGGGCTACGTTAAAGCGATTGCCAATTTGGCTAAAGCCACCGACGGAACCTATTTCGAAGCCAATAACTACGCTATAATGGAGGCTCATGAGCCCGGATCAACCTATAAATTGGCCGATTTGATGGCGCTGCTCGAAGATCAAAAAGTAGATACGACCGCGATATTTGATACCAAAGGCGGAAGAATACAATATGGTGATGGTTGGGTTGTTGATTCACATCCAAAAGCACAAAAAATGACTTTGGCTCTTGGCTTTGAAAATTCATTAAATACTATAATGGTTCAGGCGGTGCAAAACAACTACAAGAATGATCCCGCCAAATTTGTAAAGCATTTACAAAATTTTGGACTCACCAAACCTTTGGGAATTTCCATACAAGGAGAGGGTATTCCAACTGTTCCAGTACCCGGATCAAAAAGCTGGAACAATCTTTCCCTGCCCTGGATGGCCTTTGGATACGGCGTACACATTACACCGCTGCAAACCTTAACTTTCTATAATGCGGTAGCCAATAATGGCGAGATGGTGAAACCGCAGTTTGTGAGTGAAATAAAAGAATACAACAAAACCATCAAACGCTTTCCGAAGCAGGTGATGAATCCCAAAATTTGTTCGGCGACTACCTTAACCAAGGTGAGAGCCATTATGCAAAATGTGGTCAAGTTTGGAACAGCCAAAAGCTTGTACTCGAAAGATTTTTCGATGGCCGGCAAAACAGGTACGGCTCAAGCCAATTATGCCCCAAATGGCGGAGCGGATAAATATTATATCTCCTCATTTGTGGGGTATTTTCCTGCCGAAGCTCCCAAATATTCGTGCATAGTAGTGGTGCATAAGCCTAAAACTACCGGAAATAATTACTACGGAGCCGATGTCGCGGGACCGGTTTTTAAACGTGTAGCTCAAAAAATATTTACCGATGCGCCCACCACCAATAAAATTGCGAATGTAAATCGAGCGACAGCCAAGCAGGATGCGCAATACAATGACTATTATAAAAAAGTCCAAGATCCCAACAACATTTTACCAAATTTAAAGGGGATGGCTGGTATGGATGCCGTGGCGCTTTTAGAAAATTGGGGATTAAAAGTAAAAGTTAACGGAATCGGGAAGGTGAAATCCCAATCGATATCGGCAGGAACTCAAGTAAAAAAGAATACTCAGGTAACCTTAGAATTATTTTGAAACAGTTAAAAGACATCTTATACAAAGTAGCTATCGAATCGGTGATTGGTTCGACAGATTGTGCCGTTGTAAAAATCGAGTTTGATTCGCGCAAAGTTGGCCAAAACGATGTATTTGTGGCTATACGTGGGAGTTTGTCAAACGGCCACGACTTTATAGCAAAAGCAATCGAATTGGGCGCTGCAGTTATTGTTTGTGACGAATTGCCGGCCAATTTGCAAGACGGAATTACCTATGTGCAGGTAGTGGACACCAACTCTGCTCTGGCCTTTCTTTCGGCCAATTATTACAACAATCCGTCGCAGGAATTAAAATTGGTGGGTGTAACCGGCACCAACGGAAAAACTACAATTGCCTCTTTGTTGTATCAGTTATTCAAAAAAGCCGGGTATAAAGTGGGCTTGCTGTCTACGGTAACCATTCGTGTGGATGCTGTCGAATATCACGCTACCCATACAACTCCCGATTCCTTGACCATCAATCGCTATTTGCGCGAAATGGTAGCCGCCGGCGTTGATTATTGCTTTATGGAAGTAAGCTCGCACGGGATTCACCAAAAACGCACCGAAGCTTTGCTTTTTGCTGGTGGAATATTTACCAATTTGTCCCACGACCATTTGGATTATCATGCAACGTTTGCCGAATACCGCGACGTGAAAAAACTATTTTTTGATCAGTTGCCCAAAACGGCCTTTGCCTTAACCAATCTGGATGACAAAAACGGCCCTGTGATGTTGCAAAACACGTTGGCGCGCAAAAAGACCTACGCCCTTAAAACCTATGCCGATTATAAAGCCCAGATTTTAGAAAATCAATTGTCGGGTTTGTTGCTCAAAATTAACGAACAAGAAGTATGGGTGCGGTTAATCGGAACCTTTAATGCCTACAACATTTTGGCCATCTACGGCACAGCGGTTGAGTTGGGCTTAGAACCCCTGGATGCTTTGCGCTGGGTTTCGGAACTCGAAAGTGTGTCTGGACGTTTTCAGTTTATCGTATCGGCCCAAGAAAAAATTACGGCCATTGTTGATTATGCCCACACGCCTGATGCCTTAGACAATGTGTTGCAAACCATCAATTCCATTCGCACCAAAAACGAACAACTCATTACCATTGTGGGTTGTGGTGGCGATCGCGACAAAACCAAACGCCCCATAATGGCCCAAATAGCGGCTCAATTTAGCGACAAGGTAATACTCACCGCAGACAATCCGCGCACCGAAGATCCCGAACAGATCTTGCGCGAAATGGAAGCCGGCATCGAGCCCCAGCACTATAAAAAATCAATGACCATTACCGACAGATTCCAAGCGATCAAAACAGCTTGTCAATTGGCACAAGCGCATGATATTATTCTCATTGCCGGAAAAGGACACGAAACCTACCAAGAAATTCATGGGGTTCGTTACGAATTTGATGATATGCAACACGTACAAGAATTATTAATTCAACTTCATAAATAGACACCCATGCTGTATTATTTTTTTGAATACCTGTATAAAGTAGTAGACGTTCCCGGAGCGGGCGTGTTTCAATACATCACATTTCGTTCGGCTTTGGCAGTAATTATGTCTTTACTTATTTCAACTATTTACGGAAAACGCATCATTACCTTTTTGCGCAACCAACAAGTGGGAGAAACCGTTCGTGAATTGGGATTGGCCGGTCAAAACGAAAAAGCGGGCACGCCAACCATGGGGGGATTAATCATCATTATCGCCACCTTGATTCCTGTTTTGTTGCTCACTAAACTCAACAATATTTATATCATTTTGCTCATTGTAACTACGCTTTGGATGGGCACCATTGGCTTTATTGACGATTACATTAAAATTTTCAAAAAAGACAAACAAGGACTTAAAGGGATTTTTAAAGTGATTGGCCAAGTGGGCTTGGGTATAATTGTTGGGACTGTTTTATACACACATCCAGGAGTAACCATCCGAACAGACAAAGTGAATACGGTAGTGGTAAACCAATCCCAAAATGTTATTTCGGCCCTTCCCAACGAGGAAAAGTCTACTGCAACAACGATTCCTTTTTTCAAAAATAACGAATTTGATTATGCCGAATTATTGGCATGGACCGGCGAGGGCTACGATAAATGGGCTTGGTTGGTGTTTATTCCCATCGTGATTTTTATCATCACCGCTGTATCCAATGGCGCCAACCTCACCGATGGCATTGACGGACTGGCAGCAGGAACCTCGGCCATCTCGGTCTTAGCACTGGGGATTTTCACCTTTGTGTCGGGGAACATCATTTTCTCTAATTATTTGAACATTATGTATATCCCCAATTCGGGGGAAATGACCGTATTTATTGCCGCTTTTGTGGGGGCATTGGTTGGATTTTTATGGTACAATTCGTATCCCGCATCGGTATTTATGGGCGACACAGGCAGTTTAACCATAGGTGGAATCATTGCAGTTTTGGCCATTTCGGTGCGCAAAGAACTCTTGGTGCCCTTGTTGTGTGGGATCTTTTTGGTAGAGAATTTATCGGTTATTCTGCAAGTGAGTTATTTCAAATTTACCAAAAAACGATTTGGCGAAGGCAAACGCATCTTTTTGATGTCGCCCTTGCACCACCATTACCAAAAGAAAGGCTACCACGAAAGTAAAATCGTAACCCGTTTTTGGATTGTGGGTATCGTGTTGGCCATTTTGTCTATCGTGACCTTGAAGTTACGTTAATCATAGAACCGAAATGAAACGATTAGTCATATTAGGCGGAGGCGAAAGCGGAGTGGGAACAGCCATCTTGGGAAAGAAGGAAGGCTTTGACGTATTCGTGTCAGATATGGGGAAAATAAAAACGGTTTACCAAGAAGTTCTCAATAAATACGGAATTGCGTGGGAAGACCAACAGCATACCGAAGAAAAAATAGTGAACGCAACGGTTGTCATGAAAAGCCCGGGTATCCCCGACAAAGTTGAAATAGTAAGAAAATTGCATGGACTAGGTATTCCTGTGATTTCAGAGATTGAGTTTGCCGCGCCTTATACAACTGCAGTGACAATTGGAATTACAGGAAGTAACGGAAAAACCACGACCACGATGCTCACGTATCACTTGCTCAAATCGGCAGGATTGCAAGTGGGTTTGGCGGGTAATATTGGCAAAAGTTTTGCCTGGCAAGTGGCCGAGACCGAACAAGATTATTACGTATTAGAATTGAGCAGTTTTCAGTTGGATGGTATAGTAAATTACAAGCCGCACATCGCCGTGCTCACCAACATTAGCCCCGATCATTTAGATCGTTACGAGTACAAGTATGAGAATTACATCAATTCAAAATTTAGAATAACCATGAACCAAACCGAGCAGGATTTTCTTCTCTATGACGCCGATGACGAGGCCAGCAACGAATGGTTGAAAAACAATAAAACGAACGCCCAATTAATTCCTTTCTCGATCAGCAAAACGCTCGAAAAAGGAGCTTATTTAAACCAAAACACTATGGAAGTACACATCAACGAAGAAGAATTCATCATGGAAACCGAATACATTGCACTCGAAGGCAAGCACAACATGAAAAATGCGATGGCTGCGACCTCGGTTGCCAAGCTCATGAAAATTCGAAACGCCACTATTCGGGAGAGTTTATCCAATTTTCAAGGGGTAGAACACCGCCTAGAAAAAGTGTTGAAAATTCAAAATGTACAATACATCAACGATTCCAAAGCCACCAATGTAAACGCTACTTTTTTTGCGTTAGACAGCATGAATTCCCCAACCGTTTGGATTGTGGGTGGAGTTGATAAAGGAAATGACTACAGCGAATTGATGCCGTTGGTGCGCGAAAAAGTAAAAGCGATTGTGTGTTTGGGTATGGATAACACCAAAATTATTGAGGCTTTTGGCAATGTGGTTGATATGGTATTAGAAGTTGACAATATGTTTGATGCCGTCAATATGTCGGCACATTTGGCCGAGAAAGGCGATATGGTTTTGTTGTCGCCCGCCTGTGCCAGTTTTGATTTATTTGAAAACTACGAAGACCGAGGCAATCAGTTTAAAAGAGCCGTTCAAGGATTATAATGTTTAAGCGTATAATCGATTAACCGAAATAAGCACAAAAATGAAGCAATTAATCAGCAGTTTAAAAGGAGATAAGGTCATTTGGACCTTCGTGGCTTTGTTGGGCCTGTTCTCGTTTATGCCGGTTTTTAGCGCCAGTAGTAACTTGGCCTATATTGGTCACGGAACGGGCAATACCTTGGGTTATTTGGTTAAACATTTCGCCCATATTTTCATTGGATTTCTCATTATTTATGGCATTCACAAAGTGCCTTACCAATATTTCCGAACCATCGCGCGCTATCTATTACCGGTAGTTTGGTTGTTGCTGTTGTATACCTTGGCCAAAGGAACCGTGATTGCGGGAGCCAATGCCAGCCGCTGGATACAAGTGCCATTTATAGGCATTACTTTTCAAACCTCGACCTTGGCCTTTATCGTGTTGATGATTTTTGTGGCGCGTTATTTGTCGATTACCCGCGAAACCCCCATAACATTTAAATCTTCCTTGATCGAACTTTGGGCGCCTGTTTTTATTACCCTTGGACTCATTTTGCCTGCCAATTTTTCTACGGCGGCCTTAATGTTTACCATGGTTTTGATGTTGGTCTATGTGGGCATGTATCCGCTCAAATACATTGGAGCCATTATTGGAATTGGTTTTGCTGCCATCGCTGTCTTTGTTTTGTTGAGTCATGCGATGCCCAATTTCAAATTATTTACTCGGGTGAAAACCTGGGAAAATCGCATCGAAAATTATATGCAACACAAACCCGGCGAAGACGATTACCAAATAAGTAAAGCCAAAACAGCCATTGCCACCGGAGGTTTATACGGGTTGGGACCCGGAAAAAGCGTGCAAAAAAACTTTCTGCCGCAATCCTCCTCCGATTTCATCTACGCGATTATTGTAGAAGAGTATGGTTTGGCTGGCGGATTGGGTGTAATGGCCTTGTATATTTTATTGTTCATCCGCTTTATTATCGCAGCCCAAAAAGCCAATACCAAATTTGGTCAATTGGTGGTTGTGGGCTTGGGATTCCCAATCATATTTCAGGCTTTAACCAATATGGCTGTGGCGGTAGATATGTTGCCGGTTACGGGTCAGCCCTTGCCGCTCATCAGTAGTGGAGGTAGTTCCATTTGGATGACCTGTATTGCCTTGGGCATCATTATAGGCGTAACCAAAAAAGAAGAAGAAATTGCCGAAGAACAAGCCGAAAAAGAACGACGCGAAGAAGCGTTGCGTCGCATGATTGACGCGCAAATTGCCCGCGAAGAAGCTGCAGAAGCTGCTTTATTGGCCGAAGAAAATTATTCGATAATCGATCATTCAACTGTAAAAGAATAAGATGACAACCTTGCGATTTATAATTAGCGGAGGCGGAACTGGCGGGCATATTTACCCGGCCATTGCCATTGCCAACGCCTTAAAATTGCGATTTCCCTCAGCCGAGTTTTTGTTTGTGGGTGCCCAAGATAAAATGGAAATGCAAAAAGTACCGCAAGCAGGCTATGCCATTCAAGGATTGTGGATTGCAGGTTTGCAACGCAAATTAACCCTAGACAACGTGCTATTTCCGTTCAAGTTATTGAGCAGTTTGTGGAAATCCAGTTGCATTTTACGAAAATTTAAACCCGATGTGGTTATTGGCACCGGCGGATTTGCTAGCGGACCTTTGTTGCAAATGGCCAACAGTCGTGGCATTCCAACCCTGATTCAAGAACAAAATTCCTATCCGGGCATTACCAATAAATTACTGAGTAAAAAAGCGAGCAAAATTTGCGTGGCCTACGATCAGTTGGAACGCTTTTTCCCGGCATCCAAATTGGTATTCACCGGAAATCCGGTGCGGCAAGATTTAGTCGATGTGCATGCCAATCGAACAGCCGCACTCACTCATTTTACTCTTGATCCAACTAAGAAAACGGTGTTAATTTTAGGCGGAAGCCTAGGTGCTCGTCGCTTGAATCAGTTGGTCGAAAAAGAATTAGATTTTTTCGCGAGTCAAGGACTTCAAGTCTATTGGCAATGTGGAAAATTATATTGGGAACAGTACCAAAAATACAATGCCCAAGGCGGCGTGCAGGTGGTGGCCTTCATCGATCGTATGGATTTGATTTATGCCGCAGCCGATTTTGTGATATCCCGCGCGGGAGCATCCTCGGTGTCGGAGTTGTGTTTGGTGGGGAAACCCACACTGTTTATTCCGTCGCCCAATGTAGCCGAAGATCACCAGACCAAAAATGCCCAAGCTGTAGTGTCTCAAGAAGGAGCATTACTGTTGAAAGAAAGTGAATTGGACACCAAATTTGAAACAGTATTTGGAGAATTAATTGCAGATGAATCGCTGCAAAACAAATTGAGTGCCAACATCCAAAAACTAGCCAAGCCAAACGCGACAGCAGCAATCGTAGAAGAAATCGTCAAACTCATTAAGCAATCATAACCAACTAAATTAGCTAAAGACAACATACAAAATGAATATCAACCAACTACAAAACGTCTATTTTATTGGGATCGGCGGCATCGGAATGAGTGCCTTGGCTCGGTATTTTAAACACATAGGCAAAGAAGTGGTGGGGTATGATAAATCGGCAACACTACTCACGGATGAATTGATTTCCGAAGGAATTGCCATTCATTTTGAAGATAATATTGCACAGATTCCCACTCATTTTTATACCGAAAACACCTTGGTTGTGGTTACGCCGGCCGTGCCAGTTACCCATGCCGAATGGAACTATTTTGTGGAACGCGAGTATGCAATCAAAAAAAGAGCCGAGGTATTGGGATTAATTACCCAAGACACCTACACTTTTGCGGTGGCTGGAACCCACGGAAAAACCACTACTTCTGCTATTTTAGGCCATATTTTGTTTGAAAGCGGGGTTGATGTAACGGCATTTGTGGGCGGTATAGTAGAGAATTATGAATCCAATTTAATCGGCCGCGGAAAAACAGTAACTGTGGTCGAGGCCGATGAATTTGATCGTTCGTTTTTACACTTGCATCCCAATATGGCTTGCGTAACCTCGACCGATGCCGATCATTTGGATATTTATGGCGATGCCTCATCGATAGAAGCTTCCTTTCAAGAATTTGCAGATAAAATTACCGACAAATCCAATTTGTTTGTGGCGACTGGTTTGCCCATAGAAGGCACTGTAGTCGCAGTAAATCAAGTTGCAGCTTACCGCGCTTGTGAGGTGCGAATCGAAAATGGCGCCTACGTGTTTGATGTACAAACACCTACCGAATTGCTCCGTGATTTGCATTTTAGTTTGCCGGGCACACACAATCTAACCAATGCCTTGATGGCCTTGGCGATGGCCAAAAATTATGGCGTTTCAAGTGAAAATATAGCCCGTGCCTTGCAGTCGTTTCGGGGTATTCGCCGACGTTTTTCGTTTCAGATTAAAACGAATGACTTGGTATATATCGACGATTATGCACACCACCCCACCGAAATTAATGCGGTGCATCAGGCGGTGCGGGAATTGTATCCTAGCAAAAAAGTATTGGCTGTTTTTCAGCCGCATTTATTCAGTAGAACACAAGATTTTGGAGCTGATTTTGCTGAAAGTTTGAGCCAGTTTGATCGGATCATTGTATTGGAAATTTATCCAGCACGGGAATTGCCTATTGCCGGAATAGATGCTCAATGGTTGTGCAATCAGATTGAAAATCCAAACAAAGCTATTGTTGCAAAATCAGATTTAATTGCCCAAATCTGTGCTGCCCAAGAATCGGTTATCGTAACGATTGGCGCAGGCGATATTGGCGAAATGGTGAAGGAAATAAAAACGGCATTAGAACAAAAAAGTAGAACCTAAAACTGACCTCGCGATGCGTACTTTTTTTAATTGGACAAACCTGCGATTAGGGCTCATGATAGCCTTAGTGATTTTCCTATTTTCGTTTACGTCAATTCGCAACGAATCTAGGAAAATAAGGGGTTCAGCTGTTTTTTTTGTTGAAGATAATTCGCTTTTCATTAAACAAGAATCGGTTAATAAATTGTTAATAGAAAATAAAACACAGGCCTCAGCCATTGAAAAAGTTACGTTAGATTTGAACAAGTTGGAAAAATCCATAGCCCAGAATCCAATGATTGAAAAATCAGAAGTTTATGTGAGTATCGATGGAATTTTGACGGCCAAAGTGGAGCAAAAAACACCCATAGCCCGTGTTTTTGATGCTTCAAGTTCTTATTATATTGACTATCACGGTAGGAAAATGCCTTTGTCAGAAGAGTTCACGGCACGCGTGCCCGTAGTGTCGGGAATAACCACCCCCAAATCGCTTCAGCAAATCGTTCCAGTACTGCAATATATTTTCAAAGATCCTTTTCTGAAGAAAAATATTATTGGAGTAGAACTGGTTCCTGTTTCGGGTTTGCGCATGCTCAATCGAAATTACGATTACGAGATTGAGTTTGGAAAGCCGATGCGCATTGATAGTAAGTTTACCTGTTACAAGGCCTATTTTCAGAAGGCGGTTTTAGATAACAGTTTAACCAAGTATAAGAGAATTAATTTAAAGTTTACGCAACAAGTGGTTTGCATAAAAAAATAGCATATGGAAAACGAAAACATTGCAGTAGGTTTAGATATCGGAACGACCAAAATCGTAGCCATGATTGGCAAGAAAAACGAGTACGGTAAGTTGGAAATCTTAGGCGTTGGGAAATCCAAAAGTTTGGGTGTTGCGCGTGGCGTAGTAAATAACATTACGCAAACTATTCAGTCTATTCAGCAAGCTATTTTGGAAGCCGAAAACACCTCGGGCTATCAAATTAAAGATGTGGTGGTGGGTATTGCCGGCCAACACATCCGCAGTATACAGCACAGCGATTACATTAGTCGACCAAATTCTGACGAAGTGATTGGCGGAAAAGACATTGAGTTGTTGATTAACCAAGTGAATAAATTGGCTATGTTGCCCGGAGAAGAAATTATTCACGTCTTGCCACAAGAATTTAAAATTGATGGCCAATCCGATATCAAAGAGCCTATTGGCATGTATGGCGGACGTTTAGAAAGTTCTTTTCATGTGGTAGTTGGACAAGCCTCATCGATACGCAACATTGGCCGTTGTATTCAGAATTCAGGTATTGAATTGTCGGGACTTACGCTAGAACCATTAGCTTCAGCTGACGCCGTTTTGAGTCAAGAAGAGAAAGAGGCCGGAGTTGCCTTGATTGATATAGGCGGTGGGACCACCGATTTGGCTATCTTCAAAGACGGCATCATTCGCCACACGGCTGTGATTCCATTTGGCGGAAACATCATTACCGAAGACATCAAAGAAGGATGCTCGATTATCGAAAAACAAGCCGAATTACTCAAAGTTAAATTTGGATCAGCTTGGCCAGGAGAGAACAAAGACAATGAAATTGTATCTATTCCCGGCTTACGCGGCAGAGATCCGAAAGAAATATCCCTCAAAAATTTATCCAAAATTATCCATGCCCGTGTGGTGGAAATCATCGAGCAAGTGTTTGCTGAGATTCGCGCTTATGGACATGAAGATCCCCGTAAAAAATTAATTGCAGGTATTGTATTAACTGGTGGTGGAGCCAATTTGAAGCACATCAAACAATTGGTTGAGTACATTACGGGAATGGATACTCGCATTGGCTATCCCAATGAACATTTGGCCGGAAACTCCAATGTGGAATTTTCAAGTCCCTTGTATGCCACTGCCGTAGGGTTGATGATGAACAGCATCGAAAACAAAACGCAAAGTGCCGTACGCATCGAACGCGTACCAGAAAAAGTATCGCCGCCAAATGATTATGCGCAGCTGCCGGCAGTTGAAGTAAAATTGACAGAAACATTAGAATCAGAAGTAGAACAAGTTCCTGTGGACGTAACAGGAAAGGAGACAGCCAAGCCCGAGTCATCCGAAGGCTTAGTTAAAAATATTTTCAACAATTATTTCGTCAAGTTGAAAGATTTTCTAGAAAACGCAGAATAGTACAAGACCAAAATAAAGAATTCAAAAAAAACCAAAAAGTATGACAAGCAACTCAGATTTTGGAAGTATCTCATTTGATTTACCAAAAAACCAATCAAATGTGATTAAAGTGATCGGTGTAGGTGGCGGCGGAAGCAATGCCATCAACCACATGTTTAAGCAAGGAATTAAAGGGGTAGACTTTATTGTCTGCAACACCGATTCGCAAGCGCTACAAAACAGTGCTGTACCCAATAAAATTCAACTCGGCGTGCACCTCACCGAAGGTCTTGGGGCAGGAGCAAATCCCGAAGTTGGACAACAATCAGCTATTGAGAGCATCGCCGACATCGAAAAAATGTTGGATAGCAACACCAAAATGGTTTTCATTACAGCCGGAATGGGCGGTGGAACCGGAACAGGTGCTGCGCCAGTAATTGCTCAATTGGCCAAAGAACGCGACATTCTCACCGTGGGTATTGTAACCAAACCCTTCCAGTTTGAAGGAAAAGTGCGTTACGAACAAGCCTTGTTGGGTGTAGAAAAATTGCGTAAACAAGTCGATTCCTTAATCGTGATTAACAACAACAAGCTGAGAGAAGTATACGGCAATTTAGGTTTTAAAGAAGGTTTCTCTAAAGCGGATGAAGTTTTGGCAACGGCCTCTAGAGGAATTGCTGAGGTGATTACGCACCACTACACACAAAACATCGACTTAAAAGACGCCAAAACAGTTTTGTCCAATAGTGGAACTGCTATCATGGGATCGGCTACTGCCACTGGTGATAACAGAGCTAAAAACGCCATTGTAGCGGCCTTGGATTCGCCGTTATTAGACGACAATAAAATTACCGGAGCCAAAAACGTATTGTTGCTTATCGTTTCTGGAACCAATGAAATTACCATCGACGAGATTGGTGAAATTAATGACCACATTCAAGCAGAAGCTGGTTTTAATGCCAATATCATTATGGGAGTTGGCGATGACGAAACCTTAGGGGATGCTGTGGCAGTGACCATTATAGCCACCGGATTCAATCCTGAACAACAAAAAGAAATTATCAATACCGCGCCCAATAAAATCATCCATACGCTTGATGGCGAACAACAATTGGTACAAGATCTGACCGCCAAAAACGTAGATTCATTTGCCAATCCTTTGGATGAAATCATTCAAGAATCTGCGCAAAAAATAGTATTCGAATTACTCGAAGACGAAGAAATTGTAGCTGAAAAAGAACCCGAAATTCAAGAAAATGAGTTGTTGTTTATCTCCGAATACATCAAAAGTTTAGATGTAACCTTTGAGATTGTATCGCCAGCAAAACCATTGGCATTCGAAATTGAATCGGCGTTACCCGCTGTGAATGAAATTCCGGTTTTTGAACACCAAGTTGTGGCCAAACAAGAGCAAGTTGCTTTTACCTTTGATTTGCCGCTTGCCAAAGCTGAACCCGAAGTGGACGAAAACAAAATCTTGTTTGAGCTAACCAACGAAACCAAAAACATCGTCGTGAATCAGCCGGTACAGGTGGTTCCCATGACTGAATTAAACGAAAATGGGGTGATTAAATATTCGCTAGAAGAGTACATGGAACTAGAAAGTGATCTATTGACCTCCAAACCAGTGGCCGAAGTACAAGAGCCAATTGCTCCAGAATTGGACATCACCATGAAAGTGGCTGAACCGGTTGCTTTTTCTCCTGCCTATGACGAAGTTTCTCCTATAGAAATGTCTATCGAGGAAACCCTTAAACACCGAGCAGATGAGCGTCGACGAAAATTGAAGGAGTTCAATTACAAATTCAGCAACAGCAGTTCGCGCATTGACGAATTTGAGCGTGAGCCCGCCTACAAAAGATCGGGAATTGATGTAACCACCAATCCCTTGTTGAATAACACCTCGAGAACTTCGTTGGGCGTAGACAGCAATGACGACATGCAGTTGCGTTCTAATAATTCTTTCTTGCACGACAACGTAGACTAAATACCCTACTTACAAAAGTATAACCCGAAAGATCACTGAATTTTTCGGGTTATTTTTTTTATCTTCGCCCCACAATTTTAACCAACGTTTAATCAATATACAATGAGTTTAACTACCCTAATCATGGACGAAATGAAAACCGCCATGAGAGCCAAAGATACGATTGCCTTAGAAGCCTTGCGCGCTATCAAATCAGCCTTGTTGTTGGCACAAACCGAAAGCGGAGCCAAAGAAGAAATTGCGGCCGACGACGAAATTAAGTTGCTTCAACGCCTCATTAAACAACGCAAAGACAGCGCAACTATTTATGCCGAACAAGGCCGCCCCGACCTGGCCGAGCCCGAATTGGCGCAAGTGGCCGTAATCGAAAAATTCTTACCGGCGCAACTCAGCGAAGCCGAAGTTGAAGCAGTTGTAGCTCAAATTATTGCAAACAACGCATTTGCGGGCATGGCCAATATGGGCCAAGCGATGGGCTTAGCTTCAGCCGCCTTGGCAGGAAAAACAGATGGCAAAACTATCTCTACATTGGTAAAGAAATTATTGGGATAAAAAGATATTGGCTTTGTAGCTCAATTGGATAGAGCACTGGATTTCGGCTCCAGCGGTTGAAGGTTCGACTCCTTTCAAAGTCACGAATGATTACTTAAATAAGAAAAAACGCCAAGCTCGCTTGAGCGTTTTTTTGTTTTAAGTAATCTCAAAGCGGCCGTTCAAGGACGTTGCGTCAGCAAACTCCCTGATAAGTGGAGCTTTGAGACATCAAACTAAATATCGCCTAAAAACTCACCTGCCGTAATATAGTCTGCCCAAAAGGAATAAGCGTGATTTTTTTACTTACGCAGTTTATTAGATAGTATCTAAACAAATAAAAATTACTACTAACGAATCAAGTAAACCCATCCAGTAAAAGTTTTCCCTGATCGCTGCTCGATGATGTAATAATAGGTGCCGTCAGGTAATTCTTTTCCATCGCTTGATCTTCCGTCCCATTGGTCGGTGTAATTTTTTTGTTCATACACCACCATTCCCCATCGATTAAATATTTGGAGGCGATCAACATCCAAATTTGTTAAATCAAAATTGTCATTGTCCCCATCATTATTTGCAGAGACCCCTTTTGGAATGGTGCAAAAATCATTGGTAACCTCAAATTGAGCGCTGTTATTACAATTAAATGCATTAGTTGCTACAGCTGTATAGATTCCCTGTCCAGCTATAACAATCGAATTTCCTTGTCCAATTACATTAGTATTAAAATACCAGTCAACCGTGTTTATATTTTGATTGTCTTGTACAATTTCCAATACATAATTTTGTCCATCACAACCTCCCGATATGGTAAATTGTGGTATTGAATTTACGGTAACGGCTAATGTTCTATTGAGCGCGCATTGTCCATTTTCAGGGGTGAACGTATACACTGTTTCTCCAAGCAATGAATAATCAATTGTAGATGGATTCCAAGTGCCCGTAATAAAATTGTTTGACAATGTGGGAAGCAATACTTGAATAGATGCTCCTTGACAGGCTGTTAAACTAGAACTAAAACTAAATGTTGGAGTTACTTCGGGCGTAATGCTTACCGAATAAGTAAAAGCAGTTGCACATTGGTTGGCATCAGGTGTAAAGGTGTAGGTTCCGTTTGAGGTATCGTCAACTACAGCCGGATTCCAAGTTCCCAGAATTCCATTGGTTGAAGTAGCTAGCAAACTGGGAGTTGTAGCGCCGGCACAAATAGTGAGATTATTTCCAAAACTAAATGTGGGTGTAATTTGTGGAGTTATAGTAACTGTAAATGTTTTAGTGTTAGCACATTGTCCTGAATTTGGTGTGAAAGTGTATGTTCCATTATTGGCATTATCAACAATTGCTGGCGACCATGTTCCTGTAATGGAATTGCTTGAAGAAGTTGGTAAAGCAGGAACAATTCCACCCGAACAAATACTCAAAGTAGTTCCAAAACTAAAGGTTGGAATTATTTGTGGTGTTATTGTAACGGTAAGAGTTGTAGCTGCAGTACATTGTGGACTATTGTCAATTAATGAAATATCATCTAACGAAAAATCATTTCCATTTGCTGCAAAGATTCTATCAAAAATCTCAATTTGAGCTGTCGTATTTGAACCTGAATTCCATTGGTAAGTATGTTGTGTTGTTTGACAATTGGTATTTGGCGCTAATGCAGTTCCAAGGGTAGTGCCATTGATTTTAACTTCAATTAATGCTTGATTTGGAGTAGCAATAGTTTGCAACCAATAACTAAAAGTATATGTTTTGTTTGGTAGTACAGGCACTGTTTGTCCCCAAACTTTATCATTTCCTGCGTTTGATGTAGAACCATCAACAACCATCATATTTCCTCCAGAAGGAGCATTACTTACACAAGGCTGAAAAAATTGAAACCAAGAATTGGCAGCAGATACAATTCCATATGCTCGCTGAACTCCACTCTGTCCTGCATTTGCAATGAATTGATAATCTGAACTAAAGCTTGAATTTCCTTGAGAAAAATCACCATTTACAATTAAATTGGGGCCAGACGAACCCGATGAATTTGGAGTAAAAGTATAGGTTCCGTTTGTGGTATTGTCAACAACAGAAGGCGACCAAGTTCCTTGAATTCCATTGGTAGAAGTTGCAGGTAAGTTCGGCACAGCGCTGCCAGCGCAGATTGATAAGTTGTTTCCAAAACCAAACGTTGGAATAACCCCAGGTGTAATGCTTACCGAATAAGTAAAAGCAGTTGCACATTGGTTGGCATCAGGGGTAAAGGTGTAGGTTCCAGATGCCGTATTGTTAACTACAGCAGGCGTCCAAGTACCTTGGATTCCGTTGGCCGAAGTAGCAGGCAAAGTTGGTACAGCAGCGTTTGCACAAATAGTGAGATTATTCCCAAAACTAAATGTGGGAGTGGTTTGAGGCGTTACGTTTACCGAGTAGCTAAAACCAGTTGCACATTGGTTGGCATCAGGGGTAAAGGTGTAGGTCCCAGATGCCGTATTGTTAACTAAAGCAGGATTCCAAGTTCCCAGGATTCCATTGGCAGAAGTTACAGGTAAGTTCAGCACAGCAGCACCAGCACAGATGGTTAAGTTGTTTCCAAAACTAAATGTGGGTGTGGTTTGAGGAGTTACAGTTACTGTAAATGTGGTTGTAGTAGCACATTGGCCAGCATCGGGAGTAAATGTATACACGGTTTCACCAAGTATTGAAAAATCAATTGTAGATGGATTCCAAGTTCCAACAATTGAATTGTTCGATAAAGTAGGCAACAAAACTTGTGCAGAAACATCTCCTTGACAAGCCGTTAAACTAGTTCCGAAACTAAATGTAGGAGTGATTAGCGGTGTTACAGTAACAGTAAATGTGAACGAAGCAGCACATTGACCTGCATCAGGAGTAAAAGTATAGGTTCCAGTATTGGAATTGTCTACGGTGTTTGGCGACCATGATCCTGTAAAGGAATTACTAGAAATAGTTGGTAAGGTTGGTACCGACTCACCAGTACAAATTGTGAGGGTATTTCCAAAGCCAAAGGCTGGATTGACCAAAGGAATGTCATCATTTACAGTAACGCAGAATTCTTGCGTGCAATTGGTGTCCAAATCGGTTACGCTAACACAGTAGTTGCCAGCACACAAATTGATTGCTGTTGATGTAGTTTGTGCCAATGGGTCATTCCATAAATAGCTGTAATTTCCAGAACCTTGCGTAATTGTTACAGTTGCAGTTCCATTACAACTAGTGGTTGTAGGGGTGTTGCAAACCGTATTTGGACTGGTGTTTGTATTTGCAGTTATAGCCAGATTAACTACTAAGGTTAGTGTTGTAGTATTTGCACATTGATTTGCAAGTGGAGTAAATGTATACACTGTGGTTGCCGTATTCGTAAATTCAGGCGACCAAACACCAGATATTCCATTGTTTGAAACAGCAGGAAACACAGTTGCGTCAATACTAGCGCCGTTACAAATTGGATTTGGTGTGCTAAACAATGGAGTACTAATTGGATTTTGTAGGGTTACCATATCAGGAAGAATGGTAGTGCAATTGTTTATTTCTAGGGAAAAGTTTGAATAGGTTCCAATGCCTAAATTGGGTATTACTATTAATCCTTCTTCATCTGACAAATAATTTATTGGCCCCACAGTTGTTGTACCAAACGTATATTGAATGGTGTAGGTTTCATTCGAAGTCAAACCTGCAAGGGTAATTGATCCATTTGCAACGCTACAAAGTGTTGGGTTGCTCCCCGTAACTTGCGGAAGTGGGATAATGCTAAAAAAGGCTTTGTAGTTGGTGCCTCCATTATTTAATAGGATGGTATCGTCGCACTGACTAGTTGAATTGAAGTCTCCCGAAATTTCGTAATACACTTCGAGGGTATAATCACCTGCCGGCACATTGGTTAAGTTAATAGGTGAATCACAGGAGGGCTGAGAAACACATTGCCATTTTTGTTGACCTGCCACACATGGTCCGCCTCCAACACTAAATTCATTTGTTCCTGTGTTGCAATCGCTAAAGAATCCTAAATTTCTACCAGTAAAACTACCACCGGTTCCTGAATTTAAATAATAGCGGTAGTACAGGGTTGCTCCACACACGTTTGTATTTCCGTTTTTATAGGTTTTTACTTCTGATCCTCTCATTATCAAGGTGGAAGAATTTTGTAGGTGTACCCCAAAATTTTGAGCAAATGTATTTCCAGGTTCTTGGTTAATTAAATCAACTCCGGATCCAGTAGTATTGTAAAATTTTCCATCGCCAGGAGTAAAGCAATCATCTATCCATACCGCCGAAGCGTAGGCACCAAAATCACAGTCGTTTATTGTAATCGTAAGTGTCGTATTTGTTGCACATTGCCCTGTGTTTGGGGCAAAAGTATAGGTAGTTGTAGCTGTGTTATTTAAGACAGGACTCCACGTTCCCTCAATTCCGTTATTTGAAGTAGTTGGTAAAGCATTAATAGTGGTTCCGCTACAAACCGGGCTAGAAGCATTAAAAATAGGGGTCACTATGGTAGAAATTTGTACATCAACTGTTCTAGTTTCTGTACAATTATTGGCATCTGTTATGGTTACGGTATAGGTTCCATTGGCCAACAAACTCACGTTGGATATCGTTGGGTTTTGTGCTGTGCTGCTAAATCCATTTGGTCCACTCCACAACCAAGAAACGCCTTCTGAACAAGTTAAATTAAGGCTGCTGTTTTCGCAAACTGGACTGTTGCTTCCTACAGTTGGATTTAAATCACAATTTGAACAATCAAGCGATGCGCCAAGTGTTTCTATGTAGAATGGCGATACGGCTGAGCTTGTTCCATCGACAATAAAATAGTAATACTTTCCTGCAGTTAATCCGGATAAATTAAGCTGGTTGTTTTTTGTTGAGCCATTGGTATATTGAGGAGTTGAATAAGTGTCATTCGTTACTAAAGTAGGACAGCCCCCGGCCAACACTGTGTTGTCATTATTTGTACAGGGGTTATCATCCGGACCTGCATCTATGCCCAAAATCTGAATGTTATTTGTGATTCCCGATATAGAAATACTAGCATTAGCTTCCGCTGCTCTAAACTTAAACCAAGCTGAATTATTTTGTGCTGCGTTCCAACTACATCCCGTAGTATTTGGATTATACATATCAGAAGTTTGATTGGTAAATCCGTTGTTGGAGGCCACAATAATTTCGGCAGTTCCCAAACAGTATGGCGTTGCACAATTGTCATAGCTGTTAAGCGCTGTATAATCTTGAACAGTGTAGGGCGTTTTAAAAACTAAATCTATACTATTAAACCTGCCGCCGGTTGCAAAAGAGGTTTCTGTGATTGTAACGGTCCAAGTTCCATTCGGGTCTATACCGTTAAATGCCGTAAAATTATCTTGGGAGCGATAATACCCCACACTAAAAGGCTCTGCTGTTCCACCATGTTCAAATAGTCTACGTAAATAGGAATTGTATCTAAATTTGGTATTGATTTGCTTAATTATAGAATTCGGTAGGCCACCAACTGCCACCAAATCAATAGTGGTTGTCCCTTTGGTCAAGGTAATTCTATAGGTATTGTAATTTCGAGTGTTGGCATTGTCGCCCATACTCAAATTCACTTGAACCAATTCAAAAATCCCTGAATTTAAATTTGAAACCCCAGAAACAGTAACTGTTTTGGTTAACGTTCCATTCCAAGAACCTGCAGCTTCGGAAATGGAATTTGAAAAAGTCTGTGCCGAAGAAAAAGTGATACAAAAAAGGAATATAAATAAAAGTAGAATGATTTTTTTCATTTTGGTTTTATTGATGATTAATCTGCGAATATAAAAAACTTAAGAAATTACTTTTGATTTCATAATCAATTTTAATATTATTTTTCTTTTATATGAATACAAAAAATGCAACACAACTAGTTAACCCTCAGTTTATTTATCTGTAATCGACAGGTGTAGCTTTTCGTTTTTTTATCAGGCCAATTTAACTAACATTCTATATATACCGGGCTCTTTCGTTGTTTTTAACAAATCTAAACTGGAAATTCCACATAATTTTCTTCTTATTAACTTTTTTTTATTTTAAAATAGGCTACTTTTGTTTAACAAAAATTAAATTAGATTAAACAAAATGAATCAGCCCATTTCGCCTGTTTCTCCTTCAGCTCCACTTACCGAAATTCAAATCGACCGCATTATCGAAATGGCTTGGGAAGACCGCACGCCGTTTGAGGCCATTCGTTTTCAATTTGGTTTAGCTGAAGCCGACGTGAAAGCGCTCATGAAAAAGGAACTCAAATTCAAAAGTTACACCCTGTGGCGTGCCCGGGTAGAAAACTGCAAAACCAAACATGCTGCCAAACGATCAACTGATATCGACCGATTTAAATGTTCGCGTCAACGCGCTATTTCGAGCAATAAAATTTCCAAACGCTAATTTATGTCTACCAAAAAACCAGACAATGTGGTCTACACCGACGAGCAAGGTTACCACGCCAATATATTACCTTATTCTACCAATGTAGGAGCTCCGGCCATTCGCATCGATGATGTGGTATCTTGGAAAAGCCGCGGAATAACCAGCGTAAATAAAGAAATGACGGCCAAATTTGACGAACTCAAACAGCAATATGAGTCCTTAATGCGCGAGTACGAATGCAATGAATTGGTTTACAATTCCAAGTTTTCATTTGAGCCCGTTGTGGGGGAAACCTATCATTTGTATCGTTCGGCTGATGGAACCAATTTTCTTTCGCTCATCTCGCCAGTCGAATGGAACAAAGAACACTTGGGTACATTCAAGCTCAACAGCGACAAAAAATGGATTGAATTAAATCAGCTATAAGTATACATTTATGTCACATTCTTTCACTTCGTCGGCCATTGCTGAAATGGATAAGCAATTTCGCGTTCACCTGATTAACTGTTTGGGCGGATTTAAAAGTGTGGTTTTGGTAGGCACTGCCGATGCGCAGCAGCATACCAATTTGGCTATTTTTAGTTCGGTTTTTCATATTGGTGCCAATCCGCCACTAATTGGCTTAGTTTTTCGTCCCACGCCACCCGAACGCAATACCTACAACAACATCTTAGAAACGGGTTTTTATACCTTGAATCACCTCAACGAATCGATCCTTACCCAAGCGCATCAAACTTCGGCGCGTTATGACAAAGGAATTTCTGAGTTTGACGAAACGGGTTTAACGCCTGAGTTTAAATCTGATTTTCCTGCGCCTTTTGTGGCCGAAAGCCACATACAAATTGGTCTCGCCTTCAAAGAAAAAATTGACATTACCATCAATAATACAACCCTTTTAATTGGCGAAATTGTGCAACTTTTTGTGCCCGAAAACGCAATACAGGCCGATGGCTTTCTCGATATAGAAAAAGCCAATACCCTTACCTGCTCCGGTTTGGACAGCTACCACAAAACCGTACAATTGGATCGCTTGTCTTATGCCAAACCCGGTTTAGAAATTACCTCATTGCTTGGGCGTTGAGTAAAAAAGCCCTAAATATTGTTTGGTTCAAGCGGGATTTGCGGTTTGCAGATCACGAGCCACTTTTCATGGCCCAACAAAGTGATCTCCCTGTTTTACTGCTTTATTTTTTTGAACCTTCCGTGATGAACTATGACGATGCCGATGTGCGTCATTGGCGATTCATTTACGAGTCCATTCAAAACATGCAACGTACATTGGAGCCAATCGGTGTAAAAATTTACACCTTTCACGCCGAAGTTTTACCTGTTTTTGAGGCATTGTCCGAACATTTTTTGATAAAAAACGTATTTTCTCATCAAGAAATTGGCAATAAAGTTACCTATGATCGGGATATAGAAATGGATACTTTTTTTAAAGTTAGAGGCATTTCATGGCAGCAGTCGCAATTGCATGGGGTGATTCGAAAATTAGCTTCCCGAAAAAATTGGGACCAACGCTGGGAAGCAGTCATGCGTGCTACCCCTTTGCCGAATGCAGTTGATCAATTGACATTTCAAGCATTAAACGCTGAATTATATGATGCCCTCAAAGGCGAGCCACTTGAAACAAGCATGACGAGCAGAAATCCCAATTTTCAGCAAGGCGGCGAATATTGGGCGTGGCGTTACCTCGATAGTTTTGTAAAAGAACGGTATGTCAATTACAGCAAACACATTTCGAAGCCCAGTTTGAGTCGAACCTCTTGCAGCCGGATGTCGCCCTATTTGGCCTATGGCAACATTAGCATGCGCATGGTCTACCAATACACCAATCAATTTTATGAAACTTCCAAAAATAAACGAGCGATATTAAATTTTGTGTCGCGTTTGCATTGGCATTGCCATTTTATGCAAAAATTTGAAGACGAGTGCCGCATGGAATTTGAAAATGTGAACCGCGCCTATGACGTTTTGGTGAAACCCAAAAATGAAACGTTCATTGCCGCCTGGCAGCAAGGTAAAACCGGTGTTCCCATTGTAGATGCCTGCATGCGTTGTGTGGTGCAAACGGGCTATTTGAATTTTAGAATGCGTGCGCTAGTGGTTTCTTTTTTTACGTTCAATTTGTGGCAAGATTGGCGCGAGTTGCATTTTTTGGCTCGCCAATTTCTCGATTACGAGCCCGGCATTCATTACCCACAATTGCAGATGCAATCGGGGACTACGGGCATCAATACTATTCGCATTTACAATCCCGTTAAGAATTCTGAAGAACACGATCCGGAAGGAATTTTTATCAAAAAATGGTTACCCGAATTGAAAGATGTCCCCATCGAATTGCTGCACGAACCTTGGAAACTCAATGCTATCGAACAGCAGTTTTACAACTGCGAATTGGGAAAAGATTATCCATTTCCTATTGTAGACATTGATGAAACCAGAAAAAAAGCCAGTGAGCTTGTTTGGAGTTTTCGCAAAAAAGATGAGGTAAAACAAGAAGGTATGCGCATTTTGAAAAAGCATGTTGGTAAATCAAATTTAAAAAGAAAAAAGAACGTAAAATAATGGCCATATTTTTAAAAGCAGATTGGAGAAACATCATTATGGTTAATTATGAAATTGACTCAAATTTGTTGTTGCCTTTTTTACCTAAAGGAGTTGAGCTCGATTTATACAAAGGTAAATCCTACATTAGTCTAGTCGGTTTTATGTTCAAAAACACCAAGCTATTCAATATTCCAATTCCGAAGTTTGGCACTTTTGAAGAAATAAATTTGCGCTTTTATGTTTGCAGAAAAGAGGGCAACCAAATAAAACGAGGTGTTGTTTTTATTAATGAAACCATACCTTATAAAATTGTGGCTTGGATTGCTAATGCTTTATACCATGAAAATTATACTGTTGTTCCTACAAAACACAGTATAACTAATGATAAAATAAGCCAAAAAGTCACATTTCAATGGAAGGTAAACAAAAAGTGGAATAGTATTTATGTTGAAAACAACATTCAATCCAATCAAATGGAGCCTCACTCGCTTGAAAAATTCATTTACGAACATTATTACGGATACACTAAAATAAGCAAAAACAAAACGGAAGAATATCGTTTACAACATCCAATTTGGAAAACTCATGATGTAATTGACTACAAAATTGAATGTGATTTTGAGGCAATGTATGGAAAAACATTTTCGTGTTTAAACACAATAAAACCTGCGGCAGTATTGATAGCAGAGGGCTCATCTGTAGCTATAGACTGGGATAGAACTGTGCTAAATTAGATTATGAAAGGAGTTAAGAAAGAAAATTTACCCACTAAGCTATGTCTGGTTTGTAATCGTCCTTATACTTGGCGCAAAAAATGGGAAAAAGTGTGGGACGAAGTAAAGTACTGCAGCGACAAATGCAGGAGTAAAAAATAAAGTATGGCTAAAACGCTGCGTTTAATTTTAGGAGATCAGCTGAATAGTGAACATTCGTGGTTCAAGACGGTGGATGATTCGGTGACCTATGTGATGATGGAAATCCGCTCCGAAACCGATTATGCCACCCATCATATTCAGAAAATTGTCGGGTTTTTCTCGGCCATGCAACAGTTTTCCGCCCATTTGCAAGCGCAACAGCATCGGGTAGTCTATTTGCACTTGAATGATCCACACAATGAGCAAAGTTTCCAATTAAATATTACGCGCTTGGTTGAATCTGAAAAGTTCACCCGATTTGAATACCAATTGCCCGACGAGTATCGCCTCGATGCGCGACTAATTGCTCTTTGTGCTTCTTTGGAAATACCCACTGCCGTTTGTGATTCGGAGCATTTTATGAGCGAAAGAAACGAGTTGGGTAATTTTTTTGCGGGTAAGAAAACCTTCTTGTTGGAAAGCTTTTACCGGGCCATGCGCAAAAAACACGATGTATTGATGGAAGGCGACAAGCCGCGCACCGGGCAATGGAATTACGATGGTGAAAACCGAATGAAACTTCCCAAAAACCATGTGCCTACATCGCCTTTGGTATTTGCAAATGATGTATCTCAGGTGTTCGCCGAAATCCAGAAAACCAACATCAAAACCATAGGCAACATAGATCCTTTGCAGTTCGTTTGGCCCATCAACCGCAGCCAATCGTTGCAACTGCTTGAGTTTTTTGTAGCCGAATGTTTGCCGCTCTTTGGCAGTTACCAAGACGCGATGGCGCCCAACCAATGGTCGTTGTATCATGCCCGCCTATCGTTTTCGATGAATTGCAAACTGCTTTCGCCTGCCGAAGTAATTAATCGGTCCATACAAGAATGGGAAGCACAGCCAGAAAAAATTGCCTACAACCAACTGGAAGGATTTGTGCGTCAAATTATTGGCTGGCGCGAATACATGCGCGGCATCTATTGGCACAAAATGCCCGAGTATGCAAGTCTCAATTATTTTGATCATCAAGCAGACTTGCCCGAGTGGTTTTGGACGGGCAACACCAAAATGCTTTGCCTCAAAGACGCCATCAATCAATCGCTGGATTATGCCTATGCGCACCACATTCAACGGCTTATGGTGACGGGCAATTTTGCGCTCTTAGCCGGCGTGCATCCCGATGCGGTCGATGCGTGGTATTTAGGCATTTATATTGATGCGATTCAGTGGGTTGAGATTACCAATACCCGCGGCATGAGTCAGTTTGCCGATGGCGGTATTGTAGGCACAAAACCCTATGTGAGTTCGGCGGCGTACATCGATAAAATGAGTCATTATTGCGGCAGTTGTTATTACAAAAAAGCAGTCAAAACAGGCGAAAAAGCTTGTCCGTTCAACAGTTTGTATTGGAACTTTTATGACAAACACGAAGACAAACTGGCCAAAAATCCGCGCATTGGGATGATGTACAATGTATGGCGTAAAATGCAGCCCGAAGCCAAGGTCGCCTTGTTGGAACAGGCCGATTATTATTTAAAGAATATAGATCAGTTATAAACAAATCTAAAATATGCCTACCACATGAAAACAGCCCTCGTTTGGTTTAAAACCGATTTGAGAATTCAGGACAACGAAACTTTGATTGCGGCAATCTCCAAAAGCGATCAAATCTTGCCTGTGTATTGTTTGGACGAAGCGCATTTTGCAACCACTTCCTATGGATTTCAAAAAACGGGCAGTTTTAGAGCCCAATTTTTGCTCGAATCACTCCAAGATTTGGATTCTCAATTGCGTACTTTGGGCTCCGGATTGCTTGTTGTGAAAGGAAAGCCCGAAGAAGAATTGCCCAAATTGGTGCGGGCCTATCAAGTACAAAAAGTGTATGCCAAACGGGAAGTGGCCTTTGAAGAAAATAAAACCGAAAAAGCGGTACAAAGCGCGCTTTTTAAATTGGGTTGTGAGTTTGAATCCATCAGCACCAGCACGCTATACCACGCCGAAGATTTGCCGTTCTCGATAAAGGATATCCCCGAGGTGTTTACCAATTTTAGAAAAAAAACAGAAAAAGATGCCGAAATAAGAGCTCCGTTTGCAGCCCCAACGCGCATTTCCTCTCCCAAAATTCCTCCCTTGGCACTTCCAGATTTAGCAGAGTTAGGCCTCAAAAAAACTACAATCGATTCCCGAGCAGTGCTCCAATTTGCGGGCGGTGAACGAGCAGCTATTCAACGGGTTAAGCATTACTTATTTGACACCCAGTTACTCTCCACCTACAAAGAAACCCGAAACGGTATGGTGGGAGCCGATTATTCATCTAAATTTTCCCCTTGGTTGGGGTTGGGTTGTGTTTCTCCTCGTTATATTTATGCTGAAGTGCAGCGCTACGAAGCCCAATTTGGTGCTAATGATTCAACCTATTGGTTGGTTTTTGAGTTGCTGTGGCGGGATTATTTTCGGTTTATGTTTAAGAAACACAAAACCAAGTATTTTTTGTATGAAGGGATTAAAACCGAAAAAGTCCAGTCGAAGTCGCTCAACGAAAAATTGCTTTCCCAATGGATCAACGGAACCACCAATTCTGATTTTATCAACGCCAACATGATTGAACTCAAACAAACGGGTTTCATGAGCAACCGCGGCCGGCAAAACGTGGCCAGTTATTTTTGCAACGAACTCCAACAAGATTGGCGAATTGGGGCGGCCTATTTTGAGCAGCAACTGCTCGATTATGACGTGTGCAGCAATTGGGGAAACTGGGCCTATTTGGCAGGAGTGGGCAATGATCCGCGTGGCCATCGCTACTTCAATATCGAAAAACAAGCCGCTGATTATGATAAGAATAGGGCGTTTCGAAAGTTATGGTTATAAATAAGTCGAAAGTTGTAAAGTCATCAAGTCGACCCGAGCAAAGTGATTAGGCGCAGCAAAGGGCAGGCATGTACAGCATTATTGTAACCCAAGATTAAATAATGATAGCCTTTCACGTAATTAGGCAATAACGTATATATTTTTTTAAAACCTCTCTAGCAATAGAGGGGCTTTTTTTATTCAATTTCTTTGAGTACGAACGTTAAATAGGCTCTCCAAACTGTAACTGCTTGTAATTCTTTATTTAATGAGGGAAATAGAAAATGGTATTTCCATACGTTGTTAACAAATTAGAACGTAAATAGTAATCTCAATCTAGCTTAGGTGCTGAATCAATTACTAATTATTTGTTTTTTTAAGAACAAATAAAATTTATAAAATTGTTAATACATTATTATTAATTTTTTAAAAAAGGCATCGGTTAAATATAAATTTGATAAAATATTAACAAATGTTTAATGCTTATTACTTTTAGATAAATGTGATTGGAGTCCAGAAACCAAATCAAAAACGGGGCGTTACCGAAAAGCCATACGAGTAGGCAAGCTAAATTGTATTACTTATGAATAAAATTATGAATCAAATTCTAGATTTCCCTCAACTGGTAAATCAGAAAATTTTTAATGCAAAATTAAATTCTTTAGTTACAAATTTTGATTCTACTGATGGGGTTCGCCATTATGTAAAAACGATTTACCAATGGGCGTCAATTTTGTTTTTGATTGCTATGGAATACCACATTATCTTAGCTGCCAAAGATTATTATGGCGCAGCTGATGTCTCCACAATGGGAAAATTGGGCAGTGTGTTGAGTTTTTTGGTTTTGGCCTATTCAGCTTTTCCAATAGCCGCTATTATTCGCTCTAGAGGCGAAAGTTTGGGCGAATCTCACAACGGAATGATAAGCTTTGTGTTTAAAGATTTTGTGATGACCAACATCAGAATTTTTGGAGAAGTAATGGCAGTCATTGGATTGTCTATGGCTTTAACTGCTACACTTTCCTTTGTGTTTGATACTAATTTGTTCACCTCCTATATGGGAAATACGGTGATGGGTTCATTTACTGATTTGTATTCATTCCCACTAAATACTGCAACTTCACTGATGTCAATGCTGCATGTTGATTTTATGAGTAATGCAGTAAATGCGCTCATGGGTATGCGATTTGACACCGAAATTGTTTATGGAAGTGACTTTGTTTGGAATCCAAGTGATTTAGGTATGGTTGCCAATTCCTATTTTAATGTGCTTATCGGATTAGTGGTCCTGTATGTAAATTTGGCTGTTTATACCTATTTATATGCTATCGTTTCAGCAGCAGTAAATTTCATTCCAAAATTGGCTTTCCCTGTGTCACTTAGAACTAAAAATGAGAGTTAAGTAGTTGGTTTATATATGCCAAAAACCGAGTCTTATGGCTCGGTTTTTTTTATGGGTTAAACTCTTGTGAGCTTATTTTAATCCAGACGCTTCGGGACGAACAGGCGAAGCAAAGGGTAGAAGTATACTAAGAACGGTTGTTATTTTATAGCGGGAAGTTGGAAGTGGGGAGTTGGAAGGTTTATCACTATTCACAACCTAGTACTTCTACGAACATTCAATTTAGCAGACTTCCCGACGCTTCGGGACCAAATTCCAAGTCTTTACCCGAATAATTAAGTATTGGATTTATCTTTTTTATCCGTTTGGCTAGCAAAATACGTTTGTGGCGAGGTACTCGTGATTAGTTTGAAACTTTTGTAGAACGGGCTGTAGGAAGAAAATCCGGTTACGGCTGCCAATGATTCTAAGGTGTTGGTTTTTAAATACCCGGCTTCTATTAGTTCTATTGATTTTTGCACCCGAATTATTTTTTTAAAATCACTGAAGCTTATGCTGCTGTGGTACTTGAACAAATAGAGCACATGGCTTTTTGGAAGATTCAGTTTGTTGGCCAGGTTGTTTACTTTAAAATTTTCGGTTAAAAACAAGTCGGTGTTTAGTGCATAATGTTCTATGTCGATAATGTAATTCTGAATACTTCCTTCTATTTTTTCTTTCAACACTACATCTTGTAGGTTGATGACTCGCTTACTCGTAGTAGACCAAATGTGATCAAAAACGATGGCGTTTTTTTTGTATTCTTTGATCTTGTTTTGTAGAATATCATAGCCGTATAAAAACTCAGGCGAATAGAGAATTTTAATATACAACACGATCCAAAGTAATGCGGCTACCCACAAAAATTTGTTTTTATTTAGGTACCATAATTCCGAATCGTTGAACAACATGTTAATCAAAAAGCGAATCAACATCAACACAAACAGTCCATACAAGAGTTTGGTCCATTTTGATATAAAAATATTTTGTTGATTGATGAGGATAATCTTGCTTTTTCGATTCCATATCCCTTTGTGCAATAACTTGTAGGATGTTACAACATAGAAAATGTTGTATAGTATAGTTATAATTGCGCCAGTTTTACTCGCATTGATAATAAATTCTCCCGTAAACAAACGCTGTAAAAAAAAGAGGGTAACTAATAGTAATGGAATAGCAAGATGCAATAATTCGCGGCCTTTTAGCTTCTCGTGTACGTTGTTTAATTTGCCAAAATATAAATACATCAAAGGCCAGGCCGTATTGGCAAAAACAACATCTATATTTATTAAAATGGGATGAATAAAAAGTGTGTCGGACAATCCATGTAAAAAAAAGCGAACAGAGCTTAAAAAGAAAATCAGCAGTAAATAAAAATTGGTGTGTTTTTTGGAATTAAACCGAAACCCAATGAGTAGGATGGTAATAAAACCCAACAATGCAGTGATAAGAAAGGTGGTTTTTTCGAGCATAGTAAACGACTTAATTCGGTTTTAATCCTTTCCAAAAATATACCTTTTTTATCGTTTTTATCTGCTTTTAACTTCATCAAAAAACTGAAATATGTCGTCAAAACATTAAAATACACCCAAAATTTTCCATTCGTACGGAGAAAATTTCATTTCAACGATAAAAAAACGAGCCAAATAGGCCTTTGCACTCATTCTTCATCTTTGATTATAAAACCATCCGTCAAAAGTTTAAAAGTTATCGTTAAAGCCTTGAAAGCGGGTGAGTGCCTATTTTCTTCCTTCCATACATGGGTTATCATTGTAGCAAAATTTAAAAATTAAACCAAAATGAAAAAATTATTTTACTTATGTATTGCCCTCGTGGGCATGAGCGCTACGGCGCAAGTAGGTATCGGAGTGCCAACGGCTGACATAAATGCTTCGGCACAGTTGGAAGTTTCCTCTACCTCCAAAGGATTTTTGGCGCCAAGAATGACACAGGCCCAAAAAAACAACATCAGTAGCCCAGCTGCTGGTTTGTTGGTGTTTCAAACAGACGCACCCATCGGATTTTATTATTTTGATGGTTCTGTTTGGCAAAGCGGTTTAGGCCCACAAGGTCCTCAAGGCGAACAAGGCGTTGCCGGAGCAACAGGACCAATGGGTCCTCAAGGAATTCAAGGAAATTCTGGCCCAAGAGGTCTTGCAGGTCCACAAGGAGTTCCGGGAGTTGCTGGAGCAATTGGCGCTCAGGGTCCAGCCGGTGTAAATGGCATTGATGGAATGAATGGTGTAGACGGAGCAACTGGCCCAATGGGTCCTCAAGGTCCACAAGGAATTGATGGAGTAGCTGGAGTTCCAGGTCCTCAAGGAGATCAAGGCCCAATGGGTCCACAAGGAGAAATGGGTCCTCAAGGAGTTCGAGGTTTTGATGGCCCTCAAGGACCACAAGGAGTTGCCGGAAATGACGGATTTGACGGAGCACCAGGTCCACAAGGAGATCAAGGCCCAATAGGTCCTCAAGGAGAAGTGGGTCCACAAGGCACACCGGGAACGCCCGCTGATCTTTCGGGATATGCCACTACCGCTGATCTGACTATTTTACAAAATCAAATTGGTGCTTTAACTACTTCAATTAGTAATTTACAATCACAAATTGCACAGTTACAAAATTCTGGAAGTTTTACGCCAACAGTTATTAGCGGAACTATGTCAGGTGTTAATGCAGAATACTTTGTAGTTAATAATGTGGTATATGTAACTGGAAATTTTTCAAGTGCAGATTTTGATAATGATTATGCGTATGTGGTTCTTAACATTCCAGTTATGGCTAATTTTACCAATGCATCGGATGTGAATGGTTCTGTTTCTGGAATGATGGCTTATGGAGAAAGTGCTAGTGGATATGTAGAAGCTATACCAAACACCAGTACGGTTAAACTTAAAGTTGGAGGAGCACACGGCTTTGCTTTTGGAACTACTGGTTCATTCGTGTATTCATATAAACTACCGGGTGCTAGTCCTTCTTCTTCTTATGCACCAACAGTATCATCAGGAATGGGAACTTTTTCAAATGCAAATTATGTTGTAAATGGAAACATTGTTCTGGTTAATGGTAATTTTTCTAATGCAGAATTTAATCCTTATGACATGTATGTTGATATTAATCTACCTGTTTCTACAACCTTTGTAGATTCTTTTGATGCTAGCGGAATTGTTTCTGGAATTATGGCTTTTGGAGAAAGTGTTAGTGGATATGTTGAGGCAATACCAGGTACAAATACGGTTAGGTTAAGAGCCGTTGGGGCTCACGGAATGGCATTTAATACTACTGGTTCATATGTTTTTTCATACAAAATTAGTTCGTCCAACAACTCTCAATCCTACACTCCAACTGTTTTAGCAGGTCAAGGATCATTTACAGCTGCGAATTATAGTACGGTTGGAAATGTTGAATATGTAAGTGGTAATTTTTCAAATGCAGAATTTGATGCAATGGGAATGTCTGTTGATATTACGATTCCAGGTAATACTTTTTTCACAAATGCATCTGATGTGAATGGTTCTGTTTCTGGAATGATGGCTTTTGGAGAAAGTGTTAGTGGGTATGTAGAAGCAATTCCAAATACTAATACCGTAAGACTTAAAGCAGCTGGGGCCCACATGATGGCTTTTCAAACTACTGGTTCATTTATATTCTCTTATTCTAAATAATACAATTATGAAAATTATGAAAACTTTTATTTTTAGCTATTTATTGTTGAATAGTCTAATAGGGTTTGGACAAAATAGTTCAAAATCGATTCCGTCTAGTACACAGAATCAACAAATGATTATGGAATTTATCAATTTTAAAACTGATTTTTATGAAAAAATTGAAAACAATTATAAAGGAATCAAAAGAGGATCTACTGATAAAACTCAGATAGAAAAGTTAAGGGTTAAGAACACTAATCTAAAAAAGTTATTGGATGATAAAATCAATGAACTTGCATTGAAATATGGTGTGTCAAAAAAAGATTTGTATTTGTCTCTTTCAGAATATTACAAAAAAGAGGGAGCAAATAAAATGCCGAGAAAGAAGTAATGTACTTTGAACATTATTTTGATACTAAATTTTGGACTTTTTATAACTAGTGTGAAAAATACAAATGAAAAATAAATATATCTATCTAACGCTCTGCCTCTTGGGATTACTTATCCCGAGTATGCACGCACAAATCGTGTCGGTGGCTTCGGGCTCGGGGTTTAATATCAAGGCCGGCACCGTAATTGGCGCGGCGGGTTTAGACCTCACGCCATCCACCGATTTTAGCCTCACAGCTAGTTTGTCGCAATCGGCCACGGTGAACAATCCCGCCAGTATAAACTTCATCAACAGGAGTTATAGATTTGGGTCAACCACCGAGGACTATAGTGGTTTGGTTCAGCTCAACTACCAAGACGCCGAATTGAATGGACTCTCCGAGAGTGAATTGCAGTTGTTGTCCCGCAATGGCTCTGTTTGGGCAGCCAATACCGGCAGCACGGGTAATGCCGTTGCCAATTATGTGTCGGCCAGCTTCACCGCGGTGCCGCTTAACGAATTGTCCTTGGGTGCCTATGCTACAACTTCGTTGCTCATTTCACAATGCGGAGCTACTTTGGAAACGCCAACGTCTGACATTGTGTGTTATTCAATGCCTGATGCAACTGGCTATACCTTTGCCATTACCTACAATGGGGTTACCTATTATGTAGTGTCAGCTGATCCGGTAATCAATCTTGCAGAAGCAACGGGTATGCCATTGGATTTTAATGCTCCTTATGCCATTAGTGTACGGGTGCAATATGGCAATGCCGAAAGCAATTACGGAGCGGTGTGTACGGTAAATTCACCAGTTTATCAAGCTACGCAGTTGTCTACTGTTTCGTGTGGAGCCACCTTGGCTTCGATTGGTTCATTGGTTTATGCCGACATCAACCTGAATGCCACGGCCTACCGCTTTAAGGTAGTCAATAACACAACGGGAGAAGTTCAGTATATTGACAATACCCAACACTGGTTTGCATTAAACTGGTTGGCATCCTATGATTATTCAACCACTTATACCGTTTCAGTACAATTGCAAATTGCAGGAACATGGTTGGGTTATTACGGCACAACGTGTACGGTAAATACGCCAAATATTACTTCAGAAAGCGGATCGTTGCAATTGGTTTCTACCCAGTGTGGGGCTACTTTGCCAAGCATCGGAACGATTGTCTACACCACTGCACAAGCTGGCGCTACGGGCTACCGATTCCGCATCACCGATGTGACGTCAGGAGCAACTGGAGCAAACTTACTGCAAGTAAAAGACCGTTCCTACCACTGGTTTGCCTTAACTATGCTCACGCGTTACAACTACGGCTCGACCTATATGGTTGAGGTAGCAGTAAAAACTACAAGTGGCTACACCGGATACGGAAGCCCTTGTTATGTGAATACGCCTGCATCTCCTATGCTGAACAGTTGTGGTGCGGTGATTCCTACGAGTCGTACGTTGGTGTATACGGCAATCACCAAATCGGTGAGCCAATACCGTTTCCAAGTAACCAAAGTGAGTGATCAATCGTCAAGAACATTTGACACCGGAAGATTCTGGTTTAGCTTTAAAGTGAATATGCCCGGGTATACGCCTTCTGTAGCCTACTCAGTACGCGTGGCAGTAATGACTTCGGGAACCTGGTCTCCGTTTGGAGATGCGTGTGAGATAACTTCGCCTGCTATACCAAGGTCCGATATAAATGCTGAATTTGATTTTAATGCTACGGTATTCCCGAATCCATATTCGGATCAGTTTAGTTTACGCATTGATTCGGATTCCTTCGATCGAATTGCCTACAAAGTCTATGACATGTTGGGCAAACTCATCGAAGCCGAAGAGGTTGAATTTAATGACTTAGAAACCAAAGAATTCGGACGTAACTATCCTGCTGGAGTATACAACATTGTTGTAAGCCAAGGCGAAGAAGTGAAAACCTTGCGCGTGATTAAGCGATAAACCTCGTTTTATACTAAAGTAAAAGCCCCTTCGGATACGGAGGGGCTTTTTTGTTTTAATTAATAATGAAAAATTAATCATTACAGTAGTATACAAAGTGCAGCGGGGGTCATTAGCTAAAAATTAGAGTCATGAACAGTTCTGCGGATTTACCCGTTTACTGTTTTTTTCAACTCAGCAATGGTTTGCGCAGGGTTTGCAGATTTAAATACAAAACTTCCGGCTACCAATACATCGGCGCCTGCATCAGCTAATGCTTTGGCGTTTTTATCGGTTACGCCGCCGTCAATTTCGATGCGTGTTTTTGCGCCTTTTCGGGTTATGAGTTCTTTGAGCTGTGCTGTTTTGGCATAGGTGTTTTCTATAAATGATTGTCCACCAAATCCGGGATTTACACTCATGATACACACGAGGTCAATGTCTTGTATCACGTCTTCTAGCAAATGCACAGGCGTGTGCGGGTTGAGGGCTACTCCGGCTTGCATGCCTTCGGCTTTGATGGCTTGCAGCGTGCGGTGCAAATGGGTACACGCTTCGTAATGTACCGTCAAAATGTCGGCACCCAATTGCTTGAATGTTTTGATGTAGCGATCGGGATCAACGATCATTAAATGCACATCAATGGTTTTGCTTGCGTGTTTGGTGATGGCTTCGAGAACGGGCATCCCAAATGAAATATTAGGTACAAAAACACCGTCCATGATGTCGATGTGAAACCAATCGGCTTGGCTGGCATTGATGAGTTCGATGTCGCGTTGCAAGTTGGCAAAATCGGCAGCTAATACCGAGGGGGCAAGGAGAACTTGTCTCATAATGTGGTGTGTTAGAGTAATAAAAAACCCTTGTCAACTTTTGTTCGTTCACAAGGGCTGTTAATTTATCCCAAATAGGTTTTTAAGATTTTACTTCTAGACGTGTGTTTCAATCGGCGAATGGCTTTTTCCTTAATCTGACGCACGCGTTCACGGGTTAAGTCAAAGGTTTCTCCAATTTCTTCTAAAGTCATCGGGTGTTGATCGCCTAATCCAAAATACAAACGCACTACATCGGCTTCTCTTGGGGTAAGGGTTTCTAACGAACGTTCAATTTCAGTACGCAACGATTCGTGAATCAATTCGCGGTCTGGATTTGGAGATTCGCCCGAACGCAACACGTCGTATAAGTTGGAATCTTCTCCTTCTACCAGCGGCGCATCCATTGACAAGTGACGCCCGGAGTTTTTCATGCTCTCTTTTACGTCATTCACCGTCATGTCCAATTCTTTGGCAATTTCTTCGGCTGATGGCGGACGTTCGTTGGATTGCTCCAACAAGGCGTACATTTTATTGATTTTATTGATTGATCCAATTTTGTTCAACGGCAAACGCACGATACGCGATTGCTCGGCCAAGGCTTGTAAAATTGATTGACGGATCCACCAAACGGCGTAGGAAATAAATTTAAATCCACGGGTTTCGTCAAATCGTTGAGCGGCTTTGATTAGACCTAAATTTCCTTCGTTAATTAAATCGGGGAGGGTAAGCCCCTGGTTTTGGTATTGTTTGGCTACAGAAACCACAAAACGCAAATTGGCTTTGGTTAGTTTTTCGAGGGCTTTTTGATCACCAGCTTTAATCTTTTGTGCCAATTCTACTTCTTCGTCGGCGGTAATTAAATCTACTTTTCCAATTTCTTGCAAGTACTTGTCTAACGATGCAGTTTCACGATTGGTTACCTGCTTGGTAATCTTAAGTTGTCTCATACTAGTTTCTTGTTTTTTTAAAGTCTACGGATCTTGTACGCAGCAATGCCACATTTAGTTACAAAAAGAGTGAAAATAGTTTTAATTTTTTTTAATTCAATGTTAATTCACAAATTGTAATGCAAACGAAAAGGCCTTGGATATGTTGTATACAAAGGCCTTTTTAATTTGAAAATCCGTTTATTTATAGCTTGCGTTGGCTAGTCCATGTGCCCGAATCAGAGCTGCCAGAAGTCGTGTCTTCCCAAGTTCCACTCACATTATTTCCGGTATAGGTTCCGCTAAAAATACCTAAGTCATAGGTGCCTGTTAGTGAATTACCTGATCTGCTGCCTTGAATATAAAAATTATTTAACCCATCGCTGCCCAATGACAAGCCGTACACGTTGGTTCCTATCGCTAAAAAGTTAAATTCTCCCATAGCATCTCCGCTATACGTTCCTTGGTAGCAGGTAACTTGTGCATCCGAATATTCTTTGGTGAGCAACATGTCAGCGCTTGGATATCCTGCTAAACTGATTGCGGTTTCGTTTACTTCTGTTCCGTCAGCCGAAATACTCACGGCAAATGACATCTCCCCATTGGTAAAAACCAAATCAGTAATGGCTTGTCCTTCGGTTACGGTGCCTTCGCTTGTAAATAAATAACTCACACCATCCAATACAACGGTAGCGTTTAAGAACCCGTCGTTTTTGATGTTGAGTGTGATTACACCCGTTGGGCCTACTAGTATGCCTTTATAAATACCAAAATTAGTGTCATTAAATTGAATTTTGGCCGTAGGCGTGTCAGATAATGTTGGGCCAGCTGGGGTGCTGCTGTCGCTAGAACAGGCGGTAAATATAAGTCCAGCAATAAGTAATAAAAGTAATTTTTTCATGATTTGGTTTTTTTGTTGATTGGCCAAAAATAGAAAAATTGTCCAAAGGGCAATACCAATTCAGTCAATACTCGATTAAAAGCAAAAAAAACCCTCCAAATTGAAATAGGGAGGGTTTTGTATAACTAAACGTTAATTGTATTAGTCCCTTGCAGGACCATTTTTGTCTACTTCTACCTGTTTTATCAGGTATGATATTCCCATCAAATGTAAACCACAAACGGATATTGACTTTATTACATATAAGTAGTGTAAAAAAAGTAAATGCCTATGCAAAAATTTGCTTATTTAGAAGTCAACCTAGATTGTATTTTATAGAACCAAGAATTATAAATCTAAAATATTCTCAACATTTTTACCATTCCACTGCCCTAAAAATTTATATGGAATAAATCGGGCAAATAGTTCTTCTTTATACCATTTAAGTTTTCTAGTAAGACGAACAACTTCTTTATGCTTTTCATTTTTATAGGCATAATCAATCATCTCGGCTTGCGTTTTCCATATGCTCAAAGTAGCTTGTTGGATTAAAGGCCATTCGCCAACGCCAATTGAAAGTTTTAAACCATCGTAGTCCTCTAAACTTTTACTTACTTTTCCCACTTTTCTCCAAAAAGAAATCAATTTTGAAATCCGAATACTTGCCCGTGTTAAAACCATAACGGGCTTGTCTACAGCCAAAGTTGCATGAGCAATAAAAGGTTGTTTTCCATCCCATTTTCCGTGTGCTTCTGCTGCTTGTGCAAAAACGGTGAATGATTCAACACTTCTTGATGTGTAGTTGCTGAAAAATGAATTTTTTTCAAAGAAATCAGTGGCATTTGTTTCGGATTCCCAAATGCACAATAGGGCATAAGTGCCAAAGTTTGGTTTTGAACTAAAACCATTTTCAGCACCAGAACCTAATAGTTTGTAGAACACTAATCCTTCAATGTTTTTGAAATGAGCGTGTCCTAATTGCATTTGCGACAATGCCCAAAGTTTATTGGAAAAAGATTCCAGTTTAAAAAAAGTACAAGTGGTTATTTGGCTCATAAGTTGGTGTTATATTTTGAATGATGTTTTCTCGTAAATCAGTTTATTTTTTTTCAACCACCACTATTTGGATCCCCATCGGAACTAGTTTTTCAAATGCAAAAATAGGAGATGTAACTACTTTTAATAGTACAAGCATCCAAAAATGACTAGACATACTTCCAGACCAATCAATCCCTTTTTTTTGCATTTTGCCAAGCCACCACAGGGTAAACGCATCAAGAGTTCCGTGTCGCAGATGTTTTGTGATTTCCCATTTATCCTTTTGAAACAAAAGATCAAAACTTTTTTTAGTTACCAATGAAATGTGCCTTGGACTATGCCAACCTTGCCAATATGATTTTTGAATTTTTGCACTAACGCTTTTATAATCGGGTACTTCAATAATTAATTTCCCCCCGTGTGTAAGACAATTATATAGTGTTTCAATGGTTTGACTCGGGTTGTAATCATGCTCTAAATAATGCCATAGCGTAATTATATCAAATTGTTTATCAGTAACATAATCTTCAATCGCAACTTTTTTCAATTCTAAGTTAGGATAGTTTTTACCCTTCCAGCCTGAATCTGAAAAATCAATTCCAATGCAATTTGCTTTTGAGTTTTGTTCTAAAATTTCTAAAAAACTTGGATTACCACATCCTACATCGAGAACATGAAGGTTAGGATTGTTTTTTTTAAGATATTTTTTTACAAAATTAACACGTTTTAAATCTATCTTTTTTTGACTGTTGGCCACAAATGAACTGTACATTCCCCAGGCTGCTGGACCTCTGTAAGGCAAGTAATTGTCAGTGTAATAAAGGTCTAATCGCTCAGGCTTTATGGGATTTGTTAAAAATACGGCTTCGCAATTAGTGCAAATATTGAAAATATAAACCTCATTATTTGGCGCATGCATCAGCGCATTTGTAGAGCTATAATAAGAACTTTCGGCATTTTTACAAATAGGGCAATTGACAGCCTTTGTATGTTCCATTTAAGGGTATAATTTTATGTACAGCGCTTGAAAAACTACTTTTATAAACTAAGGAAAAAGCACAAAACTTTATAGTAAAGATTAGGATTCATTTATATGATTTTTTATGCATAAAGAGTTTTAGACTGTTTTACTGCAGCTTGTATATATTTTTTCTTGATAATTAACATCCCAAAACTTTCGCCACCTTCTTTTCCGGTATTTTTGTGGTGCATTTTGTGCGCACGACGCAACGCTAAAACATAAACATTTTTCGTTTTAGTAAAAACTTTGAATCGCTGGTGAATAATCAGATCATGTACAAAAAAATAAGCCAAACCATATAGTAAAATACCAAAACCAACCCAAGTGTACCAAGCATATTGGTTCATCATTCCAAACATTATGAGCAACCAACTTGGAACGGCATAAATGATAAAAAACAAGTCATTTCGTTCAAACCAACTTTTATGGTCTTTTTTGTGATGATCCGCATGAAAATACCACATAAAGCCATGCATGATGTATTTGTGATTTGCCCATGCAGAAAATTCAGTTAACACAAAAGTGACTAAAACAATGCTACAATTAATTATTATTTCCATGTTAAATAAAGATATATAAAGAGGTGAAGAATATAATTTGTAAGATCAATATTAGTAATGACACAGTTCGATTGCCTTTAATTATCGTGGGGTAAAAAAAGTAGGATATAAAAAAAGCAACTCCAATCCAACCTAAATAATTATGTATACCGGGTAATCCGCCTTCAAATTGCCAAAAATTAAGTTTTGGTGCCACTTGTTCTATTAGCAAATCAATACCAGTAACGAGTAACGCAGCCACAACCAAAACCTTTATTTTGTTTGCAAAGATACTGCTTACTATTCTGATTCCAGCACAAATAAGCATCGCCCAATTGATTGAAATGATGAGTGGAACATCAAGTAATTTAATCCCTAGTCCATTGCCGTAGGAGTATTTTCCAAAAATTAACCCAGTTTTTACGCCAATTACTTCAATAATGAAACCTAAAAAAGCGATAGAAAAAAAAGCAATTACGAATTTTTTATCTGCTAGTGGACTGTGAATTAAAAAAACAAAACAAGTGAGTAATAAGGTGTAAGGTGTAAAAGGACTAAAAAAAGGTGGATTAACTACAAACCCAATTGAGCCAGAAACATAGACTAGAATTAAGAAATACAATAAATAGGATTGGTATTTTTTTATCATTTCTTTCCGCTTTCCACGATTAGTTGACTGACAATTTTTGCACTATAAAGGCACAATGGAATTCCTCCTCCAGGATGCACACTTCCTCCAACAAGATACAAATTTTTAATGGTGGAGGAGAAATTGGCATGTCGCAAAAACGCAGAAAATTTATTGTTACTAGAGTTTCCATAAAGTGATCCGCCAAAAGATGAAGTTTGGTTTTCAATATCAATTGGACTAAGCGTACTTTCTGAAATGATGTGTTTTTCAATGTTTGTCTTTAACATCGTATTAATTTTGTCAATCACATTCTTTCGTATAGCAGCTTCATAGGGTATACTTTCGTTTTTATTGTGCGGCACATTTACCATAACAAACCAGTTTTCACACCCTTCTGGCGCATCATCTTTGCAATATTTTGACGTAATATTGATATAAATTGTAGGATCTTCAGTTGGAAATTGATTTGAAAATAAACAATCAAATTCCTTTTTATAATCATCACTAAACAAAATATTATGCAAGCCTAACGCCGCAAACTCTTTGTTTATTCCCCAATAAAACACATAAGCGCTACTTGATTTCTCTTGTTTAATTAGTTTTTTTGGGGTAAATGAACTTGGCAGTAGATATTTGTATAGTACATGAATATCAATATCGCTTGCCACAATATCAAATGGATAATTGACACCATCGCTTTTAATGGAGACAATCCGATTATTAGATCCGACATTTAAGGCTTCAACAGCTGCATTATATTTTATATCTACATTAGCTTCTTCAGCTAGTTTGACTAAGTGTGTTGTAATTTGGTGCATGCCTTTATTGGGTAGATAAGCACCTAGATTAAATTCTAAATGCGAAATCATATTCATCAATGCAGGCGCTTTGTATGGATTAGAACCGTTATAAGTTGCAAATCGATTAAATAATTGCACCGTTTTTGGATTGGCAAAAGTTTTTTCATTTTTAGTATTCATTGTACTGAATAATCCCAAGAATGGGGAGTACAAAATACCTTTTACCGTCTTAAGATTTATAAAATTTTTCAGTTGATGAAGCGATTGTTTCAAAAACAAATCCTCGGTAGTTTTAAAATAAAAGGCATTGCGCTTGATGTGTTTTAAAACAGTTTCTTTTTTTTCATTCAATTTTAAATGCACTTCCTCTGCAAAATCCTCCAAATTAGCGGATGCTTTTAGTTGCGTTCCATCCGAATAGAAATAGTTTGTTAGAACGTCTAATTTCTGGTATTCAAATTTGTTAGCGCTTCCTTGCAAATTTGTTAATTCATCTATTAACCAGGGCATTGTAAATAACGAAGGGCCTTTGTCAAATCGAAAACCATTCAACTGTAATTCACTCAATTTACCTCCGGGATAAGAATTTTTTTCAAAAATAGTTACTTTAAAACCTGTATTGGCAAGGCGAATTGCTAGTGCTAAACCACCAATTCCAGCTCCTATTATACCAACGATTTTTGTCATTTTTTTTTGAAAATAATTAACGAAATTAAATTTTTTTTAAGATAGTACGTTTATAACAATAGTTAAAAAATTCCTATTAATACCTAACTAATAAATTAGAGTTGTTTATTTTAAATCTGAGAACAAATTAAAAACCCCAATTCAAATTCATGAATTGGGGTTTTTTGTACAGTCCTAAATTTTATCTTTGGTCGTCTCTTCTTTCTGGACGTGGGCCACGATCTTCTCTTGGAGCATTTTCGTCTCTTGGAGGTCTTTGCAATAAAGCCTTGCGCGATACTTTTTCTTTTCTCGTTTTCGGATCCAATCCAAAGTATTTCACCATAAACACATCGCCCATGTTCACCACGTCGGTTACATTTTCGGTGCGTTCCCAAGCCAATTCAGATACGTGTAACAACACTTCGTTTCCTGGCGCGTCTAGGTATTCTACTACCGCTCCAAAATCTAAGAGTTTTATTACTTTCACTTCGTAAGCTTCGCCAACAGTTGGTTTGAAGATGATCGAGTCAATTTTTGCCATTACAGCTGCAATTCCTTTCGGATCAGTTCCTAAAATTTCCACTACACCTTGCTCGTCTACTTCGTTGATTACGATAGTCGTTCCGGTTGCTTTTTGTAATTCTTGGATTACTTTTCCTCCAGGTCCAATCAAGGCACCAATAAAGTTGCCCGGAATAGTACGCATGATGATTTTTGGTGAATGATCTTTTACGTCGGCTCTTGGTGTAGCAATGGTTTCAACCAATTTGGTTAAGATGTGCATACGTCCATCACGTGCTTGGTTTAACGCTTGCTCCATAATGTCATAACGCAATCCGTCAATTTTGATGTCCATCTGACAAGCGGTGATTCCATCTTTGGTACCAGTCACTTTAAAGTCCATGTCACCCAAGTGATCTTCGTCTCCTAAAATATCAGATAATACAGCAAAGTTTTGTCCGTCGGTAATCAATCCCATGGCAATCCCAGAAACTGGTTTTACCATTTGAACTCCCGCATCCATCAAGGCCATGGTTCCGGCACAAACCGTTGCCATAGAAGATGATCCGTTTGATTCCAATACTTCCGATACAATTCGGATGGTATACGGGCAATCAGCTGGGATCATGTTTTTTAAGGCGCGTTGGGCCAAGTTTCCATGTCCTACCTCACGACGCGAAGTACCACGAAGTGGTTTGGCTTCACCCGTTGAGAACGGAGGGAAATTATAATGCAAGTAGAATTTTTCTTCTCCTTGTTCTGTAGGCGAATCAATTTGGTTGGCTTCTCTAGATGTTCCTAAGGTTACCGTAGCCAAGGCTTGTGTTTCTCCACGAGTAAATAAGGAAGATCCGTGAACCGATGGCAAATAATCGGTTTCACACCAAATTGGTCTGATGTCAGTTGTTTTTCGGCCGTCTAAACGAATCCCTTTTTCAAGGATTACATTACGTACTGCTTCTTTGTTGGTTTTGTAAAAATACTTCCCAATTAATCCAGCTAAATCTGAATTGGCTGCGAAGTCTTCTTCTGAATACAAGGCTTTGCATTCGTCTTTTACGGCAGCAAATTTTTCGGTACGCTCGCTTTTTCCAGAGGCTTCCATTGCAATGGTGTAGCATTTGTCATAAGCGGCAGCTTTTACTTTTTTGTATACTTCTTCGTCTTCTACTTCTCCTTCGTACGATCTGTAAGCTGGTGAACCAACTCCAGCTCTCAAACGTTCTTGAGCTTGAATTTGAATTTTGATGGCTTCGTGTGCAAATTTGATTGCTTCGATCATTTCACCTTCTGAAATTTCTTTCATTTCGCCTTCTACCATCGCTACCGAATCCATAGAAGCACCAATCATCATGTCGATGTCGGATTCTGCTAATTCAGCTTTGCTTGGGTTAATCACTAATTTTCCGTTTACACGCGCTACACGTACTTCAGAAATTAAATTGTAGAATGGAATGTCTGAAACGGCCAAGGCAGCAGAGGCGGCTAATCCAGCCAATGCATCCGGCATCACGTTTTCGTCGTGCGACATCAACTGAATCATTACTTGCGTTTCGGCGTGGTAATCATCTGGAAAAAGTGGACGCAATACACGGTCTACCAATCGCATGGTTAATACCTCGTTGTCACTAGGACGGGCTTCTCTTTTGAAAAATCCACCTGGAAATCTACCGGCTGCGGCAAATTTTTCGCGGTAATCTACAGTTAACGGTAAAAAATCTACCGCTGGATTTGCAGTTCTTGCTGATACAGCTGTAGCCAATAGCATACAGTTGCCTAAGCGAACTACGACTGAACCGTCGGCTTGTTTGGCCAACTTTCCTGTTTCGATTGAGATGGTTCTACCATCTCCTAAATCGATAACTTCTTTCGTTACGTTTGGAATCATAATTTTTAAACTATTCTAATTAAACAATGGGTAAGTTGTGTTGTAGTTGTTGTAGTTGTGCGAACCCAATGAAAAACCAAACTTTTTAGACCCCCAATCCTCCAAAGGGGAACTTATTATATGTTATATGCCTTGCAGCACAAACTCCTGTGAGGAAAAGGAGCTAAAAAAAAGAGGCGCGTGGGCACCTCTTTTTTGTTGATTATTTTCTAATATTCAATACTTTAATAATCTCACGGTATCTGTTGATCTCGGTTTTCTTCAAGTAATCCAACAAACTACGTCTTTTTCCTACCAACATTACCAACGAACGCTCGGTGTTGTAATCGTGACGATTTTTTTTCAAGTGCTCAGTCAAGTGGTTGATTCTGAATGTAAACAAGGCGATTTGGCCTTCTGCAGATCCTGTGTTTTCTGCTTTTCCTCCGTGTTTAGCGAAGAGTTCTTCTTTAACTTCTTTAGTTAAGTACATGCTAATATTATTTAAATGATTATTATGTAGAAAATGCGGTTTTCGCAATTCGTGTGCAAAGCTAGTATTTATTTTGAGATGGAAAAGAATTCACATTGAAAAATTTAAAGATAAAATGATTTAAAGATTGTGGAAACGAGAACACTAGATTGAATCATTAAACGCAGTTGTCGCTTTGTGGGCTAATTTTTCAATCTTTTAATTTTTCAATCATTCAATCACAAAATAAACTAGCCACTTCCTCATTCACCCATTCCAAAAATCGTTCGTCGGCTGCCGTAAACGGATCGAGCACATGGCTGTCGATGTCTATTTGGCCAATATTTTTTCCCTGCACAAACAAGGGCACCACGATTTCCGATTTTACCGTTATGCTGCAGGCAATATAATTGTCTTGGGCTTGCACGTCGGGCACCACAAAATTCTGGTTGGATTCGGCTACTTGGCCACAAATTCCTTTGCCAAATGGAATCACGGTATGATCGGTAACTGCGCCGGCATAGGGGCCCAAATGCAAGGTTCTGGTTTCGGCATTCGCAAAATAAAACCCTACCCAATTATAATACGGAATTTCTTGGCGAAGCAACGCACAAAGCTGTTGCAGTTTTTCGGTTCTTGTGTGCTTTTCGTTTTGTAAAAGCAGTTGTATTTGAGGAAGTAGTTGTTCGAATTCCATTGGTTTTTTGTGCAAAAATAGGGTTTGTCTGCCAAAGTGAAATGCCTATATTTGAAAAAAAATTAGCGTGAAAGCTCAGCTCCAAGAATACAAACCGTTTTTACTTTTTTTAGCAAAATTTTTTGGAACCTACGGATTGCTCACGGCTGTTTATGAGTTATATCTAAATCAATACTCGAGCGATTTGGCCTTTCAAGCCGATGGATTTACCGTCTTGGTTTCCGAGCAAGTACAACAGATTCTCCAGGCTTTCGGATATTTAGCCAAATTAATTCCGCAAACTACAGAAGCGGGAATGCTTTTAGTAGTTGAGCAAAACCCCATTGCGCGCATCGTAGAAGGATGCAACGCGATGAGTGTCATTATTTTGTTTGTAGCCTTTGTGATCGCCTTTTCGGGCAAATGGAAAACCACTTTAATTTTTGTGTTCCTGGGCACGCTTGTGATTCATCTTCTCAACGTGATTCGAATTGCCTTGTTGTGTATGGCTTTGTTGCATTACCCCAAATACCGAGATTTTTTGCACGACATCGTGTTTCCCTTGTTTATATATGGAGTAGTTTTCTTGCTGTGGATTTTGTGGGTTTTTAAATTTTCGGGACATGTGGCCAAAAAACAATAAAGTACTCGCTATTGCATTGGCTATTTTGCTTGTACTGGGTTTGGCAGCGGTTCGCGCGTTTGAACACCGCTTGTTTTATGACCCGTTTATTTCCTTCTTTAAACGCGATTACCAAACGCAAGCCTATCCCAATTTTGCGGGTTGGCAGTTGTTTGCTTCCTATGCTTTTCGTTTTGCGCTAAATTCGCTTTTTTCGTTACTGTTGCTCTATGTGCTCTTTGCCGATACCAATATCGTTAAGGTTGCCGCGCTGCTGTATGTATTCTTTTTTGTAGTGCTCATCCTGTTGTTTTTTGCCCTGTTTTACTTTGCGGCACATCCGCCTACTTTTTTGGTGTTTTATGTGCGCCGATTTCTCATTCAGCCGTTGTTCATCATCTTGTTTATTCCTGCTTTTTATTACCAGAAACGGCAGTAATTTCAAGTTTAATTTTAGGTGTTCTCCTTTTCTTGCAAATGCAACCCGAAATAAAGCCGATCATCAGTTAGTTTTGTTACTTTTGCTTTATGTTTTTGAAGAAACCCCTTAGCTTGCTCCTTGCATTTTTCTTGCTGCTTTCCCAATTTGGGTTTGCCTTTCAGGTGCACTATTGTGGCGATTCAATCGCATCGGTACAACTCAAAGCTCTGGCAACTACACAAAATGTGGAGGATGATTGCTGCGGTATTGTAGAGAAAGAATCGTCCTGTTGCAACGACAAAACCATTCAACTCTCCAAAAAATCGGATACGTTTGTACCCATTCAACACGCAACAACTTCGGCTATTTTAGTTGTTACAATTCCTACAACAACTAATTGGTATTGGCCATCCTCTTGTTCTTTTGTAACACCATCAATTTCAACTTATTATTGGGAATCGCATGCGCCTCCTTTGTTTAAGTTGTATTCCCAATTCATTTTTTACGATAAAGTTTAGGTAAGTTTTTGTTCACGATTTGTGAAAATAGTACTCATCTAAATCTTTTATTATGTATCTCAAAAAAAGCGGTGTTTTGCTGCTCAGTTTGCTTAGCTATGTAGGTTTTGCTCAAGACACCTTGAAAACCATTCAGCTGCAAGCAAACAAAAAAAGCATCACCAAATCCTTATCAATTACCCTCAATACACAAGTAATGACAAGCAAGGAATTGCTCAAAGCAGCTTGTTGTAACTTGGCCGAGAGCTTCGAAACCAATCCATCCATTGATGTCAATTTTTCGGATGCCCTTACCGGAACCAAACAAATAAAAATGCTAGGGCTCACCAGTCCCTATTTGCTTATTGCAGCCGAGAATATTCCCTCTGTACGTGGCGCCTCGCAGGCCTATGGTTTGTCATTTATCCCAGGAACTTGGGTAGAAAGCATCCAGATCACAAAAGGTGCTGGCTCGGTGGTGAATGGCTTTGAAAGCATCTCGGGTCAAATTAATGCCGAACTGAGTAAGCCCATAAACGAAAAGAAGTTGTTTGTTAATGCGTATAGCTCCACCGATGCGCGCTACGAACTCAACACCCATGTTGGCTTCAAACTCAACCCCAAGTGGAGCAGCAGTTTGTTGTTGCACGGCAATACCCGAACCCAACGCAAAGACATGAATGATGATGGATTTATGGACAATCCCTTGGCCAAACAACTCAATTTGTTGCATCGCTACCAATATTACAATCCCGAAAAAGGCTGGGTGAGTTTTTTGTCCGTGCAACTCATGCAAGACGAGAAACAATCGGGTCAGATGAATTTTAACCCGCTTACGGATGGTTTAACTACTCGACATTGGGGTGCCGAAATCAAAACCGAGCGCGCGGATATTTCTAGCAAAGTGGGGTATATTTTTAAGGACAGACCGTTTCAGAGTATTGGTTTTCAAAATGCATTTACGTCGCATCGGCAACAATCCTATTTTGGCCTGCGCACCTATAATATTACTCAAAAAAGTTATTACTCTAATGCCGTGTTTAGTTCCATTATTCGCAATACGATGCATAAATTTACAACAGGCCTAAACCTCCAATTTGACGAGTATCAGGAAAATTTTGCAGGCACATCTTACCCCAAATCGATACTGGATGTAGGCACTTATTTTGAATACACGTTTGATAACGCAGATAATTTTAGTTTGGTTGCGGGCGGCCGTGTAGATATGCATTCGAGTATGGGAACTTTTGTTACTCCCCGTCTTCATGTGCGTTATAATCCTTGGCCTTTTGGCGTGTTGCGCATTTCGGCAGGACAGGGCAGAAGGTTGGCCGCTGTGTTTGCCGAGAATCAAAATTTGATGGCCAGTTCGCGTGAGTTTGTGATTGAAAATGGGGGAGGTAATCGCTATGGCTTGCATCCCGAAAAGGCATGGAATTATGGGTTTAGTTTTTTGCAGAAGTTTCGAATTGGCATCAAAAATGCCGAGATTGGATTTGATGCCTACCGCACCGATTTTCAAAACCAAGTGGTGGTTGATTTGTATCAAGGCCCACAACAAGTGCAGTTTTATGATTTGAAAGGAGTCTCATTTGCCAACAGCTTTCAACTCGATTTTAATTTTGAACCGGTGCACCAACTTTACTTTAGAACGGCCTATAAGTATTATGACATTCAAACTGATTACCGCTGGGAAAGGAAAGCCAAACCCTTACAGGCCAAGCATCGCCTTTTTGAAAATATTGCATACGAAACACAACCCACATCAAAAGATCGGCAATGGAAATTTGATCTCACCTTCAATTGGTTGGGCGCACAATTGCTTCCGTATACCATATCGAATGCGGGCTCAGATCAATTCCCTGCAGAATCAACACCGTATACGCTTGCTAATATGCAATGTACCCGTATTTTTGGAAAGCAATTTGAAGTGTATGCAGGCGGTGAGAATTTGACCAATTACCGCCAACCCAAAGCCATTTTAGGGGCTAATGATCCGTTTGGAGTTGTTTTTGATGCCTCGATTGTATATGCGCCGGTTTTTGGCAGTATGTATTATGCGGGTTTGAGATATAAGTTAGATTGAAAGATTGATCCCGAAGCCTCGGGATGAAAATGAAATAAATAAATAATATAGACATGAAAAAAATAATTCTATTCGCGATCCTTTTGGGATTTACTGCATTGGCGCAGAGCCAAACAAAAAATAAAAATGCCAAACATACCTTTGAGGTGAATGGCAATTGTGATCAATGCCAAAAGCGCATTCAAAAAGCGGCTTTTTCGGTTACTGGGGTGAAGATGGCCATGTGGGATATTGAAACCCACCAGATGACGGTGCTTATCAATGAGGAAAAATGTGAATTATTGGCTGTAAAACAAGCCATAGCCAATGTGGGGCATGACTCTGATGAGGTAAAAGCGCCCGACGAAGTCTATAAAAATTTGCACGGCTGTTGTTTGTATGAACGCACTCCTTAACCGTTAAGAAAACGATAAACTAATTGAATTGGGTTGTGAGCAATAGGATTTATCCCTATTTTCACGCTCTCAAAAAAACAACTATGACAAATTTTGATTGGACGCAATTACTAAACCCTGAATTTTACATTACCATGGAAATTGCAGGCTACCAATTGGGCTTGTACATCGTTTTGTTTATTGTCTTTGCAGAAACGGGTTTGTTTGCCGGTTTCTTTTTACCAGGGGATAGCCTATTGTTTTTGTCGGGAATTTATTGTGCGAGTTTGGTGCAAAATGTGGTAACTATCGACAATGATATCATCAATGTAATTCTACTGGCTTCGTCGGTTGCTGTAGCCGGAATTTTGGGGAATATGGTAGGGTATTGGTTTGGTGCCAAAAGCGGGTATTACCTATTTAAGAAAGAAGACACGTTTTGGTTCAAGAAAAAATACCTGGTGCAGTCCAAAGATTTTTTTGAAAAATATGGTGGAAAAGCTATTATTTTCGCTCGTTTTTTACCCATATTTAGAACGTTTGCTCCCATCGTAGCCGGAATTGTCACCATGGACAAAAAGAAATTTATGTTCTTCAACATCGTGAGTTCGTTCTTGTGGTCGTTTGTGCTAATCTTTTCCGGGCATTATTTATATGGCGTTTTCTTAGAAAAAGGAATTAATCTGAAGGAGCACATTGAGCTCATCGTGATTGTTATCATACTTATTTCGACTTTGCCTGTTATCCTGAAATTAGTCAAAAAGAAAGTGAAATTATAAAAACAAAAATCCCGTCTACTGACGGGATTTTTTTATTCTAGGAAGTTCAGAAAGATTACATCATTCCGGGCATTCCGCCACCCATTGGCATTCCGCCTGCAGGGCCATCTTCTTTGATGTCTACCAAAGCACATTCGGTTGTTAGGATCATCCCGGCTACAGAAGCGGCATTTTCTAAGGCCACACGGGTTACTTTTTTAGGATCTATTATCCCCGCTTTCAGCATGTCTACATATTCGTCTGTTTTGGCATTGTACCCAAAATCACCTTTTCCTTCGGCTACTTTGGCTACCACAACTGATCCTTCTAGACCAGCATTTTCTACGATGGTACGCAACGGCGCTTCAACAGCTCTCGAAATAATTTGAATTCCGGTAGCTTCGTCGGCGTTGATTGATTTTAGCGAAGACAAACTGGCTTTTGCACGCAGCAAGGCTACACCGCCACCGGCTACAATACCTTCTTCTACAGCCGCGCGTGTGGCGTGAAGGGCATCGTCAACACGGTCTTTTTTCTCTTTCATCTCTACTTCAGAGGCTGCTCCAACATATAAAACGGCTACTCCGCCAGCCAATTTAGCCAAACGTTCTTGCAATTTTTCTTTGTCGTATTCAGAAGTGGTGGCCTCCATCTGACCTTTTATTTGATTCACGCGATTTTTGATCATATCGGCATCACCCGATCCACTTACAATTGTCGTGTTGTCTTTGTCAATGCTCACGCGTTTGGCAGTTCCCAACATGTCAATAGTTGTATTTTCTAGTGTATATCCGCGCTCTTCCGAGATCACAGTACCGCCGGTTAGGATGGCTATATCTTCTAACATTGCTTTTCTGCGGTCACCAAAACCAGGTGCTTTTACTGCGGCGATTTTTAAGGCACCACGTAATTTATTAACCACCAAGGTAGAAAGGGCTTCGCCATCTACATCTTCGGCAATAATTAACAACGGTTTTCCAGATTGTGCTACCGGCTCCAATACCGGAAGTAATTCTTTTAATGAAGAAACTTTTTTGTCATACAACAAAATGTATGGGCTCTCCAATTCTACTTCCATTTTTTCAGGATTGGTCACAAAATAAGGCGATAAATATCCGCGGTCAAATTGCATGCCTTCTACTACATCTACATAGGTATCTGTTCCTTTGGCTTCTTCAACCGTAATAACACCTTCTTTTCCTACTTTGGCAAATGCGGTAGCGATCAATTCGCCAATCACGTCGTCGTTGTTGGCCGAAATCGAGGCAATTTGTTTGATTTTCTCCGAGTCACTGCCCACTACTTTGGCTTGTTTGGTCAAGTCGGCTACAATACACTCAACTGCTTTGTCAATTCCGCGTTTCAAATCCATCGGGTTGGCACCAGCAGCCACATTTTTAAGGCCTTCTTTTACGATGGCTTGGGCTAATACCGTTGCCGTAGTCGTTCCGTCACCCGCTAAATCATTGGTTTTGGAAGCAACTTCTTTTACCATTTGCGCGCCCATATTTTCTAGTGGATCACTCAATTCAATTTCTTTGGCTACCGTAACACCGTCTTTGGTTACTGTGGGTCCGCCAAATGATTTGCCAATAATTACATTACGACCTTTAGGTCCCAAGGTTACTTTTACTGCATTGGCTAATGCATCCACGCCACGTTTTAATCCGTCGCGTGCTTCAATGTCAAATTTTATCTCTTTTGCCATGGTATACCTGTTTTACTAAATTTAAAATTAAATGATTGCTAAAATATCGTCTTCCCGCATAATTAGGTAGTCGGTTCCGTCGAGTTTCAATTCGGTACCTGCGTATTTGCCATACAAAACGGTATCGCCCACTTTTACCGTCATGGTATGGTCTTTTTTGCCATTGCCTACAGCAACAACTGTTCCTTTTTGTGGTTTTTCTTTTGCAGTATCGGGTATAAAAATCCCAGATGCAGTTTGAGTTTCGGCTGCTACAGGTTCAATGAGCACGCGATCTGAAAGGGGTTTAATTTGTAATGCCATAATAAAATTAATTTGGTTACTTGTTTATCGTACTCACTACTTGTCACAAATTGTGCCAAGGGAGGTAAACTGACAATTTTGCTTAAAAAAAATGCCAGCATTGTCAGGCTGGCATTTGTGTATGTGATTCGGTTTTATTTTTGAGCTGGCGCAGCCGGAGTAACAGGTGCTGGCGCAGCAGGTGCAACAGGTGCAGCTGCTTTTGGCGCAGCAGTTTTTGGTGCATTTGCATCAATTTTATCCATGATTTTAGAATCATTATCGCTTAATGAACCGGTAAAGCTTAGGCTAGATAACAAGATCAATAGAATTAAAATCGCAGCCAACGTCCAAGTACTTTTGTCTAAAAAGTCAGTTGTTTTTTGAACGCCACCCATCATTTGTGATCCGCCTAATGACGAAGACAAACCGCCTCCTTTAGGGTTTTGTACCATAATGACAATGATTAATAAAAAACAAACGATAGTGATTAAAACTAAAAAAATCGAAAATGTATTCATGACGTACTCGTGTTTATTGTAATTCTTTTATTTGTAAAATTCGGTCTGCAAAGAAACTACTTTTTTCTGGATATTTCAAAATTAATATTTCATACGCTTGGATCGCTTTTTGGTATTTTTTTTGCTCCAAGTAGACCTTGGCCAAGGTTTCGGTCATCAAAAACGAAGGGTCTTCTGGTTTTTCAACTGCTTGAATTAAAATTTCCTTTTGTGGATTGACGGGTGGTATTTTTGGGTTTAACTCAATAAATTTATCTATCAGGCCCAACTTTGAATCTAAGTTTGCAGAACCAGTGGCGTGTTCTTCCCGAACGATCGGCTGAATTTTTGTCAGTTGCAACCATTCCTGAAATGAATGTTTTTCGTTAGCTAAAAATCCCAACGGAGAACCAATTGCAATTGACTCTGGTTTGGTTTCGCTTTCCGTTTGTAGGGGATTCACCTTGGGCTCAGCAGTTGCAATCGAGGTGAGTATCGAACTTTCTAAGGTGTTTTCTTTAATGGTAAGCGTCGGAATTACTTCTTCGCTGTCTTTTACATCAATAGCCAACAATTCAGCTGCTTTTTGGTCAAACAGTTGCCGTTGAACTGCTGTAAAGGTGTTCGAGGTAATAAAATCAAACAGTACCGCCCGATCAGTAGAACAGGCCGCAGTGTTTTTGAGTTGTTGGTTGTATTTAAAACTGCTTTGGTTGTAGAGGCCTTTCAAGTACAAGGCGCGGGCACTCTGAAAATACGGAAATTCCTGTACAATTTGCTCCAAGGATTCGGTATGCTTGTCTTGAACAGCATTCGGCTTGTTGAGTAAATAGGAAAATTCAGTTGCGTTCACAGGGTTTGGGTTAGATTACCATTTTGCCAACGACTCATTAAAGACGTCTTGGGTAATGCGTTCAAAAATTTCATCCAAGCCCGAACTCAATTTAGAGCCCACCAATTGGTCCGTTCCGGCATAATCATAGAAAAACGAAAACCGTTTCTCAAAATTATCGCTCTCTTTGTTTTTATTGGTAAAGCGCACATTAACCGAAATAGTCAATCGATTTTGCGCGGCGCGTTGGTCGGCGGTGGCTGTAGTCGGGCTAATGCGGTAATCGACAATTTCTCCTTCATATACCAAATCGGCTCCCGAACTGCTGAGGTTTAAACTGGTTTGATTTTGAATCAGATTTTGCAAACGTTGGGTAAAGGTGCGCTCTATTCCGGGCTCAATCAAAGCGGCATTGTTTTGAAAATAATTAACCTGAAAGGTGCTGGCATCAATTTTACCGGTACCCGTAAAATTATATACCGAGCAGCTGTTGCTGATCGAAATAAGCAGGAACAATCCAATACAAGTAAGGCTAAATTTCATTTTATGGATTAAAAAGTCAAAGATATTCTTTTTCGGCTTAGTTGTTTTCATAAATTCAATGGGACAATTACAAATCAAATTGCTTGATTTTACGGTACAAGGTGCGTTCTGAAATGCCCAATTCATCGGCAGCAGCCTTCCGTTTGCCTTTGTTTTTTTCTAACGATTTTTTGATGAGCTCTATTTCTTTTTGTTCGAGCTTGAGTACTTCTTCCTCTTCGATGGTTTCGGCCAGCAGATAATTGTCGTCGGTATCGTCAAAATGAGACGTGCTGTTTTGCTTCGCCATTACTTCTGTTCTAGGCGATTCTTCAAAACTAATTTCACTCTCAACCGATTGACTTCCGTATATTTTTTGAATTAAGTTGGGGTTGATGTCTTGTGCTTTTGACGCTCCATTTTTTATCAATTCTAGGGTGAGTTTTTTCAAATCATTCAAGTCGCTTTTCATATCAAAAAGTACCTTATATAATATATCGCGCTCGGTGCTGAAATCACTTTCCGATTTTTTATCTCGAATCACAGAGGGCAAATTGGATCCTTCTTGGGGCAAATAGGAGAGTAAAATTGCACCGCTAATATCGCGCTGGGTTTCCAATACCGACAGTTGTTCGGCCACATTGCGCAGCTGACGAATGTTTCCGGCCCAACGAAATTTTTGCAACACCGACACGGCGTGCTCGTCTAGTTTGAGGGGTGGCATTTTGTATTTGTGGGCAAAATCGGCGGCAAATTTCCGAAACAACAAATGAATATCGTCTTTGCGTTCCCGCAAGGGAGGCAGCAATATTTCGACGGTGCTCAATCGGTAATACAAATCTTCTCGAAATTTTCCTTTGGCAATCGCATCGAGCAAATTCACGTTGGTGGCCGCCACAATGCGCACATTGGTTTTTTGTACTTGCGATGATCCTACCTTAATAAATTCCCCGTTTTCTAGTACACGCAACAAACGCACTTGGGTGGTGAGTGGCAATTCGCCCACTTCGTCCAAGAAAATGGTTCCGCCGTTGGCCACTTCAAAATAGCCTTCGCGGGTATTGGTGGCGCCCGTAAACGATCCTTTTTCGTGGCCAAATAATTCGCTGTCAATCGTGCCTTCGGGAATGGCTCCGCAGTTTACCGCGATATATTTGCCGTGTTTGCGGTGGGACAACGAATGGATGATCTTCGGAATGTTTTCTTTTCCAACCCCGCTTTCGCCTGACACCAACACACTAATATCGGTAGGGGCTACCTGGATTGCTTTTTCTATGGCGCGGTTGAGTTTTGGATCGTTTCCAATAATTTCAAATCGTTGCTTGATGGCCTGAACACTTTCCATAATCCGTTTTTTAGTTCATTGAGGAATAATCAACCGCTTTGCCTAGTAGGGTTCCGCTGGTGCAAGCGGTAATTTGCACGTGTACAAACTCCCCAACTTGGTAGTTTTCTTTGGGAAAAACTACTACCAAATTTTGTGAATTGCGTCCCGCCCAATCGGCTGCTGATTTTTTGGATTCTTTTTCGATCAACACTTCTACTGTTTTGCCTACAAACTCCTGGGTTCTGAACGCGCTGTGGGTGCGTTGTAAATCGACAATTTCTTGTAAGCGGCGCAATTTGGTTTCTTCGGGCACGTCGTCTTCCATTTTTCTGCCTGCCAAAGTTCCTGGTCGTTCTGAATAGGCATACATATACCCAAAGCTGTATTTCACTTCGTCCATCAAACTCAGCGTATCTTGGTGATCGGCTTCGGTTTCTGAAGGGAATCCAGAAATCATATCTTGGGTGATGCTGCAATTGGGAATGATTTCGTGTATTTTGGCTATCAAATTCAGGTATTGTTCACGTGTATGCAAGCGATTCATTTCTTTCAAAATGCGGTCGCTGCCCGACTGAACCGGCAGGTGAATGTGCTTGCAAATATTAGGATATTGGGCAATTATATGCAAAACGGGTTCGTGCATGTCCTGCGGATTCGAAGTCGAAAAACGCACCCGCATCTTCGGGAATGTAGTGGCTACCAATGCTAGCAAATGGTCAAAAGTAACCGCAGTTGCTTTTTGCATGTCACTGGCTTTGTCAAAATCTTTTTTTAATCCGCCGCCATACCACAAATAACTGTCTACGTTTTGACCCAATAAGGTAATTTCTTTGTAACCCGTCTCCCAAAGTTGTTTAATTTCGGCCAAGATACTTTGCGGTTCCCGGCTGCGTTCGCGTCCGCGGGTAAAGGGCACCACGCAAAAGGTGCACATGTTGTCACAGCCTCGCGTGATGGATACAAAAGCCGAAACACCATTGGTATTGAGCCGCACCGGGGAGATGTCGCCGTAGGTTTCTTCTTTAGAAAGCAGCACATTTATCGCGTCTCTGCCGTCTTCTACTTCTTGTAATAAGTTGGGTAAATCTTTGTAGGCGTCGGGGCCTACAACCAGGTCTACTATTTTTTCTTCTTCTAAAAATTGATTCTTTAATCGCTCGGCCATGCAGCCCAATACGCCCACTTTCATGCCCGGATTTACGGTGCGTTTCACCGCATTGTATTTTTCCAAGCGCTTGCGCACGGTTTGTTCGGCCTTGTCGCGTATGGAGCAGGTGTTCACCAAAACCAAATCGGCTTCCTCCATAATTTGAGTGGTGTTGTATCCGTTATCAGACAAAATCGAAGCGACGATTTCGCTGTCCGAAAAATTCATGGCACAGCCGTAACTTTCTATGTATAGCTTTTTGGTGTTGTGCGCTTTGGCAGGCAACACAAATTGAGTACCTTGTTTGTGTTCTTCTATTGTTTTGTCCATGGGTAATGTAAACATCATTCAATCCGTACGCAAATATAATGCAATTCACGTAATTCTGACAAGTTGTCAGTCAATCAAGCGGTCAATTTTCTTAGACACGAACTTGGTTGTTGGGAATCAATATAAAATAGGAGCAGTTGTGTCTATTTTTTGGGGTTGGAATTGCTGTTTGAAAAAAACTACTACTTTTGCGGCTCAAACAAATCCAAAGATGGCAAAGAATTTAGTGATAGTGGAGTCGCCTGCTAAGGCAAAAACAATCGAGAAATTTTTAGGTAGCGATTTCCAAGTGGAGTCGAGCTATGGCCACATTGCCGATTTGCCTTCTAAGGAAATTGGGGTAGATGTACTCAACGGATTTAAACCCAAATACGAAGTCTCCGCCGACAAAAAAGCCTTGGTCAGTAAACTCAAAACCTTAGCCAAAAATGCCGAAATGGTTTGGTTGGCATCCGATGAGGACCGTGAAGGAGAAGCCATTTCTTGGCATTTGGCCGAAGAATTAAAATTAGACAAAGCCAAAACCAAACGAATAGTTTTTCATGAGATTACCAAAACGGCCATTTTGAAAGCCATTGATAATCCCCGAGAAATAGATTTTAATTTGGTGAATGCCCAACAAGCTCGTCGCGTCTTAGACCGATTGGTGGGCTACGAATTATCGCCTGTGTTGTGGCGAAAAGTTAGAGGAGGTTTGTCAGCCGGTCGCGTGCAATCGGTTTCGGTGCGATTGATCGTGGAACGGGAGCGCGAAATTCAAGAATTCAAACCCGTAGCGTCTTATAGTGTGGTGGGCGAATTTGGCACGGCAAACGGAAAAACACTGAAAGCCAAATTGGCCAAAAATTTCAACACCAAAGCAGAAGCCACCGATTTTTTACAGAAAAACATAAACTCCAGCTATACCGTTAGTGATTTAGAAACTAAGCCGGCCAAAAAATCACCAGCTGCTCCCTTTACCACGTCGACCTTGCAACAAGAGGCGGCTCGAAAATTGTATTTGCCCGTAGGCATCACCATGCAATTGGCGCAACGATTATATGAAGCGGGGTTGATAACGTACATGAGAACCGACAGTGTGAATCTCTCCAAAGAAGCTTCAGATGCCGCACAGGCTGAAATTATCCGATCATACGGGAAAGAATTTAGCAAGCCGAGAACTTTTGCCAATAGAAGTAAAGGCGCACAAGAAGCACACGAGGCCATTCGTCCCACCGACATGTCGCGACATACCGTAAATGTAGATCGCGATCAAGCTCGATTGTATGATTTGATTTGGAAACGCACCTTGGCCTCGCAAATGAGTGAAGCCGAATTGGAACGCACGCAGGTGAAAATTGCGGCGTCCAACCACTCGGAATTGTTTACCGCAGCCGGTGAAGTGTTGCTTTTTGAAGGATTTTTAAAAGTATACTTAGAAGGAAACGACGACGACGACGAGGAACAAGAAGGGATGTTGCCCGCCTTGAAAGTAAACGAAGCGCTGGCGCAAAATTACATTACTGCAACCGAACGTTACACCAGAGCAGCAGCACGTTATACAGAGGCCTCTTTGGTGAAGAAATTGGAAGAGTTAGGCATCGGCAGACCCTCAACCTATGCGCCGACTATTTCTACCATTATTAGTAGAAATTATGTAGAGAAAGGAAACTTAGAAGGGCACGAACGCAAGTATACCCAATTGACTTTACAGGCCAATGCAATTCAGGAGCAATTGCTCAAAGAAAATACCGGATCAGATAAAGGCAAATTGGTGCCAACCGATATCGGAACCATCGTGACCGACTTTTTGGTGAAAAACTTTGGTACTATTTTAGATTATCACTTTACCGCCAAGGTAGAACAGGACTTTGACGAAATCGCCGAGGGCAATGTAAATTGGTCCAAGATGATGCAGGAGTTTTACGATAAATTCCATCCGAATGTGCAAGATGTCGAGGCCAATGCCGAGCGCGAAAGCGGCGAACGTATTTTAGGCGTTGATCCTGTTTCGGGCAGACCCGTGAGTGTGCGTTTGGGTAAATTTGGTCCGATGGTGCAAATTGGCGATGCCGAAGCCGAGGACAAAAAATTTGCCAGTTTGATGAACGACCAAAACATTGGTACCATTAGCTTGGAAGAAGCCTTACAATTGTTTTTATTGCCCAAGAATTTAGGCGAATACAAAGGCGAGGTGATCGAAGTGAATAACGGTCGATATGGCCCATACGTGAAATTTGGCACACAATTCATCTCGTTGCCGCGCGGGGAAGACCCGATGAGTATAACGCTAGAAAGAGCACAAGAAATTATAGACGAGAAAGCCAAAGCTGATGCGCCAATTGGAATGTTTCAAAACGAACCCGTACAAAAAGGAGTAGGCCGATTTGGGCCCTTTATCAAATGGAACAGCATGTTCATCAACGTGAATAAAAAGTACAATTTTGACCAGTTGACGCAGGATGATATCAATCAATTAATCGAAGAGAAACTGCAAAAAGAGGTCGATAAGGTTTTGCATCACTGGAAAGCTGAAGGAATTGTGGTTGAAAAAGCCCGTTGGGGAAGATCGGTTATCTTGAAAGGAAAACTCAAAATTGAATTGAGCAAAGACGTGGATGCGGCTAATCTTACTTTGGCACAAGTAGAAGAAATTATCGCCAAAAAGACGCCTGCAAAAAAATCACCAGCCAAGAAATCACCAGCCAAAAAAGCAGTAGCTAAAAAATCAACTCCAAAGAAAAACTAACGTGGACTCTACTTTTTTGACCCCTGTTTCGGCAGCAGTATTAGCATACGTAGACCAGTTGACACCGCAGCATTTGGGGTCTACCGTGGCGTTGCATACAGCCTATGATTTTCCGGCCCTCGATCAGGTAAAAGTAGCGCTGATTGGCGTAAATGAAACACGAGGCAGCAAACAGGTTGAATCTAATGATTTAGATGAAATTCGCAAAGCCTTGTATGGGTTGTTTTCAGGAAATTGGAACTTGACTATTGCCGATTTGGGCGATATTAAATCGGGGGAAACGATTGAAGATACTTATTTTGCTCTGCAACAATTGGCAAAATCGTTGCTTAAAAATAATTGCATTCCTTTAATTATTGGCGGTTCGCAAGATTTAACCTATCCATTGTATCGGGCCTATGACGGGCTGGAGCAAATGGTTAATTTGGTTGCCATTGACAGCAAATTTGATTTTGGCAAAGAAAAAGATCCGCTCACGGCCGACTCCTATTTGACCAAAATTATCATTGACGAGCCCAACAATTTGTTTAATTTCAGCAACATTGGATACCAAACGTATTACAACTCGCAAGAAGAAATAGATTTGGTCGAAAAATTGTTTTTTGATGCCTATCGATTGGGAGACATTTCAAACAACGTATTATTTGCAGAGCCTGTATTTAGGGATGCTGATTGTGTGAGCTTGGATTTGAACGCAGTAAAGTCAGCAGATTCCGGTAATTTTACTGTTTTTAGTCCCAATGGATTTAGCGGTAAAGAAATTTGTACGTTGGCACGTTATGCCGGAATTAGTGATAAAGTGAGTTCGTTTGGCGTCTTTAATCAAAATGGCACAAGCCATGAAGCGGTGCTAATAGCTCAAATTTGTTGGTATTTTATAGAAGGAGTACAGCACAGATCAAATGAATATCCTTTTGGCAGCAAAGAAAATTATATTAAATATATTGTGCCTTTAGAAGGAGAAGAATTGGTTTTTTATAAAAGCAACAAAACGGAACGCTGGTGGATTGAGATTCCCTATTTGAGTTCAAGCAATACTAAACTCAAAAAAAGCACGTTGTTACCCTGTTCAAACGAAGAGTATATCGCTGCTTGTGGGAATGAAATACCCGAACGCTGGTGGAAAGCGCAACGTAAGAATATGATATAGTAAGTCAGCTATAAAAGAAATAATATTCCTACAAAATAGCAAAAACACACACTTTATCGACGTTAAGCGTATTTTAACGATGTTTTTTATTGAAAATTCAACTGGGTTTCTATTTTTGTTTTCTAAAATAAATTTCTAGGTTTTAATTGTTTTTTTAAAAAATAATAAATAGGTTTACGGCCTCAAAAATTGAATACACACATAACCCAAATTTATATGAAGAAATTCATTGTTTTTACAGTATTTTCAGCGCTTTTAGTAGGCTGTGGAGGATCAAGTGACAAAGGAGAATTAGTAGGAGTTAAAGGAAAAAAATGGTTTCCTGAAAAACCGCTTGGTATGTCATTGATTCCTGGTGGAGCTTTTATTATGGGTAAATCTGATGATGATTTGGCTAATATTCAAGATGCACCAACCAAAACAGTTACCGTGCGTTCTTTTTATATGGACGAAACAGAAATTACAAATAGTGAGTACCGTGAATTTGTAGATTGGGTTAAAGATTCAACTATTCGGGTTCGTTTGGCCATCTTAGCTGATGAGTTAGGCGGAGGTGCCCCTGCTGCAGGTGGTGCTGCAGGAGCTACTGGCGGTGCAAAAGCAGCCAAAGGAAGTAAGGGTGGTGGAACTATTGACAATTTTAAATTCAATGACACAGATCCAGCTAAAATGACGGCTTACGATAAATATATGTATGAGAACTATTACAGTGTGGGTACTGAAGAAGATCCTTATGCAGGTAGAAAATTAAATAGAAAAGTAAAATTAATTAAAGACACATCAAAATACCCTGACGAATATTACACAGAAGTTATGGATTCGATGTATATTCCTATGGCTGAAGCCTACAACGGATTGCGTACGATTGATGTGAGCAAATTGAAGTTCCGATATTCTTGGATGGACATTCAAGCCGCTGCCAAAGCAAAAGCAGGAAAGCGTAAAGATTTTATTCGTACCGAAACCCGTCCTGTTTATCCTGACACTACCGTTTGGATTAAAGATTTCGCCTATTCTTACAACGACCCAATGCACAATGATTATTTGTGGCACCAAGCCTACTCAGAATATCCTGTAGTGGGAGTAAATTGGCACCAAGCAAAAGCATTTTGTGCCTGGAGAACCTTAAAGAAAAACGCTTACATTAAATCAAAGAAAAGCGGAAGAGATTTAATCAATGCATTCCGTTTGCCTACAGAAGCAGAGTGGGAATATTCTGCTCGTGGTGGTCTTCAATCCGGAACGTATCCTTGGGGAGGTCCGTATGCCAAAAACGACAGAGGTTGTTTCTTGGCTAATTTCAAACCAAATCGAGGGGATTATGCTGCTGACCAAGCATTATATACAGTAGAAGCCAAATCTTATGAACCTAATGGATACAATTTGTATAACATGGCCGGAAACGTTTCTGAATGGACCGACACGTCCTATGATGCAGGAGCTTATGAGTATGTATCTTCGATGAATCCAAATGTTCCAGATATGAAAAACATGCGCAAAGTAGTGCGTGGTGGTTCATGGAAAGATGTTGCCTACTTCTTACAAGTAAGCACACGTGACTTCGAATACGCAGATACGTCTCGCAGTTATATCGGATTCAGAACCGTTCAAGATTATATGGGAACATCTGTTACTGGTAACACTAAAAAATAAACAATAAACCACTTATTTACATTAACTTAACTAACTAAATTTTTTTATTATGGCATTTTTAAGCAAAAAAGCAATGAATTTCGCTTACGGTATGGGAGCGGCAGTAGTAATCATTGGAGCACTATTTAAATTGATGCACTGGCCTGGAGCAAGCCCGATGTTGATTATTGGTCTTGGAACTGAGGCTTTGATTTTTGGACTTTCTGCTTTTGATCCAGTTGATACAGAATTGGACTGGACTTTAGTATATCCTGAATTATCAGGTGGTGAAGCCCAAAAGAAAGGCGCAAAATCAGAAGAGGCGAAAGACGCACAAGGTTTGTTGTCTCAAAAATTAGATGCCATGTTAAAAGAAGCCAAAATTGATGGCGAATTAATGGCTAGTTTAGGAAACAGCATTAAAAACTTTGAATCGGCTGCAAAAGGAATCTCTCCAACTGTAGATTCAATTGCATCAACTCAAAAATACAGCGAAGAATTGACATTGGCAGCTACGCAAATGCAATCGTTGAATAGTTTATATAAAGTTCAATTGGAAAGTGCTTCTAGAAATGCACAAATCAATGACGAAGTTGCTGAAAATAACCTAAAATTAAAAGATCAAATGCAGTCATTAACTTCAAACTTGTCTTCATTGAACAATGTTTATGGAGGAATGTTATCTGCTATGAGCAACAAAGGGAACTAGTATCTTCCTACATTTTTAATATATAAACTAAATTAATTAAGAAAAAATGGCAGGAGGAAAATTAACCCCTAGACAGAAGATGATTAACCTGATGTATCTGGTTTTCATCGCCATGTTAGCATTAAATATGTCAAAAGAAGTATTATCTGCTTTTGGTATTTTAAATAATAAAATTGTTGAATCAAATGTAATCACGGACGCTAGAAATGAATCCTCATTCCAGCAGTTATCGCAGAAAGCAGCTGATCAACCAAAACAATACGGTGATAAGAAAGACAAAGTAGAGAAAATCAGAGCAATTTCTAAAGAATTCAATGATTACATCGAAGCAGTGAAAGCTGATTTCACCAAAGAATTCAAAAAAGACGAAAATGGTAATTTACCATTTGAAGCAATGGACAAAGGTGACATGGTGGACGAAAAATGGTTTGAAGGAGATAAACCATCTAAAAAAGGAAAAGAATTTCTTGAAAAAATCGCTGGTTTTGTTTCCAAAATCAAAGATGTTGGTGGAAGCTCAATTGCTGAAATTGAATTGAAGAAAATTCAAAATCGTTTTTCTACTACACCGGTATTTTCTAAAACTGAAAACAAAAAAATTGAGTGGATGGAGTACAATTACAAAGGGTTTCCTTTGATTGCAACCATCACCAAATTGTCTCAATTGCAAGCTGATATCAAAACCACAGAAAGCGACATCATCAACGGAATGTTTCAATCTGATCTTGTTGCTGCTGCCTCGTTAACGGCTTACCAACCCATTGTGGTTCCTGAAAAAACAGCATTTTTCCAAGGAGAAGCTGTAAAAGGAAAAATCATCTTAGGAAAATTTGATCCGAATTTGGTGGCTAAATCGGTTATTGTAAATGGTACTTCTGTTAAGGCTACAGCCGGACAAGCTGAATTTTCTTTCGGTGCAGGCAATGTTGGTGAACACGAAATTACGGGTTCATTTAATTTTGACGAAAACGGAAAAATAATCAGTTTGCCTATCAAAGGAAACTATGTAGTAGTTCCTAAGCCAAATTCCGCTACTATTTCTGCTGATAAAATGAATGTAGTTTATCGTGGAGTTACCAATCCTATGACGATATCTTTTGCAGGTATTTCTGCCGATAAAGTTTCTGCTTCTGCTCCTGGATTGAGCTCAGCTGGAAAACCAGGATCATATAAAATGAATCCAGGTTCAGGTACCGAAGTAGCGATTAATGTTACAGGAACTTTGCCTGATGACTCTAAAGTATCAGACAAAAAAATATTCCGTATCAAAAGTATTCCAGCTCCAACCGGATGTATTGGTGGAGAATATGGTGTAGTGAAAGGTGCTAAATCACGTTTGGAAGTTTCTCAAATTACAGCTAAAATGTTGGACTTCGATTTTGAAGTAAAATTAAGAGTTACAGGATTTAGTTTGAAAGTTGCTGGTCAAGCTACGGTAGTAGTTTCTGGTGATCGTGTAAATGCACAATGTAAAGCTGCTTTAGCTAAAGCAGGACGTGGAGATCAGGTAACTATCTCTGACATTAAAACCAAATTAGAAGGTTCTGATATTTTGTTATCAAGAACGGCTGTGGTTATTTATGAAATACAATAATTTAAGTTAACCTACCTACTTAAATAACTTATAAGTATAAGACAATGATAAAAAATGTAATAATTGCCAGTTTGTTTTTCTGTGGAAGTGTTGCTGTAGCGCAATCCAATTTGTTAAACGCAAAAATTCCTTCAGAAATAGGTAAAAAATCACCTGCGCAACTCAATTCAGATAATGACAAGCCATTACCTTATGGGTATGTTCATGATCGTGATGTGTTAATGGGAAAAACAACTTGGGAAATCATCGACTTAGATGAGCGTATTAATTTTCCGTTGTATTACCCGATTGATACGTCAAATATTGGTAAAGACAGAAGATCATTGTTTGATGTATTATTGAAAGGTATTAAGTCTGGTAAGATAACAGAGGTATATACCGATAGTTACTTCAATACCAAAAAAACGTTCAAAGATATGAGTACATCATTTACTTATATTGATACTACGAATGCTGGTAAAGAAGAAATAAATAACTACCCAGAAGATTATAAATCTGGTGCTAAGGTGCTAGATCCTCAGTATATAAACAAAAAGGAATTAGGAGCTATTGATGTTGCTAATTATAAGATTAAAGGTTTTTGGTATTTTGACAAGCGTCAAAGCGAATTGAAGTATCGTTTAATTGGAATTTGTCCAGTTTCTCCTGAAGCCAAAGAAATTGGTGCAGAAAACCAAGATTTCATTGAATTGTTTTGGGTTTATTTTCCGGCAGTTCGAGATATCTTGCACGTTGCCAAGGCCTTCAATAATCGTAATTCAGCGATGCCTGTTACCTTTGATGATTTGTTGAATTCAAGACGTTTCAATGGAGAAATATACAAAGAAGAAAATGTATATGGTGACCGTGAAATTGCTGAATACATGAGAGAAAATTCTCAAATGCAATTAATTGAATCAGAACGCGTGAAAGATAAAATCCGTGATTTTGAACAAGATATGTGGAACTACTAAGTGTTCCTAGATTAATTATTAATCAACTCCTATCAATTTGGTAGGAGTTTTTTATTTCATATGGTAGACTACCTAATAGTTGGCGCTGGCTTAGCCGGCATTTCTTTTGCCGAAACACTCTTGCAACAGCAGAAAACCTTTGTTGTGATTGATTCGCCCATTACTAATTCTTCGCGAGTGGCTGGCGGATTGTATAATCCGGTTGTGTTGAAACGATTTACCTTAATTTGGGAAGCTGAGGAACAACTCGAGGTATTGAGCTCATTTTACGCCTCTATTGAGCATCGCTTGGGCGAACAATTTGATTATAAACTTCCAGTTCTACGCAAATTTACTTCGGTTGAAGAGCAAAACAATTGGTTTATTGCTGCAGATAAAAGAGGTCTTGATGCATACCTGTCCACTACTTTACATTTAGCTACCTATCACGGAGTTGATTCACCTTTTTATTTTGGTGAGGTTTTGCACACGGGCTATGTTGATGTTGCCAAGTTAGTTGAGCAGTACCAGCATTATTTGAATCAGCACAATTACTTTCTCCAAGAGAAATTTATACACGCTGAGCTGCAATTGAATGCCCATTCTATTGCGTATCACGGCATAGAGGCAAAACATATTGTATTTGCCGAAGGCTTCGCTATGCATGCAAACCCGTGGTTTAATGAGTTGCCTTTAGATGGAGTAAAAGGAGAATTACTGCTCATACATGCACCTTCCTTACAACTGGATAAGATTCTAAATTCATCCGTATTTATTTTGCCTTTAGGAAATGGCCTATTTAAAGTGGGCGCCACCTACAATTGGTCTGATAAATCTGCTAATCCTACCCAAGAAGGGAAAACAGAATTAATACATAAACTAAAAGAAGTCCTGCAATGTGAATTTGAGGTGGTCGATCATTTTGCTGGTATACGACCTACGGTTAAAGACCGTAAGCCGCTTTTGGGCACACATGAAACACACAGTCGATTACATCTTTTGAATGGATTAGGCACAAGGGGAGTGCTTTTAGGGCCCTACTTGGCCAAGTTGTTATACAATCACATAGAATACAATCAACCACTATCTATAGAAATAGATGTAAAACGCTATTCAAAAAAGAAATAGGTTATTTTTTTGTAGTAGGGTCGTATGAAACAAACATATTGATGTAGATGTTTCTGGAAACGCGCAAAACTAGCGGATAGAAAACAACTAACGATCCAATTATTGCCGCAAAAGATTCTTTTAGGTTCAGTTTAATACATACGTACGCGATCACAAAAGCGGCTACTCCAAGCACAACATTTACCCCATAACTCACATACATGGCGCCATAAAAAAAGGAGGGTTCAATTTGGTATTTTAATCCACAATGGCTGCAATTTTCATGCATCTTCAGCACATTTCCCAAATGATACGGATTGGAATCAACATACATATTTTCATTTTGACATTTCGGACAACTTCCTGTTAAAATGCTATTTACTTTGGATCCTTTTTTTAACATTTGCAAAAATTTTCAACAAAGGTACTTTTACAATTCCTACTCTAGGTAACATTTAACACAATTATGCTCAATATCCACAATTTGTCGGTTTCTTTTGGAGGAACGTATTTATTTGAAGAGGTAACCTTTAGAATGGGCGCCGGCGATCGAGTAGGGCTAGTGGGAAAAAATGGCGCAGGAAAATCCACCATGTTAAAAATTTTGGCGCGTGATTTACTTCCCGATTCAGGCAGTATCGCTACCGAAAAAGAAGTGCGCATTGGGTTTCTTCGTCAAGATATTGATTTCGAACAAGGACGCACCGTATTAGAAGAAGCCTATCAAGCCTTTACCGATATTAAAGAAGTAGAACGAAAATTAGAAGAAACCAATCATTTATTGGTTACGCGCACCGACTACGAAAGTGCCGAATATTCACAAATTATCGAAGATTTGTCTGATTACACCCACCGATTTGAATTGCTTGGCGGGTACAATTATGTGGGTGATACCGAAAAAATCTTGCTGGGATTGGGTTTCAAACGCGAAGTGTTTAACGACCTCACCGAGACCTTTTCTGGCGGATGGCGCATGCGGATCGAATTGGCCAAATTGTTGTTGCAAGCCAACGACATTTTGTTATTGGATGAGCCTACCAATCACTTGGATATCGAAAGTATCATTTGGCTCGAAAGTTTTTTGCGCAATTATCCGGGAGTCGTAGTAATCGTGTCGCACGATAAGATGTTTCTTGATAATGTAACCAACAGAACCATCGAAATTTCATTGGGTAAAGCCTATGATTTCAATAAACCCTATTCGCAGTATTTGGAATTGCGCCACGAGATTCGTGAGAAACAATTGGCTACCCAAAAAAATCAGCAAAAGAAAATAGAAGAGACCGAGAAGCTCATTGAGAAATTTAGAGCCAAAGCATCAAAGGCTTCTATGGCGCAGTCCTTGATCAAAAAATTGGATAAAGTAGAGCGCATAGAGGTCGATGAAGACGACAATTCGGTAATGAATATTTCGTTTCCTGTTTCGAAAGTGCCCGGAAAAGTAGTGATAGAAGCCGAAGATGTAACCAAAGCCTATGGCGAAAAAGTTATCTTAAAAGACATCAACCTCTTGGTCGAACGCGGCAGTAAGATTGCCTTTGTGGGCCAAAATGGGCAAGGGAAATCTACGTTTATCAAAGCTATCGTGCACGAATTTCAATTTCAAGGCCACATCAAATTGGGACACAATGTGCAGTTGGGCTATTTTGCCCAAAACCAAGCCGAATACTTGGATGGCGAAATTACTTTGTTGCAAACCATGGAAGACGCGGCAACCGATACCAATCGTTCGAAAGTGCGAGATATGTTGGGTTCGTTTTTATTTCGTGGGGACGATGTAGAGAAAAAAGTAAAAGTGCTTTCGGGAGGCGAACGCAACCGATTGGCATTGTGTAAATTGTTGTTGCAGCCCATCAATGTATTGGTGATGGATGAGCCAACCAATCACTTGGACATCAAATCCAAAAACGTACTCAAAGCGGCTTTACAAAAATTTGAAGGCACTTTGTTGTTGGTTTCTCACGACCGTGATTTCTTGCAGGGCATGTCAAATATTGTCTACGAATTTAAAGATCAGCAAATCAAAGAATATTTGGGCGATGTCAATTTCTTTTTGGAGCAACGCAATCTAGAAAACATGCGTGAAGTAGAAAAAAAGGATGCCGTACAAAAAGCGCAACCACAAACTACATCAAAGGTTTCCTATGAAGATCAGAAAAAAGGTAAAGCCTTGCAAAATCGCCTCAGTAAAATAGAAAGCCAAATCAAGCAGTTGGAACGAGATATTCAACACGACGACAAAGCACTGGCTTCCAATTATGACAAACACATTGAAGATGCATCTTTTTTTATGGCCTACAACAAAAAGAAAAAAGAATTAGATCAGTTACTAAACGAGTGGGAAGTGGTTCAATTTGAAATAGAGGCGGCCCTTTAATTGTCTTTAAACGGATGGCGTTCGTGCCATTTTATTTCCGGTTGCATGTAGGTAAAAATACGGTTCATAAAATAGTTCAAAATCGGGTTGCGGTGTTTAATGTACCCAAACATGGGAATTGCTTTTGCCCCAATTGAACTTTTAATTTCCAAGGCAGTACGGGCCAAAATGAGTTTCTTCGCTTTTGTTTTTATAGAAAAAGCCAGCATGTCATAGAGCATATTCAGGTACAGCATGTGGCGCTTCTGCACCTCTTCGTTATAGCCTAAAAAATAGGTGTCGATATCTTCCCCGTTTTTGATGAGCGTACAAAAGCCCACCAATTTTTCATTTTCAAAATAACCGTATAGGCAAAAAGCATCACCCAAATTTTCTTTTAAATCAGCAAAATGATTGGCATTCAAGAAAAAGGTATTGAAGGGTGCATTTTTTGCCACAGTAAAATACAACTCGTGAAGTGTTTGTTCGTGCCCTTGTATTTCAGCCAATTGCAAGGCTCTTCGGCTAATGTGTTCTGATTTTTTTCGCGCGCGTTTCCACTGATCCCGGTATTTTTTTTGCAGGGCATTTACATAATCTGCTTCATCATTCCAGTGCTCCGAAATAGTAAAAACCATATTGGGTTGGATGTAAAACTGATAAAATGATTTAAAATGATTTGCCGATTCTTGATTAAACTCGGTAAAGTAAAAATCTTTTGCCAGTTGAATATGAATGCCAATGCCCTCGGTTTTCAAGGTTTTAACCAGCATTTTCATACCTTGGTTGAGTAGGTCAAATTGTTGGCCTGGCGCCATACTGCTGTCAAAAGCCCAGCCGTTTTCACCCGTAAGCATATTGTTTCCTAGTATGAGCACATTCGAAGCCAAGTTGCGAAACACAAAATTGCGTAGCCAGGTTTTTACACATTGATCGCGTTCGCCAAACGAGCTCAATTTGAGTAAATCGAGGTATTGGGCAATCGCGATACCAATTAATTTATCGGCCTCATAAAACCCTATAAAAAAACAGCACATATTGCTAGGTGCTGATTTTTTGGTTATTTCCAAATACGATTTGGTCAGGAAAACATTTTTGCCAGCCAATACATCCCAATTGTCTGGAAGCTCGGAGGTGTGGCGATAAATTTTAATCCCAGTTGATGTACTCAATTTTTTTTTTCGGCAAATATACTTTAAATCAAAGGCCATCCGCAAATTATTCCACCCATAAGCATACAGCTTACCACCCAAAATCCTCCAGCAATCAACGTATATTTAAAACTGCGTTGCTCATGCAAAGCATTGGTTCCTATAATGGGTAAAGCCAAAAATAATCCAGCCAAAAATCCGTGTAAGGCTCCGTGCTTAAAGGAGCGAAACGCATTTCCATAATCGGCCATAAATTCACCATAAGAAGCTTTTGCTATGGTAGGATCGCCGCCTACCATGCCCATGGCCCCAAACTGATGAATAGTAAGTGTTTGTAGGATAATGGCAATAAATAATGCGTATATAGAAGAAATTCCAAGTGTTTTTGCCAAGTTACTTGCTTTTAAATCGGCATAGTTTAGGCCTGCTTCTTTCATCCAAATTGTACCAAATACTTTTGGGTGATACCAAACAAAACCAACAATAAGCGATGAAAATGCTGCAGTGAGAAGGGCTAAATAATCCATGTCCATAATTTTTTTGTAAAGGTTAATAAACCAAATATAACTTTTTTGCAGTAGGATTTAGCATTGCATCCATTTTGTCACAGAATTAGGATCATTTGTAATTCATTTATAATTGTAAGAAAAATAAACTATAAAAACACAAATAAATGTATTTCATCGATTATATTTGCTCATAAACGATGTTGCGTATACTTTTACCCCGGAATAAAAAACAGCATTTGTGTTGTCCCCAACAACCAGATGAATTAGCAAACACAAATTAACCTACTCATGAAAAATAAAATTACCTTATTTATTGCTTTAGTTGCATCAGCTAGTCTTTTTGCAGCCGTTTCACCCAAAGAAAAAGAAGCACTTGTAAAATTGTACCAAGCAACTAATGGCGATCAATGGACACACAGCTGGGATTTAAACGCCCCGGTAAATTCTTGGTTTGGTGTAGTACTTAAAAACGATAAAGTAGTAAGCCTAGATCTATCCAACAATCATTTGGTAGGCGAGTTGCCAGCAGCCGTTACAGATTTATCAAATTTGCAAAAATTAAATTTATTTAGAAATGAGATTTCGGGCGTAATTCCCGCTTCTATTTCTAATTTGAAAGAGTTAAAATATTTGAACTTAGGTTTCAATAAATTGTCGGGAACTATTCCATCTCAAATGGGTGATTTAAGCAACCTTCAATCAGTGGAGTTGTTTATGAACGAATTGACTGGAACAATTCCTGCGCAAATTGGCAATTTAAAACAACTGAAAATATTGTCTTTATTTAACAATGAACTTTCAGGAAACATTCCATCAGCGGTTTACGACTTAACATCTTTGCGTGTGTTGTTGTTAAACAGCAACAAATTAACTGGTAAGTTAAGCAAAGAAGTGGCCAATATGTCATCACTCGAGAACTTAAGCTTATTTGAAAACAACATGGACGGACAAGTGCCCTTTGATTTGGAGCGTTTGCCAAAATTGAAAGAAATGAACATTTCGTACAATAATTTTAGCGGTGCAGTTTCTAGAAACTTAGCACAATTAGATACCTTAAACATGACGATGGTTAACGAATCAGGATTGGCCGTAGTGCTTCCGGTTGAAGATAGAACATCGGCACTTGCAGAAGAAGATTAGTTTTTAATAAATAAATTGGTTTAAATAAATGGTTTGCCACCAACGAAAGTTGGTGGTTTTTTTTGTAGTATTGAGAAACCTAAAAGGGATTTTTTATGCGTTACAAACTGATTTTTCTGCTTTTCATTGTCTCGTTTATGGCGCAGGCCCAAGTGTCTGTACTTTCTTGGAATATTCAAAATTTGGGCAAATCCAAATCAACCGAGGAAATTGAATTTATCGCCCAAACGGTAAAGTCCTATGATGTCCTTGCCATTCAAGAAGTGGTGGCTGGCAACGGTGGCGCGCAAGCTGTGGCTCGATTGGCCGACGCCTTGAACCGAAAAGGCAGCAAATGGGACTATTGCATCAGCGATCCCACCCAAACTACAGGTGGAACCACCGAACGCTATGCCTTTTTATGGAAACCCAGCCGAGTAAAATTAAAGGGGAAAGCTTGGTTAGAAAAGCAATATGCCCTGCAAATTGAACGCGAACCCTATATGGCTACTTTTGAACAGCAAGGCAAACAATTCACTTTGGTGTCCTTTCATGCCGTGCCCAAAACCAAGCAGCCCGAGCGTGAAATTAAACTCTTGGCCAAAGTCACACAAGAATATCCTGGATTGAATCTTATTTTCTTGGGCGATTTTAACTGTCCGCAGTCCAATAGTGTGTTTAACAACTTCCGCAAACTGAACTATCGATCGGCCCTGGTAAATCAAAAAACCTCCTTGAAACGCAGCTGTAAAAATGGCAACTGTTTGGCCTCAGAATACGACAATGTTTTTTACCTCCCGAAAAAAAATAAGTTAATTTATGCAGGAGTTATTTCGTTCTACCAACGTTTTGCTTCGCTCAAGGAAGCCAAAACAATTTCTGATCATATTCCAGTTGTGGTTCAATTTACTTTTAATTAATTCAGCTGCAAGGCACTAACCAATCATATATTTTTTAATTAAATAGCTTGTCTGTATCAATATTGGTTGTATATTTGCCCTCGAAACAGCGCGGGATAGAGCAGTAGGCAGCTCGTCGGGCTCATAACCCGAAGGTCACAGGTTCGAGTCCTGTTCCCGCTACTAAGAAAGCCATTCAGCAATGAGTGGCTTTTTATTTATATTTTTTGTATTCGGGCTTCTATCCGCCGCGGCGGACACAGGTTTGAGTCTTTCTTCTACAACTACTACTGTTGAAAGCCATTCAGCAATGAGGGGCTTTTTTGATAAATACAGATTAACTATACCATGGAACACAAATCAGGTTTTGTAAATATTATTGGCAATCCCAACGTGGGCAAATCTACTTTGATGAATGCCTTTATTGGTGAGCGCTTATCCATTATCACGTCAAAGGCACAAACCACGCGTCACCGCATCTTGGGTTTTGTGAATGGTGACGATTTTCAAGTCATTTTTTCAGATACTCCAGGTATCATCAAGCCTGCCTACGAAATGCAGGAGTCGATGATGAATTTCGTGAAATCGGCGTTTGAAGATGCCGACATCTTGATTTACATGGTGGAGATTGGCGAGCAAGAACTCAAAGACGAGGCGTTTTTCAATAAAATTATCCACGCCAAGATTCCTGTGTTGTTGTTGTTGAATAAAATTGACAATTCAAACCAAGAACAACTCGAAGAACAAGTCGCTTTTTGGCAAACCAAAGTACCCAATGCCGAGTTGTTTCCCATTTCGGCTTTACAAAATTTTAATGTCAAAGAAGTATTTAATCGCATCATTGACCTGTTGCCGATTTGTCCGCCCTATTACCCAAAAGACACCCTTACCGATAAACCCGAGCGTTTCTTTGTGAATGAAATTATCCGCGAGAAAATCTTATTGTATTACAACAAAGAGATCCCGTATGCAGTAGAAATCGCAACGGAAGAATTCCTAGAAGACGAAACCATCATTCGTATTCGTGCGTTGATTATGGTAGAGCGCGATACCCAAAAAGGAATCATCATTGGCCACAAAGGGACAGCCTTGAAAAAAGTGGGCATCGAAGCCCGTGCCGATTTAGAAAAATTCTTCGGCAAACAAATCCACATTGAGTTGTATGTGAAAGTGAATAAAAATTGGCGCAGCAATGCCAACCAATTGAAGCGTTTTGGTTACAACCAATAAGCCCCAGTTTTAATCTCCTATTCCTAGGTCAAAAAAACGTATTTTTGCCCAAAATTGAATACCCATGAATAATATCGTAGCCATAGTCGGAAGACCAAATGTAGGAAAATCAACCTTATTCAACCGGTTGATTAAACGCAGAGAAGCGATTGTCGATGCCGTTTCGGGAGTGACCCGCGACCGTAATTATGGCAAGAGCGAATGGAACGGAAAAGAGTTCTCGGTAATTGATACTGGCGGGTACATCAAAGGTTCTGACGATGTGTTTGAAGCCGAAATCCGCAAGCAAGTAGAATTGGCGATTGATGAGGCCGACGTGATTTTATTTGTGGTTGATGTAGAAGAAGGCATTACGCCCATGGACGATACCGTAGCCAAGTTATTGCGCAAGGTTTCTAAACCTGTTTTGTTGGCGGTAAATAAAGTAGACAATGCCATGCGCGAGAAAGACGCCTTGGAATTTTATAATTTGGGATTGGGTGAATATTATACGTTTGCCAGTATTTCAGGCAGCGGAACAGGGGATCTTTTGGATGCCTTGATTGACGCCTTTCCCGAAAAACCAGAACCGGTAGCTGAAGAAATTGTGTTGCCACGCTTTGCAGTAGTAGGGCGACCCAATGCCGGAAAATCGAGTTTTATCAATGCCTTGATTGGCAAAGATCGTTTTATGGTTACCGACATTGCTGGAACTACCCGCGACTCCATTGATACCAAGTTTGACCGTTTTGGTTTTGAATTCAATTTGGTTGATACTGCCGGAATACGCCGCAAGGCCAAAGTAAAAGAAGACTTAGAATTTTACTCGGTGATGCGCTCGGTGCGTGCTATAGAATACGCTGATGTGTGTATCTTAATCATCGACGCGACCCGCGGATTCGAAGGACAAGACCAGAGTATATTTTGGCTCGCCGAGAAAAACCGAAAGGGAGTTGTGATATTGGTCAACAAATGGGACTTGGTGGAAAAAGATACCATGTCCACCCGCGATTACGAAGCCAAGATTCGCGAAGAGCTTATGCCATTTACCGATGTGCCTATTTTGTTTGTGTCGGCGCTCACCAAACAGCGCTTGCTGAAAGCCTTAGAAGCCACCGTAAAAGTATACGAGAGCCGTTCGCAACGCATCGCTACTTCTAAATTTAATGACTTCATGCTCAAGATTATCGAGAGCTATCCGCCACCGGCCTTGAAAGGAAAATACGTAAAAATCAAGTATTGCATGCAGTTGCCAACCCCTACGCCGCAATTTGTGTTTTTTGCCAACTTGCCGCAATACGTGAAAGACCCGTACAAGCGTTTCTTAGAAAACAAGATCCGTGAACAATGGGATTTTTCGGGTGTACCGATGGATATTTATATTAGAGAGAAGTAAAAATATTTTCTTAGAACTACTAGCTAACACTAGTAGTTTTTTTTAGCGATAAGTTAGATGAGAGACAAATAGATGAGAGACTTAACCAGATGTATTTTTAACTACTAATTCTTGATTAGCATAGTATAGTTAAATAATCTTCTTTTCTTTTTCCTTGATGAAAAAGAAACAAAAAATCAAGACCTGGGATTTTCGACGATCAAAATAGGCTCACTTCCTAAAACTCAAAAACTCCCCCGTTCGCGAACTCACGGGCTCAAACAGTTCGAGTTTCTTCACGGTCCCGAAACTTCGGGATCTCCTTTTTGTCCCGACGCTTCGGGACGCCTGCCAAATCCAATGGTCGGAGAAGTCTTCGGTAGTGCTAATATGGATGTTGGAATTTGGGATTTTAATATTGGAATTTCTAATCAGTTGTTCTTAGTATATTTTTATAAACTTCCCACTCTCAACTTCCCACTTCAAGCTTCTATTACCAACTCCCGCCGCTGCCGCCTCCAGAGAAGCCGCCGCCGCCAAATCCACCACCAAATCCGCCGCCACCGCCACCGAATCCGCCACCCGATGAGCCGCCAAATCCGCCACTTCGACCTAAGCTGCTTAGTAGTATAATGTCCATCAAATCGAGACCACGGCCGTTGTTGCCGTTCTTGTCGTTGTTGTTTCCGGACTTGTTATTTTTGTTGCGCGACATCAAGAAAAGCGCAACTAAAACTAGAATGGCGATGGGGATAAAAGGCACTTCTTTTTTGGATTTCTTTTTGCGTTCGCCTTTGTATTTACCTTTAAACACATCGATTATGGCCGAGGTACCTTGGTCTAAACCTTGGTAGTAGCTGCCTTTTTTAAATTCGGGTAAGATGTAACTTCTAGTAATTTCACCGCCAATTCCGGCTGTCAATCGGTCTTCTAAGCCGTAACCGGCTGAAATCCAAATTTTTCGTTCGGCTTTGGCCAATAGAATTATTACTCCATTGTCATTTTTTTCGGTGCCACCAATGCCCCAAGCATGTCCCCATTTGGGTGTGAGAATCCCAATGTCTTCGCCTTTTAGGCTTTCAATCGTAATCACTACAATTTGTGTGGTCGTGGAATCCGAATAACGAATGAGTTTTTCTTCGAGTTGCTGTTTTTCGGTTTCGTTCAATACCTTGGCATAATCATAGACCGAAGTTTGAAACGCTGGTTTTTCGGGAATCGTAAACTGCGCACATAGCATGTTGCCCCATAACAAAAGGCTCAGTAGTACTAATCTATTCAAGGATTGTTTTCTAGTTTGCATTATCCTTTGGAGATTTCGTTTGACAATTCGTTTTGGTCGTTTTCCAGAAGTGGAAAATAGGTTTTGAGTTGTTCGCCTACTTGGGCAATGCCCGAAACTAAGCCGGTTGCAAAATCACCCGATTTAAAATGCGAAGCCATCAGGTCTTTGGTCGTGTCCCAAAAATCGGCAGGAACCAACTCGTTGATGCCTTGGTCGCCACAAATCACAAAGTTTTTATCCAGATAGGCCACATAAATAAGCACGCCATTTTTTAGTTCGGTAGCATGCATATTGAGGGAATGAAAAACCTCCAAAGCCCGATCAAACGGTACTTTGGAGGTTGATTTTTCTAGATGTACGCGAATCTCTCCCGAGGTTTGTAATTCCGCCAAGCGAATGGCCTCCACAATTTCGGCTTCGGCTTCGGGCGTTAAGAAGGGAGTGGTTTGCGACATTTTTATAGAATTAGAATTTAACTTCAACCGGTTTTTCAGCTCCTGCAACCGCTTGGAAATAGGCTTTTTCTTTAAAGCCAAATGCGCCAGCAAAAAAAGAGTTCGGGAAGGTTTTGATGTGCGTATTGTAGGGCGCTACCGCTTCGTTAAAACGTGTTCTAGACGTAAGAATTTGGTTTTCGGTGCTGGCCAATTCGTCTTGTAATTTCAAGAAATTTTCGTTGGCTTTCAAGTCTGGGTATTTTTCAACCGAAACCAATAAACGCGACAATGAACTACTTACGCCGCTTTGCGCCGAGTTGAAGGCAGCCAATTGTTCAGGAGAGATATTGGTTGGATCAACCGTAATTGAAGTGGCTTTGGCACGTGCAGCGATTACTGCCGTAAGGGTGCTTTTCTCAAAATCGGCGGCACCTTTCACGGTATTCACCAAATTCCCAATTAGATCATTTCGGCGTTGGTAGGCTGTTTGCACATCACCCCAAGATTTGTTGATTTCTTGTTCGTACACCACGGCGGTGTTGTTGATGCCTTTTACCCAGCTGTATAAGCCAAATACTACTACTACGATAACAATCCAAGGAATAAATTTTTTGTAATCCATTTTGTTTAAAATTTAAAGTTATAATTCGTTTTTAAGTTGTTGCAATTGCCCTTTGATGGCCTCCAATTTGCTAATAATTTCATAGCTATCCAGCGGTTTTTTCTTGGCTTCCTTCAGGTGCGTTTTTGCGCCCTCTAAGGTAAAGCCTCTTTCCTTAACTAAATGATAAATTAATTGTAAAATTTTGACGTCCTCTGGCGTATACAAGCGGTTGCCTTTGGCGTTGGTTTTGGGGCTAATGGTGTCAAATTCATTCGACCAAAAACGGATCAACGAAGTGTTTACCCCAAATGCTTTGGAAACTTCCCCGATGCTGTAATAGCGTTTGCCTGCTGCTAATTCGATTTGCATATGCCTGTTTGTGTTAGGTTAATCTAAGGATTGGTTCTCTTGGTTGGCTAATTTAGAAATAACTACGTATTCTGCCGCCGAAATATTGCCATAATAAAAATTAATCGGATTGACCACCTCGCCATTTTTGTGTACTTCGTAATGCAAATGCGGTCCTTCTGATCGTCCGGTGCTGCCCACATACCCAATGATATCGCCGCGTTGCACCCGTTGGTTGGGTTTGCAGTTATACCGACTCAGGTGTCCGTATAGGGTTTCGTATCCAAACCCATGACGCAACACAATGTGGTTGCCGTATCCAGAAACTTTGTTGTCGGCTCGGGCTACAACGCCGTCGCCTGTCGCATAAATAGGCGTGCCCGTTTTGGCCGAGAAATCCATGCCTTCGTGAAACTTGCGCACCTTGGTAAATGGATCACTGCGGTAGCCAAACCCAGAAGCTACTTGGCGTAGATTTTCATTCTTTACGGGTTGAATGGCCGGAATGGCTGTGAGTAATTTGTTTTTGTCTTTGGCCAATTTGGCAATCTCGTCCAGAGATTTAGATTGAATGGCTAGGGCTTTGGTGAGTTCGTCCACGCGTTTGCTGGTGCTCACCACCAGATCTGAATTGTTGTAGCCTTCGAGTTGCGCATAGCGATTCACTCCGCCAAATCCGGCGCGGCGTTGCTCAACAGGAATGGGTGAGGTGTTAAAATACACCCGATAAATAGTATTGTCGCGATCTTCAAGCGTAGCAATGGCTTCGTCCAATTGGTTGATGCGTTTGTTGAGCAGCGCATATTGCAACTCGTAATTGTCGAGTTCGCGCGTGAGCAAACGGTCTTTGGGCGTTTCTAAAAAAGGGGTGTTTAAGATCAAGAGAAAACAAAGGAATCCAAATAGGGCAGAAGCCAACAAAAACAAGGCCACATAGCCAAATTTGGTGACTATTTTGGTCTTGATTTTTCGGTAGGCTAGATTTTCAGAATCGTAGTAATATTTTACCTTCGC
>CAMCVA010000007.1 GCA_945879625.1 Flavobacterium psychrophilum
ACGCAAGGCGCACTTAGCAACGAACTCGATGTACAAAACGGCATGTATTGGGCCTGGCAAAGCGGGTATATCAATTGGAAAATAGAAGGAACTAGCAGCAGTTGCGTTAGTACGCATAAACAACAATTTACATTTCATGTGGGCGGCTACAAAGCCAAACAAAACGCTTTGCGAATTGTTCAAATTCCTTTCCCTAAAAACGCCAAGAATATTCTGCATATTGATTTGGCGACCTTTTTTAATCAAATTTCGTTAAGGTCACTAAATTCGGTACAAATTCCTGGTAATGCGGCGATGCAACTGGCTGATTTATTTACTAAATCCTTTTGGCTAGAATGAAAAAACGTGTTTGCTTAATAGGAATAATTTGTTTACTGGTATTGACAGGGTTTGTCTTGTACCACACCACGCCCATGCCGTTGAAAATCCCTGCATTATGGCCAAAACCGTACTATGATTTTGCTCAAAATCCGCCAACAGTTGAAGGATTTGAATTGGGCCGAAAACTATTTTACGATCCTATTCTATCCAGAGATTCAACCATTTCTTGTGCCAGTTGTCATTTTCAAGCCACTGGATTTGCCCATGTTGATCACGAATTGAGCCACGGAATAGAGGGAAAAGTGGGCAACCGAAATGCCTTGGCTTTACAAAATCTAATCTGGTCGGACAATTTCATGTGGGATGGCGGGGTAAACCACTTGGATGTTCAGGCGTTAAATCCGATAACCAATCCACTTGAAATGGATGAAACGATGGCAAATGTTATTCGTAAACTCCAACAACACGAACCCTATCCGGAATTATTTAATAAAGCTTTTGGTACATCTAAAATAACCGGGCAGTTGCTCCTAAAAGCCTTGTCGCAATTTGTCATTCAGGTCAATTCGTGCAATGCCAAATACGATAAAGTAATGCGCAAAGAGGCTGCTTTTAGTGTTCAAGAAGAAAATGGCTATCGATTATTTGCCACACATTGCAGCAGCTGTCACCAAGAACCTTTATTTAATTCAACCAGCTTTGAAAATAATGGTTTGCCGCTAGATCCGTACTTGAACGACCTAGGCCGAATGAAAATTACAGGAAATCCTATCGATTCCCTGCGATTCAAAGTGCCCAGTTTGCGCAATTGTCAATTTACTGCGCCTTACATGCACGACGGTAGATTTAGAAGTTTGACGGCAGTTATCAAACACTATAACCAATTGATAGTCAATAAAAATACATCCCATCAACTTCATTTACCCATGCGACTCTCAGACAATGATCGTGTGGATTTGGTAGCCTTTCTAAAAACACTTACAGATATTGAATTTTTGTTTAACCCAAATTTTTCCGATCCAGCTGTATTGGTACAAGAAAAATAAATTATTGTCGTCTAATGAAATATTGATTCCTATATATTTTTATTGTAGGCCAAAAAATATTCTTTTATCTTTAAAAAAGTAATTTTAACCCTAAATCTGTTTTTACCTTTATGAAAAAAATTGTTCTATTCGCACTTGGATTATTTTTCTGCCTAGCTGGGAAAGCCCAATCCTTATATGATGAAGATACCATTCAAGACATCCGCATTGTATTTGCAGAAACCAACTGGGATGCGTTGTTGGATGCCCAAGCTGCTACTACAGAAAATTATATTCCGGCAGTTTCGGTGACGATAAACGGAACTGTTTTTTACAATGTGGGCGTGAAATACAAAGGAAACAGCACCTACAATCCCAACCAAACCAAGAACCCCTTTCACATCGAATTGGACACCTACGTCAATCAAGATTACCAAGGCTATACCGACATCAAATTGAGTAATGTAGCGAAAGATCCTTCATTTGTTCGAGAAGTACTTTCCTATTCTATTTTACGCCAATACATGCATGCACCGCTTTCTAATTATGCTAATGTCTATGTGAACGGCAATTTGATGGGCTTATATGTCAGTTCAGAATCGATATCCAAGAAGTTTGTAGACAATCATTTTTACTCCAATACCAATGCCTTTTTTAAATGCAACCCCATTGGCGGTGCAGGTCCTGGTGGTAGTAGTTTTCCTAATTTGGCCTATTTGGGCACCAATGCAGCCAGTTACGCTTCTTCCTACGAAATGAAATCCTTGACCGGTTGGGATGATTTAATTAACTTAGCCAATACCTTAAGCAACAACGTAGCCAATATTGAATCCATTCTAGATGTAGATCGCGCCTTGTGGATGTTGGCTTTTGATAATGCTTTAGTGAATTTAGACAGTTATTTGGGCACCTTTAAACAAAATTATTACCTCTACAAAGACAACAACGGCCGATATAATCCGGTGGTTTGGGATTTAAATATGTCGTTTGGGGTGTTTTCGCAAACCGGAACAATTTCCTTGAACACTACAACGCTTAAAAAACAAATGACGCATTTGTTGCACAATGCTGATGCCGCCTGGCCATTGGTGCAAAAACTATTGGGCGTTCCCAAATACAAACGCATGTACTTGGCGCATTTCAGCACCATTATGAATGAGAATTTTGCCAGCGGAACTTTTGCGACCCAAGCACAATCCTTGCAAAGTTTGGTGAGTTCGTCGGTGCAGAGTGATCCCTATAAGTTCTATACATTTGCCCAATTTCAATCTAATCTTACTACAGATGTTGCCGGTGGAATGGACAGTGCTCCTGGCGTTGTAAGTTTAATGAATGGCCGAAACACCTACTTGTCCGGTTTAGCTGATTTTACCAACACCAAACCCAGTATTACAAATGTGGTACCCGTAATTGCTACTCCATTGATAAACACCGATGCTTACATTAACGCTACTGTGACCAATGCCAATGCGGTTTATTTAGGATACCGATCAAGCATTGTGTTGCCTTTTACCAAAGTACCGATGTATGATGATGGCGCACATAATGATGGCGCAGCGGGAGACAATATTTATGGTGCAGCAATGACCATGAGTGACATTTATATGCAATACTATATTTATGCTGAAAACAATAATGTAGGGAAATTTTCACCTGAACGCGCCGAACATGAATTTTACACGTTGCACGCGGGATACCCAACCATAAACCCCGGCGACTTGGTTATTAATGAAATCATGGCGCAAAACACGAGCACAGTTACCGATCCGTTTGGAGATTTTGCCGATTGGATAGAATTGTACAACACCACAGATAATACCTTGAGTTTGGATAATTTGTTTCTTAGTGACAGCAACACCAACCTTATCAAATGGCGTTTTCCCGACGGAATCACTATGGAGCCTCACTCCTATTTAATTGTATGGGCCGATCAAGATTTAACCCAAGATGGTTTGCATGCCGATTTTAAGTTGTCATCTACAGGCGAAAGCATTTATCTTTCGTATGCCAATGAAACCGTAATCGAGACGTTAAATTATGGAGTGCAAACCGCAAATATGGGCTATGCTCGTGTTCCAAATGGAACTGGGAATTTCGTAATTCAAGGCCCTACGTTTAATGCCAATAATGAGGCATTGGGAACCAGTTCTCAAGATTGGGCTTCCTTCATAAAAATATACCCCAATCCCAGCAACAATTTCATCAGCATCCGTTCTGACGTAATGAATATCAATTGCGTTTCTGTCTATAATTTACAAGGACAACGTTTACTCAAACAAAATCCAGAAGCTAATAGTACTGTTGAATTAGATTTGCAATCCTTGGCGAACGGAATCTATTTTGTAGAAATCAATAAATCAATAAAAATTAAAATCATTAAAAACTAAGATGAGAAAATTAGCATTCATTAGCGCGTATATCCTTTGTCAAATAGGCTATGCACAAACCAATCCTATTATCACCAAATGGTTACGAAACACAACTGGAATTACAGGGCGTCATTATGTTTCGGGTAATTCAACGCCTTTCAACGATGCAGTTTTGGCCAATGTACAAAGTGTTCAATACAGCGCCAATTGGGTGTATATGAGTACCAATGGTATTCCGTCCTACATTACAGGACCGTATTTAGACGGTAATCCGTCATTGGTGGCTTCGGCGCAGAATGCAATATTCAAAATGCCTTTAGTTCCACAACCAAATACAGGAACCTTGAGTCCTACAACAGGCGGAAATATTGGTCAATTTATCAATGGAGTGGCCTTGTTTGATTACCGCGACGGAGTAGCCTGGAATGCAACTTCCAATTCATTATGTGGTCCCCTTCCCGGCATGTCGCAATGTCCTGGAGGTATGGGCACTACTCAAGCCTGGAATCGAGACGCCGTATTGGCTGAAAAAGGAGGATTTGATTGCGCCAAAGCACATCCGGCCAATGGAAATTACCACCACCACCAAAACCCCAGCGCGTTCAATCTAGATTTAGTAGTTATTTCTACCGTATGTAATTTATATCCAGCCGACGGATTGTATGTAATCAATACTGTAGAACATTCGCCCTTGCTCGGATTTGCAGCAGATGGTTACCCTATTTATGGCGCCTATGCCTATGCCAATACCGATGGAACAGGTGCGATAACCCGTATGAAATCGAGTTACCAATTGCGCAACATGACTACTCGAACCACCTCACCAACTGGGGCGACAGTTTCTAGTGGGCCAGCCGTGAGTACCCAATATCCGTTGGGATATTTTAAAGAAGATTACGAATATGTGGCGCATCCGTCAGACCCAACCTATTTGGATATTCACAACGGAAGAAATTGCATTACACCCGAATATCCGGGAGGGATTTATGCCTATTTTACAACCGTTAATGCCAACCACAATTCGGCCTATCCGTATGCAGTGGGACCAACTTTTTATGGGGTGAAAAGTGCTACTAAAGTAACCAGCATTACAGAACCAACCACCACGTACAATCCAGCTTTGGCTTCAACTGAATTTGATTTGCAAGAAAAAGACATCTTAGTATATCCCAATCCAGCAAGTGATTTTATTGCGGTGCAACTTGGTCAATTGGTTCCAAAAAATCAATCGGTAGAATTAATTGATACTTTGGGCAGAGTAATTGCCTCAACCCAAGTGGTTCAAGGAAGCACCATGTGTTATTTTGATACGTCTAGTTTGTACAACGGCATCTACTTTGTGCGCATTGCTTCAAGTAAAGAACCACAAAGTGTAAAAGTGATCATTAGTAAATAAAAGTACTAGGGAAAACACCTTTTTATTTTATTACTCCTTACATAATAAATTTTGGGTAAACCAATCTAATAATTTTAAAATTTTGATTTAATCCATCCACATACTATTTATGAAATACATATATATCTTACTATTATTTTCTTTTTTTGGAAAAGCTATCTGCCAGACAGTTGGATTATCTCAGCACAGTGCAGGAACATTAGATGATGGATATATATTATTCGCACCTAACAATGCGTATACAACCTATTTAATTGATAGATGTGGACGCCAAGTCAAAACATGGAACAGTGCTTATAAACCAGGCCAATCTGTTTATATTCTGCCCGATGGAACCTTGCTTCATACTGGAAATGCAAACAATACAACTTTCAATGCGGGTGGTAAAGGAGGTATTATCGAGAAAATAGATTGGAACGGAAATGTTACTTGGAGTTATACAATTTCAGATGCTACTAAATGCCAACACCATGATGCCAAAATATTGCCAAATGGAAATGTTTTAGTTATTGCTTGGGAAAAGAAAACAAACACAGAGGCTATAGCAGCAGGTAGAAATCCTTCATTAGTTCCGAGCACTTTATGGAGTGAACAAATTTTAGAAATTCAACCTGTTGGAGCAAATGGTGGAAACGTGGTTTGGGAATGGCACTTATGGAATCATTTAGTTCAAGATTATGACGCAACTAAATCCAATTATAATAGTGTATCTGCCAATCCTCAATTAATGAATTTAAATTACAAAGCAAGTGCCACAACTACTGATTGGATACATTTAAATTCAATCGACTATAACGAGACTTTAGACCAAATTATTCTCAGTTCTCACAACACGAATGAAGTTTGGATCATTGACCATAGCACAACTCCTGCTCAAGCTGCAAGTCATTCTGGCGGAAATTCAGGAAAAGGTGGTGATTTTTTATACCGTTGGGGAAATCCATTAACTTATAATGTGGGAACTACAACTCAATTGTTTGGGCAACACAATGCTCGTTGGATAGAAAGCGGGTTTCCATTTGAAAATCAGATTATGATTTTTAATAATGGTGTTGGTAGAACTGGCGGAAATTATTCTACTGTTGAAATTATTAATCCTCCGGTAAATGGTTATAACTATCTAGCAGCATTGCCTTATCTGCCTTCTACAACTTCTTGGAATTATAATTATGGTAATTCCAATGCACTATATGCTATGAACATTTCTGGAGCACAACAATTAGCTAATGGAAATGTATTGATTTGCAATGGCCCAAGTGGAATATTTACCGAAGTAAATACCGCTGGCAGTACGCTTTGGAAGTATGTAAATCCGGTAGGAAATACAGGAATTGCTGCTCAAGGTACTACTCCAACTCAAAATACTGTCTTCCGATGCAATTATTATCCTAATAATTATAGTGGATTTTCGGGTCATACTTTAACTACTGGTACCACTATTGAAAATTCCAATACAGTCTCAGCTTCTTGCAGTTTGACATTATCTACTTTAGAACATAATTCAGCTGAGGCTTTTAAAGTCTTTCCCAATCCTGCGAGTGATTTTATTGCGGTACAACTCAACGATTTGAATGCCAATAACCAATCGGTAGAATTAATTGATGCCTTGGGGCGCGTAATTGCTACAACCCAAGTTGTACAGGGAAGTATCTTGTGTTATTTTGATACTGCAAGTTTGTATAACGGAATTTATTTTGTGCATCTAGCATCGGGCAAAGAACCATTAACCGTTAAAGTGATTATCAGCAAATAAGACCACTTTTTCAATAAAAATGCCTCAAATTGTTTTACTTTTTGGGGCATTTTTATTGGGATTTAAAAGGCTATGTTCCATTTGGGTAAGGTGCCAAATTCTTTTAGATGATTTTGAAGCATCAGCCCTTCCACATAAGTAGGAATTACTTTGTGTTTGCCGCCAAAGGTCTCAAACCAATGTACTTCAAGCGCTTCAATTTTTTCTAGTTTCATTTGGCTGGGCCAAGAATATTTACGTCCTGTTTTGGCAAATTGATGTCCGTTGACAATCTTGTCATACAATCCACCATTTTTACTTTTTAAGGTTCCGTCATTTTGCACGGTTCCGGTTGATCCGACCATAATCAATTGTTTTTCTTCGCCTTTGCATTCGTATACAAGAAAAACACCACTGCCTTCAGTTGCGTTGCATTGATTTTCTAATTGATCTTCGGGAGTAAATATAAAATGATTGGTCGATTTAAATTTGGTCAGTTCTTTGTACATGCTTGTCGTTTGTATTTATTAATAAAAATAGCCCTATGTTACTAGGGCTATCATATCCGTGATTCGGGGAAAATTATCCCATAATTTCTTTTACTTTTTTACCAATTTCGGCTGGAGAATCTACCACGTGAATACCATTCTCCCGCATGATGCGTTTTTTGGCTTCGGCCGTGTCATCAGATCCACCCACAATAGCTCCGGCGTGACCCATTGTTCTTCCTTTTGGAGCAGTTTCACCGGCAATAAATCCTATAACCGGTTTGCGATTGCCATCGGCTTTGATCCATTTGGCTGCATCGGCTTCCAATTGACCACCAATTTCGCCAATCATCACAATGCATTTGGTTTCTGGATCGTTCATCAACAATTCTACTGCTTGTTTGGTTGTAGTACCAATAATTGGATCTCCTCCAATACCAATAGCTGTAGTGATTCCCATACCTTGTTTCACTACCTGATCGGCAGCTTCGTAGGTTAAGGTTCCCGATTTGGACACAATCCCAACTGTTCCTTTTTTGAATACAAATCCGGGCATAATCCCTACTTTGGCTTCGCCTGGTGTAATTACACCTGGGCAGTTAGGTCCTATTAGTGTACAATTTCTTTCTTTGATGTAGTTGTTGGCACGAATCATATCGGCCACTGGAATTCCTTCGGTGATGGTAATGATTACTTTAATTCCTGCATCAGCCGCCTCCATAATGGCATCGGCTGCAAAAGCGGGTGGTACAAAAATAATCGTGGTATCGGCACCTGCTTGATCTACAGCATCTTGTACCGTATTAAAAACCGGACGATCCAAATGAATACTTCCTCCTTTTCCGGGCGTTACTCCTCCTACTACATTGGTTCCGTATTCTATCATTTGAGAAGCGTGGAAAGTTCCTTCGCTACCTGTAAATCCTTGAACAATAATTTTGGAATCTTTATTAACTAAAACACTCATGATTTGTTATCTATTTGATTTGAAAAATGCTTGGCAAAAGTAAGGTTTTGGCCGTTACTTTTAAAGTTTTTTTGTTGAAATAATTTAAGGCAATTGGCTAATTTGATAGCCTTTGAATAATTTGTCGTCTTTGATTTCCCAAAAGGCCATAAAGTGCGCCAATAACATCTCTTCTCTCGGATTTTCTACCGTTTTAATGTAATGCGAATAATACACGGCTATCGTATTGCCTTCTTTCACCATTTGGCTAATGCGGACTTTTGATCGTACGTAGGCTTTCCCGAGTGTTGTAGCCAATTCTAAAATATCATGTCGATCCATTTGAATTGTGCCTTTGCTGCTTCTCCATTCCACTTGAATATCCGGATGTAAAAAAGTATCCATGATTTCGGAATTAATCAGAGCATCTGATTTATAAAAATCGATTACAATTTTTTTGGCAGACATCTTATTTTAGTTTTGTTAGTATTTCGGGTATGCGTTTGATATTGGCCAATTGCTTCAGTTTTTCGCGGGACTCTTCTATAGGAGTTCCAAAATAGGTTTTGCCGCCTTCTACCGATTTGGTCACGCCCGTCTGACCCAAGATTACTGCTTTTTCTCCTATCGTAATTCCACTGGTGGTTCCTACTTGTCCCCAAAGTGTCACTTCGTCTTTAATAATCACACAACCGGCAATTCCGGTTTGCGAAGCAATAAGGCATTTTTTGCCAATTACGGTATCGTGCCCCACATGTACTTGGTTGTCAATTTTGGTTCCCCATCCTATCGTGGTATCACCGGTAACGCCTTTATCTATAGTACATAAAGCACCAATTCCTACCTGATCTTCTACAACTACTCGACCACCAGAAAGTAATTGGTCGTATCCTTCCGGTCGTTTTTTATAATAAAAAGCATCGGCACCCAAAACAGTACCCGAATGAATAATCACATCATTTCCTATTACAGTATGATCGTAGAGCGTAACATTGGCGTGAATCAAGCAATTACGGCCAATTTTAACGTGGTTACCCACAAAACAATTCGGTTGAATTACTGTTCCTTCGCCTATTTGCGCAGTTGCCGAAATGGCTGCCTGTGCCGAAACAAAAGGCATAAAATGACGCGTGAGTGTATTGAAATCTCGGAAAGGATCGTCCGAAATTAAAAGCGCTTTCCCATTGGGGCACTCCACTTCTTTGTTTATTAATACAATAGTTGCCGCCGATTGCAAGGCTTTGTCGTAATATTTGGGGTGATCCACAAAAACGATGTCGCCCGGAGTTACTACGTGTATTTCATTCATCCCAAACACCGGAAAATCATTGGCACCCACATAGGAGCAACCAATGATTTCCGCAATTTCTTGTAACGTATGTGTTGTATTGAATTTCATAATCAATGTCCCCTTGGGGTTTTAGGGCTACTCTTTTACGCGCTCCATGTAATTTCCGTTTGAGGTATCGATTTTTATCTTGTCTCCTTCATTAATAAACAACGGCACATTTATTTGCGCTCCCGTTTCTACCGTAGCCGATTTTGTAGCGTTGGTTGCTGTATTGCCTTTTACACCAGGCTCTGCATAGGTTACAACTAAAACTACTGAAGCTGGCATATCTACTGACAAAGGTAAATCGGTTTCGGTATTGATGCTCACCATCACGTTTTCGCCTTCTTTCAATAAATCGGGCGAATCCAAGATGTTTTTGTTTAAAGATATTTGCTCAAACGATTCCACATTCATAAAGTGAAACAAATCACCTTCAGGATACAAAAATTGAAATTTGTGGTTTTCAACCCGCACTTCCTCTATTTTGTGTCCGGCTGAAAAGGTGTTGTCTAACACTTTTCCGTTGGTTAAACTTCTCAATTTAGTTCGCACAAAAGCAGGTCCTTTCCCTGGTTTTACATGCAAAAATTCGATGATTTTATAAATGTCGTTGTTGTATTTAATACACAATCCGTTTTTGATATCTGATGTACTTGCCATTTTATTTTTTGTTAATTGTTTTGATTTCGTTTTTGTTTGATAAATTGATCAAACGTGTATTAATAATTTCCAGAATAGCCTTTCATGATTCCACGAGAAGAATTTCGGATAAAATCGAGGATTTCATCGCGTTCTGGAGTCGCTTCCATTTCGCCTTCAATGATGCTGACAGCTTGAGAAGTATTGTAGTTTTTTTGGTACAAGATGCGGTAAATGTCTTGAATTTCTCTAATTTTTTCGGTGGTAAACCCTCTGCGACGCAATCCAACCGAGTTTATTCCTACATATGATAGGGGCTCTTTGGCCGCTTTGGTATACGGCGGTACGTCTTTACGCACCAAAGATCCTCCCGAAACCATCGCATGATCACCTACGTGTATAAACTGATGAATGGCAGCCAATCCACCAATAATGGCATAGTTGCCCACCGTTACGTGACCGGCTAATGCAACTCCATTTACAATGATGGCGTTATCTCCAATGTGACAATCGTGCGCAATGTGTGCAGTAGCCATTATCAAACAGTTATTCCCAATGGTAGTTTGACCAGATGCAATTGTTCCTCGGTTAATGGTTACGCATTCTCGAATGGTGCAATTGTCGCCAATAATGGCCAACGAATCTTCTCCGCCAAATTTTAAATCTTGAGGTACGGCCGAAATAACTGCACCTGGAAAAATGTTGCAATTTTTTCCGATACGCGCTCCTTCCATGATGGTTACGTTTGATCCTATCCAAGTACCATCGCCAATAATAACATTATTGTGGATGGTCGTGAACGGCTCAATTACTACATTTTTGGCAATTTTTGCTCCAGGATGAACATAGGCTAATGGTTGATTCATGTGCTGTTCTATTTATTGTTTTTTCGCTATTTGTGCCATCAATTCGGCTTCGGCTACCAATTTTCCATTGGCATAGGCGTTGGCTTGCATGTGGCAAATCCCGCGACGTATGGGCGTAATGAGTTCACATTTGAATATCAAAGTGTCTCCAGGAAGCACTTTGTGTTTGAATTTTACATTGTCAATTTTCATGAAAAAAGTCAAGTAATTTTCAGGATCTGGCACCGTACTCAATACTAAAATACCGCCAGTTTGTGCCATGGCTTCTACAATTAAAACACCTGGCATTACGGGTGCGTTTGGAAAATGTCCCACAAAGAACGGTTCGTTCATCGTAACATTTTTCAGACCCACTACATGTGTTTCTGATAATTCAAATATTTTATCCACCAACAAAAAGGGCGGACGGTGTGGCAACATGGCCATGATTTTATGGATATCCATGAGCGGCTCCTGATTTAAATCATAGACCGGCACCTGGTTACGTTGCTCAATTTTGATAATTTTGGCCATTTTTTTGGCAAATTGGGTATTGACAAAATGTCCCGGTTTGTTGGCAATTACCTTTCCTTTGATGCGCATTCCAATAAGTGCCAAATCACCTACTACATCGAGTAATTTATGGCGAGCGGCTTCATTGGGATGATGCAAAGTAAGGTTGTCTAGAATCCCATTTGGTTTAACGGTAATTTCGTCTTTACCAAAAGCAATTTTAAGGCTTTCCATGGTGCTCTCCGATATTTCTTTATCGACGTACACGATGGCGTTATTCAAGTCACCACCTTTTATTAATCCGTGTTGCAATAAAGATTCGAGTTCGTGTAAAAAACTAAACGTACGCGCATTAGAAATCTCGTCTTTAAAGTGAGAGATGCTTTTCATGGTCGCGTTTTGGGTACCCAATACTTTGGTGCCAAAATCTACCATCGCAGTTACTTGGTAATCGTCACAAGGCATCACCAAGATTTCACTGCCCGTGGCTTCGTCTGAATACGAGATCACCTCTTTCACCACATAGTATTTGCGTTCGGCTTCTTGTTCTACAATACCCGCTTTTTCTATGGCTTCAATAAAATATTTTGACGAACCGTCCATAATTGGTGGTTCTGAGGCGTCTAATTCAATGATTACATTGTCTACATCCAATCCCACAAAAGCAGCCAAAACGTGCTCGGAGGTTTGAATCTTAACGCCTAATTTTTCTAAATTGGTCCCGCGTTGGGTATTTACCACATAATTGGCATCGGCCTCTATCATGGGTTGACCTTCTAAATCTACGCGTACAAATGTAAACCCATTATTAATCGGCGCTGGCTTAAACGTCATGGTTACCTCTTTGCCCGTGTGTAAACCAACACCAGAAAGGGTAACTTCTGATTTTATCGTTGTTTGCTTAACCATTCTATTTATTTTTAGTATTTATATTCGTTTTTAGTGCTTCAAATTCGTGCATAATTTTAGGTAAATTTTTGAAATGCACATACGATTTACTATAGTCGTTATAGGTGAATGCCGGACTTCCTTGCAAAATTTCGCCATCTTTTACGTTACGCCCAACACCCGATTGCGCTTGAATGCGCACATTATTGCCAACAACGATGTGTCCTGCAAATCCTACTTGTCCGCCAATTACACAATTTTTACCAATTTTGGTAGAACCTGCAATCCCGGTTTGGGCCGCAATTACGGTGTCTTCTCCTATTTCGACATTGTGCGCAATTTGTATTTGGTTGTCCAATTTTACGCCTTTTCTAATAATGGTTGATCCCATCGTAGCGCGGTCTATAGTGGTTGAAGCGCCCACCTCGACTAGATCTTCTAAAATCACATTTCCTATTTGGGGAATCTTGCTGTAGCTGCCGTCTTTTTCGGGGGCAAATCCAAAACCATCGGCTCCAACCACTGCATTAGCATGAATTACACAACCGTTTCCGATGAGGCAATCGTGGTATACTTTGGCGCCCGAAAACAAGGTCACATCATCACCAAGAATTACATTGTCTCCCAGATAACAATTGGGGTAAATTTTTACATTGTTACCCATGCGCACATTGGTTCCTATATAACTGAAGCTGCCCAAATAAAAACCTTCGCCATAGGTGCTTTGATTAGAAATTACTGAGGGTTGTTCAATGCCATTTTTGCTGCCTTTTCTGGCTTGGTCATAAAACTGCAACAACTTGGTAAAGGCCAGATAAGCGTCTTCTACCTTAATGAGTGTAGTGTTTAATGGGCCTTCATGAGTAAAACTAGTATTTACAACCGTTATTGTAGCTTGGGTAGTATAAATGTAATTGGTGTATTTTGGATTGGATAAAAATGTAAGTGAACCGGCAGAACCTTCTTCTATTTTTGAAAAATTTGAAACCGTTGCGTTGGGATCACCCACTACATCGCCTTCCAAAATTTCCGCTATTTGTGCTGCTGTAAATTTCATTAATTAGGGTCTTACCAAATCTGTAGTTTTACAAAATATCGCCTGTTGTTGAGCACAATCCTTCTCGATTGAGCTCGTTTTTTAACGCCACAAAAATAGGAAATTTTGATTTTAAATAGCCGTTTTAAAGCAGTTGTTTTGGAAAACACAGGTAATATTTTGTGACTGGTTTGGCTAATGCCTTTAAATTGAGTTGATCGGACACCTCAATCACCTCTTCGATGGATTTATCCTTTTTCAGAATCTGAATCGGTTCGGCGGTGTTATTATAGGCTTGATTTTTAATTTTACCCTTGTAAATAAAGTAGTTGCATTCTTCTGTCGTTAAATTATACAGGGAAGAAAGTTGATTTTTATACTCCACCAAAGATTCGTTTGAGAATTTTTCGGCACTCAGTTTAATGTTTAATAGGTCGCGATTGATGATCATTTTACTCAAGGTACTTAGAATAAAATCATCATGAAATTGCCACGATTTTATGGCACTAATCACATCGTAATCATCCAATTGAGCAAATTGTTCCAGCACCTCGTCGGTAAATGCAGCTAAGGGAATGGACTGTTTCATAAAATACTGCAACGGCCTACTTGCATCAACTGGTATTCCTTGTTGCAGAAGTTCTTTGGCCCTTTTCAGTGTTTTGGTGAGCATCAACTCGGCCACCAAACTGGTTTTATGCAAATAGGCTTGCCAGTACATCAATCGGCGGGCCATCAAAAATTTCTCAATGGAGTAAATCCCTTTCTCTTCTAGCACCAAGACATCGTCTACCACGTGCATCATTTGTATCAACCGATCCGAATTGATAGTACCCTCGGCAACACCCGAATAAAAACTATCGCGATTCAAGTAGTCCATGCGGTCCATATCCAACTGACTCGAAATGAGTTGGTGCATAAATTTGCGCGAATAATTGCCTTTGAAGATTTGAATGGCCAAGGTTAATTGTCCGTCAAAAAGCACGTCTAAACGCTCCATAAATAAAAGCGAGATTGACTCGTGATTCACTTCTTCAACAATGGAATGTTCTAAGGCGTGGGAAAAAGGTCCGTGGCCAATGTCGTGCAACAAAATGGCAATATACAAAGCGTTTTCTTCCTCTTTTGAAATTGCAACTCCCTTAAAGCGCAATACTTCAACCGCTTTTTGCATCAGGTGCATGCTACCAATGGCGTGATGAAAACGCGTATGGTGAGCACCCGGATAAACCAAATAGGACAACCCCATTTGTGAGATGCGGCGCAACCGCTGAAAATACGGATGCTGAATCAAATCAAACAACAACGGATTGGGAATAGATATGAATCCGTAGATGGGATCGTTAAACAATTTTAGCTTATTAATCGTGCGCACGAGAATTGAATTTTAGATGGACAAATATACCAAACCACAAGTAAAAAAGGCTTTCTATGCGAGATAAAAAGCCTTTTCTAGTTACCAAATAACTACCCTATTGCTATCGGGGCGAAACATTGGATCGCCGGGTTTTATGCCAAAGGTTTGATAAAATTCGGGCATATTGCTCAACGGACCATTAATGCGGAATTTGGCCGGCGCATGCACATCAACCATAATTTGCTGGGCCAAGGCCTCTTTTTTGATGTTGACCATCCACGCATAGGCATAAGCCAAGAAATAACGTTGGTTTGGATTTAAACCCGAAATGAGTTGGTTGGTTTTATATTGTTTGGTTTTCTTGAACGCTTCAAACCCCATAATTACACCTCCCAAATCGGCAATATTCTCCCCTTGTGTTGCATCGCCGTTGAGGTGTTTGTCTCCCAAAACAGTATAGTTAGAAAATTGATCAACAATTAAACTGGTTTTGGCCTTAAATTTGGCCAAATCGGCAGGAGTCCACCAATTGTTTAAATTTCCTTTCTCGTCATATTGGCTCCCTTGGTCGTCAAAACCATGGGTGATTTCATGCCCGAAAGTTGATCCTCCAATAATTCCGTACAAGATGGCATCGTCGGGCATGCGTCCCTCGAATCCCGGAACAATAATGTTGCAAGCAGGCACCACGATTTCGTTATTGCTGGGGTTGTAATAGGCGTTGTAGGTTTGTGGTGTCATGACCCATTCATTGCGGTCTACCGGTTTGCCATATTTGGCAATCATTTGATTGTATTCCCAAGTATTGGCTCGTTTTACGTTGCCACAATAGGAATTGCGATCAATGCGCAAGGCCGACAAATCTTTCCATTGGTCGGGATAACCCACCTTCATGACTATTTTGTTGAGTTTGTGCAAGGCTTTCACTTTAGTTGTTTCGCTCATCCAATCTAATTTTTTGATGCGCTCGGCATAGACATCGCGAATGGAATTTCCAATTTCTAATAATTTTTCTTTGGAACCTTGTGGCAAATATTCAGCGACATACACCTGGCCAATCAATTCGCCAAGGGAAGAATTGGTTTGATTGACCACGCGTTTCCAACGGGGTTTTTGTTTGGATATGCCTTTCATAACCGTCGAGAAAAAGCGAAAATCTTCTTGGGCTATGGATTTGTTTAAATAGGGTGCGTAGTTGGAAATGAGATTCCATGTAAGGTAGGTTTTCCAATCTTCGACCGAAAATTCGACCAACAAATGATCTAGATTTTTGTAAAACTCCGGCTGCCCAACAATCACACTGTCGGCTTTGGCAATTCCCATAAGCGGAAACAAATCAGCCCAAGCCACCGAAGGAGACAATTGTTGAAACTCCTTCATCGACATTTTATGGTAATTGGCATTGGGGTCACGCAAATCTTCTAATTTTCTAGAAAACTTAGCCACCGCAGTTTCTAGTGCAAGCACTCGGGTGGCACTTTGATTGGCTTTTTCGAGAGATTGTCCGGTAAGGCTAAACATGTTGGCCACGTGTTTTGGAAATTCTGCACGAATGGCAACCGTTTCTGGATCGGTATTAAAATAGTAATCGCGATTGCCCAAAGAAAGGCCGCCTTGACTCATAAACAAGGCATTTTTGGTGCTGTTTTTATCGTCTTGCGCCACATAAAATGTAAATCCGGGTTGCATGCCTAAGCGGTGTAAAAAGGCAAACGTTTGCACCACCTGACCTAAACTGGAACAGGCGTTAATAATTTTGAGTTCGGATTGTATGGGTTGAATGCACATCTTTTCTATGCGTATGCTATCCATGCCCGAAGCATAGAAATCGCCTATTTTTTGCTTGTTGCTTCCTTTGGCTGAGGTTGATGCAGCCGAACTTTCGCAAATTTTCTTGATTTGGTTGTTGATGGTGTCGTTAATCAACTGAAAAATACCATTGCTGGATTCGGTAGATGGAATCGGATTTTGTTTAAACCAACCACCATTAGCATACTGAAAAAAATCGGTTGCTGGATTGGTTGTAGTATCGCGATGCGTGAGCAAAGGATCTGGGTATTGGATTTCTTTTTTGGAACACGAAGCGGCTAGTACAGCTACTAAAACTAAGGTTGAAATTTGTGCTATTCTCATGAAGATATAATATTGTATTGAATTGGTTTTAAGTGGTTTAATCTATCTTATATTAATCTTGATTTTCGATCATTTTGTAGGCGTCAATTACTTTTTTCACTAGGCGATGGCGCACGATATCTTTGTCGTCCAAATAGATAATTCCAATGCCTTCTATGTCTTTAAGTACTAATAACGCTTCTTTTAGACCGGAGATGGTGCGTCGCGGTAAATCAACTTGACCAGGATCACCCGTAATCATGAATTTGGCGCTTTTGCCCATACGCGTCAAGAACATTTTCATTTGGGAATGGGTGGTGTTTTGGGCTTCGTCCAAGATTACAAAGGCATTATCTAGTGTTCGACCGCGCATAAAAGCCAAGGGTGCAATTTGAATAATTCCTTTCAAAATATAGTCTTCTAACGAACTCGGCGGCAGCATGTCGCGCAACGCATCATATAGCGGCTGCATATAGGGATCTAATTTTTCTTTCATGTCGCCCGGTAAGAACCCCAGATTTTCTCCGGCTTCAACCGCAGGACGCGTGAGGATAATGCGTTTTACTTGTTTTTCTTTAAGTGCTTTTACCGCCAAAGCCACTCCGGTATAGGTTTTTCCCGTTCCGGCAGGACCAACTGCAAAAACCATGTCGTTTTTATAAACGGTATCCACCAACAATTGCTGGTTGGGCGTCATGGCTTTGATGATTTTTCCGCCAATGCCATGCACCAAAATCTTATCTTGATCGGGCATGCGCTGTTCGTCTTGCGAATTGCTTTGAATTACGCGGTCAATCACGTTTTGATCAATGCGATTGTAGCGGGTGAAATGTTGCATGAGCCGTTGAAATCGAACTTCGAATTCGTCTAATATTTCTTTCTCTCCAAAGGCTTTTAAGATAGAACCTCGGGCAACGATTTTGAGCTTGGGATAATACTTCTTGATAATTTCTAGGTGGGAGTCGTGATCGCCCCAAAATTCTTTTGGCGCAATTTCATTGAGGTCGATAATTCGTTCGTTCAAAAGGAGGTAGAATTTAATTAAATAATTTGCTATATATTGCTAGCTTTGCATTCAAATTTAGGGAGATTTTAGTTCCATTTGTTTTTTATTTATAAACATTTTTATGTCAATAATTACCCTTACTACCGACTACGGCCTAAAGGACCATTTTGTGGCTGCTTTAAAGGGTAAAATCTATACCGAGCACCCAGAGGCCAAGATAATTGACATTTCGCACGACATTGATCCCTTTAATACTGTCGAAGCCAGTTACATTATCAATGCAGCCTATGCCAATTTTCCCAAAGGCACTGTGCATATTATTGGGGTTGATGCCGAACTCACCCGAGAAACCCAGCATTTGGCCATGCAATGGAACGGTCATTATTTCATCTGCGCCGATAATGGTATTTTGAGCATTTTAATTCAGAAAATCATTCCGCAAAAAATAGTTCGAATTTCTATTCACGATCGCATGCCAACTGACGCTTCCGATTTGGATGTGTTTATTCGTGTAGGCTGCCACCTGGCCAAAGGCGGAGAACTCAATGTGGTGGGTCAAGAAATTAGCAGCATCAAACAAGTCACCGAATTGCAACCGGTAGTTTCTAGCGATAAAAAATCAATCAAAGGCTATGTGATTTATATTGATCATTTTGGCAATATTGTAACCAATATCACCAAAACGCTGTTTGTAGAAGTGGCCAAAGGGCGAGCGTTTGAAATCCCGCTTTTTCAGTCGGTGGCCAACCAACGCACGACAAACAGAAAAAATTCGTTACCTATAAAAAGTATAGAATCAAAGTATGCAGATATTGCCAAAAACGACAACTTTAACGTAAAAAATTACGAGGGTTCCAAATTGGCTTTATTTAATGAAGCCGGTTTTTTGGAGATTGCTTTGTTTCGAAGCAACCCCAAAACAGTGGGAAGCGCTTCCTCATTGTTGGGCATCAATTACCAAGACAGCATCGTGATCAATTTTATGGAATAACAAACATCGATAAACGAACAACGACAAACCCGTATAAATGAAATCAATCATTCTTCGAGAAATTAAATCTTTTTTTGGCTCCCCCATCGGGTATTTGGTGATTGCCTTATTTTTGCTCTTCAACGGACTTTTTTTATGGGTGTTTGAAGGCGAATACAATGTATTAAATTCCGGATTTGCTGATATGACGCCTTTCTTTACAATCGCTCCTTGGATTTTACTTTTTCTAATTCCTGCGGTAACGATGCGCAGTTTTTCGGACGAGAAAAAACAGGGCACACTCGAATTATTGCTCACCAAACCCATCTCTATTTGGCACATCGTGTTGGGAAAATTTTTTGGCGCATTTAGTCTTATCCTATTGGCCATACTCCCGACGCTTTTGTATGTGTATGTTTTGTATCAATTGGGTTATCCGGTAGGTAATATCGATTTAGGAAGCACGCTTGGTTCCTACTTTGGGTTGTTGTTTTTGGTGGCAGCCTATACCGCAATTGGGGTTTGCACTTCTACCCTTACAGAAAATCAAATCGTGGCGTTTATCTTGTCGGTGTTTGGTTGTTTTGTATTTTACTTTGCCTTTGACGGATTAGCTACCTTTTTTACTTCAATCGAAGGCGGTTTATCCTTTCTCGGGATGGGAAGTCATTTTAAAAGCATGAGTCGCGGCGTACTCGACACGCGTGATATAATTTACTTTTTGAGCCTCACGTATATCTTTCTTTCTATTACTGTTTATCAACTTAAATCTGTACGTGCCTAATGAAATTTACGTGGTCTCCTACTCGCAAAAAATCGGCATTACTTCTACTTGCCTTGGTACTGATAAATATCCTTGGTCATTTTTTCTTTTACCGATTTGACCTTACGAAAGACAAGCGTTATACCTTGTCGGCTACTTCATTAAAACTCATAAAAGAAATAAAAGAACCCTTACAAATCGAAGTTTTTTTGAAAGGAAATTTTCCGGGCGAATTCAAAAAATTGCAATCCGAAACCCAACAATTCTTAGAAGAATTCAAGGCCTACAACAGCAATATTACGTTTCAGTTTATCAATCCGTTAGAAAATGAAACTGACCGCGATACCGTGATGGCTTCGTTTATGGCACAAGGCATGTTGCCCGTAAACGTGACAATAAACGACAAAGGCAAGCAAACCCAAGAAGTAGTTTTTCCGTGGGCGCTGGCAACCTACGAGGGCCGAACCATAAAGGTGCCATTACTCAAAAATAATATGGGCGCAAGCACGGCCCAAAAAGTAGTGAGCTCGGTGCAGCATTTGGAATATGCTTTTGCCCATGCGATACATACCATCAGCAAGCCCAAACAAAAAAAGATTGCCGTGATTAAAGGCAATGGAGAGCTACACGATGTATTGATGGCCGATTTTATCAAGCAAGTGCGTGAAAATTACTTTATTGGGACTTTTACCTTAGATTCAGTGGCCAAAAAACCTGCTGAAAGTTTGGCCTACCTTAAAAAGTATGACATGGCCATTATTGCCAAACCTACCGAAGCCTTTAGCGACCAAGAAAAATTAGTGCTGGATCAGTTTATATTAGGCGGAGGAAAAACACTCTGGTTGGTCGATCAGGTGAATATTGAACTGGATAGTCTATACAATCCATCGGGTTCATCATTGGCCTATCCGTTTGATCTAAATTTAAACGACCTTTTCTTTAAATACGGCATCCGCATCAATCCAACTTTGGTCAAAGATGTATTGGCAACGCCCATTGCCTTGGCCACAGGCGAAAAAGGATCGGGCACCCAGTACACTCAATACCCTTGGTTTTACAGCCCTTTAATTTATCCCAACGCCAAACACCCCATTGTCTCCAACGTAGATGGTATAAAATTTCAGTTTACCAACGGTATGGAGGTACTCAAAAACGACCTGAAGAAAACGGTTTTACTCCAATCGTCTCCCTACTCCAAAACCGTGGGTGCGCCCATACAGGTGCGCTTGGATATGGTGAGCGAACGTCCTGAACAAGCCGAATTTACAGGCAAAGGTAGTATTCCTGTGGCCGTGTTGGTTGAGGGTGAATTTCATTCGGTGTACGAAAACCGGGTATTGCCATTTGCTGATAGAACGTTTCAGAAAATTGGGATTCCCAACAAAATGATCGTAGTTTCGGATGGTGATGTGATTCGAAATCAATTGGATAAGGAGTACCAACCCTTGGAATTGGGCTACGACAAATGGACCAATAAACTCTACGGAAACAAAGAGTTTATGTTGAACTGCGTCAATTACCTGTTGGATGATTCCGGACTTATTAACATTCGCAACAAAACAGTAGAACTTCCGCTCTTGGATCAAGAAAAAGTCTACGTCAATTATACCGCAAGTCAAGTGTTAACTATTGGATTGCCATTGGTAATTTTGGCCGCATTTGGATTGGTTTTTACTGTTTTGCGCAAGCGAAAATATGCCAACTAATGTTAATAAAATTCTTTTTGATATTTAGTTGTTTAGGATATATTTGTAGACAATGTATGAAGCTCCACTTTAACGAAATTCTACACCCATAAAAAAAGTAAGAAAATGAAATTTATCGTATCTAGTTCGTATTTATTAAAACAACTTCAAGTGTTGGGAAGTGTTATTAACAGCAATAACACACTGCCTATTTTAGATAACTTCCTGTTTGAACTCAACAGCAAAACACTCACTGTTTCTGCCTCCGATCTAGAAACGACTATGTCGGCCACCCTAGAAATTGATTCGACCAGCAAAGGTAACGTAGCCGTTCCAGCCAAATTATTACTCGAAATTCTTAAAACATTCCCAGAGCAACCCCTCACCTTTACTGTCGAGGAAAACAGCACCATCGAAATTAGCTCAAACTCCGGAAAATATGCCTTGGCCTATGCGCCAGGGGAAGAATTCCCAAAAGCCGTTAGCTTAGATAATCCATCAACTACCTTAGTTCCTGCCGATGTATTGGCCACTGCGGTAAGCAAAACCATATTTGCTGCCGGAAACGATGATTTACGCCCGGTAATGTCAGGTGTGTTTTTTCAGTTTTCTCCCGAAGGATTAACGTTTGTAGCTACCGATGCACACAAATTAGTGAAGTATGCGCGCACCGATGTAAAAGCGTCGCAAGTGGCTGATTTTATTATGCCCAAAAAACCATTGACCATTTTAAAAAGTATTTTAGGCACATCTGATGCTGAAGTGTCTATCGAATACAATGATTCTAATGCTACTTTCTCATTTGACAATTACATTTTGTTGTGTCGCTTAATTGACGGGAAATATCCCAATTATGAAGCGGTTATTCCAAAAGAAAATCCAAATAAATTGGTGATCGATCGCACTCAATTTTTAAACTCTGTGCGTCGTGTAGCCATTTTCTCTAATAAAACTACCCATCAAATTCGATTGAAAATTGCTGGAGCAGAACTCAACATCTCTGCTGAAGATATCGATTATTCTAACAAAGCCGAAGAGCGTCTCACCTGTGATTACCAGGGTGACGACTTGCAAATCGGTTTCAACTCGCGTTTCTTGACCGAGATGCTCACCAACTTGCAATCGGATATGATTTTACTGGAAATGTCATTACCCAATCGTGCTGGAATTTTAACTCCAGTTGACGGATTAGACGAAGGCGAAACGGTTACCATGTTGGTTATGCCAGTGATGCTAAACAACTAAACACGATAAATTGCTCTCTAAGCCGACAACCTAATGGGATTTGCCGGCTTTTTTTGTCTTAAATACCCGCATTCTTTTCAACCCTATTCCCTTACTTATGATCTCAAACGACACCATTGTAGCCTTAGCAACTCCCTCTGGAGCAGGAGCTATTGCGGTTATAAGGTTGTCGGGCGAACAAGCGATTGCGATTGCCTCAACCCTATTTGAATCTAAAAGCGGGAAAATTTTAGCCCAACAAAAATCGCACACCTTGCATTTGGGCGTCATCAAAGATGGAATGCGCACCCTGGACGAAGTCTTGGTTTCGCTATTTAAAGGACCAAATTCCTACACGGGAGAAAACACGGTAGAAATTTCTTGCCACGGTTCACTTTTTATACAGCAACAAATTATTCAATTGGCCTTGAGAAAAGGTTGTCGCATGGCCGATCCAGGGGAATTTACTCTACGCGCCTTTTTAAATGGAAAGATTGATTTGTCTCAGGCTGAAGCGGTTGCCGATTTAATTTCCTCAACCAACGAAGCCAGTCATCAATTGGCCATTCAGCAAATGCGCGGCGGATTTTCAAACGAATTACAAATCCTGCGCACCGAATTATTGAATTTTGCCTCTTTGATAGAATTGGAACTGGATTTTGCAGAAGAAGACGTAGCCTTCGCTGACAGAACCGAATTTACCGCCTTGATCAACCGCATTGCGTTGGTTTTAAAGCGTCTGATCGATTCGTTTGCGGTAGGAAATGTGATTAAAAACGGTATTCCAGTAGCCATCGTGGGCGAGCCCAATGTGGGAAAATCTACTTTGCTTAATGCGTTGCTCAACGAAGAACGCGCCATTGTTTCAGCCATAGCCGGAACCACGCGCGACACCATAGAAGATGAGTTGGTTATAGACGGAATAGGATTTCGATTTATTGATACCGCAGGTATTCGCCAAACAACCGACGAAGTAGAATCAATAGGGATTCAAAAAACTTTTGAGAAAATAGAGTTGGCACAAGTGGTGCTTTATTTGTTTGAAAGTTTCAAGTTTCAGGTTTCAGGTTTGGCGTATAGAACAGAAATAGAAAAATTAATACAGGATTACCCCAATAAACAAGTGGTAGTGGTGATCAATAAAATTGATTTAATTACAGCAGCTCAAATTCAAGACATTCAACACCAATTGTCCCCATTGGGCGTTACACCCGTTTTTCTTTCGGCCAAAAATAAACTGGGCGTGGACGAGTTGAAAAACCAATTGCTTTCACTTGTCAATACCGGCGCCTTGCGCAACAACGAAACCATTGTAACCAACACGCGCCATTACGATGCCTTGCTCAAGGCCTTGGACGAAATTCAAAAAGTGCAATACGGAATCGAAACCAATCTACCCAGCGACCTCATGGCCATAGACATCCGAGAAGCCCTCTACCAATTTGGCCTCATCACCGGTCAAGTGAGCAACGACGAGTTGTTGGGGAATATTTTTGCGAATTTTTGTATTGGGAAATAGTTTTCGGTTATCAGTTTACAGTTATCGGTTAAATTGATTGAAAGATTGAATGATTGAAAGATTTAAAAATTGAATCAAAACAAAATAGAAATCTCTCATTAACTAGAATTGGGTTTTGTTTTAATCATTATTGACCTAAAATTTCCTACAACCCGCAACCTACATCCTACTCCCTAATTCCTAAAACCTACTTCCAACTCCCAACTCCCCACTTCCAGCTTCCAACTTCCATCCCTTAAAAGAATATAATCTCTCCTCTCTCCATCTCTAATCTATCTCATCTTTTTCTCAAACTAAAACCCTACCTTTGCGGCTTTAAAAAATAACTATGAAGAAAATTGGTGAATACCGCAGTTTATTGGCAGTTGATCGTTCGGTAACCTTAAAAGAATTGAAAACCATTTATCGCAATGCGATGAAGGACAGTCATCCCGACAAATTTCAAGGCGATGAAGCCGGTTTACAATTGGCTGAAGAAAAAAGTAGAGCCATTATTGAAGCCTATCATTTTTTAGTGAGCATCAATCCAGAAACGATTCAAAGTGGATTATCCGAATACCAAGAAACCTGCGCAACCGCTACGATCGTAGATTACCGCTATGAAAATATTCGTTTGCATATCTATTTTTCAAACGGCAGTGCCTACGAGTACATTTCGGTACCCAAAGCCATATATGTCAAAATGGTGAATGCCGATTCACCCGGTCGTTTTGCCAAAAGACATATCTTTACGCAATATCCGTACCGAAAAGTGAGCAACCAGGAATAACTAGGTTGTATTGCTTGCTCTAATACCCCAACAAAATGGAAGTTTTTGGCTATATCTCGGCACTTTTAATTGGGATCACCCTAGGGATCATAGGTGGCGGCGGATCTATTTTGACGGTACCCATTTTGGTCTATTTGTTCCATCAAAAACCCGAACAAGCAACTGGATATTCTCTCTTTATCGTAGGGTTTACTTCGGCTATCGGTGCGATTCGCCACTATATTTTGGGCAATATCAAACTGCAGTCGGCGTTGTATTTTGCCATTCCTTCTACCCTTTCCCTCTTGCTGGTACGCAAATTTATTTTGCCCCTTGTTCCCAATCAAATTGGTGCAATTGGTCTAGTTTCAATAAACAAAGACAACCTGCTTCTTTTTGTATTTGCCCTGCTCATGTTAGCGGCGTCAGTTTCTATGATTCGTCCGTCAAAAAACGAAACTAATTCTCTGGCTGTCAAACCTTTGCAATTGAGTAAAATTGGCGCATTAGTAGGTTGTATTTCTGGTTTTTTGGGTGCAGGCGGTGGATTTTTAATAATTCCCAGCCTGTTGTTTTTTGGGAAATTGACCATGAAACAAGCCGTGGGTACTTCTTTGCTCATCATTTCGACAGCCACTTTACTTGGCTTTGCAGGCGATGTGCTGCAAGGCAACGAATATGATTATGTACTATTGGCTAAAATAACCAGTCTAGCAGTAATTGGGTTGTTAATTGGCACCCAACTTTCCAAAAAAATAAGTGGCCCGCAACTGAAACCAATTTTTGGTTGGTTTGTATTGTGTATGGGCTGCTACATTATCCTTAAATCCCTTTTCTTTTCGAGCTAATCCACGCTAATACAGGATAAATACAGTTTCAATGATTATTTAATTCTGTAACTAAAGTCACAAACTGACAACAAGATGAGCCCTAATTTTGTACTTGCAAAATCTTTAAAAATTAAATATCATGTTTGACACACTTAAAAAAATATTTTCATCATCCGGAAATTCGCCCTTAAAAGAACTGATCGCCGATGCCTTTTTGGTTGATGTGCGCACCAAAGAAGAGTTTAACGAAGGCAGCGTGAAAGGTGCCGTGAATATTCCGTTGGACCGTATTCAACAAAATATCGCTACATTTAAAAACAAAAAGAATATTGTGGTGTTTTGCCGAAGTGGCATGCGCAGTAGCCAAGCCAAATCAATCTTGGAACGCATGGGATTTGACAATGTAACCAACGGTGGAACTTGGCATAACGTACAAAATCAACTTTCAAACTAAATCATGGCACAAGAAGAAAATTGCTGTGTAGTGGTCTGCGAATCACCGCTTGACCAAAACTATTGGGATGCACAATACCAAGCCCAGCAAACGGGTTGGGATTTGGGTTGCTGTTCGCCTGCTTTTCAAGCCTTGGCGGATGGTATCCAAAACAAAAATGCAGCTATTTTACTGCCGGGTTGCGGATCGAGTTACGAGGCTACCTATCTAGTAAGTCAAGGGTTTACCAATATTACCTTACTGGATATCGCACCTACTTTGGTGCATAAACTGCAATCTGAGTTCAGTGACTTTTCGCAAGTTCAAGTTGTTTTGGGTGATTTTTTTGCACACCAAAACCAGTATGATTATATCCTAGAACAAACCTTTTTTTGTGCCCTTCCGCCTGCCTTGCGTGTGCAATACGTGTCCAAAATGCACGAATTGCTAAAGCCAAATGGCCAACTGATGGGCTTGCTTTTTGATACAACATTTGAGGTGAGTCCGCCTTTTGGGGGATCTAAAGACGAATACATTAGCTTATTTGAATCTGCGTTTACACTTTTGAAACTAGAGAAATCAACATTGTCAGTTCCCAAACGATTGGGCAGTGAATTGGCGTTCCAATTTCAAAAAAAGGCCGATGTTTTGATCTCCACCTATCAATTTAAAGGCATTACATGCGGCGGTTGCAAAACCAGCGTAATGGAAAAATTTGCAACGATTCCAAACGTGTTATCGGCGCAAATGAATTCGGCCTTTGATTTTGTATTACTCACGAGTACAGCCCCTGTGGCCCTTTCAGCCTTGCAAGCGGCCATTGCCTATGATTCTGATTATCAACTAACACCGCTAAACTAAGATGAACTTTATACAAAACCTTACTCGTAATTGGCATTTTATGCGTTGGCTGCGATTGGCCTTGGCACTCTATTTGTTTGAACAAGCCTACCAAACCCACGAATATTTTTTAGTTGTCTTTGGCGGATTCTTTTTATTGCAAGCCGTTTTTAATTGGGGTTGTGGTCCCAACGGTTGTTCGATTCCAAAAAAATAATCTCATGAAAACTTCATTTCAAGAATTGATACAAAGTGAAAAACCGGTATTGGTCGATTTTTTTGCCACTTGGTGCGGGCCTTGTACCCAATTAGCTCCACGACTCAAAGAGGTAAAAGACCAATTGGGCGATCGCATCAGCATCATTAAAATTGATGTTGATAAAAACCAAGAAATTGCCTCAATCTATCAGGTGCGCGGGGTACCTACACTCCTGTTGTTTCAAAACGGCAAACAGCTGTGGCGGCAATCGGGTGTATTAAGTAAAGCAGAAATTGTTGGGCATATTTCCGACAAAACAAAATAATGTTAAAGAAATAAATAGTTTAGTAAAAAAGTATATTTTTGATTCCAATTAATTCAAATTAAAAACCCTTAAATAATATACCATGAAAAAAGCAGTATTGATGTTGGCCTTAGTAGCTTTTACCTTTTCAACCTTAAATGCACAAGAGAAACCTAAGGCAGAAGCTAAAAAAGAATGTTCAACCGCTGAAAAAAAAGCATGTGGAACAACTGAAAAAAAAGCAGGTTGTTGTGCTGCCAAAAAAGCAGACAAAAAAGACTAATTCCAATTAGGAAAACAAAAAAGGTGTTTGAGCAATCAAGCACTTTTTTTTATTTCTATTCGCTAAAAACAAACTAGTTAATACCTTATTTTTGCACCAAATTTAATCCATGAAAATAGAACAAATTTATACCGGCTGTATAGCACAAGCGGCCTATTATTTAGAAAGCAAAGGCGAAGCTGCTATCTTTGATCCGCTGCGTGAAGTTGAGCCCTATTTGGCCAAAGCAGCTGCCGATAACGCCAAAATAACTTACATTTTTGAAACCCATTTTCATGCCGATTTTGTTTCGGGGCATTTGGATTTGGCACAAAAAACAGGTGCGCAAATTGTGTTTGGTCCAACAGCTACACCCCAATTTGAAGCACTTATCGCCCAAGACAACCAAGAATTTAAAGTGGGCGATTACACCATAAAATTGTTGCACACCCCAGGCCATACGCTAGAAAGCAGCTGTTATTTGTTGCTCGACGAAAACCAAAAAGGATACGGCATTATTACCGGCGACACTTTATTTATTGGTGATGTAGGTCGACCCGATTTGGCGCAAGCCATGGTGGAAGATCTTACGCAAGAAAAATTAGCTTCTTATTTATTTGATTCGCTACGCAACAAAATTATGCCATTGGCTGACGATTTAATTGTGTTTCCGAGTCACGGAGCCGGCAGTGCTTGCGGGAAAAACATGAGCAAAGAAACAACGGATACCCTTGGGAACCAGAAAAAAACCAACTATGCCCTGCGTGTCGACATGACGCGCGAAGAATTTACCGCCGAATTGCTCGACGGATTGGGTTTGCCTCCTGCTTATTTTCCACAAAATGTGTTACTCAATAGCCAAGGATATACTTCTTTGGATACCGTGTTGAGCCGCTCGATGCAAGCCTTAACTCCTGTACAAGTTCAGGAAATTGTACAAGATCAGCAAACCATACTATTGGATGTGCGCAGCGAAGACGAATTTTGTGCGGGCCATATCCCAAATTCCATTTTTATCGGATTGCAAGGAAATTTTGCGCCTTGGGTGGGAGCTTTATTGCAAAACGTGGAGCAACAGCTTATTTTGGTTGTAACCGAAGGCAAAGAAACGGAAGCAATTACCCGACTTGCACGCGTGGGGTTTGATCAGGTGCAAGGCTATTTACAAGGAGGAATTGTGGCTTGGGAACACATGGGATTGCCTGTTGCCCAAATTACCTCGATAAGTCCAGCCGAATTTGAATCCGAACATCAAGCCAATTCAATCGTAATTGATGCGCGAAAACCCAGCGAGTTTGAAGCCGAACACCTGGAAGGTGCTGTAAACATAGCATTAGACACAATCAATACACATCTTGGGGAAGTGCCCGAAAGTCCTTTCTACTTGCATTGTGCAGGCGGATATCGTTCGGTTATGATGGGCTCAATCCTGAAACGAAATGGCATTCATTCGTTTACCAACATCGAAAAAGGCATGGCTGGAATTCGCCAAACCAAGCTCCCGCTCACGCATTTTGTTTGCCCCAGTACACTTATAAAATAGTAAGACAAAAAATAGTCAATACCCATAAATTTAAATACTTTTGCACACGTAAATCAAATAAAACACGCATAAATATGAAATCAATGTTACTAAGTTTTTCACGAATTTTCCTCGTACTTACTGCCGCTACAATGGTATTTTCTTGCAACAAAGCAGGCGAAAACGAATACATCATTACTGGAACCATCAAAGGAATTGCCGACGGTAAAAAAGTATTTTTAGAAGTACAAGACGACATGACTGGGGCTTTTAAAGCCTTGGATACCGTGAAAGTTGAAGGTGGAAAATTCACCATAGAAGGATCGGCAAAAGGCGCTGACATCAATTTAATTCAAATCGAATCGGTAGACGGAAAAATCCCATTTATTTTGGAAAATGGCGATATCGAAATGGACATCAATAAAGACAGCTTAAGCTTGGTGAAAGTTTCGGGTACCTATAACAACGACGAATTGACTGCCTACCGCGAGTTGGGAACCAAAATCCAAAAGGATATGATGAAGTTCCAAAAAGACAACATGGCAAAAATGAACCAAGCGCAACAAAAAAAGGACACGGTAACCGTAAATACTTTGCGTAAAGCGTACTTTAAATTTCAAGAAGATTTTGCCAAACAATCAGAAGAGTACGTAAAAACACACCCAAAATCATTCATTTCTTTGTTGATTATTGAAAGCTTGTTTCAACAAATGGTTGATCCTGCCAAAATTACCACCTACTTTAATGGCTTGGACAAAGAATTAAAAGCCAACAAACACGGAAAGAAAATCAAATCCCAGTTGGATTTATTGAACAAGCCCGCTGCTCCTGCAAGTGTTGAAGTAGGCAGTATTGCTCCCGATTTTTCTGCTCCCGGTCCTGATGGAAAAGTGATGAGTTTGAAACAAAGCATGGGCAAAGTAACCTTAGTAGATTTTTGGGCTTCATGGTGCAATCCGTGTAGAGCCGAAAACCCAAACAATGTAGCTTTGTACAATGAGTTTCATGCTAAAGGATTAAATATTATTGGTGTTTCGTTGGATAAAGACGGAGCCAAATGGAAAGAAGCCATTGCCAAAGACAAATTGGCTTGGCCACAAATCTCCAACCTAAAATACTGGGACGAGCCAATTCGCGTAACCTACGGAGTTGAATCGATTCCTGCTACTTTCTTGTTGGACGCCAACGGAACGGTAGTTGCCAAAGACCTAACAGGCGCTGCCTTGAAAGCTAAAGTAGCTGAGTTGTTGGCGAAATAAATTTGAGTTGGTCCCGAAGTCTCGGGATTCAAAATGATAGTCTAAAATCTATAAAAAAAGGATACTCAATCGGGTGTCCTTTTTTTATGTATTTCTATTTCAAAGGCCAAGAAAAAGAGCTAAGTGATCGCTTTTAAATTGGCAAGTCGCAAAATAGTTTTTTGGTTAAAACTCATCTATATTATGATTTTATATTTTCAGTCTATAACACAATTTTTAATTATTCATTTTTAATTAATACCGAAGCTCACCTCAATCTGCACACTCAGTTCCAATTCTCCCGCAGCTAAAGTTTCGCGAGCAGCTCCATCGGCTTGCATGGCCATCATTTTTGAATTGTAAAAAGGGCGAGGCGATTCACTTACAGCTGTATCTGATATGGACTGCACCTTCCCTACTTTTTGTCCCACCACCGAAAGGTAATCTTGGGCCTTTTCTACCGCGTTTTGCATAGCCAATTTACGGACACTCGATTGCAATTTGGCCTGTTGCGACGATTGAAATACAACCGACGAAATATTCGTAATTCCGGCAGTAACCATATCAGTCATTAGTCCATCATATTTGCTTAAATCACGCAGCAATAAACTAATACTTTGATTGGCATGTATAAAGGTTTTCTTGGTTTCGTAGTCATACGAAGGCTGTAAACTTACCCGCTGAGTTTGTACATCAGCCGGAGCCAAGCCCCACTTTTTAATGCCTTTTAAAACCGCAGCAGTTTTGGCATCGTTTTGTTCTTTTACTGCTTTGGTTTCGGTCCCTTTGGTTTCTATCGAAAGACTAATAACTACCTGATCGGGAACAATTTTTAATTTGCCTTCGCCCATTACGGTTACCAAGGCTAGATTTTTTGATTCTTGTGCAAAGCTGCTTGCAAAAGCTAAAATTACGAGGAGTAGGATTGATTTTTTCATTTTTAATTATTAATTTTTAATTATTAATTACAGTTTCCCTGTTTTGACCAACACAAACAACAACACAATAGGTATGGCCAAGAGAATCACCATAAAGGTATGTTCAGTGAGTAAATCGGGGGCTTTGAGGAGCGTTAACACATATCCGCCAATGGCACCACCAAAGTGAGCGGTGTGACCAATGTTGTCGTTTTTGGCCTTCATGCCATAGATCGAATACAACAAATACCCTATACCAAACAAATAGGCCGGAATGGGAATTGGAATAAAAAACAGGTACAAACTCATCTCCGGATTGAGTAAAATAGCCGAATATAACACACCCGTTACGGCTCCCGAAGCGCCAATAGCCGAGTAATGGTAATCGTCTTTGTGAAACAACAAGGTGAGTAGGCTACCAAATACCAAACTGCCGGTGTAGATCAGTCCAAACGAAAATTCATTGAGGTAATTAATCACCACAGGTCCAAACATGAACAAGGTGAACATGTTGAAAAATAAATGCCCTATATCGGCGTGTAAAAACCCCGATGTTAGCATTCGATATTGCTCGCCTGCGCGAATGCTGCCAATGTGAAATTGGTAGTTGCGGATGAAACTTAAATCGTTAAACCCTTTAAAACTTGTAAGCAAATTCAAGCCAATAAGAATAAGTAATAGCATGCTCATGTGTTGCGATTTTTGAATCGTAAAAATAGGACTGTTTTGGGTGATAACGCGAAATTGCTCCAAGTATTTCGGGTAAAAGCGTATATTTGTTCAAATTTTTTTGGCATGCAGTTGTTGTTGTATCTATTGTTTTATCCGCTCATTTGGTGCATTTCGAAATTGCCGTTTCGGGCCATGTATATGTTGTCTGACGGCATCTGCTTTTTGGTGTATCGGGTGGTGCGCTACCGCAAAAAAACAGTACGCGAAAACATTGCTCTGGCACTTCCCCATCTTTCTTTAGCAGAACGAATTGAAGTGGAACGCAAATTTTACCACCACTTGTGTGATTTGTTTCTAGAAATGATGAAAACACTAAGTATCAGCGACGCCGAAATCAATGCGCGTTTTGTGTACACCAACATGGATGTTTATTTAGATCTAGAAAAAAAGGAGAAAAGTGTCGCCATGCTTTGCGCCCACTACAACAGCTACGAATGGACCATCTCCATTAATCCTAAAATTAAATTTGAAGGTATTGCGATTTATAAAAAAATCAGCAATAAGTACTTTGATCGGTTGGTGCATCATATCCGATCTCGATTTAAAGCAACCTTAGTAACCAACAAAGAAGCGATACCAAAAATTAGTCAAAATGCACGCAATAAAAACTTTTGTTTGTATGGTTTTGCCAGTGATCAGTCGCCTCGAGTAAATGCAGCACACCACTGGAAAAATTTCATGGGCATGTATGTGCCTGTGCACACCGGCGGTGAAATGTTGGCCAAGAAATACGATATGAATGTGGCTTTACTCAAAATTACCAAAGTAAAGCGCGGATTTTATGAAGCCGAAATCGTACAGGTGTATGAAGAGGTGAAGCAAATTCCCAACTACGAAATATCCGATCGATTTATGGAAATGGTGGAGCAACAAATCCTAGAAGCACCCGAATTCTATTTGTGGACCCACAAACGTTGGAAACACCGCAAAGAACAAGTATAAATTTCTACAATTCAAACCAGTCGTGTACCATTTGGTTGGCCGATGACACAAAACTACGGTGCTCAAATTCATTTGTTTTGGCATTATACGTGTAGTCCTTTGCCCACTCAGTATGGTTTTGTGCTAATTTAATGAGACTTTCACACACAAATTCGATCTCGTCATTGGTGGTCGTGGGATGAAACGACATCCGGATCCAACCTGGTTTTTGAATCAAATCGCCGGCATCAATTTGACACACCAAGGCATTTGATAATTCTTGATCAACATTAAGCAAATAGTGGCCGTACGTTCCGGCACAGCTGCAACCACCACGGGTTTGAATGCCAAAACGGTCGTTTAGGAGTTTTACGCCCAAATTAAAATGCAAGTCTTCGATATAAAACGAAACTACGCCCAATCGCTGTTGGTGTTGTGGCGCTAATATCACAATATTTTTGTTCGGTGCCAAAGTAGCAAACACATAATCCAAAATTTCGTGTTCGCGTTGCAAAATGTTATCAATGCCCATTTTGTCTTTGAGCTGAATGGCCAAGGCGGTTTTTATTACCTGCAAAAAACCAGGAGTTCCACCGTCTTCACGTTCTTCGATGTTTTCAATGTATTTGTGAACGCCCCAAGGATTGGTCCAAGCTACAGTGCCACCACCAGGATTGTCAGGAATTGTGTTTTGGTACAAAGCCGAATTAAACACCAATACGCCCGAGGTGCCCGGTCCGCCCAAGAATTTATGTGGCGAGAAAAAGATGGCATCCAAATAAGACTCTGAATCTGCCGGATGCATATCAATATGGACATAGGGTCCCGAGCAAGCAAAATCTACAAAACACAAACCGGTATGCTGGTGCATCAATTTAGCGGCTTCGTGATACGGTGTTAGAATGCCCGTCACGTTAGAACAAGATGTAATCGACGCTATTTTAAGCGGTCGATCTTGATATTTAGCCAGTAAGTTAGCCAATTCGGTCAAGGAAAATAAGCCTTCGTTATCGGCAGGAATCACCACGACATCGGCAATGGTTTCTAGCCAAGAGGTTTGATTCGAATGGTGTTCCATGTGCGAGACAAATACAATGGGCCGTTGATCAGCTGGAATGGTAATTTGTCCTTGCAAACGTTCGGGAACTTTGAGTCCCATAATCCGTTGTAATTTATTGACTACACCCGTCATGCCACTGCCCTCTGTAATTAACACATCCTGATCGTTGGCATTTACGTGTTTCTTGATGAGATGGCGAGCATGGTGATAGGCCTTGGTCATGGCGGTACCCGACTCGGTGGTTTCGGTATGGGTATTGGCCACATAGGGACCAAATTTATGCAGTAAACTTTCTTCTATTGGTAAATACAAACGCCCGCTAGCTGTCCAATCGGTGTAGATTATTTTTTGCTCTCCATAGGGCGAGTCAAAAGTTTGATCGATCCCTACAATTTGGTCGCGATATGGGGCAAAATAGGCTTCTAAAGCAATGGGTAAGTTAGGGTTAGTTTTTGTTTGCATCTTATAAACCGGCTATAGCCTTTATTTCATCAATGATTCTAAATGCCAATGCATCTGCTTCGGCTTGCGTTGGGGCTTCAGTATAAATTCGGATAATGGGTTCGGTATTTGATTTTCGTAAATGCACCCATTCAGTAGGAAAATCAATTTTTACGCCATCAATCGTTGAAATGTCTTCGTGTTGGTATTTTTTGGTCATGGCTTCCAAAATCGCATCCACATCCAAGGTTGGCGTGAGTTCAATTTTGTTTTTGCTCATGTAGTACTGCGGATAACTGGCACGCAGTTGGGCAACCGTGAGTTCTTGTTGTGCCAAATAGGTTAAAAACAAAGCCACGCCCACCAAGCTGTCACGACCGTAATGCAATTCGGGATAAATGATTCCGCCATTGCCTTCGCCACCAATAATCGCATTTGTGCTTTTCATGAGTTCCACCACATTCACCTCGCCTACTGCACTGGCTTGGTAGGATCCGTTGTGTTTAGTGGTAATGTCACGCAAGGCTCGCGAAGAGGACATATTAGAAACGGTATTTCCAGGGGTTTTACTCAACACATAATCGGCCACGGCTACGAGTGTGTATTCTTCGCCAAACATTTCGCCGTCGTTCGAGATAAAGGCCAAACGATCTACATCGGGATCAACCACAATACCAAAATCTGCTTTTTCGCGTAACACTAATGCGCAGATGTCGCCCAAATGTTCCTTTAAGGGTTCGGGATTATGCGGAAAATGACCGTTGGGTTCGCAATATAATTTCACGACTTCAACGCCCATTTGCTCCAATAAATTCGGGATAATAATTCCGCCAGATGAATTTACGCCGTCAACCACCACTTTAAATTTGCGTTTGGCGACAGCTTCTGCATCCACTAATGGCAGCTCCAACACTTCGTCAATGTGGATATCCATATAGGCGTCATTCACGGTAACGGTTCCCAACTCATCCACTTCCGAGAAATCAAAGGCTTCCGCTTCGGCAATAGCTAAAATTTGCGCGCCATCGGCCCCACTCAAAAATTCACCTTTGTGATTCAATAATTTCAAGGCATTCCATTGTTTGGGATTGTGCGAAGCGGTCAAGATAATTCCGCCTTGTGCTTTTTCTAAAGGCACCGCAATTTCTACGGTTGGGGTTGTAGATAAACCCAAATCAATCACGTCGATGCCCAAACCAATCAAGGTATTCATCACCAAATTGTGAATCATCGGTCCAGAAATTCGGGCATCACGACCAATAACTACAGTCACTTTTCCAATTACAGGATTTGAAGGTTGCGCTTGTTTTTTAATCCATGTTCCGTAGGCCGAGGCAAATTTTACGGCATCTACGGGCGTTAAATTGTAGCCAACTTGTCCACCTATAGTTCCGCGTATGCCGGATATTGATTTGATTAATGTCATCTAATTGTGTTTTTATTGGGTGCACAAATATAAGATTAGTTTGTAAAAATAAATTCATTTTAAAACTAAGTTTTGGTTAATAACGACTATGCAAGTAAAAGGTGTTATTTTTACTTGCTTAAGTCTATAACCTCTTGAATTTTCTCGCACACATTCATCTTTCTGGCTCCAACAAATGGATACAAACCGGCAATTTCATGGCCGATACCGTGCGTGGAAAAGCCTATCTACACTACCCCAACCAGATTCAACAAGGCATCTTGTTGCACCGCGCCATTGATACCTTTACCGATGCGCATCCCCTATTTCGCAGCAGCACCAAGCGACTACACGCAAAGTACCACCATTATTCGGGCGTGATTGTCGATATTTTTTACGATCATTTTTTGGCCAAAAACTTCCACGACTACAGCGAAAGCTCATTGGCCGATTTTACCCAAGACTTTTATCATTTTTTAGAAAACAATACCGAAGCCTTAACCGAGAAAACGCAACACATGCTGCCGTATATGGTGCAACAAGATTGGCTGTTCAACTACCAATACACCGAAGGCATTGCCCGCATATTGGGCCAAATGGACCGAAGAATCCAACGCGGGACGCACATGCAAGATTCTGTGCAGGAGCTGCAGGAATTTTATCCAGAATTTGAACAAGAATTTCGCCAATTTTATCAGGAAGTACAGCAATTCTCCACCAAAAAATTACAAGAATTATGCGTTTTATACCCAAACGTATAACGGCATTTGAGTTGCAGTTGAACATTTTGTGGCTTCAAACCCGCTGAATGCGTTGAGCAAAAAGGAAGCACTAAAACATGTTGCGCGCTAATCGATTAGTGCTAAATTTGCGACTCAGTAAAAAACCATGCTCAAAAAATTCGTTCGAAAAGCAGAAAACATAGTCGCCTGGGGACAATCCAAATTGTCTGCCAAGCAATTTATCTTTTTGTCGAGCGTATTGGTTGGAATCTCGGCTGCTTGGGCGGTGATTATACTTAAAGCATTTGCCCACTGGGTATTTTCGTTTGCCACCTCGATCAACGCCATTCTGAAATTGAGTTTCATCAACAGTATTTTACCCATCGTCGGGATTTTACTCACCGTTTGGGTGATCAAGCGCCTATTGGGCGGTTCGCTAGAAAAAGGCACTTCACAAATATTATTTGCCGTAGCCAAAAAACGGAGCGTGATTCCGCGCAAGCAAATGTATGCGCAAATCGTGACCAGCTCGCTCACAGTAGGTTTGGGTGGATCGGCGGGAATGGAAAGTCCCATCGTGATTACAGGCGCCGCCTTTGGATCCAATTATGCTCAACGCTACAATTTGTCCTACAACGACCGCACTTTATTAATTGGTTGTGGCGTGGCCGCAGGAATTGCTGCTGCCTTTAATGCGCCCATCGCCGGCGTGTTGTTTGCCATAGAAGTGCTCTTGGTCGATGTGAGCATTGCCGCCTTTACCCCCATTATGATTGCGGCCGCTACCGGTGCCTTGGTTTCGACTTTAGTTTTGGACGAAAGTGTGTTGCTCAACTTTAACCACACCCAAACCTTTGCAGTCCGTAATATTCCGTTTTACATTGGTCTTGGAATTTTTACCGGATTTTTATCGGTGTATTATGCCAAGAACTTTCAACGATTGGAAAGTATTTTTGGCCGATTAAAATGGAAAATATACAACAAAGCACTTTTTGGCGCTACCCTACTCGGCTTACTCATTTTTGTATTTCCCGTATTGTTTGGCGAAGGCTACGAAAGCATTCGCGTATTGGCCGGAACAGATCCGGGCGTATTATTGGACAATACCCTATTTAGCGATTTCAGACACAACAAATTGGCCTTGATCCTGTTTATTGGCTTGGCCTTATTTCTCAAAGTATTTGCCACCGGAATCACCTTTGGCAGCGGCGGTAACGGCGGAAATTTTGCCCCGGCTTTGTTCATGGGATCCTACGCTGGCTTTGTGTTTGCCAAAGTGTTCAACTGGCTGGGCATGTCAAAATTACCGGTAGAAAATTTCATTTTAGTGGGCATGTCGGGCATTTTGAGCGGCTTGTTTCATGCGCCCCTCACCGCCATCTTCTTGATTGCCGAAATTACGGGCGGCTACGAACTCATGGTTCCCTTGATGATTGTCTCCTCGATTAGTTTCGCGATTTCGAAAAAGTTTGAAAAACATTCACTCGATGTAAAAAAATTGGCCAAATCGGGCAATGTATTTACCAGTAATAAAGACACCAATATCTTGGCCAGTTTGCACACCGAATCACTCATTCAAGCCGACGATTTAACGCTTTCGCCCGAGGAAAATTTAGAGCGTTTGGTGAGTATGATATCCAATTCAAACCAAGAACTATTTGCAGTTTTAAATACTGAAAAACAACTCATTGGATTAGTCAACTTCAATGATATTCGAGAAATTGTGTTTAGTAATTTTAAGGTAAAATACACCCAAATTCACGAGATCATGCGCGCGCCCGAAGAATGCGTGATCCACAGCGATTCGATGGAACAAGTGATGCGCAAATTTGAAAAAACCACCCAAGTGTTTCTCCCCGTTTTAAAACAAGGCCAGTACTTTGGTTTCATTTCCAAATCGGCAGCATTGGAGGCGTATAGAGAGCAGTTGAAGTCGATGGTGATTGAGTAGTTTAGGTGGTAGATTTCAAGTTTCAGGTTTCAAGTTTCAGGTTTTTTTCTTAGAGCAGTCTTGAGTCTGTTGTCTATTGACCATTTCAATATTTCCCCCCTTACGAATAGTGTTCGCAGTACATTCAAAAATCAACAATCAACAGTCAAAAATCAAAAATCTAAACACTACTTTTGCTTCTTTTCAAAATCATGAAACAAACTGACGGAACCATAGAAGTGTTGGGCGCTCGCGTGCACAACCTCAAAAATATTGACATCTCGATTCCCCGCGATCAATTGGTGGTGATCACTGGGCTTTCGGGTTCGGGAAAATCATCACTAGCTTTTGACACCATTTATGCCGAGGGGCAACGTCGTTATATTGAGACGTTCTCGGCCTATGCCCGTCAATTCTTGGGCGGATTAGAACGACCCGATGTCGATAAAATAGATGGCCTTTCACCGGTAATTGCCATCGAACAAAAAACCACCAGCAAAAGCCCTCGATCAACGGTGGGCACCATCACCGAGATCTATGATTTTTTGCGTTTGTTGTATGCCCGTGCCGCCGATGCCTACAGCTACAATACCGGTGAAAAAATGGTTTCCTATTCAGATGACCACATCAAAACACTCATTGAAAACGAATATGTCAACCAAAAAGTCACTTTGTTGGCACCGGTTGTTCGTGCCCGAAAAGGACATTATGGCGAGCTGTTTCAGCAAATTGCCAAACAAGGATTTGTGAAAGTGCGCGTGAATGGGGTAATTACCGACATTACGCCGGGCATGAAACTCGATCGCTACAAAACACACGACATCGAAATTGTGATTGATCGATTGGTATTGGACCAATCTGCCGATCAAGTAAAACGCCTGCAAGAAAGTATACAAACGGCCATGCACCACGGCGATAACATTTTAATGTTATTGGCCCATGACAGCCAAGAGGTGCGGTACTTTAGCCGAAATTTAATGTGCCCCACAACCGGAATCTCCTACCCCAATCCGGAACCCAATTTGTTTTCGTTCAATTCACCCAAAGGCGCATGCCCGCATTGCAATGGCTTGGGAACGATTAACCAAATAAACCCCAGTAAAATTGTTCCGGAGCCTAAACTATCCATCAAAGCCGGCGGTTTTGCACCCTTGGGCGAATACAAAAACACTTGGATTTTTAAACAATTGGAAGTGATTGGCGAGAAATTTCAGTTTCAACTCACCGATCCCATTTCAGCCATTCCAGCTGAGGCCATGGAGCTCATCATGCAGGGCGGAAAAGAAAAATTCTCGGTAGAATCAAAAACCTTGGGCGTGACCAAAGAATATAAAATTGATTTTGAAGGCATATCCAATTTCATCAAAAACCAACACGACGAAAGTGGCTCGTCGAGCATCAAACGCTGGGCCGCGGCCTTTATGGACGAAGTGCCTTGCCCCGAATGTGCGGGCAGCCGATTGAAAAAAGAAGCGCTCCATTTTAAACTTCTCGAAAAAAACATTGCCGAATTGTCGAGTCTGGATATTGTTGATTTGAGCAATTGGTTTGAAACCCTCGAAGCCCAACTTACTACCAAACAAAAAGCCATTGCCAGCGAAGTGGTGAAAGAAATCAAAGACCGTTTGCGCTTTTTAGTGAATGTAGGTTTGGATTATTTGGCGCTCAACCGTTCGTCCAAATCCTTATCGGGTGGCGAAGCCCAACGCATCCGATTGGCTACCCAAATTGGTTCACAATTAGTGGGCGTGTTGTATATATTGGACGAACCCAGCATCGGTTTGCACCAGCGCGACAATGCCAAACTCATTCACTCGCTCGAGCAACTGCGCGACATTGGCAACTCGATTTTGGTGGTCGAACACGACAAAGACATGATTGAACGGGCTGATTATGTGATTGACATTGGACCCAAAGCTGGAAAATTTGGCGGAGAAATCATCAGCAAAGGAACACCGAAAGAACTCTTGAAAGAAGATACGCTGACCGCCAATTACTTGAATGGCAAACTTAGTATTCCCATTCCTGCTAACCGCCGCAAAGGCAATTGCAACCAATTGGTGCTGAGTGGCGCAACCGGCAATAACTTAAAAAATGTAACACTTCGCATTCCGTTGGGAACTTTGGTATGCGTAACAGGTGTTTCGGGCAGCGGTAAGTCAAGTCTCATTAACGGCACCCTCTACCCGATTTTGAACGCCCATTTTTTTAATGGTGTAGGTATTCCAATGCCCTATAAATCGATCACAGGATTGGAACACATTGACAAAGTAATCGACATCGACCAAAGCCCGATTGGACGAACTCCGCGCTCTAATCCTGCAACCTATACTGAAGTTTTTTCTGAGATTCGTAATTTGTTTACAATGACTTCTGAAAGTATGATTCGGGGTTACAAAGCGGGCCGATTTAGTTTTAATGTGGCCGGGGGACGTTGTGAAACTTGCGAAGGATCGGGCGTGCGCACCATCGAAATGAATTTCTTGCCCGATGTGTATGTGGAATGCGAAACCTGTCAAGGCAAACGATTCAATCGGGAAACATTGGAGATTCGTTACAAAGGCAAATCAATCTCTGACGTGCTCAACATGACCGTTGACGAGGCGGTTCCCTTTTTTGAACTTCTACCCAAAATATACCGCAAGCTCAAAACTATACAAGATGTGGGCTTGGGTTACATTAGCTTGGGACAACAAAGTACCACGCTTTCGGGCGGAGAAGCCCAACGCATTAAATTGGCCGGGGAATTATCCAAAAAAGATACGGGAAATACCTTGTATATTTTGGACGAACCTACTACCGGCTTGCACTTTGAGGATGTGCGGGTGTTGATGGATGTAATTCAGAAACTGGTTGACAAAGGGAATAGCATCATCATCATCGAACACAACCTAGACGTGATTAAACTCGCCGATTACATCATTGACATTGGCCCAGAAGGCGGAAAAGGCGGCGGACTAATTGTGGCCGAAGGCACGCCTGAAACAGTAGCCAAAAACAAAAAAAGTTACACCGCTCCTTTTTTGAAAAAAGAGTTATCTTAGCCTGTTTGCAGTTAAATCAGCATCAATCAAAAAGAAGCCCAATGAAAATAGAAGATTTTGACAACGAAGAGGATCGCATTATACATGATCGATTAAAACAAAAAACATGGAACGAAATTCGCACCAACGACAGCTGGGCGATTTTTAAAATTATGTCGGAGTTTGTGAATGGATTTGAAACCATGGGCCGCATTGGGCCTTGTGTAACTATTTTTGGATCGGCGCGACTCAAGCAAGATAATCCCATTTGCTTATTGGCCGAAGAAATTGCATTCAAAATAAGCAAAGCGGGCTATGGCATTATTACTGGCGGAGGTCCAGGCATAATGGAATCAGGAAACAAAGGCGCACATTTGGCCGGCGGAACCTCGGTGGGACTCAACATCGAATTGCCTTTTGAACAACACTACAACCCCTACATTGATCGCGATAAAAACCTGAATTTTGATTACTTTTTTGTACGCAAAGTAATGTTTGTTAAATATTCGCAAGGTTTTGTGGTGATGCCTGGCGGATTTGGCACACTCGACGAATTATTTGAAGCCATCACTTTAATTCAAACCAAGAAAGTGGCCAAATTTCCCATCATTTTGGTTGGAACTTCCTTTTGGTCAGGATTGCTGGATTGGATCAAAAACGTATTGGTCGAACAACATTTGTGTGTGAATCCAGAAGACATGAATCTTATTAAAATTGTTGATTCGGCTGATGAAGTGGTGAGTATTTTAGATCAGTTTTATAAAAAATACGATTTAAGCCCCAATTTTTAATATCCTCATTTGCCAATTTCTATGCGCTCATTTGTAAAAATAAAACTGCTTTTGGCGTGTACAGGATTTGTATTTCAATTTTCGTTTGCGCAGCACCACAGTGATATTTCGGCGAGTTATAATCCCCAAACGCACCAATTGCAGGTGCGGCAACAACTCACTTACACCAACTCCTCTTCGGACACGCTTCGAAACCTCGTTTTGTATGATTGGAACCACGCTTATTCGGATAAAAATTCAGAATTAGGCAAACGCTTCTCGGATGAATTTGTGCGTCGATTTCATTTTGCCCCTAAAAAAGAATTGGGTTATACGCAAATCAATTCCATTCAAACTGCAACGGGCCAAGCATTAAGTTGGAGCAGATCGGCTGAAGGAATTGAACTGCTAGACGTTACATTAATTACTCGCCTAAATCCAGGCGCTTCTGCCCTACTCAATTTGGAGTATGTGCTGCAATTCCCTTACGAAGAATTTACGCATTACGGTTGGAACAACAAAGAAGATTTGGCGGCCTGGGACAGCTTTTTGAGCCCGGCGGTGTATGAAAATCATCAATTTATTACTTATACCAATGCCAATTTGGATGATGCAGCTCTTGCGCCGAGTAGCTATGATTTGGCTGTGCAAGTTCCCGAAAACTATGCGGTAATAAGCAATTTGGACAAGCTAAAAACCACGACTACATCAGCGAATTTTAGCGGAACTGATCGCAAGCAAGTGAGTCTGTCGATTCAAAAAAAATCAACTTTTACGGCCCATACGATCAAAGGATTAACGGTATTTACGAATATGAAAAGCAGTCCTAAATTGGTCGAGCAAAAAGAGGCAGCCATAGCACAAATTGTGGGTTATGTGCAGGAACGCATCGGGAACTATCCGTTTAAAACCATAACCGTAACCCAAGCCGATTACGACCGAAATCCCTTTTATGGATTAAACCAACTGCCCTCGTTTATCAGTCCATTTTCGGCTGATTTATTATTTGAATTGCAATTCCTAAAAACCTACACCAACAACTTTTTGCGCAGCAGTTTGCAGCTTGATTTTAGAAAAGACCATTGGGTAGTCGATGCGATTCAACTGTATACGATGATGAATTATATGTCGCGCTACCATCCCGAAGTGAAAATGATGGGCAATCTGAATCGCTTTGCCCTCTTGCGTTCTTTTCGTTTGATTAATATGGATTTTAACGAGCAATATGCCTACTATTATCTCATCATGGCGCGACTCAATTTGGACCAAGCCTTGGGAGAACCGAAAGACAGCTATTTGCGGTTTAACGAAAAAATTGCCTTGAAATACAAAGCCGGCTTGGCACTCAACTACTTGGATAGTTACACCAGTTACCAAACGGTATCGCCTAGCATTCGAGAATTTTATGAGAAAAGTAAACAACAAAAAAGTAATGCAACCCTTTTTGAGCAAGTGCTTCAACGCCATAGCACACAAGATTTAACTTGGTTTTTTAACTCGGTGATTCACAGCAATAATCCCATTGATTTTAAATTTTCGGCAGTACAAAAAACCGCCAATAGCTTGAAATTTACGCTGAAAAACAAATTTGCAAACCAGGTGCCTGTGCCAATATATGGGCTAAAAAATAATCAGGTGGTTTATTATCAATGGTTTAAGCCCAGTGCTACAGACACCACGATTACCGTACCCAAATCTATGGCCGATAAATGGGTGATCAATTACAAAAACGAAGTTCCCGAGCTCAATACACGTGACAATTGGTTGCGTACACGTTCTTTTTTGGGCAACAATCGACCATTCAAATTCACCCTAATGAAGGACATCGAAGACCCGAAGTACAATCAATTGCTTTATGTGCCTACGGTTGAATTTAATATTTATGATGGTTTGGCTCCTGGCCTGTATTTTCACAACAAAACAATTTTGGCCAAACCCATTGTGTTTGATTTAAACCCCATGTATGCCACGCTCAAAAAAACACTGATTGGGCATTTTGCAGTGATGGTGAATGAATTTAATCCCAAAGGAAATCCGTTCCAGACAGTTTATGGATTTAGCGGGGCCTATTTTCATTACGCACCCGATGCTAGTTATTCTAAGTTAAATCCGTTTGTAACCTTCTATTTTCGTGAACCAGATTTGCGCGATAACCATCGAAAAGTTTTAACCCTTCGTTACAATAAAGTGCACAAAGAAATTTCTAGCTATGTATTTAATCCCATACAGAACTACCAAATTTTTAGCTTGAAATACCTGGATATCAAATCGGAGATTAGCCACACCCTTCAGTTTAGCTCGGGCACGCATGTGTCCGATCAATTGGGTAAGTTTTATACCGAAATTCAGTACCGCCAATTGTTTGCCAACAACCGCCAGTTGAAATTACGTTGGTTTACAGGCGCCTTTGTGTTTAATAAAAACCCCACCGATTACTTTAATTTTGGCTTGAGTAATCCCAATGATTATTTGTTTGAATACGACTTCTTTGGCCGATCAGAAGCCGGCGGATTGTTTAGTCAACAGTATTTTATGGCCGAGGGCGGATTCAAGTCAAAACTAGCGCCGTTCGGAAGCCGACGGTGGATGAGCACCGTAAATTTGAGTGCAACCATTTGGAATTGGATTGACTATTACCATGATTTTGGGATGCTCGAAAACAGCCAATCCAAGCTAGATTTGGTCTATGATGGCGGAATTGCCTTTAGTTTGGTTCCCGATTATTTTGAACTGTTTTTACCCGTCTATTCTACCAATGGCTGGGAAATTAACCAACCGCAATATGCCGATAAAATACGATTTACTTTTACGTTTACGCCCAAAATTCTCTTCAATTTATTTACCAGAAAATGGTTTTAATACAACCTTTTTGGAAGCCAAATTTGTATACTAGTTTTTAGTAAATTTGTTTCCCGATAGATTAGCTTTTACACTTATGATACAAGATGCACCAAATTCGACCCTTTCTTTTGATGATTTCAAAAAAGAAGTACTAAATGATTACAAAATCGCAACAATTAGCCGCGAATGTAGTTTGCTAGGTCGACGGGAAGTACTCACCGGAAAAGCAAAATTTGGCATCTTTGGCGACGGAAAAGAAGTGCCCCAATTGGCCATGGCCAAGGCGTTTCAGAATGGTGATTTTCGTTCGGGTTATTACCGCGACCAAACTTTTATGATGGCCATTGGCACCCTTACAATTGAACAATTTTTTGCCGGATTATATGGCCACACCGATATAAACTTTGATCCTATGTCGGCGGGACGCCAAATGGGTGGACATTTTGCCACACACAGTTTGCACGAAGACGGCAGTTGGAAAAATCTTACGCAGCAAAAAAACTCCAGTGCCGACATCTCCCCTACTGCTGGTCAAATGCCACGATTGTTGGGATTGGCTCAGGCCTCCAAAATTTACCGCCATGTAGCAGGAATTGACACGACATGCTTTTCTGATTCTGGGAACGAAATTGCGTGGGGAACCATTGGAAATGCTTCTACCTCTGAGGGATTATTTTTTGAAACCATCAACGCTGCCGGCGTATTGCAGGTACCCATGATTATTAGTGTTTGGGATGACGAATACGGCATTTCGGTGCACGCCAAACACCAAACCACCAAAGAAAATATCTCCGAAATATTGAGTGGTTTTCAACGCGAAGGCAACGGAAATGGCTACGAAATATTCAAGGTGAATGGCTGGGACTATGCAGAGTTAGTTGCTACCTATCAGGAAGCAGCCGCTTTGGCTCGTACCGAACACGTTCCGGTTTTAATTCACGTAACACAACTCACGCAACCCCAAGGACATTCTACTTCGGGCTCACACGAACGCTACAAAAACGAAGAACGTTTGGCTTGGGAGCAAGAATTTGATTGTTTGAAACAAATGCGTGCGTGGATGATTGATTTTAATATGGCTACTGAAGCCGAATTAGAACTCATAGACGAAGCTTCGAAAACGGAAGTGCTGCAAGGCAAAAAAGCTGCTTGGGAAGCGTTTATTTCTCCTATGAAAAACGAACGCGATACCTTGGTTGCACTCCTTGAAAATACAACATCTCCAAATTCTGCAGCTATACATCAAATGGCGGCCGAATTAAAAACCATAAAAGAGCCCATCCGCAAAGACATTTTGGTTTGTGCACGCAAAGCCCTCCGACTACTCAAAGGCGAAGCAAGTAAGGTCGAATTGGCCAATTGGATCAAAAATTACCACGCGCAAATACAACCCAAGTTTAGTGCGCATTTGTATTCGCAGTCAAAAACAGCTGTACATTCAGTTCAAGAAATCTCCGCTATTTATGACGAATCGGCCGAAGAAGTTGATGCGCGATTAGTGCTGCGCGACAACTTTGACGCCTTGTTTGCTCAACACCCGGAAGTGTTGATTTTTGGGGAAGATGCCGGTACCATTGGCGACGTGAACCAAGGATTGGAAGGCATGCAAGAAAAATATGGCGAATTGCGCGTGTCTGATGTGGGCATCCGCGAAGCCACCATTTTAGGACAAGGTATCGGAATGGCCATGCGTGGTTTACGCCCGATTGCCGAAATTCAGTATTTGGATTATTTGCTCTATGCCATTCAGATCATGAGTGATGATTTGGCTACTTTGCAATACCGAACAAATGGTCGTCAGAAAGCGCCGCTCATTGTGCGCACCAGAGGCCACCGCTTAGAAGGTGTTTGGCATTCGGGATCACCAATGGGAATGATTATCAATGCCATACGCGGCATGCATGTGTTGGTACCGCGCAACATGACCAAAGCCGCTGGATTTTACAATAGTTTGTTGGCAACCGATGAACCGGCTCTAGTTGTAGAATGCTTGAATGGTTATCGATTGAAAGAAAAAATGCCGACCAATTTGGGCCAATTCCAAACCCCAATTGGTGTAGTTGAAACGATAAAATCGGGAACAGACATTACCCTTGTCTCCTATGGATCAACCCTGAGACTCATTGAACAAGCGGCCAAAGAATTGCAAGAGATTGGCATTGATTGCGAGATCATTGACGTGCAATCGCTTTTGCCATTTGATATTCAGCATGATATTGTGAAAAGTTTAGAAAAAACCAATCGTTTGTTGGTGATCGACGAAGACGTTCCTGGTGGGGCTTCGGCCTATATGTTGCAAGAAATTATCGAAAACCAAAACGGCTACCAATTCTTGGATAGCAAACCCGAAACGCTAACAGCCAAAGCTCACCGTCCGGCCTATGGAACTGATGGCGATTATTTCTCCAAACCGTCTATTGAGGATATTTACGAGAAAATATACAGCATCCTGAGTGAAGCCAAACCCAATGAATTTCAGAGCTTATACTAATACTTCTACATTGGCGTTAGCTAAATAGTAAATTGAAAAAAATGCGTTTACCCGTTATTTTTCTACTGGTTATGAGTTGCGGATTTAGCCAACTAAGTGCTGCACAACCCACAGCGATGAACAGCACACCAGTTTGGAACTTTTTGTGCGAACGCTATGCCTTTGGTGGTGTACTTGATGTGCAAGTGAGTAAAACAAACAAAGGAGGTCAGCTTCGATTGGCTGTTGAATCGGCTACATTAGCTACATCTCAAATTGCCGGCACGACCTATTTGTTTCTAAAAAACAATTCCAGCATAACCTGCACCGACAAAAATAAACACAGCGTCGAAGGAACAAAAATCATAAGTTATTACGATTTAACTGCAACCGAAATGTATCAATTGCAACAAAGCAACATCGACTACATTCACTTTAACATTAAAGGAAAATCAACTTCTTTTTCTAGTCAAATGGGGAATTTTACGGCCATCAATAAACGTTCGTATTTTGGCAAAGACACGCCCGAAAAACCAAATTATTTTGCTACTGCATTGGCCTGCAAAGCGCTAAATTAGCCGGCAAATTCAGGAAAATTCACTTCCCAGTTTAGTTCCGGATTGTAATGCAAAACGCCAGATTTTACTTCTAGAGGACAACCTACATTATTTTCATACAAAGCCCCAGTACCCAATCCTTGTGGCAAACTGTTTTGTAGCGTAGCTGTAAATTGGGCAATGGCATTCAAGCCGATGTTGCTTTCTAATGCCGAAGTGATCCACCAATTAATGCCAAATTCGTTTGCCAAGGCAATCCATTCTTGGGTTCCTTTAAATCCACCAATAAAACTAGGTTTGAAAATTAAGAAGGGCGGCACACAATGTTCGAGCAAATTGCGTTTGGCTTCGCGGGTGGTAAGGCCAATTAATTCTTCGTCCAAAGCAATGGGTATCGGACTGTTTTTTATTAGGTCTGCCATCAATTCCCACTGATTTTTAGCAATGGGTTGTTCGATACTATGAATTTGATAAACAGCTAATTGCTGTAACTTAGCTAAAGCATCTACTGCAGTAAAAGCGCCGTTGGCATCCAATCGAATTTCCATTTCATCGGCCGAAAACTGGGCTCGAATTTCGCGGAGCAATTCCAATTCTTTTTCAAAATCTAAAGCTCCAATTTTGAGTTTCACACAACGAAATCCTTGGGCTATTTTTTGAGCAAATTGGGCCTTCATAAATGCAATGTCGCCCATCCAAACCAATCCGTTTATGGGTATTTGCAATGTTCCTTGAGTAAATTCAGAAGAATACAAAACAAAAGGATGTTTGCTAGCTAAAGAGCGAAAGGCCATTTCTAATCCAAATTGTATCGACGGAAATTCACGTAATTCTTCCCACAATTGATCCAAACCCAAGTGTATATGTTCGCAGGCCCAACGCAGTTTCTCTTCGTAATCGGGTCGATCATCGTAACTGAGTCCACGTAAAATTCCGCATTCGCCAATTCCTTTTTGGCCGTTGAGCCGCAATACAATAAACCAAGATTCCTTGCTATGCAACACACCACGAGATGTACCTGCCGCTTGTTTAAATACTAAATCGTATCGGAAATAACTTGCTTTCATCCTACTCTACTAATCGGATTACGCGTTTAAAATTGGACGTAGGCAAACCCAAGGCTGTAAATTCGGCAAAATCTTGTTCAATTTTTGATTTCCAAGAAAGACTATCACTCACATTTTGTGTTTGGTATTTTTTATAAATGGCTTTGGCTTGGGGAAAGTCGTCGTGAAACAAATAGGCATGCGCTAAGGTAACTTGCGCTGTCAAATCGGTTGGGTCCTTGACCACGGCTTGTTGCAGATACAACAGCGCTTTGTCGTATTGTTTGGTCACCACATACAACCATCCCAATTGGGTGTAATCGGCCGTGGATGATTTGGGTGATTCCAATACCAGTAGGGCTATTTTAATTGCTTCACCAAACTTTTTTTGTTCAATATATTTTGCTAGAAATTGTTGCTGATTGTTATAACGAATGGCTTCACCGTTGGTTTCTACAAAACAGATGGCGCTGTTTTCGGTAAAGGCTTTGGCTTTTTCGGCGGCCAATAATTTGATGTATTCGGCATAGGTGTATTTGGTTGTAATGCGCTCCAATACACAGCCACAATAGGTTTGCGAGGGCGCCAATTGCTTGGCCAATTCGGTAGAGGCGCACAGTTCTACCACTTCGTTTTTGGTTACCGAACTCCATCCTGAACTGAGTTTGCTATCAACCCAAGGAACCACTTCGACCAAAATGCGCTGATCCATGATCCAATTGGCGCTATCAAAACCAAACCAAATAGACTGCGAATAAAAACATGAACTTGAGGAAACCGTAAGTCGACGGGCATCTTTAGAAACGGGGGTATGTTGGGCCCAACACGCTTTTTTGGTGCTTCCGTTTTGTTTGTAATTTTTGGCGGAATCGGCATCAGAAAAAATAGCATAAGTGCATTGGTCGTCACCTGCAATTTTAGATAGTAGCAATATAGCTCCTGCCGATCCTTGTGAAATTCCGGTCGGATCGGGAATGGCTTTTAACACAGAAATTAAGCTGGAAGTTGTTTTTTGGTTGTCATCCAAGAGCGTGATGCGATAGACCAATTCGGTGGTGCCAGCCGGCAATTCGTCTAGAGATAAAATGAAGCGCTCTTTTGTTGTAACAGTAATCTCTTTAGAAAATGCGCGCTCTTTGTCCCAATAGCCTTCCAACTGAGCTTGAGCAGTATAGAATTGACCCAGTGCGAAAAAAAACAGGATAAGTTTTTGCATAAGAAGAATCTTAAATTTCAATGCTTTCGCCAATTTCCAATAACATCAAATCTTTACCCTGATCAAAAAATTGTCGAATGGCAGCTTGTTGATCGATCTCGATATACCCAAACGTATCGAAGTGGTAGCCCATAATTTTGTCGCATTCAACAAAATCAGAAGCGAGAATTGCATCGGCTACATCCATGGTAAAATTACTGCCGATGGGTAAAATGGCTAAATCCAATTTGGTGCGCAACGGAATCAATTTCATGTCATAGGTTAAGGCTGTGTCGCCGGCGATGTAAATGTTTTTGTGTTCACCTTCAATTACAAAACCACCTGGATTTCCGCCGTAGGTTCCGTCGGCAAAAGAGCTAGAATGAACGGCGGTAACATATTTGACTACACCAAAATCAAATCGCCAACTGCCGCCGTGGTTCATCATGTGACCGGCAAAACCCTTGGCTTGGTAATACGTAATGATTTCTGCGTTTGATATCAATAAGGCTGCAGGATTGGCCTGCATAATTGCTTCTACGTCGAGCGTATGGTCTTGATGCGCATGGGTGAGCAAGATGTAATCCGGATGCAAATTGGCTATATTGATGTGCGCCGCCTTTGGATTTCCACTGATGAACGGATCAACCAACAGGACTTTTCCTCCTACTTCTACTTGCAAACAAGCGTGGCCAAAAAAAGTAATTTTCATAAAATTAGACGTTATTTACAACAAGGTCTGACAAAAAATAAATGAGTCCCAAGGACAACAATACTGCCAAAAAGAAGGTGCTTAAGGCCACTATTTTGAGTTCGGGATCGAGGGTGCGTGAATCTTGGTTTTGATGCACTCTTTGCAGATGCAAGACCAAGGGCACAAAGGCAATCAGGAAGAAATACTGATCAAAATTAAATAGTCCATCGGTAGAGATATCGTTTAAAATGGCAAAAATAAAGACCAAAATCATGGATGAAATCACCAAAAAATAATGATACAGTTTGGCTTTTGGCAATCCCATTTGCACCACCAAGGTGTTTTTTTCCGATTGAGTATCAGACAACACATCGCGCATGTTGTTGAGATTTAATACCGCCACACTCAAAAAACCGATCGCCGTAGCAGGCAAAAATAACAAGTAGCCCTCGGCAAATGTTTTGGCAAACATAAAATAGACGCCGAGCGTACTCACCCAGCCAAAAAACAAAAACACAAACAGATCGCCAAATCCGCGGTAACCATAGGGGTTTTTCCCAACAGTGTAGCGTATCGCCGAGGCAATGGCCAAAATTCCCAAAACCAAATAGCCTAAGGAATACCAAATAGTATAGTCTTTGAATGCTGAATAGATTAACAAAACAGCCGAAAGCAACGTGAGCAACGAAGTAATTGCAATAGCCATTTTCATATCCTTTGGGCTGATGACACCACTTTGTATGGCGCGCTTTGGGCCTATGCGATCTTGATTATCAGTGCCTTTTACACCATCGCCATAATCGTTGGCAAAATTGGATAGTACTTGCAATCCTAAAGTCGTGGTTAAAGCAAAAATTACAATGTCCCAATTGAATAGCGATTGCGACATGGCATAAAAACAACCCACCAAAATTCCCGAAACCGAAAGCGGTAAGGTGCGTAATCGAGCAGCTTGTATCCAGTGTTTCATTTTATCAATTCTAATTTTTAATTATTACGGTAACCATTTGTTTTCGCCAAAATTAGGCTTTCGCTTTTCTAGAAACGCGTTTCTTCCCTCTTTGGCTTCTTCGGTCATGTAGGCCAAACGGGTGGCTTCGCCGGCAAAGACTTGTTGCCCTACCATGCCATCATCGGTTAGGTTCATGGCGAATTTTAGCATTTTGATTGAGGTAGGCGATTTGGCCAATATTTCTTGAGCCCATTCAAAGGCCGTGTCTTCGAGTTCGTCATGTGGAATTACGGCATTTACCATGCCCATGTCTAAGGCCTCTTGTGCCGAATAGTTGCGCCCCAGGAAAAAGATTTCTCGGGCTTTCTTTTGACCCACCATTTTAGCCAAATAAGCTGATCCGTATCCCCCGTCAAAACTGGTTACATCGGCATCGGTTTGTTTGAAAATCGCGTGTTCTTTGCTGGCTAAAGTCAAATCACAAACTACATGTAAGCTGTGTCCGCCGCCCACTGCCCATCCAGGAACTACGGCAATCACTACTTTGGGCATGAAGCGAATGAGGCGTTGCACCTCGAGTATGTTTAAGCGGTGTTGGCCGTCATCGCCCACATAGCCTTGATGGCCACGCGCGTTTTGATCGCCACCGCTGCAAAACGAATACACGCCGTCTTTGGTAGATGGTCCTTCAGCCGTGAGCAAAACTACACCTATAGACGTGTCTTCTTGGGCATCATAAAAAGCTTGGTACAATTCTGAGGTTGTTTTGGGACGAAAGGCATTGCGCACATTGGGCCTGTTAAAGGCTATTCGTGCGACCCCCTGACATTTTTTGTAGGTAATGTCTTCAAATTCTCTGACGGTCTTCCATTTGATGGTGTGCATACTGATCTTATCTTTTTAATGTAAAATTTCCTTTGAGTTCTCTACCGTCTTCTCGAATAACTACAAACCAATAATCATCGGCGATGAGCTGATTGCCAATAAAATCGCCATTCCAACTGGCTTCGGCATCGAGGTATTTAATGAGTTTTCCTTGACGATCAAAGAGGTAAACTTTTAAATTGGGTTCTAGTTCGGAGTTTTTAATTTTCCAGAAATCATTGAATCCATCGCCATTAGGAGTGAAAAATTTAGGGTAATTTAAAATCCAAATTTCTTGATTAATTTTTCCACAACCCAATTTATCTTGTATGGTTAGAGTGTAGACATCGGCAGGCAAATTATCAAAGACATTGCTGTCTTGAAACGCGCCAGCATTTAGCGCATACTCATACCAAGTAGGATCAGATGCTACGATAGTAATGCTGTTTTCGGCGTTGGTCCAATCGACTATTTTAATGTCATCAATGGTGGGAACTGTTGATAAATTGACCGTAATACTTTGGCTAGTTGCGCAGGCTACATTTTGTAAACCATAAGAATTTGTTGCGGTGGCGGTGAGTAGCGTTTGACCGATTTGCGTAACGGTTACATCAGAGCCCACGGTACCGTCTGACCAGCTATAAGTGGTTATGGGTAAATTAGTCGTGGCGGCCGATACCGTTATGGAATTGGCATTGCATTTCAAGTAGATTGCGTCTAAATTTAAGGTAGGGATTTGACCGGCAAACACCTCAAACGAAGTGATTTCGTAGCAATTGGGCAAGGCATTAAAATGCAAGCGAGCATAGACAGTTTGCGGATTATTCGGTGGATTATAGGTTATTAAATTAGAAAGTGTGTTGGCTGAATTTTGCGCATCGGCTAAATTCTCGTGATAGGTTAAGGTATATAAAGCAGGGACTTGTGTACCCATAATTACTGGGGTTTGTACAGAAATATCAAAGGTTTCATTTCCTGTTATGAAAGCGTTACAAGTCACTATATCGTTGGGTTTGGTAATGCGCACAATAGAAACCAAACTATTTACGTCAAAGATTCGGTTCACAATGTTTCCGCAATCGTCTTGCACCTGAAAGGTATAAATGGCTGGGGGTAAATTTAAAAATATATCAGAAGTGCCATTATCAAAAAAGAAAGGAACACCGTCTTTATCAACGATGGTATAATGCAAGGGTAATTTTCCATTCACTTCGAGCACAACATCCAAATTGCCACTTGGCGAACAGGGCATGCGGTTGGCATCTAGAAATTCCAACACTTCATCAAAGATAAACGTTGGCGTGGTGAGCACCTGAAAACACAATCCATTGATGTTGTTCACGGTTCCTGAATTTACTTCGCTGCCATTTACATAGGATGAAAAAACCAGAATGATGCGAAACTCCCCGTTAAAATTCAAATTGTAATTGGTGCTATTATTTGTAAGCAAATAAGAAGTAACAACAGTAGGAACTGTACCGGCTACGTATGGGGTATTGGTGAATGGATTCCCCCAAATTCCGGCTACAGGATCTATTAATTTTTGTAACCAAAACTTTTGATTGGTGTTTCCGTTACTGGCAAAATTTAAAGTCAAATCAAAGGTGCCGCAGTTGGACTGTACATTGAAGGTGTTTTGTGTAATTGAATACCCATTTACAGTAAGTGTAATGGTGTTGGTGTAGCCACATTCGTCAAGACACAAAAATGTATAACTTCCGCCTGGTAAAGATCCCATATACCAATCGCCTGAGGCAATGATTTGTGTCGTGGCTACATAGGGAATCGGAAATAAAAAACCAGCAGGCGCGGCAGTAACGGTAACCGATGATAATTTTCCGTTTAGGCTAAACAAATGCAAGGAACCAAATCCCAAGTCGCAACCGGGACGCTGATCGAAATCTAAGCCTTTATCAACATACACAGGCACGGTTACATTTTCGGGAAGATACACTGTACCACAAGTATCGGTTACATCTAACGTATAATTTCCCATAGGCACAGGAGTGATGACCAAAAAACCGGCCGTGTTTATAAGCGCAGATACGTCATGTGGCAATGGGAACGGATAACTTGCTGGAGCAGCTGTTATAATTGCTACACCCACCTTGAATAAAGGTACACTCAATATAATTTGACCCGAATTGGTGGTGCACCCATTATTAATTCCGGCTGACAAAACATCTCCTGGTAACAAATTGATAGTGATTGATGTAGTGGCTGTATTGCCGCAGGCGTCGACAAGCGAAACAGCATAAGTTCCAAAAGGCACAAACTGAGAAGTGCTACCAAAATCAATGCTATTTGCTGAGAAAATTGGATAAGATGCATTGTAGATAACCGGAGTAAAACCTGCTGGTGCCGAATTAAAAGTTAAGGTATAAGGCGGTGTGAAGTTGCTTACATTTAATCGGATGTAATCGTTATTACATCCTAAATTCATAACTAATGCATTTAGTGAAATTGTATTATTGGATAAAAACGAGTTGCTTACGGCTGCATTACAAGCATCTGTAATAAGAATATCGTAATTGTAATTTTGGTTGGTATAGGTGGGTATCGTTTGCGAAATATCGAGACTTGTGGCATTACCCGAAGCAATGACTTGGTTATAAATAATATCGGGGGCTCCACCAGGCGGATGAATCGTATATTGCACAGTGAGCGGATACGAAATTACAGTACCCGTGTTGGGCGTAATAGTTTGCGTAGCCAGTGTAGTATTACAGGAAGCTGGAATTGTACTCGAAAACACTGGGTTGGTTATGGTTAATCCGGTTGGATTGAGCAAAACATTAAACGTACTAACAACACCAATTCCACAGGCATCAAATACACGAATTTTGTATACGCCCACCGGTAAATTAGAAAAGGTGTTTGACGTTTGTGCAGGAAACAAAACCGGTCCAAAAAATATTTCGTAGTTCAAGGCGATTCCCGAAGTCACATTTACCGTTATAGTACTGGTTGTAGCGCAGGTTTGGTTTAGGCTGATAACCGTGAACTGCAGAGGTTGCACCGAGCTAGTTATGGTTACATTTTGCTGCTGCTGCGAAGTAACCACATTATTGACGGTTTCCTTGGCTATAATCAAGTAGTCTCCGCCGGTTAATCCGCTTAAATTAGTTGAAGTTACTGTGGCATAAGGCACCACGGTGTCCGGTAATTTATATACAAAGTACTCTATCGCTCCTGCAGGATCTACTGATGAAGCAGCAAAGGTTAATGTAGCATTTCCAGCGCAGGTTTCTGGAGTTGGGGTTACCGTAAATGAAAAAGCGAAGAGGGATATTGGGGCGAACAACATACCAACTACTGAAAATAAAAATTTCAATTTGGTCATTAGTAATTATATTTGTAAAAAATTTGAGTAATCAAATATACTTTCTTTACCCGAAAAAAAGCACCTAAATAAGTATAAAATCTACCATGAAACACTTTTTCTCAACAAACAACCTTGCAACTGTTGCCATCTTGTGGGCACTAGTCTTTTTTATGGGTTCGTTGCTTTATATCGACATCAAATCGGAGAGCACCAGTAGTGTGCATGTACTGATGATTTCGATAATTATTATGGTAATTCTGTGGATACTTTTTGACACCCGTTATGTAATTCGCGATGGATTTCTATTTTACCGTTCAGGACCCTTTCGCGGTCGAATTGACATCCAAAAAATTCAAAAAATAGAATACTTCTCTGGCATGCATGTGCCCGTAACTATGAAACCTGCGCTCGACACCAAAGGGTTTATCATTACCTACGACACCCTCAACGAAGTGTACGTTTCTCCGCAAAAAAAGGAAAAATTTATCGCAAAATTATTGGAATTAAATCCGAGAATTGTGGTAGTGAAGGGGTTTTAGTTTGAAACAAGTTTCTTTCCGTTTTATTCCACTACTTTCTAAAAAAGGTTTCAAGTTGCAGGTTTCAGGTTATATAAATTATACTTAGATAATTTGTATGTAAAGGAGCTATAGCGAAGCGGATTTATTTATTTCGTGAAACTTGAAACCTGAAACCTGAAACTTGAAACAAAAATAAAGTAGTTGTTAGTATACTTCCTAAATCAAATATATCCCATCGGCCTTAATCTCAATCAACTTGTCTTTATACAAAGCTCCAATGGCTTTTTTAAAGGTTTTCTTGCTCATTTTCAACACCGATTTAATGTCTTCCGGGTGGCTGTTGTCGTGCAATCGCAAGAATCCCCTACTGGCTTTGAGTTCGTCTAGAATATATTGGGCATTGGGCTCCACTTTTTCATAACCAAACGCTTGTAAGGACACATCAATTTTGTTGTCGGGACGAATGTGTTTAATAAATCCCCGCAGGCGATCGCCGGTGCGAATGGCATCATCATACACTTCATCTTTATATAATAGGCCTTTATGCTGTTCGTTGATGATCACGTTGATACCAATATCGGTAATGTGCGACACGATTAAGTCTACTTCATCGCCTTGTCGAATAGTGAGTTCATCATTAGACAAAAATTGGTTGGTTTTACTCGAGGCCACCAATCGATTGGATTTGGGATCCATAAACATATACACCAAATAGCGCTTACCTTTTTCCATGGGACGGGCTTGGGCAGCAAAGGGCACAAACAAATCTTTTTCCAATCCCCAATCCAAAAAAGCGCCCACTTGGTTCACATAATTCACGCGCAACAAAGCAAATTCATTGAGCAAAATATAGGGCTCCAAGGTGGTGGCTACCGGACGTTCTTCGTGATCCAAATACACAAAAACAGCAAGTGAATCGCCTACTTTGATGTAGTTGGGCACGTATTTATTGGGAAGCAAAATTCCAACATCCTCTACTCCTTCCCCTAAAAAAAGCCCTACTTTGGTGTCGCGCAAAACGGTTAGTGTATTGTATTGTCCAATGGCTATCATAAGCTTTTTATTTTTTTGTTATTGAATGGCCGCAAAGTAATCGTTCAAGTAGCCGTCATTGGCCAAAGTTGGTGTAAACACTTCCAATAAGACCGGTTTGTCATTTTGTTGCCAAAGTTGACTATAAGCTTCACTCAAACTTTCGACCGAACTGGCTGTAAGATATTCAAATCCGTACATGGTGGCCAAATGCTGGGCTGTATAACAATGTGCGGTTTCAAAATAGGTGTGAAATAATTCATTTTCTTGGTGTCCAGGCAAAATTCGAAAAATTCCACCGCCGCCATTATTGAGTAAGATGATTTTAAAATTCTTTGGGATATAGGCGTTCCACAAGGCATTGCTGTCGTAGAAAAAACCAATGTCTCCCGTTATTAATAGTGTGGGCAATTTACTACCAACCGCCGCACCAATAGCTGTAGAAGTGCTGCCGTCAATTCCGCTGGTACCTCTGTTGCAAAATACCGAAACCGTTGGGTTATTGAACACCAATTGCGCATAGCGAATGGCCGAGCTATTACTCAACTGCAATTGCCAGCCATCGGGAATGTTGGGCAAAATATGGTCAAATGCTTTCAAGTCACAAAATGGCAAGCTTTGCATAAACTCCTGCTGTTTGGCTGTCCGATACTGCTGAATTGCATTGGCCGACTGTTTATAGTTACTTGGCGTATGCAAATTCAATAAAGGCGTAAAAAACGCAGTTGGATTTAATTTAATATGCTCAGTCAAATACCCAAACGTATCATATGCCCGCAATGGATCAACATGCCAATGAGCTTGCGCGGGATAATTGCGCAAAAAAACCTTTACACGTTTGGAGACAATCATGCCGCCTAAAGTAACTAAAATTTCAGGTCTAAATTCTTTAAAATCAGTTGATTTAAACGCGGTAATTAAGGAATCAATCGAACTAATAAAACTGGGGTGATGCACATTTGAAGTGCTTTCGCAAAACACCAAAACAGAAGGGTCATTGGCCCAATACTCAATTACTTGGGGCGAAATCGCATGCGGCGGATGGGTTCCGATTACAATTAATTTTTTAGTACTCTTTTGCCAGTAATTATACAAAGAGGATAAGTCTGTATTGGATTCGACTGATTCTATAGCTAACTTACTGAGTTGGGCTTCAATCGTATAGGCTGAAACAGTATCATACAAGGGTTCCTCAAACGGAACATTGATGTGAACAGGGCATTTTTTATGGATCGCGGTGTCTAAGGCCTCGCAGATTTTACGGTCATTTTCAGGCGAATACTCTTCGGTCAAATTGGCGTTGTAGCCCGAGTGATTGGCAAATACATTGGCTTGGCGAATGGTTTGTCCGTCGCCAATGTCAATTTTATTGAGTGGTCTATCGGCTGAAACTACAATGAGCGGGATTTCACTGTAGAAAGCCTCAGCAAAAGCGGGATAATAATTGAGTAAGGCTGAACCCGAGGTGCAAACTACAGCCACTGATTGTTGGGTTTGTTGGGCAATTCCCAAGGCAAAAAAGGCTGCGCAGCGCTCATCGGCGATGCTGTAACACGTAAATTCCGGATTGGACGCAAACCCAATGGTGAGCGGCGCATTGCGCGACCCTGGTGAAAGTACGATTTGCGTAACTCCTTTGGCTGCAAACACTTGCAGAATACTTTGCGCTAAAGGAATTTTGGGATAAATCATGAGTGATAAACTAGTTGCTTGTTGTAAAGCGCCACAAATTTACTATTCCATTTGTTAGTTTGTACATGAATAGCTCAGAATCTTCTTTATATTTGTGGCAATTAATTTACACCTATGTCTTTTATACTTCGACCCGCTACTTCGCATGATATTCCTCAAATCTTAGCGATTGTAAACCATACCATTGCTACCTCAACGGCCAATTACAATTACGAAGCCCAAACCCTAGCCGAACAAATGGCTTGGTTTGAAGCCAAACAACAGCAAAATTTTCCCGTAATTGTGGCAGCAGAAAACGACCTTGTATTTGGATATGGCACCTACGGAACGTTTCGAGAAAAAATAGGCTACCAATACACCGTGGAGCATTCGGTATATGTAAAAACTGACCAGCAAGGCAAAGGCATTGGTAAAACCCTACTTACTCAATTGATTGCACAAGCCAAAGCAGAAGGCTATCATGTAATGGTGGGTGGCATAGATGCCAATAATACCAAAAGCATTGCCTTTAATCAAAAAATGGGATTTGAAATTGTGGGCCATTTAAAACAAGTGGGCTACAAATTTGATCAGTGGTTAGACCTTTGTTTTATACAGCGTATTTTATAACAATTACTTAGTAATCCAACCAATGATGGCTGGGTCTGTTGGCGAAACTCCGGTGGGAATTACTTTTTCTAACATTCCTTTTTCGTTGATCAAGTACTTTTGAAAATTCCATTTTACAGAAGAATCTTGCAATCCGTTGTATTTTTTTTCGGTTAAATACTGATAGACGGGGTGCTTCTTTTTGCCTTTCACGGTAATCTTGGCCATCATGGGAAAGCTGACGCCAAAATTCTTTTTGCAAAACGTTGCTATCTCAGTATTACTGCCCGGTTCTTGCGAAAAGAAATCATTACACGGAAACCCGATGATTACAAAATTTTGGTTTTTGTATTGGGTATACAATTCTTGTAAATCTTTGTATTGCGGGGTATAACCACATTCTGAAGCGGTATTCACAATCATGATTTTCTTGCCTTTCAGTTGAGCAAAATCATAGGTATTTCCGGCAATATCTTCTACTTTAAAACCATGAATCGAAGTTGGAATCGATTGAGCATTAGCCGCAAAAGCAACCAATACAAGTACTAAATTGATTATTTTTTTCATTATTTCTTGAGGTGTTTTTTATATTTTAGGTAGGAAATTATTGCCAATACAGCTACGATAGCCAAGGAATAATATACAAAATTGGGTGTCACTACTTTATCGCCACTGGCATAGGAATGCAGGCCGGTGAGGTAAAAATTTACCCCAAAATAGGTCATCATAATCGAATAGAAAGCCAATACACTCATCAAGTTGAACACCCATTTCCCGCGTAAAGACGGAACAAATCGGGCGTGAATCACAAAGGCATAAATCATGATACTAATGAGCGCCCAGGTTTCTTTGGGATCCCAACCCCAATAACGTCCCCAACTTTCGTTGGCCCATTGTCCACCCAAAAAGTTTCCAATGGTGAGCATCACCAAACCAATGGTTAAGGCCAACTCGGTGATGTAGGTAATTTCTTGAATATTCAAATCCATTTTGGCTTTGTTCTTTTTGGTGGTAAATGCCATGAGTAGTAAAGACACCAAGCCCAACACCATTCCCAAGGTAAACGGACCGTAACTGGCTACAATTACCGCCACGTGTATCATTAGCCAATAGGAATTTAATACGGGCTGCAAATTGGCAATCGACGGATCCATCCAATTCCAGTGCGCAATCATCAAAATCATAGACGCGACAAAGGTTCCCGAAGCAACCGTAAGTTTTGATTTTCGATCGAAAGCCAAGGTAAAAAACATCGTGGCCCAGGCTACATAAATCATACTTTCGTAGGCATCACTCCAAGGCGCATGTCCCGAAATGTACCAGCGTGCAGCCAATCCGGCGGTGTGCAACACAAAAAACAAGGCAATAATAACATGAAATACGTTGTTGAGCACGCGTAAAAATTTCTTTTCAAAAAAGATGTTCAAAATAGTAACGAGTAACATCAACACCCCGGCCAACATATACCAATAGAACAGTTTTTTGAACACATCGTATTTGTTGTAGGTGATCTCGGCGTTAATTTTATCGTCAGATGGGCGCACGGAACTTCCAAACTTCTTTTGGTAATTTTCTAGGCTTTTCAGGTAGAAATCGGCATTGGTATAATCCCCCTTTACCTTGGCCGAATCGATGGCATTGAGGTACAAGGGAAATACATTTTTGGTAAAAATGGAGTCCATGCCTTTCAGCTTGGAACGATCTAGTTCTAAATAGGAAATCCATTTGTTATTGGCATCGTTGGGCAACGGAAAAATGCGTAAAATACTGCCACTCAAGGCGGCATTGAGCAGGTTTACTTTTTTGTCAGTTTCGATAAAATCCTTTTGAAACTGATCGGGCACGGCGGCTTTAAAGGCTTCGTCCAAGAAAGGCGACAATTTGTAATTGCCCTTGGCATCAAAGAATTTGATAAAAGGCGCATATTTGGCCTCTTTTGGAACGCCAATAATTTTACGCAAACTGTCGTTGCCGGTTTTCATATAGATTAGCGGCACTTCAAACCAAACGCGAGGAAACTGGATCATCGACAAGAAAACCTGATCGGCATTCATGTCTTTGTAGGTGTCACTTTTGCTCACTTTTCGAAGCAACTCCGACGAAAATGTATTCACGGGCTTCATCCGACCTCCTTCGTCTTGTATCACCAAACGGCCAAATTTATCAGCATGAGCTTGTGTTACTTTGTAGGTGTTTAAAACCGAATCGATTTGCTTTTGCGTGGGCATCACCCCTTGGTGCATTTGTGCAAAAGCCGAACAACTCAACAAAAGTAGCAACCCCGTAATCAGCTTACTTTTTTTGATTTTTACTTGTTCGAGCTTGCGCTTCACATCGGCAAAGCGGGTGTTTTTATCAAACAAAATGGCCATCATCGCAAAAAACAACATAAAATACCCAATGTAAGTTACCAATGTTCCCCAATAGTCATGGTTTACCGACAGTATAGTTCCTTTTTCATCGGGATCAAACGAAGACTGAAAAAAGCGGTAGCCTTTGTAATCCAAAATGTGGTTCATATAGATTTGGAAATTCTCTTTGTGTTTGCCGTCAATTACTTTCACGTCACTCTGAAACGAAGAAAAACTCTTCTCTGATCCAGGGTATTTTTGGGCTTTAAAATCAAGCAATTGGATTTGAAAAGGCGTGGTATATACTTTACTGCCATAGGCCAAACTAAAATCGAGTTTGCCAATTTTTACTGACACCGGATTACCTTCTTTTCCTTTTGATCCCAACAGTGTAATTTCCTTGGTTTGGTTTTGGCTTTCAACCGCTACCACTACTGCATCGTCGTGACTTTTGGCTTTGAAATCATTATCTGAAATCCATTCTTTTTGTCCGCGAATCGGTTGATCAGGAAACACAAATTGGGATCCGCCTAGATTGTATAACGAACGAAACATTAGCGTTTGGGTAGTGTTTTTTGCCACAGTTCCTTGCAGTTTGTCGGCCATGCGCATAAATTGACCATCAAAGGGAGAATCGAGTGTAATGGAATCGCCTTTGATGCTAATGTTTATCGCACCTTTGGTGTATTTATTTACGACAAATAAGGTGTTGTGAATGTCTTGAATTTCACCTTCTTCGAGATAATGTTCGTGACGGGTTCCGCCGCTTGATTCAACTAATTTTAAGTACAGTTTGCCTTTAGCATTGGCCACCACCGACTCTTTGGCGCCCATAATGTACTTTTTGATTTTTACCGTAAAAGGAATATCGGCAAAATCATCTGATAGGCTAAACGTTGGCTCAGAAACAGGCGAAAGCAAAACGGGCTTTTCAAAAATGCGGCGTTTCATTGCCCCTTGGTATTGGCCATCTACAAAAAGCGTGAGTTGTGTTTTTTCTGAAAATAGTTGACTTGACGATTCGCCTTCGCGTATGGGCATTACCCCTTCATAACTGACATACCGAGTAATTCCGGCGCCAATTAGTATGAAGATGAAGGAAAGATGCAGCAACAAGGTGGCCCAATTTTCTTTTTTGAGCAATTGGTATTTTTTGATATTTCCAAAAAAGTTGATCAAAAAAAACAGGTGTATGGCTTCAAACCAAAGTGTATTGTAAATCCAAAGGCGGGCGGTATCGGTGTTGTAATTACTTTCTATAAAGGTTCCGGCAGCCATAGCCAAGGCGTATCCTAAAAACAAAATGGCCATTAATCGAGTAGAAAACAGCGCGGAGAGTAACTTTTTTTGCATGATATAAAATAAAAAAAAGGGAATTTAGCGACACAAAAGTAGCTAAAAACGACAATAAAAAAGGGATTTAACTTCGATTTAATACATCAATTTTCGGGCGGGATTTATCGGTTTATAAACTAGGACGTATGTAATTTTTCAATAATTTAGCCGCATGATAAAAGTAGTCCTTTTTGGTTCGGGCAATGTGGCTCAACACCTGATTATTGCGTTTCAACAATCGGGAAAAGTTGATATTATTCAAGTTGTCGTTCGCGACAAAAACAAAGCCGAATTATCTATTTCACCCGATCGAATTACCGATAACCTACTTGCTATTCCCAAAGCCGACATCTATATTTTGGCGGTTTCTGATGGCGCACTGCCCGAACTATCGGCCAAGCTCCCCTTTAGCAATGCGTTAATTGCGCACACCTCGGGCAGTGTTGCTCTTTCTGCTCTTGATTCCAAAAACAGACGCGCCGTATTTTATCCGTTGCAAACGTTTTCCAAAAACCGTATGGTTGATTACAGCCATGTGCCTGTTTGCTTGGAATGGGAACACACTACCGACCAAGAACTGCTCACAGCTTTGGCCCATTGCATATCTCCCAATTGTTACACCATAGATTCAGTGCAACGCAAAGCCTTGCATGTAGCCGCCGTTTTTGTCAATAATTTTGTGAATCATTTGTACCACATTGGGGAAGAAATCTGCGAAGAACATCAGGTGCCATTTGATATTTTAAAACCTCTCATCGCCGAAACAGCCGAGAAAGCGCAACACCTATCGCCGCGATTGGGTCAGACCGGTCCTGCTATTCGCAACGACCAAAACACGATAAACACACATTTGGCGTTAGTAAGCCAAACCAATCAAAAAGAAATTTACCAATTACTCACGCAATCTATTCAGCAAACCTATTCGGCTAAATAGGCCCAAATACCTTGTCCTTGTTATGAATTACAAAGAAATCATGAACCAGATAGACACCTTCATTTTTGATGTTGATGGGGTGCTCACCGACGGAACGGTGCACATTAGTCCAACCGGCGAAATGTTGCGCCAAATGCACATCCGCGATGGTTTTGCTATGAAAGCCGCCTTAGAATCGGGCTATAACGTGTGTATAATTTCGGGCGGAAGTAACGAAGGCGTTCGAATTCGTTTGCGCAACTTGGGCATCACCGACATTCATTTGGGTGTGCCCGATAAAGTAGAAACCTTCAAAGACTATTGCCAAGATTACAGTATCGACGCAAAAAAAGTGTTGTACATGGGCGACGACATTCCCGATTTTCACGTGATGCAATTGGTAGGTTTGGCCAGCTGTCCGCAAGACGCCAGTCCCGAAATTAAGGCCGTTAGCGGCTATATTTCGCATAAAAATGGCGGAAAAGGTGCCGTGCGCGATGTGATCGAACAAGTGATGCGCGTGCAAGGCAAATGGCATTCCTATTACAACGGCCAACACGATTAATACAAAAAATGAAGAAATACTTCCAACTCATTCGGTACCAAAACCTGCTCCTACTCGCCTTCATGCAACTTGTGGTGCGCTATGGTTTTCTCAAAATGCAAGCCGTTTTCTTGTCGCTCACCCATTGGCAATATGGTTTATTGGTATTGGCCACGGTGCTTTTGGCTGCTGCCGGCTATGTGATCAATGATATTTTTGACCAAGAAGCAGATGCGATTAACCGACCAAACAAACTACTCATTGGCAGTCGCATCAGCGAAGCGCAAGCCTACAATTTATATGTAGTTCTGAATTGCACGGGCGTAGGAATTGGCTTTTATTTGTCTAATGTGATTGAGCGTCCGGGCTTTGTGACGTTGTTTATATTGGTCGCTGCCCTACTCTATTTTTACGCCACCACCTTGAAACAGATTCTACTATTGGGCACCCTGGTAGTTGCTGGTTTACTGGCTTTTAGTATATTGATAATTGGTTTTTTTGATGTATTTCCAGCCACCTATGACGGCAACCAACAAGTCATGTCCAACCTATTTGCGATCTTGGTTGATTATGCGGTTTTTGCGTTTATACTAGGAATATTCCGCGAATTGGTAAAAGACCTCGAAGATGTAGCAGGCGATAAAATTCAGGGAAAGCAAACCCTTCCTGTTCTTTTGGGAACAGCTCGCGCAACCCAAATCCTTTTGGTGCTCAGTTGTATTCCGTGGATACTGTTACTCTATTACACAAACCGGTATTTTATTGCTTTTAATTTGTATCCGACCGCCATATACATGCTATTTGGTTTGGTTGGGCCGCTTTTGTATTGCAGCATCAAATTGTTTTCGGCCAAGCAAAAACTAGATTTCAAACACCTGAGTTTGGTTTTAAAAGGGATTACATTGGTGGGGATTTTATCTATTGCAGTTGTTTCGTTTACTATTTATTACCTCTATGCTTAACCAACGCACCAAACCCTATCGCTTTATATTAGCCTCGGCATCGCCCCGAAGACAGCAATTTTTTAAGGACATTCAGCTCGATGTGCAGATCGAATTGAAACCAGTTGACGAAATCTTTCCCGACCACTTGCAATTCACGGACATCACCGATTACTTGGCCGAACTTAAAAGCAAGCCGTTTCTGTCGTCCTTGCAAGAATTTGATGTGCTCATTACAAGTGATACCCTCGTTTGGCATCAGGGAAAAGCGATTGGCAAACCCAATTCCCACCAAGAAGCTTTTAGCATGCTTCGTGGCTTGGCCAATGCAACACACCAAGTAATCACCTCCGTAACATTTACCACCACAGCAGGACATACTACCATAAATGAAGAAACTACTGTAACATTTGGACCATTATCTGATGACGAAATTACCTATTATCTCACCAATTATGAACCATACGACAAAGCAGGCAGCTATGGGATTCAGGATTGGATTGGGTTTGTAGGTGTGCAACGCATTGAAGGTTCCTACCCCAACGTGATGGGCTTACCCATAGAAAAAGTATACCGATATATTGTTGAACATTTTAGCTCACCTACCCATGAACACTAATTTTACCAAAGAATGGATTGCCTCTGTAATCGTTCTACTCCTTGTGCTTATTACGCGAATTGTCGTGTCCAAATTGGTAAGACGGTATGCTAAGTCAAGCCAAATTATCGAAAAACGGGCCAATTTGGTGATCAAATATTTACACATCTTGCTCAGTATTTTGGCAATTATTGGCTTTGTACTCATTTGGGGTGTCGATAAAAAAGCAATTTTCCTTACGGTTTCCTCCATAACTACCGTGGTGGGTGTGGCCATGTTTGCGACTTGGTCAATACTTAGCAACATAACAGCTGGGGTAATTTTATTTTTCTTTTTTCCGTTTCGCATTGGCGACACCATCAAAATACACGACAAAGATTTCCCGATCGAAGCCGAAATTGATGACATTAATGCGTTTCATGTATTTTTAATCACAGCCGAGGGAGAAAAAATTACGTACCCAAATAACTTATTACTTCAAAAAGGGATCTCAATTTGCAATAAACATATAGATTAATAGTAAGAATAGTATTATTTTTTAAACAAAATAATGTATTTAATCGATTTTAATATACATTTAATCGTTTTTTTAAATGTATGCCGTAGGTTTACACCACCCAAATCTACCTAAACGATCTACTATGCTATTGTTACTCATTATTACCCTAAGCACCAGACTGCACAAAAAATATAAAGCAGTCTAATTACTTCTATTTAATTACTATTTTTGAAGCTCTTGCCACTAAGATATTTCTATGCAAAAGCTTTCAAAATCATTTTTTTTTGCGGTCCTATTTGCTTGTGCAAGTGGTTATTCGCAAACACCTTCCAAACCCAATGCAGTAAATCTCTACCACCAACTTAAAAAAGTAAATTTTTTAGGTTCTGTACTGTATGTGGCTGCCCATCCCGATGACGAAAATACCCGCCTAATTAGCTATTTGGCCAATGAACAATTGGCTGAAACCGGCTATCTCTCGCTCACCCGTGGCGACGGAGGACAAAATTTGATAGGTCCCGAATTGCGTGAACAACTGGGTGTAATCCGTACACAAGAACTTATCGAAGCGCGCAAAGTGGATGGTGGAACCCAATTTTTTTCGCGAGCCAATGATTTTGGATTTTCAAAAAATCCTACAGAAACTTTGCAAATTTGGGACAAAGATGCCGTATTGCATGATGTGGTATTAGCCATCCGAAAATTTCAACCCGATGTAATCATCAACCGATTTGACGCTCGATCGCCGGGAACTACGCACGGACATCACACCTCGTCGGCTCTATTGAGTTTGGAAGCTTTTGATTTGAGTATCCTGGCCACTAGCTACCCCAATCAATTGCAAAACTACAAGCCCTGGCAGGCCAAACGGTTATTTTTTAATACCTCATGGTGGTTTTACGGCAGCAAAGACAAATTTGAAAAAGCCGATAAAACCAACTTATATCGGTTAAAAACAGGCGTTTACTATGCTGCCGAAGGCAAATCAAACCAAGAAATTGCCGCCTTGAGCAGAAGCAAACACCAATCCCAAGGTTTTGGAACAGCTGGCGAACGCGGCGACGATACCGAATATTTGGAGTTTCTAAAAGGCAGTCCGGTCTCACCAGATCAAGCGCTTTTTGCCGGAATTGACACTTCTTGGAATCGGGTGAAGGGCGGAAAAAAAATAGGCGAACTGCTCACACAAACTATACATGATTTTGATTTTACCAATCCAGCTAAAAGTCTACCCAATTTAGTAATGGCTTATCAGTTGATGCAAGAAATAGAAGACGAGCATTGGAAATCGATCAAATCTCAAGAAATCAAAGCCGTAATTGCAGGCTGCGCCGGTTTGTATTTGGAAGGCATTGCCGATACGCAAGAAACTACGCCCAATTCGCGCATTAAAATTCAGGTCGAGGCAATTAACCGATCAGCAGCGCCTATTCAACTGAGTGCAATTCGTCTAAACCCTGAAACTTCAGTTGATTTTAAAGCCCAAGAATTAGAAACCAATAAACCAGTTAAAACCACACTCAATCTGGTAATTCCGAGTTCGATGAATTACTCGCAACCCTATTGGTTGGCCAACCCCTACAGCGAAGGAATGTACCAAGTGCCTGAATTGAACGCCATTGGACTTCCCGAAAAACCAAAGGAAATTACCCTGACTTTTGACTTGACTTTATATGGCGCAACCCTATCGTATGCGCGCGTAGTGCATTACCAATACACCGACGATGTGAAAGGTGAAGTACACATGCCGCTCGATATTGTTCCAGCCGTAAGCCTTTCCATAACAGATAAAGTTGTGCTGTTTCCCACTACACAAAGCAAAAAAATAACGGTGAAACTCAAAGCCGGCGCTGCCGATGTGCAGGGCGTGGTTCAGCTAGAATTACCTGCCAATTGGTCCAGTTCACCCGCCTCGGTTCCGTTTCGATTAGCCAACAAAAACGAAGAACTTGCGGTTGATTTTACTGTGACACCTTCTGATAAATTAGAATCGGCAACCCTTACGGCCTCTGCTATAGTTGATGGGGTGAATTACAACAAAGAACAAATTAGCATCCAATACCCGCACATTGCCAAACAACAAATCCTGAAACCGGCCGAAACCAAAGTGGTACGGTTAGCACTCAAAATCGGCAAACAAAAAATTGGCTACCTCATGGGAGCCGGAGATGCAGTCCCTACTGGATTAACCCAGATGGGCTATGATGTAAAATTACTCGATCCGCACTTGCTTTCTCCTGATTATCTTTCCCAATTTGATGTGGTAATCACCGGAATTCGTGCCTACAATACCGTGCAAGAATTAGCCAGCAAGCAAACCTATTTACTCGATTTTGTGAAAAATGGAAAAACCTTGATTGTGCAATACAATACCTTGGACGATCTAACGAGCTCTGCTTTTTCTCCGTTTCCGCTCAAAATTTCACGTGATCGAGTAACCGAAGAACAAGCCGAAGTGCGCTTTCTGGCTCCCAATCATCCGCTGGTAAACAAACCCAATGTACTCTCTGCTGCCGATTTTTTGCATTGGAAACAAGAAATTGGCTTGTATTTTCCAAACCAATGGGATAAAGCTTTCACGCCTATATTGAGCGCAAATGACACCGGAGAAACAGCCAAAAACGGCTTGATTTTGCATGCCAAATACGGAACAGGAAATTACATTTATACGGGACTTAGTTTTTTTAGAGAATTGCCCGAAGGCGTTCCGGGTGCCTATCGATTGTTGGCTAATTTAATTTCAATCAAATAAAAAAGATGAAAAACGAAATCGGAGTTTGGAAAAAAAGTTACACCTGGGTCTTGGTTGCCAATGTGTTGTATGTATTACTATTTTGTTTACTCATGTTTTTATTCTCCTGATATGCAGCAAATTGATTGGATTATCTTATCAGTAACACTCCTATTTATTGTAGTGTATGGCGTCTGGAAAACCAAAGGGAGTCAAAATGTAGAGGAATACATTTTGGGCAATCACGACACGCCTTGGCATGTGGTAGGCCTTTCTGTAATGGCTACACAAGCCAGTGCAATTACCTTTTTGTCTACGCCCGGACAAGCCTACCACGACGGGATGGGTTTTGTGCAATTTTACCTTGGTTTGCCGTTGGCCATTGTAGTAATTTGCTACACCTTTATTCCTATTTACCACCGACTTAAAGTCTACACGGCCTATGAATATTTGGAGCAACGTTTTGACCTTAAAACACGCACCTTGGCTTCGCTGTTGTTTTTGGTACAACGCGGGTTAGGCACCGGAATTACCATCTATGCACCAGCTATTGTGTTGTCGGCTATTTTGGGCTGGAACCTCACCTGGCTCATTCTGGTTATTGGGGTTTTGGTAATTATTTATACGGTAGCCGGTGGGACTAATGCAGTGAACGTGACTCAAAAACACCAAATGTTTGTCATATTTCTAGGATTAATCATCGCTTTTTTCTTGATCCTTCATTTATTGCCCAACGACATGAGCTTAAGCAATGCCATGCACATTGCCGGAGCCAATCATAAAATGGAAATTTTAGATTTCTCCTTTGATCCCGAAAAACGCTACACCTTTTGGAGCGGAATTACCGGCGGATTTTTCTTGGCCCTCTCCTATTTTGGTACTGATCAATCGCAGGTTGGTAGATATCTATCAGGCAAATCGGTACGTGAAAGCCAAATGGGACTCATCATGAACGGTTTTTTAAAAATCCCCTTGATGTTTTTTATCTTATTAATTGGAGTTATGGTTTTTGTGTTTTTTCAGTTTAATCCGGCACCGGTAAATTTTAATCCCAACAACAAAGCCTTGGTTGAACATTCGGCCTACAAAAAAGAATACGAGGCTTTGGAAGTTAAAATGGACCAATTGTCTGAGGAAAAAAAAGAAATCAACCTAATTTACATTGATCATTTAAACCAAAATTACGACAACCCCATATTGCGTAAAGAACTCGTGGCTCTTTCGAGTAAGGAAAATGATTTGCGGGAACAGGCGCGCGAAATCATCTCCAAAGCCGACGAGAAATCAGAAACGAATGACAAAGACTATGTTTTTATCTACTTCATTTTGCATTATTTACCCCAGGGTCTAATTGGGCTTTTATTGGCCGTAATTTTATCAGCGGCCATGTCCTCAACTGCTTCGGGTATTGCCGCTTTGGCCTCGACCACCGCAATCGATTTATACAAACGAAATTTAAAATCCGAAAAATCACCCAAGCATTACGTAAATGCAACTAAATTTTTTACCATTTTGTGGGGAATTATCGCCATCCTATTTGCTTGCATGGGCACCTTGGTAGAAAACCTCATACAGTTGGTAAACATTGTGGGTTCATTATTTTACGGCACCGTGTTGGGTATATTTTTAGTTGGGTTTTACTTTAAACGCATCCATGCCAATGCCATATTTTGGGCAACCGTAATTAGCCAATTGGTCATATTTTATGTGTATTACATCGATGTGGTTGGCTTCTTATGGCTCAATTTTATAGGCGCTGTAGGTACGATCTTGTTGGCTTGGTTGTTGGAAATAACCATCTACAAAGGCACAAAAAAAATCCCGTTGGACTAACGGGATTTTAATGTTTTAGTTACTTGACTAATTATTTTTTGGACCACTCAGAAATGCTGTCGTTGTTCATCTTCACGTAATCCGCATTTTTGGCATCAGTAGCGGCCGCCAAGGAAAGTTTTGCGGTTTCAATCGCGCCTTTTTTGTCCCCCATTTTGGCTTGGATTAAAGATTTTTGACGCAACATCCAATAGGGTGCATCTTTGCTCATCCCAATACCTTTGTTTACATATTCTAATGCTTTTGCAATGTCGCCATTAGAAGTGAATAAAAATACGCCTGCCGAATAATAATCACCCCCCGATGGACCTGCCAGGGTTTTTTCGATACTGGCCATGGCCGTTTTGTAGGTAGGTACATCAAATTTTAATGAAGCAATAGAACGCTCCCAAGATAAATCTAGGGTTGCAGAATAGATGTCAATTGGGTTTATAGCGATAGTAAATGCTTCAATTGATTTGGCAGTTATTTCTGGTTTTACTGTACATCGCAAAGCCACTTTTGCTTCGTCCAACTCGGCTGGAGTTCCCCAATTGTCGTTGTCTTTGTAGAATATAAATTCCCAGGTATCAATTTTAGGAATAGTAAAAAGAGCATATTTTCCGGCCTTCAATGTTTTGCCATCAATCACCACATCGTCCGAGCATGTTACAGTAGTATTGTAATTGGCTCCAGTGCGCCATAATTTTCCAAAAGAAACTAACTCACCAAAAACTTTACGTCCTTTCATGGTAGGTCGGCTGTAGTCTACAGCTACTTCTGTTAATCCAACAATTTGAACCAAACTGGCCTTTGGGCTAGGTTGTGGTGTCTTTACTTGTGCGAATGCAGATACACATCCAAATACGATCAATGCAATTATTTTTTTCATAGTATTAAATTATTTGTTGCCAAAAATACAACTTTTAGCGAATAAATTTTGTTCATCATTTTTAATTTTTTGTTAAACAAAATGATACATTTGCAAAAAATATTTCATGAAACTATACCAACTCAAAAGCAAACAATTTCTACCCATTTCTTTGGATGAAGCTTGGGCTTTTTTATCCGAACCACGCAATTTGAAATCCATTACACCCGAATACATGGGTTTTGAAATCTGTGATGGCGCCGATAGACCCATGTATCAAGGCCAAATTATCCAGTATATCGTAACACCTGTGTTGGGCATCAAAACCAAATGGGTAACCGAAATTACTCATGTGGTTGATAAATCTTTTTTTGTTGATGAGCAACGTTTTGGTCCTTATGCCTTTTGGCACCACAAACACTTTCTAAAAGAAGTGCCCGGTGGAGTTGAAATGGAAGACATCATTGATTATAAAATCCCGTTTGGAATTTTTGGCCAATTGGTGCATCCCTTCTTGGTTAAACCCAAATTGAATGAGATTTTCACTTACAGACAACACAAACTAACAGCCCTTTTTGGGAAATAAAATAAACAACATGAAAAACATTGTCTTAATCGGCGGTTCTTATGGCGTTGGATTGGCTATTGCCGAACTTATGCAAACCGAATCCAACCTCTTTATCTTATCTCGAACTGCACCTCAAACTAACGTGCGCCATACCCATATTCCATTTGATGTAACTGCGGATGAGTTACCAATTGCACAACTTCCGGCAGTTATTGATGGTTTTGTGTATTGCCCAGGAAGCATCAACTTGCGACCGTTTAGAGGATTGAAACTAGAAAACTTTGAGCAAGACATGCAAATCAATTTCTTTCAACTCGTGCGCTGTTTGCAAGCCTTGTTGCCCAACTTAACGGCTAGCTCGGGAGCAAGCGTGGTGTTGTTTAGTAGCGTGGCTGCCACGATGGGCATGCCGTTTCACAGCAGCATTTCAGCGGCCAAATCAGCTGTAGAAGGTTTTGCTCGTGCCTTGGCTGCCGAATATGCCCCGCACTTGCGTGTAAATGTAATTGCGCCTTCACTCACACATACACCATTGGCCGATAAATTTTTGAATAGCGAACTCAAACAAGAAAAAGCCAACGATCGTCATCCGCTAAAGCGATACGGACAAGCGCAAGATTTGGCCGAAATGGCTGCTTTTTTACTGCGTGACCAAGGCAGTTGGATGTCTGGACAAGTCTTGCATTTGGATGGAGGAATGTCTAGACTTTTAGTACATTCGTAAGTAAATTCTACCTATGACAGTATTTTGGTTTCGACGTGATTTACGCTTGGAAGACAACCACGGTTTGTATGAATCCTTGGCAGAGTCAAATGAGGTGCTCCCAATTTTTATTTTTGACACGACCATTTTAAGCCAATTGGATCGAGCAGATGCCCGCGTGAGTTTTATTCATGATTTACTATCTGCTATCCAAGCAAAGTTGGTAGTTGTTGGAAAATCATTGGCGGTATTTCATGGCGATCCACTCACTATTATTGAACAACTTATTGCCCAACACCCCATCTCGGCCGTGTATGCCAACCGCGATTACGAACCCAACGCCCGATCTCGAGACAAAACAATCTATGAAATGTTGGCCGCCCAGAACATTCCGTTTAAAACCTGTAAAGACCAAGTTATTTTCGAAAAAAACGAAGTAGTCAAAGACGACGGCTTGCCCTATGTGGTCTACACGCCTTATTCTAACAAATGGAAAAGCAATTTTTCAACGGTTCAGCTACAGTCATATGCTTCTGAATCTCAGTTAGCAAATTTGGCCGATCATGCCTATCCGTTTTTATCATTGAGCGATATTGGTTTTCAGCGCTCCCACGTTGCGATTACTCCCTATGATGTGTCTGCACATTTAATAGACAACTACGAACAAACCCGCAATTTTCCGGCAGTAAATAAAACCTCCTACTTGGGAGCTTATTTGCGTTTTGGGGCGGTGAGCATCCGTAAAATGGTGCAAATCGCGTCCCGTTCCAACAACAAAACGTTTTTGAATGAACTCATTTGGCGGGAATTTTTCATGCAAATTTTATGGCATTTTCCGCACACCACACGAGCCAGTTTTCGACCCAAATACGACGCCATTCAATGGAATAACAACGAAGCTGATTTTGAGAAATGGTGCACCGGGCATACCGGATATCCTTTTGTAGATGCGGGTATGCGCGAACTTAATGCTACCGGACACATGCACAACCGCGTGCGGATGATTGTGGCCAGTTTTTTATGCAAACACCTGCTCATCGATTGGCGCTGGGGCGAAACCTATTTTGCCCAAAAGCTATTGGATTACGAACAAGCAAGCAATGTTGGGAATTGGCAATGGGCCGCAGGGAGCGGAGTAGATGCAGCTCCTTATTTTCGCATCTTTAATCCAAGCGAACAGATTAAAAAATTTGACAAACAATTAGAATATATCAATAAATGGGTGCCTGAGCTACATGAATTGACTTACCCAACTCCTATGGTCGATCATAAATTTGCGCGAGAGCGTTGCTTGGTTCGGTATAAAGAAGCGGTTGGCTAAAACAAAAAACCACCTTGGGAAAGGTGGTTCAATGTCAAAAAAAACTAAACTAAACTCTATTTTTAAACGCTATTTTTTTATAAAGATATTGGTAAAATATTTTTTACCGGTGTAGGGGTCAACTCGGATTGAAACTCCAAAATGTGTAAAAGTTCCCTCGATGTTTGCTTTGTGTGCGGGGCTGTTTAACCAGGCATTCAAGGCTGAAGCAGGAGTAGCAAAATTATAGGCCACATTTTCATTTACTTTTACCGCACCCAAGACTTCCATGATGTTGTGTGAACGTTGGTCAAATAAATCGTGATTAACTACTTGCTTGGCGATCATATATACATTGTGCTCCTCTGATTTGAAAGAAACGTGATTCACGATTTCTAATGCATTCAATCCTTGACTCACGCGGTACTCGTTAATTAAATCGGCCAATTCAAGTTCATCGGACGAATAGTTAAATTGCTGAACCAATTCGGGTTTGGCGATATTATCTTCTGATGCGTTAGACGAACAAGAAGATAAACTGAGCACTAAGGCTACAACTACAAGGGATTTGAGTACAAGTGATTTCATAATCAGTAGGTTTGAGTTTACAGTAGATTTGGGCAAAACTTTCGTAAACAATTATTCTTTCTTTTTGACACCACAATAGTACGTCGTTTATCGTTTAAGTGTGAAATAAAATCGATGAAATACACTTATTTAAATTTTTATACTATATTTTTCTTACAATAATTGAAAATATCAGACATAAAAAAAACTCCTGAAAAGGAGTTTAAGGAATAGTTCGGTAATACTTTATGGAGCCAAACGATCAACGGACCAGGAAAAATCGGCTTGTATTGTATACCGAATACGGTCGTGCAAACGATTGGGTCGACCTTGCCAAAACTCAACGGATATTGGTTCAACGCGGTATCCTCCCCAATGTGCTGGTCGCTGTACTTCTTGGTTGCGCTGTTGTTCTAAATCGTGTAATTGGGTTTCCAATACTGTTCGGTTGGGGATAATCTCACTTTGCGGTGAGACAATGGCGCCCAATTGGCTTCCCAATGGCCGAGAATAAAAATACGCATCCGATTGCTCGGCAGATAATAGCAGTGCTGTCCCTTTAATAATAACTTGACGTTCCATGCTATTCCAAAAAAAAGATAAACATACCTTGGGATTGGCTGCAATGGCTTTGCCTTTTTCGGATTGGTAATTGGTATAAAACACAAATCCTTCTTCGTTGTATTGTTTCAATAACACCACGCGTGCTTTGGGAAAACCATCAAACCCGAGAGTAGAAACGGTCATGGCGTTCACCTCGTCAACTCCACCAAAATCTTGCACTTCGTGAAACCAGCGGTGAAACAAATTGATGGGATCGCTTGGAATATCTTGCTCCAACAAGCTACTTATTTCGTAAGACTTTCTGTAATTACTTAGATCTTTCATACGCTTCAAATTGAGTGACGAAGGTACTTATTTTTGAGTGTTTTTAAAATTCAAATCGAACGCCATCATTGGCCAATAAAACGGACTCAAAATGTGCTTGGGCTTCCTGTTTAAATAACTCAATATTTGCGTAACGTGTAGAATAATGGCCTAAAATTAGCTGACCAACGCCCGCTTTCTGCGCGATCAATGCGGCTTGCTTGGCGGTGGCATGCATGGTTTTTTTGGCCAAAGCTTCCTCTGATTCCAAAAAAGTGCTCTCGTGGTACAAAACGGTTGCATCTTGAATATACGGAATAATCGATTCGGTATATTTGGTATCCGAACAATAGGCATAGCTTTTGGTGACTGGGGGATCTAAACTCAATTCCGAATTGGGGATCACTCGTCCATCTTCTAAAGTGATGTCTTTGCCGTTCTTGATGTTTTGGTAGTAACAGCTGTCTATTTCGTAGTTCAAAACCGCATTCATATCCAACTTGCGTTCTGCTGGTTTTTCTTGAAACAAAAATCCGTTGGTATACACGCGGTGTTTGAGCGGAAAACTGTGTACGCGCACCTGATCATCTTCATACAATACTTGGGATTCTTTGGATGTCAAGTCGTGAAAAATCAAGTCGAATTGGGGCCAAGACTCCGACAAGCGCAATTGCAATTGAATAATTTCTTGGATACCTTTGGGCCCATAAATATGCAATTCATTTGCCCGACTCAACAAGGAAAAAGTAGAGATTAAGCCAATTAATCCATAAAAATGATCGCCGTGCAAATGCGAGATAAACACGCGATCTATCTTAGTAAATTTAATTTTCTGTTTGCGCAATTGCACTTGGGTGCCTTCTCCGCAATCGATTAGAAAATGTTGATTGCGAATTTCTAAAACCTGGGAAGTTGGATTGGTAAGGGTGCGTGGGGTGGCTGCATAACAGCCCAAAATAGTGAGGTTCATGTTGAATTAAAATCCTAGATCGCGCTCAATTTCGTCCAATTCAATCAAGTCGTGCGCTTCCAATTGCGAGGGAACGACAGAAAGTTTGTCTGAAATTGTATTGAAATCAATATCATTGGCCACCAATACAAATGATTTTTTGGCGGATTTATGCGTTTTGGATAACGCCAAAAATAGATTGAGTTGTTTAATGGTCAACTCCTTGTGCTGCGTGAGATCAACAATTATGTTTTCTTTTTCGAAACTTTTGTATTCATGGCTGAGTTTCTCCACAAAAGATTCCAAATTCCCTTGGGTATCTTTAATAATCACGCTGTGATTTTGGTGCTCTACTTTCATGGGTTAGGACTGTATTTTGGAGGCCAATAAATAAATCACTGCCATTCGGATAGCCACACCATTTTCTACTTGGTTTAAGATTACCGATTGCGACGAATCAGCGACTTCACTGGTAATCTCTACCCCACGATTGATGGGGCCTGGGTGCATAATTACAATTTCTTTGGATAACGAATCCAACAGCGGTTTGTCTACTCCATATTGCTGAGCATATTCGCGGGTAGACGGAAAATAATTTACGTCCATGCGCTCGTTTTGCACACGGAGCATATTGGCCACATCGCACCATTCGAGGGCTTTGCGCAAATTGGGTTCTACTTGTACCCCCAAGGATTCTATGTAACGCGGAATCAAGGTTTTGGGTCCGCACACTTTTACTTGGGCACCCTGCATCTGCAAGGCATAAATATTAGAAAGTGCAACTCTTGAATGCAATATATCGCCCACAATGACCACTTTTTTTTCTCCTACTTCACCCAATCGTTCACGTATCGAATAACTATCTAAGAGCGCTTGCGTAGGATGTTCGTGTGCACCATCGCCTGCATTGATGATACTGGCCTTCACTTTTTGCGACAAAAAATGAGCCGCTCCTGGCGAAGAATGGCGCATCACCACCATATCGACTTTCATGGATAAGATGTTGTTTACCGTATCAATTAAAGTCTCCCCTTTTTTTACCGAAGATTGTGCTGCCGAAAAACTAATCACATCGGCAGAAAGGCGTTTTTGGGCCAACTCAAACGACAATTTGGTTCGGGTGCTATTTTCGAAAAAGATATTGGCAATGGTAATGTCTCGTAATGATGGAACTTTTTTGATGGGGCGATTGATGACTTCTTTAAAGTGATCGGCTGTTTCAAAAATCAGCTGAATATCTTCGGGCTGAAGGTATTTGATTCCCAATAAATGATTGACACTTAATTCACTCATGCGGTTGTTGTGGTTTGTATAGTTGTTGTTGGAACTAAATAGACGGCATCTTCACCGTCTTGTTCTTTCCAGTGGACTTTTACTTTTTCTTGGTTGATGGCATCTACCTGACGTCCGCGGTAATCGGGCTGTATGGGTAAATGTCGACTAAATCGTCGGTCAATGAGTACCAATAATTCAATTTCGGCGGGTCGGCCAAACGACTGAATAGCGGTTAAGGCTGATCGGATGCTGCGACCAGTGTATAAAACATCGTCAATGAAAATGACTTTTTTGTTTTCGACTAAAAAATCAATTTTGGTAGAATTGGCCTCGATTGGGGTAGCGGTACGACGAAAATCGTCCCTGAAAAAAGTGATGTCCAAATAGCCAAAAGCAATGCTAGGCACCTGGTATTCCTGCTCTAGCAGTTGTTTGATACGCTCAGCCAGAAACACACCTCTCGGTTGAATCCCAACTAATACTGTGTTTGAAAAATCCAAATGTTTTTCAATTAACTGACACGCCAAACGATGCAAGATGATGGCAACTTCTTTTTCACTGAGCAATAGTTTTTGACTCATGGGTGCGTGTGTTTGGTCGGTAAAATTAGTATTTTTTGTAGACCTTTTTGAGTTTTTCTTACTCAATCTAAAATTTTTATTTATCCAAAACCCAATTGACCTGTATTGAGCAAAGAAATTCAAAACAAAAAAATCCCTAAAAAAGGGATTTTTATTCGTTATTCTAGGTAAGCACAGGTGTTACTTGGTATACATTTTAGCACGCAATTCTTGCACTTTTTCGTCGTCCAAATAATCGTCAAACGTCATGTAGCGGTCTATTACACCATTTGGTGTGAGCTCCACTACTCGATTTCCGACTGTTTGCGCAAACTCGTGATCGTGGGTTGTGAATATCACAGATCCTTTAAAGTTTTTCAATGAATTATTAAATGCCGTAATCGACTCCAAATCCAAGTGATTGGTAGGTTCGTCCAACATCAAAATATTGGCGCGTTCCATCATCATGCGCGACAACATACAACGCACTTTTTCTCCTCCCGACAATACGCGGCTGGTTTTTAATGCTTCTTCGCCCGAGAAAATCATCTTGCCCAAAAATCCGCGAATGTTTACTTCTTCGCGTTCTTCTTCGGTTTTGGCCCATTGGCGCAACCAATCCACTAAGGAATAGTCATTTTCGAAAAAGGCATGATTATCCAACGGCAAATAGGCTTGATTGGTCGTTACTCCCCAGTCAAATTGCCCCGAATCGGGTTGTTGGTGGCCGTTCAATATTTCATAAAAAGCGGTTGTAGCTCGAGAATCTTTGGAGAACAAGACAATTTTATCGCCTTTGGCCATATTCAGATCCACACCGGTAAACAAGGTGTCACCGTCAATTGATGCACTTAGATTTTCTACATTTAATATTTGGTCGCCCGCTTCGCGTTCTTGGTCAAAAATAATCGCTGGATAACGTCGGCTGGATGGCTTAATCTCGGAAATATTTAATTTGCTGATCATCTTTTTACGGGAAGTAGCTTGCTTAGATTTGGCTACATTCGCACTAAAACGACGGATAAATTCTTCTAATTCTTGTTTCTTTTCTTCAGCTTTTTTGTTTTGTTGGGCGCGTTGTTTGGCCGCTAACTGGGAAGATTCATACCAAAATGTATAGTTCCCCGAATAGTGGTTAATTTTTCCAAAATCAATATCCGAGATATGCGTACACACCGCATCCAAAAAGTGACGGTCGTGCGAAACCACAATAACGGTGTTTTCATAATTGGCCAAGAAATTCTCCAACCACGCAATGGTCTCAAAATCCAAGTCATTGGTCGGCTCATCCATGATTAGCATATCGGGATTGCCAAAAAGTGCCTGCGCCAATAATACGCGTACTTTCAGTTTTCCGTCCAAATCGGCCATCAAGGTATAGTGGTTGTCTTCTCTGATTCCTAAGTTGGATAACATAGCAGCGGCATTCGAATCGGCGTTCCAGCCGTTCATTTCTTCAAACTGCACTTGCAATTCACCAATTCGATCGGCATTGGCGTCGTTGTAATCCAAATACAATTCGTCCATTTCTTTTTTTACGGCAAACAAAATTTTGTTTCCCATCATTACAGTTTCCAATACGGTGTGCTCGTCAAACATGTTGTGGTTTTGGTTCAAGACCGACATGCGTTTGCCCGGTTCCAAGTGAATATTACCCGAAGTGGGGTCAATATCTCCCGCAATAATTTTTAAGAAAGTAGATTTTCCTGCGCCGTTGGCACCAATTACACCGTAGATGTTTCCGTGTGTAAAAGTGGTATTTACTTCGTCAAACAAGATGCGTTTTCCAAACTGTACCGATAAATTATTGACTGTTAGCATAACTAAAATGGAGGATTTTAAATTTGCGCAAAAGTATAAAATAAGTGCGGGTATTCATGGCTTTGGGCAACAAAAGTTTATTTAACGAGGCCTTAACACTACCCTATATGTAGACTCGATATTTTTGTCCCCTATTTTAATATAAATGACTGACCTCAAGAAGCATATTGTTCCATACTTTGTTTTGCCCTTGGCCTTCTTATTGGTTTCCTGCAACAAGGAATTTAAAAGCGACAATTATACCGCCTATTTTGGTGGCGAAGTTTCAAATCCAACCAATCCATACATGCTCTTTTGCCGAGACAACGAGGTGATTGACAGCGTGCTGCTCGACGAAAACAATCGGTTTTTCATCAAATTTGACTCGCTAACTCCTGGTATGTACACGTTCAAAAACGATCCGGAATACCAGTATGTTTATTTTGAAAAAAACGACAGTATCATGGTGCGGCTCAATGCCAAAGACTTTGACAACTCGATTGTTTTTTGTGGTCGTGGCGATCAAAAAAATAACTTTTTGATGGAGTTGTATCTTAAAAACGAAGCCGATCGCAACACCATTTTTGATGTGTTTGATTACCCACTTCCCAAATTTACTGCGCAAATTGACGCTTCCTACAAAGAGAAAAAGAATTTTTATCTGCAGAAAAAAGCCAGCATCAAATGGAGCAGCGGTTTTGATTTGTATGCCCAAAGTGCGTTGAATTTTGCGCATTATACCAAAAAAGAAATTTACCCACTGGCCCACAAAATGAGAACCGGTGAAGACGTAATTGAGCTCCTGCCCTCCTTCTTTTACAACTACCGAAAAGCTATAAATTTCAACAACCCCAACTTGTCCAATTATGCACCATTTGTGTCCTATTTATCGCATATGCTCAACAACATGGGGGCCATCAATTACCACAATCATTTCACTGAAGTAGATTTGGCCTTAAAGACCAACATCAATAAATTAAAAATTGCGGATACTCTCCTTAAAAATGAAAAGGTAAAAAACATCATCCTCAACAACATTGCCTTTACCTATTTGCTCGAGGAACAAAACATGGTGAACAATCAAAAATTTCTGGATACCTACCACCAAGTTTCGACCGACAACAGCAAGAAAAACGAAATTAACGAGATAGGCAAAGCCATCAATAACCTCATTGCGCAAAAGCAATTGCCGCAAGTAAAACTCGTTGACTTAGCCAATAAACCCTTTGACTATAGGACCCTATGTGAGTCTAAAACCATCTTATTTTTTTGGACTAAAAACCTCACTTCGCACTACATCGCAGCACATAAAAAAGCCATAGAATTGCATATGCTTCACCCCGAATATACCATTGTGGCCGTCAATCTAGATTCCGATGTATCCGAATGGCAAAACCTAGTGGCCAAGTACAACTTTAATGGAATCGTAGAAGTTCAGGCGCACAACTTTGAAGAAGCCAAACGGAATTGGGCCATCATGAAAGTGCACCGCACGATTATCTTGGAACCCAATACGATAATAAAAAATGCCTTTACCAATTTGTTTGATGTGGATTTTGAAAAACAATTGTAAGCCAAGTATAACTCAATAAAAAAGGGACCTCATTGCTGAAGTCCCTTTTTTTATCTCGTGTTTTTTTTTAATTATTTCCTTTGGCATAATCGGCCAAGAATTGAGCCAAGCCAATATCTGTTAAGGGGTGTTTCAACAAACCAACAATGGCAGATAACGGGCCAGTCATCACATCGGCACCAATTTTTGCACAGTTAATGATGTGCATGGTATTGCGCACCGAAGCGGCTAAAATTTCGGTTTCAAAACCGTAGTTATCATAAATCAAACGAATTTCTTCGATCAAATTTAAGCCATCCGTAGAAATATCGTCCAAGCGTCCAATAAAAGGAGAAACATAGGAAGCTCCCGCTTTGGCTGCCAACAAGGCTTGCCCAGCTGAGAACACTAAAGTAACGTTGGTGCGAATGCCGCGGTCAGAAAAATATTTACAGGCTTTTACACCTTCTTTGGTCATCGGTAATTTTACCACAATTTGCGGATGCAATTCGGCCAATTCTTCTCCCTCACGCACCATGCCTTCGTAGTCCACAGCAATTACTTCGGCACTTACATCACCCGTAACGAGTTCGCAAATGGCTACATAATGTTTCAAAATATTATCTTTTCCGGTAATGCCTTCTTTGGCCATTAAGGACGGATTGGTGGTTACGCCATCTAAAACCCCCAAGGCTTGTGCTTCGGCAATTTCAGTAAGGTTGGCGGTGTCAATAAAAAATTTCATGGTGTATGTATTTAGTTGTGTTTATTTTATAGGATCAAAATTACAATTTATAATGATTCATGAGCAGGCGTTCGTAGCTTTTGTCGGGCAAAATTCGCTTCAAGACCACCGAGAATTTTTGCATAAACGAACCCACTTTGTAGTGGATTTTTGGATTTTTAGATTTGATGATTGCATAGATCGCCTCGGCCATTTGTTCCGGATTACTTCCCGAATCGACATGTTCATTGAGCAAACTCAAAGATTTTCCATACGAGGCTTCATAAGCTGACCCTTTAATTACAGGAGCATGGAATCGATTGTAAGCTATCTTGGTAGCAAAATCGCCCGGCGCCACATTGGTAATGGCTATTCCAAACGGCTTAACCTCCATATTAAGGGATTCGGTAAGGAGTTCTAATGCGCCTTTGGATGCCGAATAAATGCTGCGATAAGGCAAACCCATATAGCCGGCAATAGAGGTGATGTTTATAATTAAACCCGATTTTTGGTGGCGCATGTGAGGTAAAACTGCTTTCATCACAGCAATGGGGCCAAAAAAGTTGGTTTCAAAATTGGCTTTGATTTCGTGTTCGGGTAATTCTTCTAATGGGCCGGTAATACCAACTCCCGCATTATTAATCAGGACATCAATCTCGCCATAATTGGCAATAATGTTGGTTACAGCTTCTTGAATACTTGCCGGATCTTTTACATCTACAGCCAATAACGGAAACAAGGGATTTGAGTATTTCTCGGGGTTACGGCTACTGCCTATAACACGAAACCCTTTGTCGTGCAAATAGGTTCCGATTGCTTTTCCGATTCCTGAAGATGCGCCGGTAATAAACACCACTTTTTGAAACATAACTGTTTTAAAATAAGGCGCAAATATAGCACAAATTACCCGTAAAAAGCGGACAAACTGGTTCGGGTTTCGTAGAATAGAAACAAAAAAATCTTCCGAGTGGAAGATGTTGGAAAGGATTATTTATTAAAAAAAGGCAAGCGACCTACATCGCACCGCTACAACCATATACCTTTGCTATGTTCCCATCCTGGAGGATTCTACAGGAGCTGGTCGTGTAGGACTTGCCATTGCAAATATAAGGCAATTTTATATTTTTGCAAGTGCAAATTGTATATAAATTTGTATTGTATATTGCACCCCAAAATTACGAATCATGAAAAATTCTAACGCACTCATTTTTATTCTACTAACTCAACTATTTTTGGCTTGCGGACCCAGCAAATCAGAAAAAGATAGCTTTTTTGCCTTTGATGTGGAACACATGAAATCCCAATGCATTCCTGGTGAATCTATTGAAATTGCGATGCTCAACAGCCAAAACAAAACGGTAGATAGCATTGTCTATTACCTGAACGAGCAAAAAGTAAAAAGTACAAATGGCCTCGGCAAATTTGAATTGCCTATTAAAGGAGAAAAATTAGGCTACCAAAACTTGAAAGCGCAAATTTATTTTGAAAATGATTTTGCCGAACTTACTACCCGAATTGAAGTAGTTTCTAGCCAAGTGCCCGCGTTTAGAACCTATAAAATTGTAAACACGTATGCACACGATACGCTGTCGTTTACTGAAGGCTTAGAATTTTACCGCGATACCTTATATGAAAGTACCGGTCAAAAAGGGGCTTCGCACCTGCGATCTTATGATTATAAAACAGGAAAAGTAGCCAAGCAAATAAATCTAGATCCTGAGTATTTTGGCGAAGGCATTACGGCAATTAACAGCCAGTGGTTTCAACTCACCTGGCAATCGAATGTAGGATTTATATATGATGCCAATACATTAAAAAAAATCAAAACGTTCACCTATGACAAACCTATTGAAGGTTGGGGATTAACCAATGATGGACAGTTTATTTACCAATCAGATGGCACCGAAAAAATATGGAAAATGAATCCCACCACCCAAAAAATGGACGACTACATTAATGTATATACCAATACCAACAAGATAAAATCGATAAATGAAATGGAATGGGTTGAAGGAAAAATTTATGGTAATATTTGGCAAAAAGATGCCATTGCAATCATTAATCCCTCCTCGGGAGAAGTAGAAGGCGTATTGGATTTATCGGGATTACGGGCACAAGTAAAAAATGCCTCCGCCGAAGTTTTGAACGGCATTGCCTACAATAAGAAAACAAAAACCCTATTTGTGACTGGGAAAAATTGGGATAAATTATTTGAGATTACACTCACCAAATAAGCCGTTAGAAACCATAAAAAAAACCGAGCCTTTCAGCTCGGTTTTTCTATTTGTAACAAGAATTGTAATTAGTCTTTCTGAGATTTTACAGCTAAGCTATAAATTACTAATCCGAATCCAATTTTGTTGATAGCATCTGCAATGTTGTAAGCAACATCTACATTTCCTTTTCCTAAGATACTAGTGTACCATCCGTCAGTTCCTAACATGTATCCTAATGGGTAGATTGCCCAACCCACTAATACGAACCAACATAAGATTTTGTGTGATGCTAATACATTTCCACCAGCTGTAGCAGCCAATTTTGATGCTTCACCCAACCAGATTTCATATACAATTGCGAAGTAAGCAATACCTGAAACTAAGCCCCACATCCAAGCGTTGGCTTGATCTACTGCTTCTCCGAAGTAACCTGTAACCAACATGATTACAGAATAGAAAATCATTTTCCACAATAGGTTTTGTTTTGCTCCAGCAACTTTAAGTATCAAGTAAAACTCAAGACACATCAAAGGCACAGTCAAAATCCAATCCACATAACGGAAGAATGTTGGAGATTCTTGGAAAGCAGCCCAATAATCTCTCATGTAGAAATAGTGAACTGCTGCAATAAAGGTGATTAAACCCGATACTAAAACAGAAGTTCTCCACTTTTTGTCAAATTGACTCAATGACAAAAAGAAAAAGGCTGAAGCAGCCATCATGGCCATACAGCCTACAAAAAAAGTAAATCCTACATAATCAGTAGGTAACATTTTCGCAACTAGCGAACTAAATAAAGGAAAGTTTGACATAAAAAATAAATTAAATTGGTTAATTAATAGATTTAAATAAATTGGTCAAGCGAAAATAGAAAACAACAAACAAACGACAATGCTTTTTTTTAATTTTTTTTTACTTATTTTTAAGAAAAATTTTAAAATAAATGTTAAAATATTCCAACATTGCAATAATAGCAAGCTTTTTCGGTCTATGGATCGATTCGTTTTTATCACAAGACTTGCAGATTTATGTTGGGTTTTTATTAATTTTTAGTTTTGGAATTCTGCATGGAGCGAATGATTTGTCGCTTATAAAGAATATTAATAGTCAAAATAAGGCAGCAAGCTTTTGGAAAATTTTAATTTACTATGTATGTATAGTGCTTTCTGGGGCAGCACTTTTTTACATTTTACCCAGTATAGCTCTACTCCTATTTATTATAGTCAGTGGATATCATTTTGGGGAACAACATTGGAACTCCGAGGTCCAAAAGGCGCCTCCAGTCTCAAAAGCACTGTTTGAAACGAGTTATGGAATGCTCTTATTGTTTATGCTGTTTGAGTTTCACCTTTCTCAGGTACAACTTATTATCTTGGATATTACGGGCACTAAAGTTCCCACACTGCTAATTCAAAATTTATTTTTTCTACTGCTATTTAGCACTATTGGTTTGGGCTTATTCTTATACTTTAAATACAAAGCAAACAAAGAATCTATTCTCATTGAACTCTTTTACTTAGTCGTTTTTGCGATCCTTTTTAAAGTATCGAGTTTAATATGGGGCTTTGCCTTGTATTTTATTTTTTGGCACAGCATTCCCTCAATTATAGATCAGTTGAAGTTTTTGTATGGACAGGCATCGGTAAAAACATTCAAACAATATTTTTTGTCTGCGGCTTTGTATTGGGTGATTTCCCTCATTGGCATTACACTACTCTATTTTCTTTTCCGGGACTTGAAACTATTTGATGCCCTCTTTTTCTCGTTTTTGGCCTCCATTACCTTTCCGCATGTGTTGGTGATTGAAAAAATGTTCCGAAAAGAAAAGTAAATTCAAAGCATAAAAAAACCGAGCCTTTCAGCTCGGTTTTTAATTTGAACACTAGTAAACTAGTTATCTACAATTATTTAACCTCTTCAAATTCTACGTCTTGGGTATTGTCCCCTTGCGCATCGGCTTGTGGTTGCGCATCGGCAGCTTGTCCTTGCTCACCTTGTGCATACATCGCTTCAGTAGCTGTTTTCCAGGCAGCGTTGATTTTGTCTAAGCCCACTTGAATTGCATCTAAATCTTGATTTTGGTGCGCCATACGCAACTCCGTCAAAGCCAACTCGATCGTAGTTTTATGCTCGTCAGACAATTTCTCGCCCAACTCTTTCAACTGACTTTCGGTTTGGAAAATCATGCTATCAGCTTCGTTCAATTTTTCTGCACGATCTTTGGCGATACGATCGGCATCGGCATTGGCTTCGGCATCTTTTTTCATGCGCTCGATTTCTTCAGCAGTTAATCCTGATGAAGCTTCGATACGAATGTCATGTGATTTACCTGTTCCTTTATCAGTAGCCGATACTTTGATGATTCCATTGGCATCAATATCAAACGTTACTTCAATTTGCGGAACCCCTCTTGGTGCAGGCGGAATACCATCTAAGTGAAAACGACCAATGGTTTTGTTATCCACAGCCATGGAACGCTCTCCTTGCAAGACATGGATTTCAACACTTGGCTGAGAATCGGCAGCGGTAGAGAACACTTGTGATTTTTTAGTTGGAATGGTTGTGTTTGATTCAATCAATTTGGTTAAAACACCACCCATAGTTTCTATTCCTAATGACAAAGGCGTAACGTCTAATAACAATACGTCTTTTACGTCTCCTGATAAAACTCCACCTTGAATAGCTGCTCCAATAGCCACTACCTCATCTGGGTTTACTCCTTTGGATGCTTTTTTACCAAAGAATTTTTCTACCTCATCGGCAATTCTTGGCATACGTGTAGATCCACCTACTAAGATTACTTCGTCTATATCAGAAGTTGATAATCCCGCATCTTTCAAGGCTTTGGCTACCGGCTCCATCGAGCGTTTTACCAAAGTATCAGACAATTGCTCAAATTTGGCACGGGTTAATTTTTTTACTAAGTGTTTTGGTCCTGAAGCAGTTGCGGTTACATAAGGCAAATTGATTTCGGTTTCTGCCGAAGACGACAACTCAATTTTAGCTTTTTCAGCGGCTTCTTTAATACGTTGCAACGACATCGGATCCAAACGCAAGTCTATTCCTTCTTCTGATTTAAATTCGTCAGCCAACCAGTCAATGATCGTTTGGTCAAAATCGTCTCCACCCAAGTGTGTATCTCCGTTGGTAGACAATACTTCAAATACACCATCACCCAATTCTAAGATTGAGATATCAAATGTACCTCCACCTAAATCGTATACGGCAATTTTTTGGTCTTGTCCTTTTTTGTCCAATCCATAAGCCAAAGCCGCAGCAGTTGGCTCGTTGATAATACGCATTACTTTTAATCCAGCAATTTCGCCCGCCTCTTTCGTAGCCTGACGTTGTGCATCATTAAAGTAAGCCGGAACAGTAATAACTGCCTCCGTTACCGTTTGACCCAAATAGTCTTCGGCTGTTTTTTTCATTTTTTGCAAGGTCATGGCCGACAATTCTTGTGCGGTATACAAACGACCGTCAATATCTACACGTGGTGTATTGTTGTCTCCTTTTACTACCGAATACGGAACGCGTTTTGATTCCTGGGCAGTTTCAGCATAACTTCTTCCCATAAAACGTTTGATCGACGCGATGGTTTTGGTCGGGTTGGTTACGGCTTGTCTTTTGGCAGGATCTCCTACTTTAATTTCTCCGCCTTCTACAAACGCAATAATAGAAGGTGTTGTTCTTTTACCTTCCGAGTTAGGAATTACTACCGCTTCGCTTCCTTCCATTACAGAAACACAGGAGTTGGTTGTACCTAAGTCAATTCCAATTATTTTTCCCATTTTTTTTGTTTTTAATTTTTGAGTGTCTGATTTTAATTACTCGACTAGCCTATAGTCAAGGATTGTGCCAAGACAACTGCCATACTTTAATTGTCAGTTTTGCTGCAAATTGTCACCAAAAAATATGACAACATGGCATTATTTCAAAGTGAAGCCAAGTGAATCATAGCTGCAAGAAGCACTTGCGCGAATTAACGAAAACGTTATAGCAAATCTAAATGGGTTTACTTTATATTTGCCCTACTAATAAAAATATATGGATCATTGTATTTCTGTTTTCGATATGCTCAAAATTGGCGTTGGGCCGTCGAGTTCCCATACCTTGGGGCCGTGGCGCGCTGCCTTGGCATTTATAGCCCAACTGCAAGCAGAAAATAAATTAACCCAAACCAATCGAATCTATATCGAATTATACGGTTCGCTTTCTCTCACCGGGAAAGGCCACGCCACCGATTATGCCGTGATGCTAGGTTTGAGCGGACAAGATCCCGAATACATTCCGGTGCAGGACATAGATCGCATTGTGAAGCAAATTCAAACGTCAGAACAGCTTTCGCTAAACCACGAGTTTCTCATTTCGTTCTCACCAAGTACCGACATCATTTTTCATAAAAACTTCTTGCCCTTTCATGCCAATGGCATCCGCTTTACCGCATTGTTTGCTGACGGCCACAAACACGAAGCCACTTTTTACTCTGTTGGTGGCGGATTTATCGTGCAAGAGGATCATGCAAATGCAGCAAACAAGCTTGAATTGAGCTGTGCTTTTCCCTATTTGGTTCAATCAGCCAACGAATTATTAGTCTATACCCAAACCGAGCAGAAAACAATTGCACAAATTGTATATGCCAATGAAATTGCCATGCGACCCGAAACTGAGGTGAATAGCGAATTGATGCGCATTTGGGAAACCATGTTGGAGTGCATGTACATTGGCTGTCATTCTGAAGGTATTTTACCCGGTGGATTAAACGTACGCCGCAGGGCCTTTGACATGCACCAAAACCTCATCGGGTTGGCCAATTACAGCAACCCGCAAGAATGGTTGGAATGCATTCGTAAAACCGAAGTTAAATTTCGCCAAATCCTGAAATGGGTATCTTGTTTTGCTTTGGCGGTTAATGAAGTCAATGCGGCATTAGGTCGAGTTGTTACGGCTCCAACGAATGGCAGTGCTGGCGTAATTCCGGCGGTACTCATGTATTATTTGGTCATCGAAAACCACGAAGCGGGCGAAAAAGAAATCAAACAATTTTTATTGGTCGCTGGCGAAATTGGGAGTCTATTCAAAAAAGGTGCAACCATTTCGGCAGCGATGGGCGGTTGTCAGGCCGAAATTGGCGTATCCTCTGCCATGGCAGCAGCAGCTCTGTGCGAAGTAATGGGTGGAACTCCCGATCAGGTGCTAATGGCGGCCGAAATTGCCATGGAACACCACTTGGGCCTCACCTGTGACCCCATTGGCGGATTGGTGCAGATTCCGTGTATTGAACGCAACACGATGGGCGCCATTAAGGCTATTAATGCCGCCGAATTAGCCATGGAAACCGATGCCAAAAATGCCAAAGTACCATTAGATAAAGTAATTGATACCATGTGGCAAACGGCCAAAGACATGAATTCTAAATACAAAGAAACATCTGAGGGAGGATTAGCCGTAGCAGTGAATATGGCTGATTGCTAGACACTAACAACCATCCTATTATTTTGTTTTGCATGATTTGTGTAAAGCTTTTCTAGCTTAAGGTATTTTGTATCCGCATGTTGTATCCTATCAACAAATTAGTTTTGTACTTTTACCGCCTCAAACAAATTAACTATGTCTGTCGCTAAAAAAGATTATAAACGAGTTACCACCAAATCCTTAATTGACATGAAAGCTAATGGAGAAAAAATCTCCATGCTCACTGCCTATGATTTTACCATGGCCAAAATTGTCGATACGGCTGGTGTTGATGTCATTTTGGTGGGCGATTCAGCCAGTAATGTGATGGCCGGACACGAAACAACCTTGCCCATCACCTTAGATCAAATGATTTATCATGCCTCTGGTGTGGTTCGCGCAGCAGAACGAGCCTTGATTGTGGTTGATTTACCTTTTGGAAGTTACCAATCAGATTCTAAGGAAGCCTTGCGCTCGGCGATTCGCATCATGAAAGAAAGTGGCGGACATGCCGTGAAACTGGAAGGCGGCAGCGAAGTAAAAGATTCCATCAAAAAAATACTCAACGCCGGAATTCCGGTGATGGGCCACTTAGGATTAACGCCCCAATCGATCTATAAATTTGGTACGTATACTGTGCGTGCTAAAGAAGATGCCGAAGCCGAAAAATTGATTGAAGACGCCAAACTCATCGAGAAGCTCGGTTGTTTTGCTTTGGTTTTAGAAAAAATTCCCGCGCATTTGGCACAAAAAGTAGCCGAAAGCATTTCTATACCCGTAATCGGAATTGGTGCAGGAAGCGGTGTCGATGGACAAGTATTAGTGATTCATGACATGTTGGGCATGAACAACGAATTCAGTCCGCGCTTTTTACGACGCTATTTAAATCTGTACCAACAAATGACACAAGCCATTGGTCAGTATGTTGAAGATGTAAAATCAAAAGATTTTCCCAACGCGAGCGAACAATATTAAACCCTTGAAGCAACTTTCTACTGCAACTAATTTACAGGTTTTACACGAGGATAATCACCTAATTATCGTGAACAAACGCGTGGGCGATATTGTACAAGGCGATAAAACAGGTGATGTTCCTTTATCAGAAATAGTAAAAGAGTACATCAAACACAAATACCAAAAACCAGGTGCGGTCTATTTGGGTGTGGTGCATCGGCTTGATCGCCCTACATCGGGTTTGGTAATTTTTGCCAAAACATCCAAAGCACTTTCCCGACTCAACGAACTTTTTAGTTCCCGTCAAACCCAAAAAACCTACTGGGCTGTAGTAAAAAACAACCCGCCACAAGTGCAGGATTCGCTGCAGCATTTCATCAGCCGAAACGAAAAAAACAATACTTCCAAAGCCCACAGCAAAGAAGTTCCAAATAGTAAATTGGCCGTGCTTGATTACAAAGTAATTCAAAAGCTAAATGCCTACTGGGCTATAGAAATTCAATTGCATACAGGGCGCCACCACCAAATTAGAGCTCAGTTGGCCGCTATTGGTTGTCCCATAAAAGGCGATTTGAAATACGGGGCTGATCGAAGCAATCCCGACGGAGGCATTCATTTGCATGCCCGAAAACTAGTGTTCACACATCCGGTTTCTAAAGACCAGATAGAAATTACTGCCCCTACGCCGGCCGATGTAATTTGGGAGGCTATCGGTTAATATTTTTATATCTTTACTTCGCTTTAAAGCGTTCAACCCCAAAACATACCCAACATGAAAAAATTACTTTTTTTAGCTGTCTTTACTTTTATGTTGGGCGCCCAAGCACAAGAACATTTTGCTGGAATTTCTACTTCAAAACGAGTGGGAATAATAAATCTTACTATAAATCCATCGGAGTTAGCTAATTTAAATAACCACTTTGAAATTCAATTGCTTTCTTCTAGTATGAATGTCGCCAACAACAAAGTAGGTTTTAGCGATTTGCTGGATGACACCAACACAGAAAATCTTTTGTTGTCGGGAACTAAACCCATTAATTTCAACTTTAGTAATGAAATAATGGGACCAGGTGTAGCCGTTCGTTTATTAAAGTGGCGTTTTGCTGTAACTTCCAAAGTGAACATCAAAGCGGGTGTTTTGAATGTAAATCCTGTGTTGGCTAGTTACCTCACGGGCAGTGACACACAGGTGCTTCCAATAGGTGGAGATGTTATAAATTACTTTTCCAACCAACGATTTAACGGAACCATGTGGGGCGAAGTGGGGTTTGCTGTAGCCCGAAAAGTGTGGGAAAATGAAAAGGGATTACTGAATGCCGGTATAAATCTAAAGATGTTGTTTCCGGGCGCCTATGCCAATATGGGAATTGGAAATTTTAACGGTACAGTTACCAATAATAATGCTGGTGATTTAGTATTAAAAGATACAGATGCCAATGTAAATTTTGCCTATTCGGGAAGTTTAGCACAAGAATTTACAAATAGCCAACAGTACACCAATTCGTTGTTTGGAAACTTAGATGGATTAACAGCTGATATTGGAGTAGATTACCAACTCAAAAAAGGCAATTCATACAAACTTAAAGTGGGCGCTTCGATTATGAATTTAGGTGGGATGACCTACAATGACAATAACAACAACAGCTCCGACTACAAATTAAAAATAAGCGGAGATCAGGCATTGGTATTGAATTTCTTTGATGGCATTGACGATATTCCTGCTATCAAACAACATCTTATAGACTTGGCTGCACTTCCTGCAGGTGACCCAAATAAAATTGAATTTACAGAAATTACCTCCAACAAAGATTTTAGAGTAAGTTTACCCACTACCTTAAATTTGTATGCAGACGTACATTTGATTTCAAAATTGAATGTAACGCTGTTTACGCAACAGAAATTAAATAGTAATTCGGGGAACAATCAAATCACAGCACAAACCATTTATTCGGTTACCCCTCGTTTTGGTATTGGCTTTTTTGAAGCCTACTTACCGGTTTCAGTCAATGATATTTCAGGTACTAATGCCGGTTTAGGATTTCGATTGGGCGGATTTTTCATGGGATCAAACTCGATCTTGAGTTCAATTTCATCCAACGCCAAACAAGCAGATGTAAACTTTGGATTTCGATTTGCCATTTTATAAACATGAATAGTTCTTTCCAATCGCTGTCTATAGCCGAACGCAAAAACTATTTGAAACAATTCGCCATCGAGCTAGAATTGGTTGAAAATACGATATGCGAAGCAATCTATGAAGATTTTAAAAAACCGGCATTTGAGGCCGTACTCACGGAAACCCAGTATGTGAAAAGTGTGCTTAAAGAATTGATAAGCAACCTGGAGGCCTGGACAAAACCCCAATGGGTGCTTCCTTCTCTACTCAATTTTCCTTCGAGTGATTACATCCTGAAGGATCCGTATGGTTCAGTTTTAGTAATTTCACCCTGGAATTATCCCTTTCAGTTGGCCATTTGTCCAGCAATAGCAGCATTTGCTGCAGGAAATAAAGTTACACTTAAACCTTCCGAAAAAACTCCGGCAACCTCACGCTACATTGCGCAACTCATTGCGCGTGTCTTTCCAAAAGAATGGATAGAAGTAATTGAAGGAGATGCAGCAGTAGCGCAAGAATTATTGGCTCAACGCTGGGACTATATTTTCTTTACCGGTAGTGTAGCAGTTGGAAAAATTGTTGCACAAGCAGCTGCGCAACACCTCACGCCAGTTACCTTAGAATTGGGCGGAAAAAATCCGTGTATAGTGCATCATTCGGCGGCGATAGCCTTGGCTGCCAAGCGAATTGTATGGGGGAAATTTCTCAACGCAGGCCAAACCTGTATTGCTCCTGATTATGTATTAGTGGATACCAAAATAAAACAGCAATTAGTCCAAGCGCTACAACACGAAATTGAAATCGCCTATGGCGCAAATGCAGAAGCCTCACCCGATTTTACCCGAATTGTAAACGCCTCGCATCTAAATCGATTGACTGCTTTGTTGGCAGGCCAATCTATTTTGTGTGGCGGCCAATCTGATGCTGGCGACTGTTACCTCGCTCCTACGCTGGTTGATGAACCCGAATTATCAAGCCCGCTCATGCAAGACGAAATTTTCGGACCCATTTTGCCGATCCTTAGTTACCAAAACGAAGCCGAAATTGAGGCAATTGTAACGCGTTACGAAAAACCACTAGCTTTATATGTATTTGCGACCGATAAAAAATTTAGTAAAAAAATCACAACGCAATTCTCCTTTGGTGGAGGCTGCATCAACGATACAGTGATTCAGTTCAATAATAAGCGATTGCCTTTTGGTGGCGTGGGACATTCGGGCTATGGCGCCTACCACGGGAAGTATAGCATCGATACATTTCTACACCACAAATCGATGGTAGTCAAAGGAAATTGGTTGGATTTACCGCTGCGGTATGCACCCTATACAAACAAATTGGCCTGGATACAAAAATTATTTCGTTGGATGTAGTTTAGTCTTCATCGGGCTCAGCCGCGTTAGAAGTAGCATAGCCTCGCCATTTCTCAATTAACTCTTGTATATCGGTAGGCAGTTCGGTATTGAATCGCAACAGTTCCTGTGTTTTGGGATGCACAAAGCCCAAAGTTTTGGCGTGCAAAGCCTGTCTTGGACAGATTTTAAAACAGTTGTCAATAAACTGCTTGTATTTGGTGAACGTAGTGCCTTTTAAAATTAAATCGCCACCATAGCGGGAATCATTAAATAAAGGGTGTCCCAAGTGCTTCATGTGAACCCGAATCTGGTGCGTTCTGCCGGTTTCTAATATGCAAGAAACTAGTGTCACGTAGCCAAATCGTTCCAATACTTTGTAATGGGTAATGGCCGGTTTTCCAATTTCGGGATCGGCAAATACAGCCATTTGCATGCGGTCTTTCACATGGCGCGCAATATTGCCTTCGATAGTCCCTTGCTCTTCTTTTACATTCCCCCAAACCAAAGCCACATATTCGCGCTCTGATGTTTTGAATTCAAATTGCTTGGCCAAATGCGTCATGGCTTGTTCGGTTTTGGCAATAACCAATAAACCCGAAGTATCTTTATCGATGCGGTGAACCAAACCGGGACGATCGCTGCTGTTTAAGGGCAAATTTTCAAAATGAAAGGCCAAGGCATTCACCAAAGTTCCGGTGTAATTTCCATGTCCGGGATGCACAACCAATCCGGCTGGTTTGTTGATGAGCAACAAGGTATCGTCTTCGTAGACTATGTCTAAGGGAATATTTTCGGGATCAACTCGGTTCTCAAAGGGCGGATGGGCCAACAAGATGCGGATCACATCCAAGGGCTTCACTTTGTAGTTGGATTTTACCGGAACATCGTTGGCATAAATATCACCATTGGTTGCGGCCTGTTGAATTTTGTTTCGGGTAGCATTGGGAATTAAATTCATCAAGAACTTATCAATGCGCAACAAGAGTTGGCCTTTGGGCACATCAAATCGAAAATGCTCAAATAACTCGTCTTCTATTTCTGCATGATCCAAATTATTGTCCATCAGCCGGAGTGGGTTCTGGAACTGCGGTAGTATCCAATTGGGTTTCGTCAAAGCCTACATTGCCATCACCCAACACCAAATCAATTTTGGATGATTTGAATACTTTGTCGCCAGGATTTAATTTTTTGCCGTTCCAATGCATTTCCAACACCATATCTTTTCCGATATAGGGTTTATAAGTAATGTTTCCTTCTTCTAGTCCTAATGATTTGAGCGTAGGAACAGCCTGACGGTAGGTTTTTTCGATAATATTGGGAATGCGCACCATGGTGAAACCCGACGAATTAATTTTGATGTAGATTTTGCGGTTCACCTTCACTTTTGATCCCGGTAACGGATCTTGTTCTACTACGGTATGCTTGGGAAATTGGCTGTTGTAATCGACACTATCCAACAAAACATATTCTAAATTTAACTCATCGACGGCATCTTCTACTTCTTGTTCTGACATTTTGCGCAAATCAGGTACCGTAATTTCGTTGCCGTGATCGGTGGTAAAGGTGAGCCAATGCATAAAAAAATACCCAATTACACCAATTAGGCCTAAAGCCAGCAGAAGTTGCACTCCAAAAACCTTAGATTTAAGATACTCTTTAACCGTCATAATCTGTTTATATTTACGGCAAATATATAAAATACTAGAGGCTTTCTATTCCAAAAAAAATGATATTTTTGTTTGGCTACTCGGGAGCCTGAACCAGGCAAATAATTCAGCAATTACGCCTAAAATAAAACATAAAATGAAGCATATTGGCATCATCATGGGTGGCTATTCTAGCGAATACAAAATATCACTCACCAGCGGAAATGTAGTGTATCAAAATCTAGACGCAACCCAATACAAAGGCTATTGCCTTCACATTTTTAAAGAAAAATGGGTGTATGTAGACGAAATGGATCAAGAATTCCCAATTGATCGCTCGGATTTTTCGATCGCGGTAAACGGCAATACAATTCGGTTTGATGCGGTTTTTAATGCCATACACGGAACTCCTGGCGAAGACGGTTTGATGCAAGCCTATTTTGAATTATTGGGTATTCCGCAAACTTCTTGTGAGTATTACCAAGCGGCCTTAACCTTCAATAAACGCGATTTGTTATCGGTGCTTAAACCCTACGGAATTAAAACTGCTACCTCCTATTATCTCAATAAAGGTGATGTGTTTACACCCGAGCAGATAGTAGAAAAAGTAGGCTTGCCTTGCTTTGTGAAACCCAATAAATCGGGTTCAAGTTTTGGAATTTCTAAAGTAAAAACCGCTGCAGAATTGCCGCAAGCCATCGAAATAGCCTATGCTGAAGACAACGAAATTATCATCGAAAGTTTTTTGGATGGCACCGAAGTTTCAGTGGGTGTAATTAATTATAAAGGAACTATTACCGTTTTGCCCATCACCGAAATTGTCTCCGAAAATGATTTCTTTGATTACGAAGCCAAGTATTTGGGCAAATCGCAAGAAATTACGCCAGCCCGCATTAGCCCCGAAATGGCTGACAAAGTAGGTGCTATAGCCAAGAAAGCCTATGAAGTATTGAAAATGAAAGGATTCTCCCGCAGTGAATTTATTTTGGTGAACGACGAACCCCACATGCTCGAAATGAACACCATTCCGGGACTCACCAACGAGAGTTTAATTCCGCAACAAGCCCGTGAAGCAGGTATTTCCTTACCCGAATTATTTAGTAACGCCATCGAATTGGCCTTAGCCTAAACAACCATGAAAAAAGCTGTATTTCCCGGATCATTTGACCCCATTACTTTAGGACATGTTGATATTATTTATCGCAGTTTGGAATTGTTTGACGAAGTAATCATTGCCATAGGCGTAAATGCAGATAAAAAATACTTGTTTAATTTGTCCCAACGTGAAGCATTTATAGCCACCTTATTTGCCCAGGAGTCCAGGATAAAAGTGGTTTGTTACGAGGGGCTTACGGTCGATTTATGCAAAAAAGAAGGCGCACAATATATCTTACGTGGACTGCGCAATACGACCGATTTTGAATTTGAAAAAGCAATCGCGCAAGCGAACACCAAATTGCAGGGAATAGAAACTATCTTATTGTATAGCAAGCCCGAACATGCATTTATTTCATCAAGTATTGTGCGGGATGTACTGCGCAATCAAGGAGATTATTCGTTTATGGTGCCGGATACCGTGCGAGAATAATCTAATCTTCAAATAACAACTTGATGTTTTCGTAGGAATTGGTGAGGGCTTCCTTTACTTGATCTGGATTTAACCAAGCCACTTGGTCGATTCCTTCTTCTACTTGGCCTATTAATTCACCGTTAAAAGTAGAATTCATGCGGTACCATTGGGTGACTTTTAATTTAAAACGACCATTGCGTTTAAATACGTGGTAGGTTTTAGCTAATTTTTCTTCGACAGTCAATTCGTTTACACCAGTTTCTTCTTCTACTTCTCGTACTGCTGTTTTAGCTAATTTTTCGAATTTATCTTTTCCGCCTTTGGGCAAATCCCATTTGCCGTTTCTAAAGATAAACAAAACCTCTCCTTTGGCATTGTAAACTAGGCCACCACCTGCTTTTTGTACCGGTATTTTCTCCTTCAATTTTTTGAGAATTACCTTTTCATCGGGATGATACAAATAACACTTGGCTATTTTATTGGTAAACATATTCACGATGAGCTTTTCAATGTCAATACTTTCCAATAAAAAAAACTGAAAATCGGTTTCCTTTTGGAGCTGATTGGTTAAAAAAAGTGGCTTATCGTTTACAAAAACTTTATACATTTGCGGGATGATATTTACTACTGAAACTGCCGAAAAAACAGCAGAATTGCTTTTGCAAATAAATGCAATTAAATTGAATCCTAAAAATCCATTTACTTGGGCTTCGGGTTGGAAATCACCTATTTATTGCGACAACCGATTAACGCTTTCATTTCCAGCTATTCGCAATTACATTCGCGATGAATTTGTGAAAAACATCGAGAAAAAATACGGCAAACCCGATGCAATTGCAGGCGTGGCTACAGGAGCAATCGGAATTGGAATATTAGTAGCCGAAAGCATGGGACTGCCATTTGTGTATGTACGTCCCGAACCCAAAAAACACGGCCGTCAAAACCAAGTGGAAGGCTTTTTGCAAAAAGGACAAACTGTGGTGGTGGTTGAAGATTTGATAAGCACCGGTAACAGTAGTTTATTGGCTGTAGAAGCACTCAAAGAAGCTGGCGCCGTTGTGAAAGGAATGGTGGCAATTTTCACCTATGGATTTGATGTATCCACCGAAAATTTTACGAAGGCTAATATTGAATTGAATACGCTAAGTAATTACCAAAATCTCTTAAATTTGGCCGTAGCCAAAAATTACATAACCGAATCTGAACAAAAATTATTACAAGATTGGAGTGCTTCCCCAAGCACTTGGAACATAGATTAAACATATTTTTCTTATGAATTTAGAAAGCTCTACCGTACAAGTGGCACAATCAGCTGAGTACTTATTTACACAACTGAATGATGTAGTTAATTTTGAAAAATTAATGCCCGAGTCAACTGCAAAATTTGAAGTCTTGAGCCCGAGTTCTTTTGTTTTTGGGTTGCAGGGCATGCCCGAAATTAAATTAGTAATCAAAGAATCCAAGCCTAATTCACAACTTGTTTTGGGTGCTGCTAGCGATAAATTGCCCTTTACTTTAACGGCAAATATTCAAGAATTGACTGCTGCTAGTTCGGCGATTCAGTTGTTATTTGAGGGTGAATTTAATACCATGATGGCCATGATGATTAAAGGGCCCATTAGTAAATTTATAGAAACCTTGGCGCAAAACATGACCAAGTTGTAATATAAAATATATACTAAAAATTGTAGAGCCTTCGGGCTCTTTTTTATTTTTATCAGTAATATCGCGTAGTTTGTCGAATTTTTTCGTCTATCATAGAATAAATGAAGTCGTTTGAAATATTAGCCCTACTATTGTGCGAAATTTTTATTTAACTATATATTTACGATTAGTTAATACAAGACAAGAACCCAACATCGATGTCAAAAACAGACGCTCAACTTAAAAGTAATGACTGCGGAATAAGCGCTATAAAAACCGTATTCACTCTTTTTGAAAAAAATATTTCCCGCTCTTACATAGAAACACATGTTGCCACAGAGCAAAAAGGGTCTCGAATTTCAGATTTAAAAGATTTTTTTGACGGCCATGGGTTTAACTCCAATTACCAACTATTAAATTTTAACACAATTGAAGGAAATGAGCAACTCTTAGACAGCTATTTTCCTTTTGTTATACCTGTAAAACGAAAAAATAACCTGCATTATGTAGTGGCTAGTAGCCGAAAAGGCAACAAACTAATCATTCACGATCCTAGCAAAGGCGCCGAGTTTTTGTTGTCGTTTCAAGAACTAAAAAACCAAGCGCACTACACCAAAAACGATTGGAGTTATGTGCAAACTGAAAGTCAAATAGGAGCCGTTTGTGCACAAGAATTAGCAGAATATTCTTTGGATGTTGACACCGCTGTAGTCGAGAATGGCCTTACCCAATTGTTTAATAAAATTGCCTACTTCGCCTACCTGAAGGATAGTTTTGGGTTTAAAAATGAAGAAGCCGAGAAAGCATTCCTTGTTGACTTGCTCAAAAATCAAGAGATTTCAGCTGTTCCTTCAAATTTTAAGTCCTTACAACTCGAAAAAGGCAAAATAAAAAACACTGCACCGGTTATTTTATGTGTTCAAAATAATGAATTCAAATCGGCGGAGACCAATTACCCAGAAGAAGAAAAAGGAAGTTTGTACTGGGATTTATTCAAGAAACTGGGCAGTTACAAAAAACTGTGGTACATCTATATTTTTGCGGCCTTGTTCTCGGCTATTACTGCCCAAATTGCAGTGTTTACCAACCAAATTCTGATAGACAACGTGTTGCCCACCTACAACATAAGCACCTTGGTGTTGTTTAGTATTGGGCTTGGGGTTTATAAATTGTTCGACCTTTTTACTTCACTCTACAAGAATTTTGTGAGTATTCATTTGGGGAATGCCTTGGATCGTTTTTTCCTATTTTCTTTTGACGAAAAAATCAATAGTTCCTCCTTGTCCTATATTCATACCTATAAAAAAGGCGATTTGATGGAACGGGTGAGCGACTCGATGAAACTTAAGAGTTTCTTTATGAAGTTTTTTACTGGCATCTTGGTCGATGTTATTGTAGCCATTTACTCTTTGTTTATCTTGTTTTTAATAGACAAAACACTCACATACATTGTACTTGTGGTGATGGTCTTGTTTGTAATCTGGTTTAAGTTTATAACGCCCTACTTGAAACAAAACGAGCGCATGCGCTACATCAGAAAGGCTGATTTTGTGTCTAAAATGATGGAAAAGGTTGAAGGCATACAAGTAATCAAAAGCTTTAAAATAGAGCGATTTCACTCCAATAAAATTTATGCTAGCATCAACGACTACCTAAAAATTCAGCTGCGCAATGGGTATGTTGATTTGATCAACAAATTTGTTGTCGCCTTAATTGTCATTTTTTCGTCCTTGCTCATTATTATTTTCTTGACCAAATCGGCCATAGAATCGCAGTCGATCACATTGGGACAAATTGTGACGTTTATTGCGCTTTCATCCAAAATATTTTCCTCGCTCAAAGGAATTTTGGACGACAACATGACTTTGCAAGAAAATGAAGTAATCTTAAAACGATATTTAGATTTTGACGAGAAAGCAGCTCCAGTAACCGCTGGTGGTATTTCGCAATTTACACTCGACACAATTGAATTTAAGCAAATTAACTACGGATATTTACCACACGAATTAGTGCTGAAAGGCATTAACTTACAAATAGCTAAAGGGCAAAAAATTAAGATCGAAGGACAAAATGGTTCGGGCAAATCTACCTTTAGTAAAATCTTGACCACACTCTATCAGCCTTCGGCTGGTCACATTTTGATTAACGGCAAAGACAAAAAGTTCTACAACCAAGAAATTGTAAAAGACAAGATTTTGTTGGTTACCAACGAAGACATTTTGTTTAATGACACCCTATACAATAACATTGCTTTGGGCAAGGATATTGACATTGAAACCATTTTGGACATGGCCGAACGCATCAGTTTTTATGATTTTATTGCGGCAAAAGAGGATGGATTAGAGTTTATCATCAGTGAAAACGGGAAGAATTTATCAACCGGACAACGCAAAAAGATGCTTTTGCTGCGCGCGATTTTTGCAGAAGCCGAACTCATCATATTAGATGAGGTGCTTTCGGGCATGGATAATGAATCCAGAGACCAAGTGGAATCGCTCATTAACGAAGACCAGGAAAAAATTTATATCATTATTTCGCACGAGCCCATTCACAATATACAATTCACCAACACCTATAAAATTACCAATGGAGAACTTTTCTTACTATAATACCAGTTCCATTAATTTTATTAAAATACTCAACCGATTTTTAGTCGTTTTTGTGGGTATTGCGCTTGTGATGATCGTGGTGTTGAACTTGAATGATACGGTGAAATTTAAAGATGGACACATTTACTCGGATACACCCCAATTTAAAATCAATGCGCCCGACGAAGTCCGTGTAGTTAAAGTTGCCGTAAAAGAGGGACAAGAAGTGCACAAAGGCGATACCTTATTTGTATTGGAAAATAAAAAAACAGCCGCAGATTTTAATGTCTTGACTACCGATGTGGCCTCTATGCAACAAAAAATTGAAATCATACGCAACCTTATTGCCAATACCCAACAACGCAAACAGGCCTTGAATCAATTGCTGCAAATTCAGTCTACGATTTACAACACCGACCGCAAAAAAACCGAGCAAGACATTCGATTGCTTGCCAATAAAATTAACTTGGCTTCTCAACAAAATTCCATTTGGACCGATAAATTCAAAACCGACTCTTTGCTTTATGCCAAAGGGGCCATTTCTAAATATGAGTTGACAGACACCAAAAACCGCAGCCTCGACGACAAAAAGACGCAGGTGGACATGAAGTCGGTTTCTTCGATAAAAAACTACGATTACGAAAATTTGACCAATAATTTTAATCGCACCAAAAACGATTTAAAGCGCAACATCATTGAGGTGGACAACACCATTGAAGGCTACAAAAGAGACATCGAAGAATTGCAAGCCAAAATAAAGGACGGCGCCCATACCCTTACCTATGTGCAAGATGAACTACATAAATTAATCGTGATTTCTCCGTTTGACGGAACCGTATCCAATTTATACAATGCCCAGCAAAACATAGAAATAATACCCAAAGGCGAATTACTCACTATTATTGCACCCAAAAAAGAACAATTTTATGCCAAAGTAGTCTTGGATGAAGTGGACTTGGCCTACGTGAAAAACGGACAAGAAATAAACCTCAAATTGGATGCGTTTAACTATTACCGCTACGGCGCCATAAAAGGGAAAATTACCTATGTATCGCCCTCAGACGTGAATAAAACCTTTTATTGTTTGGCCTCGATTTACAAATACAATCCCAACATTGTGCTTAAGGCAGGATACCGATTGAATGGTGAAGTAATAATTGAGCGTATGCCACTTTATCAATTTATTTTCAAAAAATTGTTTAACAAAATGGACGAAAGCATCAATTAATGAAACAGTTTCTATCGTGCATTTGTTTTCTGATTTCTATACTTGCTTTCGGGCAAAAAACACTGAATTTTTCGGATTGTTTGGCCCTAGCTATGAAGCAAAACTTAGAGATTCAATCGGCAAATGTCAACGAAGAAGTCCTCAAATACCAATACAAAGCAAGTTATGGACGATTGGCTCCCGAATTGCGGGCAGAGGGAATTCAGCGGGCACGTTTTAATCAAATCTATGACTTTAACACCAACTCTTACATTGACAATACAGTCCGAGAAACGCGCGGAACAGTTCGGGCCAATTTTAATTTATTTTCTGGGTTTAATGTGTGGAACACCATTAAAATCCAAAAACAAGAATATGCAATAGCAAAATTGAACAGCCAACAGCAAATTCGAGAAATCACGATTTCGTTAGCCGAAAGTTACCTCACTACCTTATATTTAACCGAATTGGTGAAAATAAATGCGCAACAAATTCAACTGAGTGAGAAACAATTGGCGTTGGCTCAACTAAAATATGAATCGGGCGTAATTGCTGAAAGTGAGGTGTTTAAATTAAAAACACAAAAGGCAAACGAAGAACTCGAATTAGTGAACAACACCAATAAATTGATTGACAACTGGGTTCGTTTAAAACAACTCATGAATCTGCCCATTCAAGAAGAACTGCTGCTTCAGACGCCTGCTGTAGAACTAGATAGCGCTGTACTTTCAGAAAATAATGCAGCAGAAATAACGGCAAAAATTATCGATTTTCACCCCTTGACAAGCATGAGTTTGCTTCGTCAAACTAGAGCCAAAGCGGCACTTGCTGTGGCACGTTCGTTTCGCTATCCTGAACTAAATGCGGAATTTGCCTATCGAACCTCTTCCTTCTCAAACCTTGCTCTCGTGGACCAAGACCTGCAATTTGACAGAAACCGAAATGGATTTCTTCGACTTAATTTAATTGTTCCTATATTCAATCAACTCAATACGTTTTCAAGAATCAAACAAGCCAAAGGCGGACTTAAGCAAGCGGGCATACAAATAGACCGGGTGCGCAATCAAATCACTCAGGAAGCGACCAAAGCAATAAATGACACAAAGACGGCCCGTAAACGAGTTGAGACTGCATCGATTGCATTGGAATTTTCGAAAAAAAGTTACGAGGCCGACGCACTCAAATTTGAATTGGGAAAAATAAATACCAACGAGTTAAACATCACCAAAAATCAATACAACAATGCACAGGCTGATTTAATTCAATCTAATTTTGAATTGATGTACAACAATGCCTTGATAAACTTTTACTTAGGTGAAGAATTTAAACTCTAAATTCTCAATAAATAAATTGAATTTCTTTTAGATCAAAACACATATTTTGATTATATTCATCGGTAATCAGCAATCTGCCTTCCTCATCAACTCCCGAAATTATCCCACTAAACGTTTTGTGTTTTGTTTTGAATTGAGCAGTAACACCTTTTTTAAACAAGGAGTTTTGGTAAAGCTCCATGCCGCTTTCACGCAAGGCATCCCAATCTAAAAGTTTGTGTTCTAAAACAGAAACGATTTTTGCTAAGAGTTCTTGTTTATCGAATTCCTTGGCGCAAATTAACTGCAACGAGGAAGCTTGTGGAAAGCCGTCAAACTGAATTTGGTTTACATTTAGACCCAATCCAATGATCGAAAAAATTCGTTTGTCACTTTTATGCAGGTTTTCGATTAAAATTCCGCCTATTTTCTTGTTGCCTGACATAATGTCGTTTGGCCATTTAATGGTTAAATCAGGAATAGAAAATTGCTGCAAAGCTTCGTGTATAGCTACAGAAACCGCGATAATCAATTCGAAGGACGCGAATTTATCTTTGTAAAAATCATGCACTAAGATACTTGTTATTAGGTTTTTACCCGACTCCGAAGTCCAATTGGCTCCGTGTTGTCCACGCCCATTGGTCTGATTTTCTGCAGTGACTACTGTGAAATTTGGGAGCAAGGCTAGGTCGGTATTTCTCTTTAAATAGTCGTTGGTAGAATCTATGGCATTGAGTTTGACTTGTATCATGATAGAACTAAAAAAACAACCGGATTTAATGTTGTGTTAAGGTTCAAAATTAATGACAAAAAATGATAACTTTGCAAACCTATATATAAAATAATAAATGGCTAAAAAGACTGTGAATAATGATGTTTTACTTGCTAACATCATCAAAGGAATTGAAGAAGTAAAAGGAAATGATATTGACATTTTAGATTTGCGTGAAATAGATAACGCAGCCTGTGATTACTTTATCATTTGCAACGGAAATTCCAACACCCAAGTAAATGCCATCGTAAATTCAATTCAAAAAACAGTTTCCAAATCAATCAAAGACAAGCCTTGGCATGTGGAAGGCGCCGATAATGCCGAATGGGTTTTGATGGATTATGTGAATATTGTGGTGCACGTTTTTCAAAAACACATCCGTGAATATTACAACATTGAAAGCCTGTGGGGTGATGCAAAAATTACGACCATAGCCAACAAATACTAAAGAAATATACGTTTATGACTCCAAACAACAAACCCAATCCAAAAGGGATGAAAATTAGTCCATGGCTGATATATGCTGTGGTTATTGCCATATTTTTAATTATTAGTTTTGCTACTGGCGGATCTAGTTTTCAAGAAACCGCTAAAACAACCTCTTCAAAATTTAACTCCTATCTAGAAGCAGGCGATGTACAAAAAGTGATAGTGTACAACAAAACCGAAGCCGAAGTTTTCTTGACTGACAAAGCACTCAAATCGGCCAATCACAAAGCTGTAGCAAAAGATTTATTAAACCGTGCAAACAAAGGGCCACACTACACCTTCGATATTGGAAATGACGAGATTTTCCAGAAAAAATTGGAAGATGCAGTAGCCAGCGGAAAGCTGAAAGACTTCAATTTTATTCCCAAAAGCAACTGGAGTGAAATCCTGATCAATTTGCTCCCAATCTTAATTATCATCGTGATTTGGATTGTCATTATGCGCAGAATGAATGGAGGAGCTGGCGGTGGTGGCGGTCAAATATTTAATATCGGGAAATCAAAAGCCAAATTATTTGACGAAAAAACCGATATCAAAACAACCTTCAAAGATGTTGCAGGCTTAGAAGGAGCCAAAGAAGAAATCCAAGAAATTGTTGAGTTCTTGAAACATCCCGAAAAATATACCAATTTGGGCGGTAAAATACCGAAAGGCGCCCTGCTAGTGGGTCCTCCAGGAACCGGGAAAACCTTGCTGGCCAAAGCCGTTGCAGGCGAAGCCAAAGTTCCCTTCTTCTCGTTATCCGGATCTGATTTTGTAGAAATGTTTGTGGGCGTTGGTGCCTCAAGAGTGCGCGATTTGTTTAAACAAGCCAAAGAAAAATCACCGGCCATTATCTTTATTGACGAGATTGATGCTGTGGGTAGAGCCCGTGGAAAAAGTAATTTTTCTGGTGGAAATGACGAACGCGAAAACACACTAAATCAGTTGCTTACCGAAATGGATGGCTTTGGAACCAACTCCAACGTAATTGTATTGGCAGCCACCAACCGTGCCGATGTGTTGGATAAAGCCTTGTTGCGTGCTGGTCGATTTGACCGTCAAATTTTTGTAGATCTTCCGGATATTCGTGAACGTAAAGAAATTTTTGAAGTACACTTAAAACCACTGAAAAAAGTAGAAGGTTTAGATACCGATTTCTTAGCCAAACAAACTCCTGGATTTTCTGGAGCTGACATTGCCAATGTATGTAACGAAGCCGCATTAATCGCTGCGAGAAACAACAAAGAAGCGGTAGACAAACAAGATTTCTTGGACGCCGTAGACCGTATAGTTGGAGGATTAGAAAAGAAAAACAAAATTGTAACCCCAGAAGAAAAGAAAGCAATTGCCATTCACGAAGCAGGACATGCTACGGTGAGTTGGATGCTGGAACACGCGGCTCCCTTGGTAAAAGTAACGATTGTTCCGCGTGGACAAAGTTTAGGAGCAGCTTGGTATCTTCCAGAAGAACGCCTAATCGTTCGTCCGGACCAAATGCTAGACGAAATGTGTGCCACTATGGGAGGACGCGCGGCAGAGAAAGTAACCTTTGATCGCATCTCTACAGGAGCGTTGAGTGATTTAGAAAAAGTGACCAAACAAGCCCGCGCCATGGTAACGGTTTACGGTTTGAATGAGAAAATTGGTAACGTAACCTATTATGATTCGTCAGGTCAAAGTGAATATAATTTTTCTAAACCTTATTCTGAAGAGACTGCAAAAGTAATCGACGAAGAAATTTCGGCCTTGATAGAAAGCCAATACCAACGAGCGATTCAAATCTTGGAAGAAAATAAGGACAAATTAAATAGTCTAGCTGACATCCTAATTGAAAAAGAAGTAATCTTCAAAGACGACTTAGAAGCTATCTTCGGCAAACGTAAATTTGGTCCAGATTCAGTTGAAGAAGCAGTTGTACTTACCCCTTCAACTGACAGCGAAGATGCTGCTGAAATAACAAACCCGGAAAGTACCGAAACGAGCGCAGAATAAACGAGTTAAATCGTTTATATTATCCAAAAAATCTTAATTCAACTCACAATTGAATTAAGATTTTTTTATCTTTGGTTTTTTCCAATTGATATTAACTACTTAGCGTGCAACTATGAGTCTTTTTAGAAAATTTTTTGGTGTGGGTTCTGAGGCCTCTGACGAAGAAAGTCAGAGTGAATTTAATGCACAAAACCAACCAAACACTCCCGTTGATGAGCGTTTCATGTATAACTTCAAGAAAAACGGAGGTAAATTTTTGTACTGTACTGATCCGGCAGAGATTAGCGAACAATTTGAAAATATATTAGAAGAAAATGATTGGTTTGAAAGTGAGGTTTTGTGTTATGAGCCGAAGTTACACTCCTTATTAGATGACAATAAATTAAATTACCAAACCGCTACCCAACCTAAATTTCTTTTTGCTAGCTGTGAAAATTTAATAGCCGACGAAGGCTCTATCTTATTTTCATCCAACCAAATTAAACAAAACAAACCCGATGCCCTTCCTGTAAACATCGTGATTTATGCCACTACGAGTCAGATTTTAGAAAGCAAAAGTGATGGTTTGCGGGTAATCAAGAAAAAATACGACAAAGACTACCCCACCAACATTACTACGATTAAATATTTTGAAAAAGCAAAAGAAGAAGATTTTTTGCAATACGGAAGTTCCGCTAAAAACTTATACCTGTTGCTTTTAGAAGATTTGTAGCATGAATGAAACACTTCTAAGAGCACTCACCGGAAGCTTGTACGTAACAGTTGTTTTGCTTGCATCTCTATTTCAAAACTCCTTTGTTGTTCTTTTTGGGTTGTTTTTAGTACTCTCTATTTGGGAATTTTGCCAATTAGTTGGGCTATCAAAACCGCTCCCGCTTGTACTTGGACTTTCTACCTATACTGCTTTTAATGTATTTGCCTTTAGCGAAACAACCGAATGGTTAGTCATAGTGCTCACCCTTTTTGTGTCAATCAGAGCTACGATCTACCTGTTTAGTTCGAATCCGTTTCCTTTATCAAACCAAACGAAAATAGTCTACCTGATAGGCTATATTGTTTTGCCGTTTATTTTATTAACCAAAATACCATCCATACAGCAGGAGTTTAATTCCTGGTCGGTGATTGTGGTATATTTATTAATCTGGGCAAACGATACTTTTGCCTATTTAGTGGGTAAAACCTGGGGCAAGCATAAATTACTTGAACGAATTTCTCCCAAAAAAACAAAGGAAGGCTTTTTTGGAGGATTGGTATTCACGATGTTCTTTGCTGCTTTAATAAGCTACCACACCCATTATTTAAGTTTACTTAACAGTTTACTTATTGCATTAATTATTTGTGTGGGAAGCACAATCGGTGACTTGGTCGAATCTAAATTTAAACGAGTAGCTGGAGTAAAAGATAGCGGCAAACTACTCCCAGGCCACGGAGGTGTTTTAGATCGCTTGGATAGTATTATATTTGTCGCACCCTTAGCATATTTATTTTATAAAATTATAGCACATGTTTCATAAAGAAGGCGGAAAAATCATATTAATTGCAACCACACTAACGGTTTTTTTCTTGTTGTTGGCCGATAAATTTATCAGCACCATTTGGTTACTCAAAACCATCGAGTTACTTATTTTAGGTTTTCTGATTTTGATATTACAATTCTTCCGAAATCCAACACGCGATGTAGAGGTAAACGACTACCACATTATAGCGCCAGTTGATGGCAAAGTAGTGGTAATTGAAGAAGTATTCGAAGAAGAATACTTCAAAGACAAACGACTTCAGGTGTCCATTTTTATGTCGCCCATCAACGTGCACGTAACGCGCTATCCGGTAAACGGAAAAGTGAAATTTAGCAAATATCATCCCGGAAAATACTTAGTCGCTTGGCACCCAAAGGCCAGTACCGAAAACGAACGCACCACCATTGTAGTAGAAAACCGTATTTTTGGCGAAATTTTATACCGTCAAATTGCTGGAGCTTTAGCCCGCAGAATTGTAAACTACGCCGAAGAAGGTATGCAAGTTCGTCAGGGTACCGATGCCGGATTCATTAAATTTGGATCTCGTGTTGATTTATTTTTACCGCTTGGCACCAAGGTTACCGTGAACTTGAATCAAAAAGCTGTTGGAGGCAAGACAATAATTGCAAACATAGAAGCATAGAAGCATAAAAGCATGAAGCCATCCTATTTAGATAGCCGTTTTGATGAAGCCGTTGCTCTTGCAACAGCTATGACACAGGCCTCTTTGCCGCAAGATGTGCAGTTGCGCTTGTATGCCTATTATAAACAAGCTACTCAAGGAAACGTCGAATTAAATCAAACCTCTACCTTTCATTTACGGGATGCATTCAAAACCAATGCTTGGATGCAGATTAAACACCTTACTGTAGAGGAAGCAAAAGAGCAATACATCAGCCTTATTCTATCACTAGTAAAATAATATTTCCATGAAGTTACGGATACGCTTTGGTTGCTGTTTAATTTTGCTTGTCTTGGTTTCCTGTTCCCGAAAAAAACTCACCGAAGTGGTTGAAGTTCCATTACCCAGCAAAGAAGATAAAATGGTTATTGGAAACCCCGAAGATGTGAAAGGGGACGAAGGTACTTTTGAGATGGTAAAACTTCCCTACAATTACGAAGCCTTAGCGCCACATATCGATGCGCTAACGGTAGAGATTCACTACTCCAAACACTACTTAACCTATACCAATAACCTGAATAAATTGGTTGCCACTCCCGAATTAGAACCCCTAACGATAGAAGAAATCCTAAAAAAATCAGCTGCAACCAATCCAGATTTACGCAACAATGCCGGTGGATACTATAATCATGGATTCTTTTTTGAAGGCCTAACCAGCAAAGCACCCAAAACACCAAAAGACACCCTAGCTAGTTTGATTACAAGAGATTTTGGCACATTCGAAGAATTTAAATCCCAATTCACTGCAGCCGCATTAAAACAATTTGGCTCAGGATGGGCTTGGCTCATACTAGACAACACCGGAAAATTACAAGTGTGCAGCACTGCCAATCAAGATAATCCGTTGATGCCTGCTGCTACACTAAAAGGGACTCCGCTTTTGGCCTTAGATGTTTGGGAACACGCCTATTACTTGAACTACCAATACAAACGCAAAAAATACATTGATGCGTTTTTTAACATCATCAATTGGGCCAAAGTCACCGAGCGTTTCGAAAATGCTTCAACTCCAAACACGCCCTAAATCAGTTGCAATCCACTCAACCTAAAATTCGAAAAATCGAGAATTTACACATTGCCATGTGGTTGCTCAAAGATACCTGCTGGGTACTTTCGTATAAAACGGCCGGGATGTTCATGATTATACCCACTATAAGCGTTGCGGTATATTTAACTTATAAATTACGAAAAACCACTACGGAGTTGTTACATAATTTGGCAGTCTGCTGTTGGATTATTGCCAATTCGGTTTGGATGACCGGCGAATTTTATGCCGAAGACTCCTATCGACCCTATGCTACTGTCTTTTTCGGAATCGGTTTATTGCTTATGGCTTACTATTATTTTATCGCACAGTATAAAAAAACCCAAGACTAAATCTTGGGTTTTGTTTTTATTTTAAGCTGCTCAGGCGTTCTGCAATGGCTGTTATTTTGGCTAAGGCATCGGCTTCTTTTTTCCTTTCTATTGCCAAAACCGCTTCGGGAGCCCCGGCAACAAATCGTTCGTTGGACAACTTTTTTTGAACCGAAAGCAAAAAGCCTTGGGTATACTTGAGTTCTTCTTCTAGTTTGGCTACTTCCTCCTCAATATTTATCGCACCCGTAATGGGAATAAAATACTCATTTGATTTTACACGAAACGACAAGGCTCCAGTTACTTTTTCTATCAGATACTCTAATTGGGAAATGTTGCCCAATTTGGTCACCACTGCGTCAAAATAGGTAGTAAAGCTGTCGTGGTTGATGACTTTTAATTCGATAGCGTCTTTGAACGGTAAATTTTTCTCTTTTCGAATGGTACGAATTCCAGAAATCACCTCAATTACGGTTTCAAATTGGGATATGATGGCTGCATCAAATGGTTTTTGGTCGGGCCAGGTTGATACAATCAGCGCTTCTTCGGTGGAACGAACTTGAATTAAATGCCAAATTTCTTCGGTGATAAACGGCATAAACGGATGCAACAATTTCATGTTTTGCTCCATCATGTAAATCGCACTAGCAAAGGTAGATGCATCGATGGGTTGTTGATAAGCCGGCTTGATCATTTCTAAAAACCACGAACAAAAATCATCCCAAACCAATTTGTAAATGGCCATCAAGGCATCGGAAATGCGGTATTTTTCAAAATGATCTTCGATTTCAACCAAAGTCTGTTGCAATTTGGCTTCATACCAAGCCACTGCTGCTTTGGAAGATTCTGGTTGCGGAATGCTGTCGCTCACCTCCCAGCCCTTAATCAATTTGAAGGCATTCCATATTTTGTTGGTAAAGGCTTTTCCTTGGTTGCACAACTCCTCGTCAAACATGATGTCGTTTCCGGCAGAGGCGCTCAATAACAAGCCCACACGCACCCCGTCGGCACCAAATTGCGCGATTAAGTCGAGTGGATCGGGTGAATTCCCCAATGATTTCGACATTTTACGGCGAAATTTATCGCGCACCAAGCCCGTTAAATAGACATTGGTAAACGGTTTTTGGTCGGTGTATTCGTAGCCGGCAATGATCATACGCGCCACCCAGAAAAACAAAATATCAGGGCCGGTCACCAAATCATTGGTGGGGTAATAGTACTTAAATTCTGGATTTTCTGGATCCATAATTCCACCAAAAACTGACATTGGCCATAACCAAGACGAAAACCAGGTGTCCAAGGCATCGGCGTCTTGTCTAAGATTGGAAATAGTTAACTGAGTATTAGTTGTTTTTTCTTGGGCCAATTTCAACGCAGCTTCTATAGTTTCGGCTACCACAAAATCTTCTTTTCCTTCACCGTAGTAATACGCCGGGATTTGTTGGCCCCACCACAATTGGCGAGAAATATTCCAATCGCGTACATTTTCTAACCAATGGCGGTAGGTATTTTCGAATTTTTTGGGGTATAATTTTATTTCGTTGGTTTCTAATACGGCGGTAATGGCTGGTTTTACTAAATCTTCCATTTTAAGAAACCACTGGTCAGACAAGCGCGGCTCGATAACTGCCTTGGTGCGCTCGGATGTTCCAACTTTGTTGAGGTGGATTTCGGTTTTGGCTAGAGCTCCGATTGCTTGCAACTCGACTGCTATTTCTTCGCGTACTACAAAACGATCTTTACCGGCATAGTGCATGCCGTGCGCCGATAAAGTGGCATCGTCATTAAATACATCGATGATTTCGAGTTGGTGTTTGTCGCCCAGCATTTTGTCGTTTACGTCATGGGCTGGGGTTACTTTAAGGCAACCCGTTCCAAATTCGATATCAACGTATTCATCGGTAATAATGGGAATTAAGCGATTGCAAATGGGCACACGCACTTGTTTGCCGTGTAAAGCTGTAAAACGGCCGTCGTTGGGATTGACGCAAATGGCCGTGTCGCCAAAAATGGTTTCCGGACGCGTGGTGGCAACGGTCAAGTAATCGGTTGTTCCTTCTATTTGATAGTTGATGTAGAATAATTTTCCTTGTTGTTCTTCGTAGATTACCTCTTCGTCTGACAAGGTGGTTTTGGCTTGTGGATCCCAATTGACCATGCGGTAGCCGCGGTAAATGAGGCCTTTGTTATACAAATCGACAAACGAACGAATTACCGAAGCCGACATGTCGGGATCCATGGTAAATTTGGTTCGGTCCCAATCACATGAAGCACCCAATTTTTTTAATTGGTCCAAGATTACACCGCCATATTTGTGGGTCCATTCCCAGGCATGCGCCAAAAATTCTTCTCGCGTCAAGTCGTTTTTATCGATGCCTTGCTCCTTTAATTTGGCTACTACCTTGGCTTCGGTAGCAATAGAGGCGTGATCAGTTCCAGGCACCCAACAGGCATTGAATCCTTTGAGTCGAGCACGGCGAATTAAAACGTCTTGTATGGTATTGTTGAGCATGTGTCCCATGTGCAAAACTCCGGTTACGTTTGGCGGAGGAATTACAATGGTATAGGGAGTGCGCTGGTCGGGAGTAGAATGAAAATAGTTGTTTTTCATCCAATAGTCGTACCATTTTTGTTCGATGGTTTTGGCGTCAAATTGATTCGGTAAGCTCATAGGTAAAAAATCTCAACGGTTTACTATTGTATACAGTGTGTACTAGCCCCGATAGAAGCGGCATCCTTTTTTGAAGCATGAAAAAAAGATACAGCAGAAAGCGGGAAACAGCTGCAAAAGTAAAGAAATAGGCGCGTATAAAAAATTGTGATCGATATATTTGCGATTTGAGTAAAAGAAAGTATTTTTACCTGACTTTGATTTTAATCTATGCTCCCCATGAAAAAATTTATCTACCTCTTGGCCTTGGTTGTAAGCGCTGCCGCTTTTGCTCAAAAAGGCGCTAAAATTGAATTTACAGCTCCCGAAAATACCATTGATTATGGCAAAGTATACAAAGACACCGATTCGGGTGTGCGCTCCTTTGAGTTTAAAAACACGGGTGATACCCCGTTAATTATAGCCGATGTGCAATCAACCTGTGGGTGCACCATTCCAACCAAACCGACAGAGCCAATTATGCCCGGAAAAACAGGGAAAATTGACGTGAAATACAACATGAGTCCGGGGCCCATTCGCAAAACCATTACTGTGGAGTGCAATGCCGTGAACGTGGAGAACGGCAAAGTAGCTATCAAGATTAAAGGCGAAGTGCTGGTTCGGGAAAATGTGAATATACTCGAAAAGAAAAAGAGTGTTCCTACGAGTGATTACTAATATAAAGGCTTTCGAAAGAAAGCTTTTTTTATGTCGGTATATCGGCAAATAATTGTGCGACTAACGCATTGGGGTGCAACTAATTTTTTGCAAATTTGCAGCTCAATATAAATCCTATGCCAAAAATTTCTCACAAAGGCAATGCCATGCCTGAATCGCCCATTCGCAAATTGGTTCCGTATGCCGAAATTGCAAAAAAGAAAGGACACAACGTATATCACCTAAACATTGGACAACCCGACATTGAAACACCTCAAGTGGCAATGGATGCGGTGCGAAATGTAGATTTTAAAATATTAGAATACAGCCATTCGGCAGGATTTGAAAGTTACCGAACCAAATTGGCGGCCTTCTACCAAAAAGGGGGCTTGCCAATAGAAGTAGCCGATATCATTATCTCCACAGGCGGATCTGAAGCCTTGCTTTTTGCCCTAGGAACGACCATGGATCAGGGCGATGAAATCATTATTCCCGAACCTTTTTATGCCAATTACAATGGGTTTTCAGTAGCCTCGGGCGTAACGGTTGTGCCAGTAATTTCTAGTATTGAAACAGGATTTGCCTTGCCTCCTATTGCTGAATTTGAGAAACTCATTACGCCCAAAACCAAGGCGATACTAATTTGTAATCCCGGAAATCCTACTGGTTATTTGTATTCGCACGAAGAATTGATGCAATTGGCCGAATTGGTTAAAAAACACGATTTATACCTAATCGCCGACGAGGTATACCGTGAATTTACCTATGATGGTGGCGTTCATTATTCAGTAATGAATTTACCTGGACTAGAAGAACATGCCATCATGATTGATTCGGTATCGAAACGCTACAGCATGTGCGGGGCGAGAATTGGCTGTATCGTTTCTAAAAACAAAGCCGTAATGGCCACGGCCATGAAGTTTGCTCAAGCGCGTTTGAGTCCGCCTACATTTGCACAGATTGCGAGTGAGGCTGCATTGGATACACCACAAAGCTATTTTGACTCGGTGATTGCCGAATACAAGGAACGTCGCGATGTGTTGATTGCCGGATTGCAACAAATTCCAGGAGTTACGGTGGCTACACCCAAAGGAGCTTTTTATTGTATTGCTGCTTTGCCGGTAGACAACGCCGACACCTTTGCGCAATGGTTATTGGATTCCTATGATTTGAATGGAGAAACTGTAATGGTAGCACCTGCGGCTGGTTTTTACTCTACGCCTGGAGTAGGATTACAAGAAGTGCGCATTGCCTATGTGTTGAAAAAAAATGATTTGATTCGCGCCGTTGAAATCCTGAAAAACGCCATACAGGTATACAACAATAAGTAGAATTTTATTATCTAAATAAAAAAAAGGCTTCCCAAATGGGAAGCCTTTTTTTGTTCGGTTTTTGTATTTATCGTTTTAAAGAGAAATGCGATTTAAAAGTGCTTGGATCTCCTTTTTCGTTTAGGTAGTCAATCTTAAACCAATAATCAGTAGACGGCATTGGCTTCCCGTTAAAAGTTCCATCCCACCCCAATCCGCTGGGTTGAATTTGTTTGATTAGTTTACCAAATCGATCAAAGATGTAGATTTGTGAGTCGGGTTGATCAGCCAAATCAGAGATATTCCAATAATCATTATAGGTATCGTCATTTGGTGTAAAGAAATTTGGATAATCAATGATGCGCACTTCAACAGCAGGCAATTCACCGCAGGCATTTCGCACGACAATTTGGTGGAAACCAGATGTTAAATTAGTGAAATAGTTTTGCGTTTGGAATGGTCCACCATCCAATTGATACTCATATAATCCTTGTGGCTCCACATAGATTGTAACGAGTTGTTGATCGGTAAATTCGGTCGAAATTGTTGCAATTGCGGTAAGTGGTGGCAATGCTGGCGATACTACAGCCGACACGACTGAAGAACATCCGGTAGCAATACTGGTCACTTTTACACTGTATGTACTTGGAATAGTTGCGTCAAAAGTACTGCTGTTTTGCCCTAATATAACTCCGTTTAAATCACTCCATTCAAAAGTATATTGCAACGGATCCATTTGTGTATCCAAAGTATAAATTGCACCTGGGTTTGGCACACCAAATTCATCTACGCAAATAGTTCCTTCTTGTGGCAATCTAAATTCGGGTAAGGAACGGATGTATAAAGTTGCTGATAAAGAAGCTGTAGAACAACCTCCAATTGTGGTGCTTGTAAAGTAGAACGTACTATATTCAGTTGGTGTACCCGAAATAGTTAATACACCTGCATTAAACTGAGCGACTAGCCCATAAGGAACCGTTCCTGATAATATAGCTGCTCCTGTTGCGCCGTTTCCAACTGTATACTGAATGGGTATAATGGGATCATTTACGCATAAGGTTTGTATCGCTGTACTTGGAGCCGATGTTAAGACCATCGTTACATTGGGTTTAATTTCTAAAGAACCTGTTAAGGAAGCGGAAGAACAGCCGCCAAATGTAGTAACTGTATAATTATAAGTACCTACAAGTAGTGATGATCCAGAAATGGTTAACACGCCAGCTGAAAATGAAGAGGTAATTCCGGCAGGCATTCCAGTAAGTGTGGCACCCAAAGCACCATTTCCTATGGTATAAAATATTGGCGTCAGGGCTGCTCCATTACAAATGGATTGGTTTGTAGTAGCCACTGCCGAAGTTAATGCGATTGTTGCAGTTGGATTTACTTTGATGCTTCCTTGCACAGCAACCGATGGGCAGCCACCGCTGGTATTAATTTGAAAATTGAAAATACCTGCTTGAGCTGGCGTACCGCTTATGGTGAAAGTACCCGTAATAGAATCAAACACTCCTGTTACTCCTAATGGGAAACTTCCACTACCTGGAACCAATGCTGCATTTGTAGCACCATTTGCTACTAAATAGGTGATTGGGGCAATCGGCGAATTGATACATAACTCCTGATTTGCTGTTGCAGGCAATGAAGTTAGGGTTATAGTTGCCGGTGGATTTACCGAAATTGACCCACTTAATGTAGCTGTCAAACACCCATTTCCGGTAGTGACCAAAGTAAAATTGAAAGGAGATCCTGTAATTGATGCAGGTGTTCCCGAAATAGTGATTGTTGATCCTACAAGCGAAGCTGTAACTCCAGTTGGTAAACCAGTAATAGTCGCTGCAGTAGCTCCTCCGCCAATGGTATAGGTAATTGGCGCGATGGAGTCGGTTAAACAGATGGTTTGAACAGCTGTAGTAGCTACAGAAGTCAATACTAACGTGTGGATCGGATTAACTGTAATACTTCCAGATTCTGTAGCCACTGCACAAGTATTTCCGGTGGTGGTGATGCTGTAGGCAAACGGTGATCCTGTGGTAGTAAATGGTGTTCCCGAGATAGTCAAAGTGGTTCCGGCAACTACTGCGTTTACTCCGGCTGGCAAGCCCGTTACGTTGGCTCCCGTTGCGCCGCCACCTAACGTATAGGTTATTGGCGTGATGGCTGTGTTGACGCACAAGGTTTGGCTTTCAGTTGATGCTACCGAGGTTAAAGCAATCGTATGAACTGGATTAACCGTGAAACTTGCTGATGCTGTTGCAATTGTACAGGTATTTCCTGTAGTAGAAATGTTAATGGTAAAAGGAGATCCAACTAAAGTGGTTGGACTACCCGAGATAGTCAAAGTTGTTCCAGTTACTGCCGCAGTGATTCCTGTTGGTAAACC
>CAMCVA010000008.1 GCA_945879625.1 Flavobacterium psychrophilum
TATTGGTTTAGCTTCAGAGTGAATGTACCGGGTTATGCAGCCGGAGAACAATACGGAGTACGAGTTGCAGTTATGACAGCAGGAGCATGGTCACCATATGGAGACGCTTGCGACATTACCGCACCAATTGCCACAGCCAGAACTACCGAAGAGGCAGCGCCTAGCGAAGCCAACTTGTTCAAACCAGTGGCGTATCCAAATCCGTTTGCCAATACCTTTGGTATCTCGTTGGCAACCCCATCAGCCGATGTAGTACACGTAATGGTGTATGACTTACAAGGCCGATTAATAGAAAAACAAAATGTATTTGTGTCTCAATTGGACAGTTTGCAAATTGGAACTAACTACCCATCTGGAGATTACCTCCTGGTAGTAGCCCAAGGCGCCAATATCAAATCGAGCCACATTCATAAAGAGTAAGTGTTGTTTATAGATTTTAAGGGAAAAGGCCCTCCAGCAATGGGGGGTTTTTTTATGGAGAAAAGTTGGGAGTTGGAAGCGGGAAGCGGGAAGTTTTTGGCCACGAATGCACGGATTTTTTTTTTTTAAATTAAGCTTCCGAATTCGATCATCAAAGATGATCATTCGAATAAAATCAATATGTCAAAACCATTCGTGAATTCGTGGCTTTATTTTAAGTCGAAAGTCGTGAAGTCAAAAGTCAAAAGGATAAAATATATTGAGAACAATTATTGTAATAAGAAATTTTGCCACGACCATAGGATTTGGCAGGCGAGTATCAAAAAGGAGAAACTTCCGTTAATAAACTCGAACTGTTTGAGTCCGCGAGTAGGCGAGCGGGCGAGTTTTTGAGTTTTAGGAAGTAAGCCTATTTTGATCGCCGAAAATCCCAGGTCTTGATTTTTTGTTTCTTTTTCATCAAGGAAAAAGAAAGAGAGTTAGCTTAAAGCCACGAATGCACGAATTTATTTTTTAATTAAGCTTCCCAAATTCGATCATCAAAGATCATCATTCAAATAAAATCAATATGCCAAAACCATTCTTGAATTCGTGGCAAAATATGTTTAGATTAAAAAATGAGATATTTCAGACTGTTCTTAGAAGGATCACTCATAATTCATAACTATGTAAAAGTTCTTAGTAAACTTTTTTTCCTACCACCTAAAACCTACCACCCACCACCTAAATAGATTTCCCTACTTTTACACCCAACAAACTCAACCCATGAAACCCTCCGAGCGCAAAATCGAAATCCTCACTGCTGCGGCCCAGTTGTTTAAAGCAAAGGGGTACAGCGCTGTGACCATGCGCGATTTGGCTCAGGCGCTCGACATCAAAGCGGCCAGTTTATACAACCATATTCGCTCCAAGCAGGAGATTTTGGAGCTCATGATCATTGGCATCGCCGAAGAATTTACCCACACCATTTCCAAAATTAGCGCCGAGCAAACGAGTAGCGTGCAAAAACTCGAGCAGCTCATTCAGTTGCACGTCGACATCACCGTGCGCAATCCCGACGCCTTGGCTTCACTCAACAACGACTGGATGCATTTGCCCGAAAAACAACTGCAGTATTTTCTCAAAATGCGCGAGGAATACGAAGCCCAGTTTCGACAAATTGTCAAAACCGGTATTGCCCAAGGCGAACTCAAAAACCAAAGCGCCGAAGTGATTTTGTTTTCACTCTTATCCACGCTCCGCACACTCTATTTGTGGTACGGCAAAAAAAGCGGTTTCTCCGAGGCCGGACTCAAAACCCAATTGCCCCAGATTTTACTACAGGGGATAGTTTAATTAGTTTTGCAAAAGCAAAACTAATTGTTTCAGGTTGCTTAGTTCGGCTGGCGCCTCACTTTTGTTTCAAGTTTCAAGTTTCAAGATTTGGCTTTCGCCAGGTTTCAAGTTTCAAGATTTGGCTTACGCCAAGTTTCAAGTTTACTCCGCTCCGCTTCGTCGGTCGGCTATCGCCTCGGGTCAGGTTTCAAGTTTTTTTATATCCGCTTAGCTGTAGTTCAATTTTACACAACGGCTCTTAGTATACTTTTATAACGTGAAACATGAAACTTGAAACAAGACATCTGGTTAAAATTTCCTAAATTTCAACCAGATGTCTTGCGTTTCAAAATAATACTTAAATTTGCATAGTAAACTAACAATTGTTAGTTAGATTTCTAATCCCAGTTTATGGCCAAATTTTTCTCGATTCCGGTAGCCGAAGTGCACAAAGAAACCCCCGATTGCGTGGCGGTTACCTTGGCAATTCCCACCGATTTACACGACCAATTTCAATACAAAGCCGGACAATACCTTACGTTTCGTACACAGATAAATAGTGCCGAAGTACGCCGATCGTATTCGCTTGCTACCGCACCCGCTGAACAAAAATGGCAGGTGGCCATCAAGAAAATTCCCCACGGTGTGTTCTCCTCTTTTGCCAACGACCAACTAAAACCGGGCATGGTGCTCGAGGTGATGCCGCCGCAAGGCTCGTTTTTTGCAGAACCCAGCACGACTCCCCAACACTATATTGCGTTTGCCGCCGGCAGTGGGATTACGCCCATTTTGTCTTTGATAAAAATGCACTTGGCCGCCGAGCCCGAAAGCACCTTTACTTTATTTTACCAAAACCGCTCGGTCAAATCGATCGTGTACAAGGAAGAACTCGAACAACTCAAAAACGTCTTTTTCAATCGCTTTGAACTGTTCCATTTTCTCACCCAAGAACACCGCTCGTCCGAGTTGTTCAACGGCCGTTTCAGCCCCGAAAAATTGGCAATCATTACCCAAAAATTACTAGATATTCCAAGCATAGCCGCCTGTTATTTGTGCGGCCCAGAAGAGATGATTCACATGTTGCGCGAGCAATTAGAAGCCGCCGGTTTACCCAAACAACACATCCATTACGAGTTGTTTACCAGTGGTTTAACCAACGCCGACAAAGAACGCATCAGCAAAATTGTCGAGAAAAAAGTTGAAGGAACCGAGGTAACCATCATCGACGGAGGCAAAGAATTCCATTTTGTAATGGGCCACGATTTTGACAATTTGCTCGATGGCGCGATTGCCGCCGGTGCCGATTTGCCCTATGCCTGCAAAGGTGGCGTGTGCAGCACCTGCCGTTGCCAAGTGGTCGAAGGAACGGTCGAGATGAAGCTCAACTATTCGCTCGAGGCCGAAGATTTGGCCCGAAATTATGTACTCAGTTGCCAAGCGGTGCCCACTTCACAAAAAGTGGTCGTCGATTTTGGTATATAAATAAGTCCTTTTTTGGAGCTGTTTCCCGCTGTTCGCGCTACACGGTAGCTTGCTTCCATCGGGGCTAGAACTAGAAATAAAATAGAAAATAACAAAACCTAAAGTTCAAAATAGTATGTCAGAACAAGAAGTAAAAAACCTGGAAAAAATGTTTGAGGCCCGCATTGCCCGAGACGAAAAAATTGAGCCCAAAGACTGGATGCCGGCCAATTACCGAAAAACACACATTCGCCAAATTTCTCAACACGCCCATTCCGAAATTGTAGGGATGTTGCCCGAAGGAAATTGGATTACCCGCGCGCCCTCCTTGCGTCGCAAAGTGGCCTTGTTGGCCAAAGTGCAAGACGAAGGTGGACACGGTTTGTACTTGTACAGTGCCGCCGAAACTTTGGGAATCACACGCGAAGAAATGTCAGAGCAATTACACAAGGGCGAAGCCAAATATTCAAGCATCTTCAATTATCCAGCCGTAACCTGGGCCGACATGGGCACCGTAGGTTGGTTGGTTGACGGCGCAGCGATTATGAACCAAGTGGCACTCATGGGAACCTCCTATGGTCCTTATGCTAGAGCGATGGTGCGCATTTGCAAAGAAGAAAGTTTTCACCAACGCCAAGGCTTCGAAATTTTGCTCACGTTGTGCAACGGCACGCCCGAGCAAAAAGCCATGGCACAAGATTCCCTCAACCGCTGGTGGTGGCCCTCTTTAATGATGTTTGGTCCCCGCGATGCCGAATCACCCAATACCGAACAATCGGTAAAATGGAAACTCAAACGCAAAACCAACGACGAATTGCGTCAGTCTTTTGTAGATCAAACCGTACCGCAAGCCAATATATTGGGATTAACCATCCCAGATCCCGAACTCAAATGGAACGAGGCACGCCAACAATATGACTTTGGCGAACTCGATTGGAACGAGTTTTGGCAAGTGGTCAAAGGACACGGACCCTGCAACAAACAGCGCATAGCCGCACGCGTTAAAGCTACCGAAGAAGGGGCTTGGATACGCGATGCCGCCATGGCCTACGCCGAAAAACAAGCAGCAGTTTCAGTAAAACAAGCAATATAAATCAGTTGAATGTAAAAGTAAAGGAAGATATTTTGCACTAAGATTGACGACTTTATGACTTTCGACTTTAAGACTATATCACATGAAAAATTGGCCACTTTGGGAAGTATTCATCAGAAGTAAAAACGGATTAGAACACCGCCATTGCGGAAGCCTACACGCCAGCGATGCCACCATGGCACTCGAAAACGCGCGTGATGTGTACACCCGCCGCATGGAAGGCGTGAGCATTTGGGTAGTGCCATCGTTACAAATCACGGCATCCAATCCGGAGCACAACGGAGAAACCTTTGAGCCCGCTATGGACAAGGCCTATCGTCATCCTACCTTTTATGATTTGCCCGACGAATTGAAACACATGTAAAAAGGTCTTAGGCATTAGGTAGTAGGTTTTAGGTTTTGATAATATAGAAACACCTACCACCATCGACCTACCACCTATCACCTAAACCCTACCACCTAAAAAAAATGGACAATAATCTAATACAATACATCCTCGGGATTGCCGACAATTCCTTGATTCTCGGACAACGCTTGGGCGAATTGTGTGGCCACGGCCCCAGCCTTGAAACCGATATTGCCCTCACCAACATTTCCCTCGATTTGTTTGGGCAAACCCGTTCGTATTACCAATATGTAGCCCAATTGCAAGGTGGCGATGCTACCGAAGACACGGTGGCCTTTTTGCGTTTGGAACGCGAATACAAAAATGCCTTGTTGGTCGAGCAACCCAACACCGATTTTGGTTATGTAATTGCCAAACAATTTTTGTTTGATGTTTTTCATTTGGCTTTTTTGCAGGAATTGCAACACAGCAAAGACACGCAATTGGCAGCCATTGCGGTCAAGAGCATCAAAGAAGTATTGTACCACACCCGCTTTTCTTCCGATTGGATCAAGCGATTGGGCGATGGAACAAATGAAAGTCATGACCGCATACAAACCGCCATCAACGACTTGTGGATATACACCGACGAATTGTTTCAACCCACCGAAGCCGATACAGCCATGGTTGCGCAAGGCATTGGCGTAGATTCAACCAAATTAAAAGCCAACTATTACCAACAAGTTTCTGCAGTTTTGGCTGAGGCAACCTTGATCACACCTGTGGTGGAGTATTTTCAAAAAGGAGGAAAGCAAGGCATTCACAGCGAACACATGGGCTTCATCGTCACCGAACTGCAATTCATGCAACGCACCTATCCCAATATGAATTGGTAGTGAATTCTCATTTGCCGCAACTATTTCGATCGTTATAATCTATATATGAGCACAACAACAGCCCAAATCGATCCCCAACTCCTCGACATACTCGAGACGGTATTCGATCCTGAGATTCCGGTGTTGTCAATTATACAAATGGGTTTTGTGCGATCGGCTAAGTTTATGAATCAGCTGGTTGAGATAGAAATTACGCCTACCTACAGCGGCTGTCCGGCCATGGATGTGATTGCCGACGACATCAAATCGGCCTTCAAATCCCAAGGGTATCAGGCAGTAGTAAAATTGATTTTGTCGCCAGCTTGGAGCACCGATTGGATTACCGCCCAAGGCCGATTGACTTTAGAAAAATACGGCATTGCGGCTCCCTTAGAACCCATCGCCGACAAAGAAGCCTTGTTGGGCAACAAAAAACGAGTAAAATGCCCACAGTGTGGCACATTAAATACTAAATTAGTCAGTCAATTTGGATCAACGGCTTGCAAAGCGTTTTTTCAGTGCGAAGACTGCCTAGAACCTTTTGATTATTTTAAATGCTTAAAATAAAATACAATGAGTAACGCACAAGAATCTCTTTTTGGTCCTACAATTAACTATGCCGTGCAAGCGCAGGTAGCTTGGATCACCCTCAATCGCCCCGAAGTATTCAACAGTTTTAACCGAGAAATGGCCTTGGCTACCCAAGCCGCCCTTCAAACCGCCGCCGCTGACGACTCCGTTCGCGCCATCGTTTTGACTGGAAATGGAAAAGCCTTTTGTGCCGGGCAAGATTTAAAAGAAGTGACTACACCCGAGTTGCATCCGGGTTTTAAAAATATCATCGACGAACATTACAATCCCATAATCAACTTGTTGCGCAGCATCGAAAAACCAATTATTTCGGCAGTCAATGGCGTAGCCGCAGGAGCCGGTGCCAATATTGCTTTGGCCTGCGATTTTGTCGTTTCGTCTGAGCACGGCAGTTTTATCCAGGCGTTTTCTAAAATTGGTTTGGTGCCCGACAGCGGCGGAACCTTTTTCTTGCCCCGACTCATCGGCTTGCATCGTGCCACAGCCTTGATGTTCTTGGGCGATAAACTCACCGCCGAAGAGGCCTGCAAAATGGGCATGGTTTATAAATTATATCCATCTGCTTTTTTCCTTGAGGAAGTACAAAGCTTGGCCGAAACTTTGGCGCAAATGCCCACCTTGGCCTTGGGTCTCACCAAACGTTTGTTAAACCAATCGATGGAAAACAACCTAGAACAACAATTGGCCTTAGAATCGGCCATCCAAATACAAGCCAGTTCTTCGCACGATTACCACGAAGGTGTTACCGCTTTTGTAGAAAAAAGAAAACCGCAATTTCGAGGAAATTGATTAACGATTGAAGATTAACGATTTTTGATTTTAGAATAAAAAAATGAAACCATTAAATTTAGAAGATCGATTAATTCAATTTGCTGTTGATATAATTTTAATGTCCAAAAAAATTGATAAATCTTTTACTTCGGAACATCTAGCAAAGCAATTAATTCGTTCGGCTACTTCTTCTGCCTTAAATTATGGGGAAGCTAGAAGTGGAGAATCTACAAATGATTTTTTGCACAAAATGAAGATTTGTTTAAAAGAATTAAGGGAGAGTTTTATTAATCTGAAAATTCAAAAAGGTGCTGAGTTAATATCGGATATTGATACTTTAAATAAATTATTAAAAGAAAATGATGAATTAATTTCAATTTTTGTAGCAAGTATAAAAACTGCATCTTCAAAAAAATAAACTTGTATTTTTAAATGGACGAAAAAAATCAAAATTCAGCAATCGTTAATCTTCAATCGTTAATAAAAATCGCCATCGTCGGCTCCGGAACCATGGGTTCTGGCATCGCGCAGGTTGCTGCTACAGCAGGCTGTGTGGTGAAGTTGGTAGATGTAAATGCAACTGCCTTAGAGAAGAGTAAGTTGGCACTTGAAAATACCTTATCCAAATTGGTTGAGAAAGAAAAAATCGATGCCAATGAAAAAGCGCGTATCCAAGCCAACATTTCCTATGTAACCGAATTGTCGGCATTAGCAGATGCTGATTTGGTGATTGAAGCCATCGTCGAAAATCTCGAAGTCAAGCGAAAGTTGTTTGCCGAACTCGAATCGGTGGTGTCCAAGCACTGTATTTTGGCCTCTAATACCTCCTCCCTTTCTATCGCTTCCATTGCCGCGGCTTGTACCTCACCCGAACGCGTCCTTGGCATTCACTTTTTTAATCCGGCACCACTGATGCAATTGGTGGAGGTAATTCCGGCGGTGCAAACCAGCGAAGAAGTTTTGCAAACAACCGTTCAAACCATTTCCGATTGGAAAAAAGTAGTAGCCGTTGCCAAAGACACGCCAGGCTTCATCGTGAACCGCGTGGCTCGTCCGTTTTATAGCGAAAGTTTGCGCATCTATGAGGAAGGCTTAGCCGATTTTGCTACCATAGATTGGGCTTTAAAAACCATAGGCGGATTCAAGATGGGTCCCTTTGAATTGATGGACCTAATTGGCCACGATGTGAATTATGTGGTGACCGAAACCGTATTTACCGCCTTTTATTTTGATCCGAAATTCAAACCGTCTTTCACCCAAAAACGCTTGTTGGAAGCGGGATATTTAGGCAGAAAATCAGGCAGAGGGTTTTACAATTACAGCCAAGAGTTGCCACAAGCAGTAGAAGATTTGCCATTGGCCAAAACCATTTTTGAACGGGTTATCGTGATGCTCATCAACGAAGCTGCCGACACCTTGTTTTTGAATATTGCTTCTGCCAACGACATCGATAACGCAATGACCAAAGGTGTGAATTATCCCAAAGGATTATTGGCTTGGGCCGATGAATTGGGTATCGATTGGTGTGTGAATACATTAGATAGCTTGTACCACGAATACCACGAAGATCGCTACCGATGCAGTCCGATACTGAGGCGTATGGCGGCTGCCAATATTCAATTTTATAATTAACAATTAATAAATCCCAAATTCCAAAAAACAAATTCCAATTCCGAGGCCTCAGATCAACAATCATTCCGAAGTTTCGGGACAAAAATCAAAAATCATCCCGAAGCCTCGGGACAAAAATCCTCAATCGTTAATCACTATGGACGGCACCAAAATACCATACAAAATGTTGAGTCAAGATCCCTACAGCCAATGGTTGGGCATCACCATTTTGGAATGTAACCTGGGTCGTTGCAAAGTAGGAATGACGGTGCGCAAAGAAATGCTCAACAGCATGAACAAAGCCCATGGCGGAATCACCTATTCGTTGGCCGATACGGCTTTTGGTTTTGCGGCCAATACCCACGGCAAATTTGCGGTGTCAATTGAAACCTCGATCAATCACATTGAGGCCGTAAACGAAGGTGATTATTTGGTGGCCGAATCGGTGATTGAAAAAGTGAATACTAAATTGGGATTCAACATCATAGAGGTTCGTCGAAAGTCGAAAGTCGAAAGTCAAACGGATGAACTTGTGGCACTTTTCAAAGGAGTGGTATATAGAACAAATAAAGAATGGTAGCCCCCAAGCCCCCAAAGGGGGTAATTTTAATTTTGAGATAATTTATTCATACTATGAACGATAACTATATAACCCATTCTTCAGCAATTCCCCCATCGGGGGCTAGGGGGCTGGAAGCATACATCATAGACGGAATTCGCACACCAATCGGCAGTTACCAGGGCGCTTTAGCCAGTATGCGTGCCGATGATTTGGGTGCATTGGTCATCAAACAGTTAGTAGAAAATAACCCTAATATTCCCGCAGCGGCTTATGATGACGTCATCATGGGCTGTGCCAATCAGGCGGGCGAAGACAATAGAAATGTAGCGCGCATGTCTTTGTTGTTGGCGGGTTTGCCGCATACCGTTCCCGGTGAGACGGTGAATCGCTTGTGTAGTTCAGGTTTGTCGGCCATTATTCATGCCAATCGCGCCATCAAAGCGGGCGACGGAGAGGTATTTATAGCCGGTGGAATTGAGAACATGACCCGCGGGCCTTTGGTGGTATCTAAACCTTCTACTGCCTTTGGAACCGATTCAAAAATGTACGACAGCAGCTTTGGCTGGCGATTCATCAATCCCAAACTGCACGCGCTATATGGCACCGATGCCATGGGTGAAACAGCAGAAAATTTAGTAGAAAAATATAACATTACGCGCGAAGACCAGGATGCTTTTGCTTTACACAGCCAACAAAAAGCAGCAGCAGCGCAGGCATCAGGACGATTGGCCAAAGAAATTGTACCCGTAGCCATTCCGCAAAGAAAAGGCGATGCAATTCAATTCTCAACAGATGAATTTGTAAAACCAGCCACTTCAATAGAAGGCTTAGCCAAATTGCGACCCGCATTCAAAAAAGACGGCAGCGTTACGGCGGGAAATGCTTCTGGACTAAACGACGGAGCAGCAGCAACTATTATCGCCTCGGCTGAAGCCGTAGAAAAATATAAGTTAAAACCCTTAGCCCGCATTGTCAGTTCGGCCGTGGTAGGCGTAGAGCCTAGCATCATGGGAATTGGCCCGGTAGAAGCCAGCAAAAAAGCGCTAGAAAAAGCAGGATTGACGCTAGATCAAATGGATATCATCGAGCTAAACGAAGCCTTTGCCGCGCAGAGTATTGCTTGCATTCGTGCATTGGGATTACAAGACAACGACCCAAGAATCAATCCCAACGGAGGAGCCATTGCTTTGGGGCATCCGCTGGGTGTAACGGGTGCTAGAATCACGTATTCGGCGGCATTAGAATTACAACTCACCGGAAAACGCTATGCCTTAATCACCATGTGTATTGGAGTAGGACAGGGCTATGCGGTGATAATTGAAAGAGCATAGATTAACGATTTTTGTCCCGAGGCTTCGGGATGATTTTTGAACAATTGGAATCAACACCAATAAAATAAATAGCATGACAAAAACACAACATTACGTACTCGGAAAATGGACATCGGCCACCGGCGAAGGGAAACCAAGCTTTGATGCCGTAACCGGCGAATTCATTGCCGAAACCTCGGTTGAAGGATTGGATATCCCAGCAATATTGCAGTACGGAAGAACCAAAGGCGGCGAGCGATTGCGCAAAATGACCTTCCAAGAACGGGGCAATATGCTCAAGAGTTTAGCCATGTATCTCAGCAAACGAAAAGAGGCGTTTTACGAACTCAGTTACCGAACGGGCGCCACGCGTGTGGATTCGTGGATTGATATCGAAGGCGGATTTGGTAATTTATTTGCCAATGCCTCCTTGCGAAAGTTATTCCCTAACCAACCCTATCACGTAGAAGGCGATCCGATTGATTTATCCAAAGGCGGCCGATTCATGGCCCATCATATTTTAGTACCCAAAAAAGGAGTAGCCATTCACATCAATGCGTTCAACTTCCCGATTTGGGGTATGCTCGAAAAATGTGCCGTGAACTGGATGGCCGGAATGCCAGCTGTGGTTTTGCCTGCGCCCGTTACGGCCTATTTAACCGAAGCGGTTGTGCGCGAAATTATCGCCTCCAATATTTTACCTGAAGGCGCCTTGCAACTGATTTCAGGAACGGCCAAAACTATATTTGACAGCGTCGACAGCCAAGACGTGATCACCTTTACCGGATCAGCCAGCACCGGAAGATTGTTGAAAGCCCATCCTAGAATTATTCAAGAAGCTGTTCCGTTTACCATGGAGGCCGACTCCTTAAATGCTTCAATTTTAGCAGAAGACGCCGTTCCTGGAACGCCCGAATTTGATTTGTTCATCAACCAAGCGCGCAGCGAAATCACCGTAAAAGCCGGCCAAAAATGTACCGCCATTCGAAGAATGATTGTGCCTGCCAACTTAATGGATGAGGTGCAAGCTGCACTTGCTAAATCATTAGACAAAGTAACCGTTGGCGATCCTCGACTCAAAGAAGTACGCATGGGTGCTTTGGTGAGCAAAGAACAAGTAAATGTACTGAAAGGACGCGTGCAGGAATTATCCAAATCGGCCAAAATAGTCTATGGCGATCTAGAAAAAATCAACTTGATGGGGGCCGATGAAAAAGGGGCGTTTGTGAGTCCAATTTTACTTCGAGAAGATCATCCATTTACAAATCTAGCCGTGCATGAAACCGAGGCTTTTGGTCCGGTATCGACCTTGATGCCCTATAACAATTTAGACGAAGGAATTGAATTGGCTCAAATGGGTAAAGGTTCGTTAGTATCCTCAATCGTGACCAATTCTGATGCGATTGCCAAAGAATATGTGGTAAATGCCGCTTCGCATCACGGAAGAATTTTGGTGTTGAATCGCGAAAATGCCAAACAAAGTACCGGTCACGGTTCGCCCTTGCCCCAGTTGGTTCACGGAGGACCGGGTCGAGCAGGTGGTGGAGAAGAAATGGGCGGTGTGCGCGGAATTACACATTATATGCAACGCTGCGCCATACAAGGATCGCCTACCACATTAACCGAAATTACCGGTATTTATCAAGCCAATTCGGCCTACAAAGAAGTCACCCAACATCCGTTTCAGTACCATTGGGAAGACATCCAACCGGGCATGTCGTTGCGCACACACAACCGAACAGTCACCGATACCGACATCATCAATTTTGCTAATATTACTTGGGATCATTTTTATGCCCACACCGATATCACTTCCCTGGACGGCAGTATTTTCAAGAAACGAACCGCACACGGCTATTTCATTTTGGCAGCAGCAGCAGGTTTGTTTGTCTACCCCAACAAAGGTCCAGTTGCCGCCAATTACGGCTTGGAAGAATGCCGATTTTTGCGCCCCATTTACCACAACGATACAGTCTATGTGCGCCTCACCTGCAAACAAAAAGTAGATCGCGACGTGGCTTCGGCTGAACACCCGAGCGGCATTGTGAAATGGTTTGTAGAAGTTTTTGACACGACTGACGAATTGGTTGCGGTGGCTACGATTCTCACCATGGTGCAAAAAAAGCAAGCCGTATTCGTTGAAATGACCGAGGCTAAAATCCAAGAATGTCTCCATAAATTAACAGAAAATTCAAAACCAAGTTGGGGTATTTTAACGCCACAACATGTGTTGGAGCATTTGGAGCACGGCTATAGAATAATGTCGGGTGAAATTCAAGATTTTGAGATTTCCACACCCGAAAAGATCTTGGATAAAGTGCATAATTCGTTATACAATTATGACAAATTCCCCATGGGAACCAATTTCCCGACTATGAAAAAAGGCGAAGTTGAAAATTTAATTCATCCTGATTTTGAGACCGCCAAAGCCAAATTTTTGGAAGCCAGAGAAAAGTATACAACCTTTTTCAACGAAAACCCAGAAGCCATTTTAAAGAATATGGTGTTTGGCGAATTGAACAAATATGAATCTTATCTTTTAGAAAGAAAACATTTGAATCATCATTTTGAACAGTTTGGATTAATATAATTAACGATTGAAGATTAACGATTTTTGATTTTTAGAAGTATTTAAAATCAACAATCAACAATCAACAATCAACAATCAACAATTATTATGAGCGCTTACGTAAAACATAACCTAGAAAATCACATTGCAACGATTGAATTTTTTCATCCAGAGCAAAATTCGCTACCTGGCACTATTCTAGCCCAATTGGCGAATACGATTACCGAAGCCGGAAATAACAATGAGGTACAAGTGATCATCCTAAAAAGCGGTGGCGATCGAACCTTTTGTGCCGGAGCCAGTTTTCAGGAACTCATCGCCATTGATGATGCGGCCACCGGAAAAGTATTTTTCTCCGGCTTTGCCAATGTGATTAATGCCATGCGCAAGTGTCCGAAGTTTATTATCGGTAGAATTCAAGGAAAAACAGTAGGCGGTGGAGTAGGCATTGCCGCTTCAACCGATTATTGCATGGCTACTCAATTTGCTTCGATTAAATTGAGCGAACTCAATGTAGGCATCGGACCATTTGTGGTTTCGCCCACCATTGAACGCAAAATGGGCGTGTCAGCTTTGTCGCAAATTGCCATCGATGCCAACACGTTTTACGATGCCAACTGGGCCCGAGAAAAAGGCTTGTATGCCCAAGTGTTTGAAACCATAGCCGAAATGGATGAAGCTGTGCAAGCCTTTGCCGAACATTTGTGTACGTACAATCCCGAGGCCATGCGCGAAATGAAAAAAGTTTTTTGGCGCGGCACCGACAATTGGGACGAATTATTGGCCGAACGAGCCGCCATCAGTGGTCGCTTGGTGCTGTCTGATTTTACAAAAGAAAAATTGCAGAAGTTTAAAATTTAGTTTCAAGTTTCAAGTTTCATGTTCTGTAACGTGAAACCTGAAACCTGACTCGAGGCGATAGCCGACAGATGAAGCGAAGCGGAATAAACCTGAAACATAAAAAAATGACCTATTCATTCAACGGATTAACCCCCGTGGTACACGAAAGCAGTTTCATCCATCCGCAAGCCGCGGTTACGGGCAACGTAATTATTGGAAAAGACGTCTATGTAGGACCTGGCGCTGCCATTCGGGGCGATTGGGGCGAAATAATCATCGAAGACGGGTGCAACGTTCAGGAAAATTGCACCATTCACATGTTTCCGGGGAAGTCGATGGTGTTAAAAGCCGGTGCTCACATTGGCCATGGTGCCATTATACACGGAGCCAACATTGGCGCCAATTGTTTGGTGGGAATGAATGCGGTGATTATGGACGACGTGATCATTGGCGACGACTGCATCATTGGTGCTTTGAGTTTCATTAAAGCCGGCACCCATATTCCCAACCGCAAAATGGTGGTGGGCAATCCAGCCGAAATCATCAAATCGGTTACGGATGAGATGATAGCATGGAAAACCGCCGGAACCGCATTGTATCAGCAATTGCCCAAGCAGTGTTTTGATACCCTGCAGGCCGTTGAGCCTTTGCGGGAAATTCCAAAAGACAGACCATCACAAGAAGTTTTACATGACTTATTTAAAAAATAAATGATATTATTTCAAGTTGACAAAACCTGAAACCTCATTCGAGTCCTCAAACTTCGGGACATAAAGATGGAGCGAAGCGGAATAAACTTGAAACTTGAAACCTGAAACAAGAAAAACAACATGTTCGAATTCAAACTGCCCAAAATGGGCGAAAGCATTTCTGAAGCAACCGTACTCAACTGGCTAAAGTCAGTGGGCGATTATGTAGAAGCCGAGGAAATTATTTTGGAAGTCGCCACCGACAAGGTAGACAGCGAAGTGGCCTCACCTGTATCGGGTGTACTCACCGAAATTCGTTTTCAGAAGAACGACGTGGTGGAGGTAGGATCTGTGTTGGCGCTAATTAGCCCCCAAACCCCCAAAGGGGGCATGCCTAATCCTAGTAAAGATAGTTCAGTGGGAAGTGGGGAGTTGGAAGTGGGAAGCGTGAAGCAGGGAGTTGGAAGTGAAAAACGTGCAACACCACAACAGTCAACGGACAACTTCATCAGCCCTCTCATTATTTCCATCGCTCAAAAAGAAAATCTGTCTATTGAAGAATTGCAAACCATTCCGGGTTCTGGTGTCGACGGGCGTTTGCAAAAAAGCGATGTATTCACTTATCTTAATAATAGAAAATATCCACTTCAAAGTCAAAAGTCCAAAGTCGAAAGTCCGAAGTCTACCTTCCCAAAACCTAAAATTAATTTTGTAGAAGGCAAAGACCACATCGTCGAAATGGATCGTATGCGCAAATTGATTGCCGATCACATGGTCTATTCCAAGCAGACGTCGCCGCATGTGACGTCGTATATTGAGGTGGATGTGACCAATTTGGTGCAGTGGCGCAACGACAACAAGGCTGCTTTTCAGACTAAACACCAGCAAAAACTAACCTTTACCCCCGTTTTTGTGCAGGCCGTAGCACAAGCCATTGTTGATTTTCCGATGATCAATGTGTCGGTGGATGAGAAAAATATTATCGTTCACCAAGATATTAATATCGGAATGGCCACCGCTTTGCCCTCGGGAAATTTAATTGTTCCAGTGGTGAAAAATGCCAATCAAAAAGACTTACTTGCCTTGGCCACAGACGTGAATACTTTGGCTGAAGCGGCTCGAACGAACCAATTAAAACCCGAACAAATACGAGGCAGTACCTTCACGATTTCCAATGTGGGCACCTTTGGCAGTTTAATGGGAACACCCATTATCAATCAACCCGAAGTGGCCATTTTGGCTTTTGGCCTGATTAAAAAACGAGCCGAAGTGCTCAGCACGCCCCAAGGCGACGAAATTGCCATTCGCAGCATGATGTATTTGTCACTTTCCTTTGATCACCGCGTAGTCGATGGCTTTTTGGGCGGATCCTTTTTGCGCAAAGTTGGCGATTACCTCGAACAATTTACCACTCAACAAACTATTTAAACATCACGTAGATCATGTCTTATTCTATTTCTATTACCAAAACAACTTCTACTACTTTTCAAAATGTAGACATCAACAACATTCCTATGGGCATTGCCTTTACCGATCATATGTTTGTGTGTGATTACGAAAACGGAGCCTGGGTTAACCCAAGAATAGAGCCTTTGCGTGCCTTGCCGATGCATCCTGCTTCCATGGCTTTGCATTATGGACAAGCCATTTTTGAAGGCATGAAAGTAACCATGGGCCAAGACCAAACCCCATTGTTATTCCGTCCAGAAAAAAATGCTGCCCGACTCAATAAAAGCGCCGACAGAATGGGGATGCCTGAGTTTCCAGAAGATTTGTTTTTGCAAGGCTTGTTGGAGTTTGTGCGCATCGAACGCAATTGGGTTCCTACCCAAGAGGGAAGTGCCTTGTATTTGCGTCCGTTTATGTATGCCGATGAGTCATTTATTGGCATGCGTGCCGCGACCCATTATAAATTTATCATCATGGCTTCTCCCGCCGGACCGTATTTTAATCGCCGCATTCGGTTGTATGCCGAAACACATTATGTGCGTGCGGTCAATGGAGGAACTGGCGAAGCCAAAGCGGCTGGAAATTATGCTGCGGCCATTCGTCCTACTGAGTTTGCCAAAGCCAAAGGTTACGACCAAGTCTTGTGGTTAGATCCCAATCACTTTGAATATATCCAAGAAGTGGGAACTATGAATATATTCTTCAAAATTGCGGGCAAATTCTACACGCCCGATTTGAGTGGGTCCATCTTGGCCGGAGTAACGCGCATGAGTGTAATCGAATTGTTGCGACTCAAAGGCTACGAAGTGATTGAACGCCCAATTTCCCTAACCGAAATTAAAACCGCCATCGCCGACGGCACACTCGAAGAAGGTTTTGGCGTGGGAACTGCCGTAGGAATTGCCTTGATTGAAGAAATTGGCAACGAAGAATTTAGCTTGCAGTTTCCCGAAACCAGTCCGGTGGGCGAAGAAATTAATGCGCAAATCAACGCAATAAAAGTGCAAAAATCGCCCGATGTGTTGAATTGGTTAGTGCCTGTTAACTAATATAATCCTTTTGTCCATGCTCCCAAGATCCATACTCGAACGTGCATTTACCACCATGGCCACCGCCAAAGCCATGACTGCTTTGTACGAAGCTAATTTTAAAGTGGTGTCCAAATACGTGCACGCCACTTCTCGTGGGCACGAAGCCATCCAGATCGCGATGGCCATGCAATTGTTGCCGCAAGATTATGCCTTTCCCTATTATCGGGACGATTCGATGTTGCTCGGTATTGGCATGCAGCCCTATGATTTGATGTTGCAATTGATGGCCAAAAAGGACGATCCGTTTTCCGGTGGCCGCACCTATTATTGCCATCCGAGTTTGAATATGGCCGATAAACCTAAAATCCCCCACCAATCCTCAGCTACCGGCATGCAAGCCATTCCAGCAACGGGTGCAGCCATGGGATTTTGGTACCAAGAAAATACAGGAATTTCTACTGAAAACGATGCCAAGCCATTCGTGGTTTGTTCGTTGGGCGATGCCTCCGTGACCGAAGGTGAAATTGCCGAAGCCTTTCAAATGGCGGCCTTAAAACAACTGCCCATATTATATTTGGTGCAGGACAATGGCTGGGATATTTCGGCCAATGCCCAAGAAACCCGCGCCCAAAATGCCTTTGAATATGCCAAAGGATTTCATGGAATCGAAGCCATTTCGATTGACGACGCCAATTTTACCGAAAGCTATTTGGCCTTGCAAACCGTAGTGCAAACCATTCGCCAGGAGCGTCGACCTTTTTTGGTACACGCCAAAGTGCCTTTGCTCAATCATCATACTTCGGGAGTACGCATGGAGTGGTACCGCGACGATTTGGAGGAAGCCCAATCTCGCGATCCCTATCCGGTTTTGATGAAACAATTGCTCGATGCGGGTGTCAGTTTAGCAGAAATAAAAAATATAGAAAATACAGCAACTGCCCAAGTGCAAGCCGATTTTGATCGGGCCCAACTGGCCGAAGATCCTTCACCAGCCGATTTATTTACGCACGATTTTGCGCCAACGCCCATTACCGCTGAGGTTGGCGAACGCAATCCGGAGCGGGAAGAAAAAGTGGTGATGGTAGATTGCGCCTTGTTTGCCGTTGAAGAACTGATGCGCAAACATCCCGAATGCTTGCTCTACGGACAAGATGTGGGTGCACGATTGGGAGGCGTTTTTCGCGAAGCCGCAACCTTGGCCCAAAAATTTGGCGATACCCGGGTGTTCAATACGCCCATTCAAGAAGCTTTTATTGTGGGTTCAACCGTAGGGATGTCAGCCGTTGGCTTGAAACCGATCGTGGAAGTTCAATTTGCCGATTACATTTGGCCGGGCCTCAACCAATTGTTTACCGAGGTGAGTCGTTCGTGTTATTTGTCTAATGGCAAATGGCCGGTGAGCATGATTTTGCGGGTTCCCATTGGGGCTTATGGCAGTGGCGGACCCTATCATTCGTCTTCGGTAGAAAGTGTGTTGACCAACATTCGCGGCATCAAAATTGCCTACCCAAGTAACGGTGCCGATTTAAAAGGCTTGCTCAAAGCGGCCTATTACGACCCCAACCCGGTGGTGATTTTAGAACACAAAGGTTTATATTGGAGTAAAGTAAAAGGCACAGACGCCGCCCGCGTAAACGAACCTGCAGAAGATTACATCTTGCCTTTCGGCAAAGCCAATACCGTACAAGAGATCTGGGAACAAGAAACCGAAGAAACCATTTCGGTAATAACTTACGGCATGGGCGTGCATTGGGCGCTGAATGCCTCGGCCAACTTTAAAAACCAGGTAGAGATTGTCGATTTGCGCACGCTCTATCCCCTTGATGAAGCAGCTATTTTTCGTTCGGTGAAGAAAGCCAAGAAATGCTTGGTGGTAACCGAAGAACCTACAAACAATTCGTTTGCCCGCAGTTTAGCCGGACTAATTCAGGAAAATTGTTTCCAACAGCTTGACGCACCGGTACTAGTGATCGGTTCAGAAAATATGCCTGCCATTCCGCTCAACAGTACTTTAGAATTCACTATGATTCCCAACGTGGACAAAGTGAGGTCGAAAATGGAGGAGTTGTTGGGGTATTAGTTGTCGGTTGTCGGTTGTCAGTTCTCGGTTGTCAGTAAATTAGTATACTAAGAACTTTTTGGGAGTTGTGAGTTATGAATGATGAGTGATTCTTCTAAGAACAGTCTTTTATATCATATTTTTAGTCTATTTATCTTTTTGGTTAGGGGTTAGAGTTTAGGTTGCGTTCTTAAAACAGTCTCTCATCTCACATCTTTTAATCTCACATCTAAAAACGTCCTTGCATTTGCTAAGAGCTATAAGCTGACAGCTAAAAGCTATAAACCAACAGTCGTTCTTAGTATACCACCCCAATTATTACTTCTTCTCCGGCGGATATTTCGCCAAGATCTCAGAAACAAATTCGGCAGCTACTTTGTCTTTTTTGGCTTGGTTACTCGTGAGGTATCCGGTTCCGTTGCCTTGCCAGAACAATTCTTTCTTTTTGGCGTCAATAAAGTCAATGGTTAAGACGCCTTCGGTGGTGGTGGTAACCGTAGCGTTATTCATCCCAAAATACGGATTCCAACCGCGTCCCCAACCATAGCCATAACCCGCATTGAATTGGTTTACGTTTATATTTTTCTCTACTTTGGTGCTGATGTTTACCAAGAAATCGGGGTTCTCACTTTTGCTGAAACCTTTGGCTTGCAAGGTGGTGTCAATGGCGCGCAGGATGCGTTTTTTGTCTAAATCTGACAATTCTACTTTGTCGATGCCGGTTTTGTAGAAGGCATAGGTTTTGTAGGTGCTAAAATCGGTAGCTTTATCATAATCGGTAGCTACACTGATTGAACCGCAAGATGCTACTAGTAAAGCTAAAACAGGAATAAGCGTTAAAATTTTCATGGGTTTATTTTTTAAATTAACAATCAAATAAATTTTCATCTACCAGGTTGGGTAGGGTAACTTGCAACAAAGGCTGGCTTTCCATGGCGCGTTTGATGGCAAAGATGGCACCTTCATTTCTAGCCCAACTTCTGCGGGAAATTCCGTTGTTGACGTCCCAAAACAACATCGATTCCAAGCGGCGTTGGGCATCAGCCGATCCGTCGAGTACCAATCCAAAACCACCATTAATTACTTCGCCCCAACCTACGCCTCCTCCGTTGTGGATAGACACCCAGGTTGCGCCTCGAAAGCTGTCGCCAATTACATTTTGTATGGCCATATCGGCTGTAAAACGGGACCCGTCATAGATGTTAGAGGTTTCGCGGTAGGGCGAATCGGTACCTGAAACATCGTGGTGGTCGCGGCCAAGAATAATGGTTCCAATAGTTCCCGCAGCTATTGCTTTGTTAAATGCAGCAGCTATTTTCATTCTTCCTTCGGCATCGGCATACAAGATGCGGGCTTGCGAACCTACAACCAATTTGTTGGCTTGGGCGCCTTTGATCCATTGTATGTTGTCGGCCATTTGCTGTTGAATTTCAGCAGGGGCATTTAGTTTCAGTTGTTCCAAAACTGCACAAGCAAGTTGATCGGTTTTTTCTAAATCTTCAGGGTTTCCAGAAGCACAAACCCAACGGAATGGTCCAAATCCGTAGTCAAAACACATGGGCCCCATAATATCCTGAACGTAGCTGTTGTATTTGAAATCAATGTGGTTTTCTGCAAAAACATCGGCTCCAGCTCTTGACGCTTCTAATAAAAATGCATTTCCATAATCAAAGAAATACGTTCCTTTTTCGGTGTGTTTATTGATGGCAGCAGCATGTCTACGCAACGTTTTTTGAACTTCTTCCTTAAATTTATCAGGATTAGTTGCCATTAAATCATTAGACTCTTCAAAGGAATAGCCCATCGGATAGTAGCCGCCCGCCCATGGATTGTGCAAGGAAGTCTGATCAGAACCTAAATCGATAGGTACATTTTCTTGGTCAAATCGTTCCCAGACATCGACTACATTTCCCAAATAGGCAATAGAAACTACTTCATTATTTTCTAGCGCTGTTTTAACTCGTGGAACTAATTGGTCAATGTTTTCAATTACTTCATTGATCCAACCTTGGGAATGACGAATGTGGGTGATCTTGGGGTTTACTTCGGCACAAACCGTTACGCAGCCTGCGATATTGCCCGCTTTGGGTTGTGCACCGCTCATTCCTCCAAGTCCAGAAGTAACGAATAATCCACCTTGTGGGGATTTTTTTATTTTTCTAAAACCGTTTAATACCGTAATGGTCGTACCGTGCACAATTCCTTGTGGCCCAATATACATATAACTGCCGGCGGTCATTTGGCCGTATTGGGAAACACCCAAGGCATTCATGCGTTCCCAATCGTCTGGTTTTGAATAATTAGGAATGACCATTCCATTGGTAACCACAACACGAGGTGCGTCTGCATGCGAGGGAAATAATCCCATCGGATGACCCGAATACATCACCAAAGTTTGCTCGTCGGTCATCTCGGAAAGGTACTTCATACAAAGCAAATATTGGGCCCAGTTCTGAAACACCGCTCCGTTTCCGCCATAGGTAATGAGCTCATGCGGATGCTGCGCCACGGCATAATCCAAGTTGTTTTGAATCATGAGCATGATGGCTTTCGCTTGTTCTGATTTTCCGGGGTATTCGGAAATTGGCCTAGCGTACATTTTATAATCAGGACGAAAGCGGTACATATAAATTCTACCGTATTCAGCCAATTCGGCTTTAAATTCGGACAAGAGTGTAGCGTGGTGAATGGGATCAAAGTAGCGCAATGCATTTTGAAGGGCCAATTTGGTCTCGCTCGCACTTAGAATTTCTTTGCGTTTGGGCGCGTGATTGATGGCCAGATCAACCGGTTTTGATACAGGCAATTGTGCGGGTATTCCTTGTTGAATTTGCTCTTGAAAGTTCATGGGCAATGGATCTTATTTTTTGGTTGGTGTAAAACTGTCGGTTTTTTTGTCATAGCCATACGGGCAATGGCGGCAGCCACTTTTGCAACAGTAGCCGCGTTTCAAATGATGCTTTTCGGTAAAGCATTTGAATCCTTCGGGCGTGAAATAAAAATCTTCGCCTTCTACAGGGGGAGTTGCATCGTTTTGTTTTGCCATGCCCAAAAGTACAAATTTAGCCAGGAACAAAAATAGGGGTTTTGTTAAAAAAGAAAAGACCTTAGTTTCCCAAGGTCTTTTACAGAAAATAAAGTGCTGTTAATAGATTATTTTCTTAGTAATTCTAGCGCCTGATTGGGTGATGACTTCAACCAATAGAGCGGTATTGTTTTTTTGCAAATTGCTGATGAGTAGTTGTTGGGCATTTACCTGTCTGTTTTCGGCTAACTTTCGGCCCAAAACGTCATAGATTACTACCGATTGTATGGCTTCCCCACTTGATGTAATTTGAATGGATTCGTTAGTAGACACATGTATTGTATTGCTCAATTCAAATTGGGACGCACCCAATGCGCCGTTGGCAAATACCAACTGAAAACGATTGGTGCAATTTCCGGCCTCGGAAGCAAATTGATATGGTGTAGTTTTTAGGTCGTGAATGAGTTGCAACGCACTGTCTTTTAGGTAGATATTTTGGGTGTCAAATAAACCGTCAACACCAGCTATAGCCAGTGAATAACTACCCGCTGTGGGCAAGTGCATTCCCACAGGTATTTCGTCGGTTACTTCAAAGGGCAAGGCACGACCTTGAATGATAAAGGATTCATTGCCAATTTGTGTATATACAGACATGGCTGCAGTTGTGCTGGTTTTGCAATCAAAGAAGCTGTCTTTGTCCATTGTTGCGCCTTCAATGTACCCCACCAAGGTTCTATCTGAATTGCCAGTGACGTCAATCAAATCTACCCAAATGCGGTTGCGTTGGATAGATTCTACATCAACTGGGGTTTGTCCGGGACGATAGAATAAACTGTTTGAATAGGTGAAATTTCGCATGGAATTGGTAAAGGTAACCGTATTTGATGCGGCCGGCCCGTCTTTCATTTCCACAAAAAATCCTTGCCCGGCTCCTATAAACAAATCGGCTCCAGCCGCTGGGCAACAACTTGCTCCAGTAAAGTTATAGGTGAAATAATCGCCTGCGGTATAATTGTACACAAACGAATCGTAAAACGGGTTGGCGATTTGAGCCGGTAAGGTACCGTGTGTCCATAAACGCACATTTCCTTCAATTTTGGCATTGTTGTCAAACAAAAACTGACTTGCGCGCAAGGCCGAAGGGTAGGGGTTTCCTATTAGATTGGCATTGTCGCTGTAATTGGTAATTTCTATTCCATTTAATCCGGTATGAAATGCCGTATTGGTATCTGATCCTCGTGAAATAGGTGTGGTGATAATTCCGTTGTTGGGTACACCCAAGAAGGTAGCATTTAAATTGGCGCCTACCGTGGTAAATGTGCCCGGCCCACGCGCAATGTAGCCTTTTCCTGCCGACATAATGCTGCCAGCGGCACCTTGCCAGTTTCCTTGTCCACCATTTGTATTGGCCATTGTAGGATTCCAGGTATAGATTGGTCCGGAAACGAGCGGGGCAACTAATGAATTGATGTTAAATCCACTCACAGGAGAAGACCAATACACGTAGTCAAGTTTTCGAATATTTTGAGCGGTACGTTTATAGGTTATATTTCCGGTATTGGTTGCATTATTAACTTGCAATAAACTCGAATTGTTTTCGATAATAAAGTTTCCTGTAGGGTCTACTTTTACCCAATCGGTAACGGTAACTGAATTAGCAGGTTGAATGGTTAAGGTAGCACCATTTTTTACCGTGATATTACCTGCTAAACCATTGTAGCCATTTCCTGAGATAATTGGATTATTGGCGGTAACCGGAATTACAACACAATCGGTGCTGTTTGGAACGCCTGCAGGAGACCAGTTGTTTGCCGTATTCCAGTCGGTGCTTAGGGAACCGTTCCAGTTTTTGCCGTTGCTTACCGTTACCGTAGTGTAATCGGTTTTGGTCATAGTAGTTCCGTCGCAAAACGAATAAACGACTTTGGCTGTATAATTTGTTGTAGCGGTTGGACATACATTTAGCACACTTGTAGTACCAATTACTGGGCCAGTTGCAGTAGTTCCTTCGTACCAAGCTAGTGTGGTGAGGCTTGCTCCCGATGGAGTAAAACGCCACGCTTCATTGGTAACATTCCAGTTGGCATCTAGTCCATTTCGACCAGGCGCCACTACAGCTTGAGTTCCCGTACTGTTTTGAATCCCCACGATGGCGTTCCCACCATTCCATGTGTTGCAGGCAGTTTTGGTTTTTACATATACGTCAATCACGTTGGTGTTTTCATACAACACAATCATACCGGTGTACAAGGAACTGTTACAAGCGGCGTAAAACATGGGGATATTATTCCAAGAAGCTACCAGAGCTCTACAGCCAGAATTCAACGTAATCAATTCCCACCCAATCTCACCGCCCAAACTCGGGTCAATGTCGTGGTAGACCCCAAAAATAGTATTGAGGAATAGGGTGTTGTTTGGGAGGTTATTGGCAAAAGACCAGGTGCTGTAACCGTTGGGCGCATTATTGACTAAATCAAAAGACAGTACGCCATTTGATCCAATGGTACATTGGTTGTAGTTGTTTCCGTAGTAACAAAAACTAAATGGTAAATTTATGGCAGGCGACCATCTATCGTCAACATTTACACTCACCGGATTTTTTAAGCAATTAAATTGGTAGGGCGGTGCATAAGGGATAGATGCCACCGTATAGGCAGTGGTTTGTTTCATATCCAAATAGGTAGCTTCCAAATCTACGCAAGATGAGGCTGTACAGCCAATTGGTGTTGGATCGGCGCCGTTTAAACTCAATCCGCCCGAAACAACTGAAGGACAAACCAATGTAGTAGTTCCAATACTATTTCCAACCGCACAATTGGGTTGCGACCAGTAGGTTGCTCCTACCCATACTCCCACGCCTAAAGCGCCACCACAGTTGGAGCGAATCCAAATGTAGTAGGTGGTTAATGGAGTTAATCCGGTTAAACTCAAACTGGTTACGCCAGCTGCCAAACTTCCGGTCGGAGTTGCCGACGATCCAGGAGTAACTGATGAGGTGCTCAAGTAATATTCATATCCAATAGCCGGCGCAGGAGATGGAGCCGTCCAAGTAATGGTTGATGCGGTTTGTGAAATAATGTTAACCGTAATAAAAGTGGGATTGCCCGAACAGGGTGGTGGAGGCAATACCGTAAGGGTATAATCTTCGGTTTCTCCATAAGTAATAGTTCCGCAGGCAGTTGGGTTGGTATTCAAATAATCGGCACGAATGCGCATGCGGTGATTGCCAATTGCAGTTGTGCCAGGAATTGTAAAAGATCCGGTGGCAGTTGCAACATAGGCATTACTAGCATATACCAATTCACCAACATCGTTGAAATCCATATCGTCGTTCCAATCTACCCATATGTTAAATCCAAATGTTCCTCCTACAAAAGCACTGGAAAAATTGATAGTCCCAAAATTTTGCTGACTTACTGCCATTGCAGTATAATTACCATAACCAGTAGCAGATAAAGTGGTTCCGTTATTGGTAATATTGGCAGTACCTCCCGTGGTAGAAAAATTGGAAATATAAAACCCTGCAGTAGTAGAAGTAGATGGACAATAACCTGTAGAGAAAACATCATAAACTGACCAGCCGCTGTAATTTCCTCCGCCACAATTACTGCGCACAAAAACATAATAGACCGTGTTGGCAGTTAATCCAGAAATTGCTACTGAGGTTGCAGTTGTGAGCGTACCAGCTCCGGTAGGCGCAGTATTGCTTGTGCTGAAATAATATTCATATCCCACTGCAGGAGCAGGAGTTAAAGCGGTCCAATTGATCGTGGCTGAAGAAGTTGTGATAGCCGTGGTGGGATTAATAGTAGGCACAACGCAAGTAGGCGAAGTAGCACAAATCCCAAAAGTTCCATTGTTGTCGTTGCTGTACTCCCAAAAGCGAATATACACTGTGGATCCTGGCGTTAAACCCGTTGCTGTAAGGGTTGGCATCAGTCCGTTGGCACTGCTGTCGTCGTCACATTGCAACAAAGTTAGTGCGCCACACGTACCGGTGTAGAAGGCCATTCCTCCGTCGGTAATTACCCCTGTTTGGGTATCCACTGTCAAGATTCCGGTAAAGGGAACTACGGCAGTAAACCAAATATCGCCTCCACTATAACTTGCGCAACCAGGTGCAGGCGCCCCAACACTTGCGGTATTGGCAGCATTGGTGTAGGTGGTGTAACTACAAGCTGAATTTACAGTAAGTGAAATTGCGTTGGCACATTCATCCCCCGCTGGTGCAACCGAAGTAAGTGAAATGTTATCTACAGCTGCTGGAGGTTGAGTGCCGTTGGAGGCGTTGTTACTCCACTCAAATACCAAACGACAAGTGGTTCCAGCATAGGCCGCAGGAATCGTAAAATTTGCATTTGTCCAGGAGTTTTGACCGCTAAAATTTGCACCCAATTGAATCACGCCAGTGGGCGCTACACCTCCGGCGGTTAGCGCAGTTCCATATACAGGTGTTGTGGCAGAAGGAATGAGATAAACACGCATTTTGTCGCGTGTAGTATCACCATTAGAAATCCAACTGAATGATAAATTGATAATCGATTCTCCTGCAGGAACCGTAAAATTTCGATAAATATGGGAAACACGAATGGCATTAATGGTAAAAGCATGAGTTGGTGGTGTTCCTGCCGTATTGTTGGTCACATAGGCTGCATTAGCACCCGAAAATCCTGCGGTTGCGCCAGTACTACACACCCATTGGTTTTGGGTAGCCGTTCCGGTAGTGGCAGTCCAACCATTGGCGGCAAAAGTGGTTCCCAATTCAAATCCACCGGCTCCGGTTGGAGATATGATGGTAGTTTGCGCCTGAAGTGTTAGCTTTGTCAAACAAAAAAAAGCGAAAAAAATAAGGAGTGATTTACTCAGGGAGTTACTTTGTGAGGGAAATAAAATTTTTGCCATAAAAAATAATCTAGCTTATATTATATTTTAAAAATAAATAAAAACAATTAAACATTTTTTTTTAATCGGCAAGTAGCATAAATAATCGTTAAAATTCATCTTTTTTACCTTTTGTCTAATTTAATTTTTAAATAACAAAAATCTTTGGTTCAAGAAATTCAATTACCCAACACAACAATTTCGCTTTTCATCAAGCGAGATGATTTGTTACATCCACACATTTCGGGTAATAAATTCCGGAAATTAAAATACAATCTCGCCGAAGCCAAAGCCAAAAAGTACAATAAAATTCTCACTTACGGAGGGGCGTTTTCCAATCACATTGTGGCAGTTGCAGCGGCAGGGAAAGAGTATGGTTTTCAGACCATTGGCATTATTCGAGGCGAGGAATTGGTCAGTCAAATTGCCGACAATCCCAGCTTGCAATTTGCTCAAGAATGCGGCATGCAATTGGAGTTCATTAGTCGAGAACAATACCGGCATAAAAACGAAATCGCTGCCTTAGAATATTGGCAAAAAAAATACGGGGAGATTTATGTTTTGCCCGAAGGCGGAACCAATGAATTGGCGGTGAAGGGCTGCGAGGAGATTCTCACAGCTGCCGATGAGGTCTACGATTTTATCTGCTGTGCAGCAGGAACAGGAGGCACCATTTCGGGCATCATAAACAGCGCCATGCCCCATCAAAAAATAATTGGATTTCCGGCCTTGAAGGGTGATTTTTTACAAGAAGATATTCGTAATTTTACGCACGAAAACAATTGGGAATTACAGACGGATTACCATTTTGGTGGATATGCAAAAACAACCTCCAAATTGATTCAATTTTTGAATGATTTTCATGCCCAGCACCAGATTCCTTTAGATCCTATTTATACCGGAAAAATGGTTTATGGCGTTATGGACTTGATACAAAAAAATTATTTTAAAAAAGGAAGTAAAATTTTACTGATTCACACGGGTGGATTGCAAGGAATTCGGGGAATAAACAAAGTTTTAAGTCAAAAAAATCAACCGCAAATTACGTACTATGAATAACAAAATTGTGCTACTTATACTGGGTTTTTTATTGTACAGTTGTGGATCAAGCCGATCTATTGTGCAAGTTACTTTGCCGGTGTCTAAGCGCGTGGCCGTGCAAGTAAAAAAGAAACCCGTTCCAGCCAAAAAACAGCTAGCAAAACCTGCCAAGACAGTTGTTGAAAATTCCTCAAATGCCGCCGTAATAGAAAAACGGTACGAAGCAGCCATTGAACAAAACAAATCAACAGATAATTCTACTGTGGTGTCTAAATCAGAAATTTTAGCAGCCACTACGCAAGTAAAAGTAACCACCGAAATGGTATTGGCGTACATCGATCAATTCGACGAAATTGCTAAAAGCAATATGAAGCAATATGGCATTCCTGCTAGTATAATTTTAGGGCAAGGTATTTTAGAATCTGGAGCCGGAACTGGTCCTTTGAGTGTTTTGGCCAACAATCATTTTGGCATCAAATGCCACAAAGAATGGACAGGTCCCAGCGTGAAATATGACGACGATGCTGCCCAAGAGTGTTTCAGAAAGTACGAACAAGCCACGGAGTCCTATCAAGATCACGCGTTATTTTTAACTTCACGCCCCCGATACAAAGGCTTGTTTGAATTAGAAAAAGGCGACTACAAACAATGGGCCAGTGGACTAAAAGCAGCTGGTTATGCCACAGATCCGAAATACCCCGAAAAGTTAACCGGCATTATTGAGCGGTACCAACTACAAAAATACGATGCCGAGGTGTTGGGTATTGAGTATGTGCCTACCAACCCTGTTTCTGCTAATTCAAGCTTAGCCCAAACAAACACTGCCGACACCTATACCGTAATGCCGGGCGATACCTTGTATTCTATTTCAAAAAAATTCAACCAAAGTGTAGAGGAGTTACGTGCCAAAAATGGCTTAGCTGACAATACCCTTTCCATTGGACAAACGCTACAAATAAACTAATTCTATGTTATATCAACGCAGCAGTCAATTATTTGCCGAAGCCGAACAAGTTATTCCGGGCGGAGTCAATTCTCCCGTTCGCGCCTTTAAATCGGTGGGAGGAACGCCTATTTTTATAGCCAAAGCCCATGGAGCGTATTTAATTGACGAAGACGGAAATCGGTACATTGATTACATCAATTCCTGGGGCCCGATGATTTTAGGCCATGCCTATCCACCTGTAGTAGAGGCAGTAACAAGCCGGGCAGCCTTGGGAACCTCTTTTGGAACTCCCACCGCTTTAGAAACCGAAATTGCCAAATTGGCCGTTTCTATGGTGCCCAATATAGAAAAAATACGCTTTGTCAATTCGGGGACTGAGGCCTGTATGAGCGCTATTCGATTGGCCAGAGGATTTACTTCTCGACACAAAATTATCAAGTTTGCCGGCTGCTACCACGGGCATTCCGATTCGTTTTTAATTCAAGCAGGTAGTGGAGCCGTTACCTTTGGTTCACCCAACAGCCCGGGAGTTACTCCTGGAACTGCACAAGACACCTTGTTGGCGCAATACAATAATTTAGAAGAAGTAGAACAATTATTTGCCGCCAATCCCAATGAAATTGCCGCGATAATTGTTGAACCTGTAGCGGGAAACATGGGTTGTGTGCTTCCGGCGTCTGGATTTTTAGAAGGATTGAGAGCGATTTGTGATCAACATAATGCGCTGCTCATTTTTGACGAGGTGATGACCGGTTTCCGATTGGCCAAAGGCGGGGTGCAAGAATTGTATGGCGTACATGCCGATATTGTCACCTTCGGAAAAATAATTGGCGGCGGTTTGCCGGTTGGTGCTTTTGCCGCGCGAGCCGAAATCATGAACTATTTAGCTCCATTAGGACCCGTATATCAGGCCGGAACTTTATCCGGGAATCCCTTGGCTATGGCTGCTGGATTAGCAATGTTGCAAGCCATCAATTCAGATGCCGATTTGTTTGAAAGATTGGATCAAAAAACGACCTATTTGGCGCAAGGAATTGCAAAGGCACTCGATGCCAATCAAATTGAATTCACCATCAATCGAGTAGGTTCCATGATCTCGGTGCACTTTGAGGCAGCTCCGGTGGTCGATTTTGCTTCAGCAGCCAAAGGAGATAATCCCAGATTCAAGCAATTTTTTCATGGCTTATTGCAGCAGGGAATTTACATTGCGCCATCGGCCTACGAAACCTGGTTTATTACCGATGCGCTTACTTATGATGATTTAGATTTCACCATTGCTGCCGCAGAGAAAGTTGCACAAACCTTATAAACCAAAAAAGGAGCCCATTTAAGGCTCCTTTTTAATGTATGTATTTGTTTCTAGTGCGACATGCGTTGAAACAATTCGCTATCGCTGGACAATTGTTTTCTTTGCTCTTCGGTTAACCCAGCCATTAGTTTATTTTCAAATATTTTAGAAATATTCTCTTTTTCTGTCGCTGTTAATTTTGGATTAGCCAAGGCTTCGTGTTTCATTACCATAAGCGTGTATAAATCTTTTTTAAGATTTTCAGTTATAGTTATTTTAGAAATTAATGCAGCGATATCTTTTTTGGCTGCTTCGTCTGCATTCATTTTAAGGTCTTGCGCAGCAGAGTTTAGTGTAAAAGCAAAAAACAACACTACAATAGAAATAACTTTTTTCATATCAAATTTTATTTTGGTTAACTGCCCAAATCTAATAGATTTTTTTGAAGTGGCAAATTAAATTTTTCGAATTTGATTAATTTTCGCGCGAATCTCTTTTTTCTTTAAGGGCTTTTTGTTTTTTTTCGCGCGCTTCTTTGTTTTGTTGCCAGGTTTCAACTTGAGCGGGAGAAAGAATTTTTTTCAGTTGTTCTTCAAACATTTTTTTGTCATCGGCTCTGCTTTTCTTCATTTGCTCCCGTTGGGCAGGACTTGGTTTGTGTAAACTGTCTTTTTTAGAACCCATTTCGGCGCGTTGTTTGGCACCGTTTTGTTGGTGTTCATTGATCACATTACGCAAATCGGCGGTTTGCTTTTCGGTTAAATCCAATTCAATTTTTAATCGTGCAACTTGTAATTCTACTCTTTTTTCTGGAGGCAGGTTGTTGCCTTTTTTTCTTTTTTCTTGTGCAAAAGTTACAACACATAGCAACAAAACGACAACCAATAGCATTTTTTTCATGTTTTTCATATTTAAATTCCTCACTAGGAATGGTAGAGTTGGCAATGGTTTAATGAGCAGTTGATTTTAAGTTGAGACAATTGTTGAGAAATACAAAATTATTCGGTAATGTAGAATTCTCATTACACTACCTGAAAAGTATAAACAAAAAAGGAACTCATTGAGTTCCTTTTTTGTTTGTTTTAATTGAGCATGACAGTTTTGTTTTCGCCGTCAACCACTACTTTGGTGAGTCCGTGTTTGGCCAAACCTTTCATGGCGGCATCCCATTTTTTGCCACTCAATTGCGATTTTTCTTTCAGGCTTCCGAGTGCTTGGTTGTTTTCGGATTTCAATAAACTGATGATTAGCTTTTCGTCTTCTGAAATTTCGAGTTGTTTTTTCTCCGGACGCATTTGCGGAAAGAACAATACTTCTTGTATCGAAGGATTGTTTGTCAAGAACATAATCAATCGGTCCATTCCAATTCCCAATCCTGAGGTGGGCGGCATGCCATATTCAAGCGCGCGCAAAAAATCTTCGTCTATAATGCCGTTGGCTTCGTCATCGCCTTTGGCCGCCAAAGCCATTTGGGCTTCAAAGCGCTCGCGTTGGTCAATGGGGTCGTTTAGTTCAGAATAGGCATTGGCAATTTCTTTGCCGCACACCATCAACTCAAAACGTTCGGTCAATTCGGGATTATCGCGGTGCGCTTTGCACAAGGGCGACATTTCTTTGGGGTAATCGGTAATAAAGGTAGGTTGAATGAATTGGCCTTCGCATTTTTCGCCAAAAATCTCGTCAATCAATTTGCCTTTGCCCATGGTTTCGTTTACGTCGATGCCCATCGATTTGGCGGCGGCAAACAATTCTTCTTCTGATTTTCCAGTGATGTCAAAACCGGTAAATTGTTGGATGGCAGCGGTCATGGTAACGCGAGCATAGGGCGCTTTGAAATTTATTTGGTGTTCGCCAAATGTTGCTTCAGTCGTGCCATTTACTTGCAATGCACAATATTCCACTAAATTTTCGGTCATGTTCATCATCCAGTTGTAGTCTTTGTAGGCTACATAAATTTCCATCGCGGTAAATTCGGGATTGTGGGTTCGGTCCATGCCTTCGTTGCGGAAGTTTTTGGAGAATTCGTATACGCCGTCAAATCCACCCACGATCAATCGTTTCAGGTAGAGCTCGTTGGCAATTCGCATATACAAGGGAATATCTAAGCTGTTGTGGTGCGTAATAAACGGACGAGCCGCAGCCCCTCCGGGAATTGATTGCAATACGGGAGTCTCAACTTCCATATAGCCTGCGTCATTAAAGAAATTTCGCATGGCGGTAAATAATTTGTTGCGTTTTTGAAACACCGCTTTCACCTGCGGATTTACAACCAAATCAACATAGCGCATGCGGTAACGCAATTCGGCATCGGTAAAGGCGTCAAATACATTTCCGTCTTCATCGGTTTTGGGCAAGGGAAGCGGACGCAAGGTTTTACTCAAAAATGTGTATTCATTCACACGGATGCATTTGGCGCCCACTTGGGTGGTAAACAATTCACCTTCTATGCCAATAAAATCGCCCAAGTCGGTCAGTTTTTTGAACACTTGGTTGTAGGTTGTTTTGTCTTCGTCCGGACACATCATGTCGCGGTTCAAATACAATTGAATGCGACCTTCGCTGTCTTGCAATTCGGCAAAACAGGCTTTTCCTTGATCTCTCACGCTCATCAATCGGCCGGCGACAATTACTTGTTTGCCTTCTTCAAACTGTTCCTTGATTTGCTTTGAGCTATGATTCACAGGAAATAAGTTGGCAGGATAGGGGTTGATCCCCAATTCGCGCAAGGCATTGAGTTTGTCTCTTCGGATGATTTCTTGTTCGGAAAGTTGCATAGTCTTGTTTTTGAGCGACCAAAGATAGGGATAATTTAAAATTACCCAATCCCAAAATTGACCGATATACAGCGAAATTTTATTTGTCAAATGGATTTAGATCAATGTGCGCCACGTGGCTAAACTTTGTATTTTTGTCGCTCAGTACATGCTATGAACAAAGTAGTCGAAATACAAGAATTGGGGAGACAAGCATATCCCGATGCCTGGGAGTACCAAGAGCAATTATTCCAGAAAATTGTTGGGATCAAATTGGCCAATCGTTCGGCTGAAATCCCGATTCTTACGCCCAATTATTTATTGTGGGTAACGCACCCACACGTGTATACCTTGGGAAAAAGTGGTTCGATGGATAATTTGCTGTTATCTGAAACCCAATTGGCCGAAAAAGGCGCTACATTCCATAAAATAAACAGAGGCGGAGACATCACCTACCACGGCCCGGGCCAAGTGGTGGGCTATCCCATCTTGGACTTAGAAAATTTCTTTACCGACATTCACCAGTATTTGCGCTACTTAGAAGAAGCCATCATTCTAACCTTACACGAATATGGTCTTGAAGCTACCCGCAGCGAAGGAGAAACCGGTGTGTGGTTGGGCGTTGGAACTCCGTTTGCCCGAAAAATTTGTGCCTTGGGCGTGCGTGCTTCGCGTTGGGTGACCATGCACGGATTTGCTTTGAATGTGAATGTGAATTTGGGTTATTTTGATCACATTATTCCCTGCGGCATCAAAGGAAAGGCCGTAACTTCTTTGCACGTTGAATTGGGCGTAAGTGAGGTCGATGAAACCGAAGTGAAACAAAAAATAGCCAAGCACTTCAGATCACTTTTTGGCTGCGAATTTTTAAATTAAAGTTCCAATTTTAATTGCTCAGGCAATAATCTAAAACTTTGACGGTGGTATTTGCAACTGCCGTATTTTCTGATCGCATCCCGGTGTTCTCGAGTAGGGTATCCTTTGTTTTTGTTCCAGTGGTACATTGGAAATTCTTCGTGCAATTGTTCCATGTAGTCGTCTCGGTACGTTTTTGCCAATACTGATGCGGCGGCAATACTCACATATTTGGAATCGCCCTTTATAATCGTGCAGTGTGGAATAGTTTCAACAGGTTTAAATCGGTTGCCGTCAACTATAATATAGGTAGGTTTGGGTTGAAGTGCAATCAAACACATTTGCATTGCTTGGATCGAGGCATTCAATATGTTGATCTCGTCAATTAAAATTTGATCCAAATATGTCACTTTAAAATCAACCGCAGCGGCTTCTAATATCGGACGAAGAATTGCTCTATTTTTTTCGGAAACTTGTTTGGAGTCGTTCAACAACGGGTGGTAAAAATCAGGGGGTAGTATAATTGCTGCTGCAGTAACCGGCCCAGCCAAACATCCTCTGCCTGCTTCGTCTGTGCCTGCTTCTAGAGCGGTATTGGAGAAACTCGAGAGCAGCATTTATTGTGAATTTCATTAAATAAAAACCAAAACTAAGTCTTTTTTAAACGTATTTCTATTCTTTATTTGGAAAAGCTGCATTTAGGCTGCATTTTTTTTAACAATTCATCAACGGCTTATTCCGAATTATTATTTGGTTAATTAAGAAATAATTAAGAAGTTTGCCAAATAACTAACTCAAACTAATTTTATATGAGATCGAAGTTCAAATGGATTTATATGCTATTACTAGCATTAACAATGCAGTTTTCGTTTGCACAAGAGAAAACTGTTACCGGTGTTGTTTCAGATGAGACAGGACCATTGCCGGGTGCAAATATTGTTGTAAAAGGCACTAAAAGAGGTACTCAAACAGATGTTGATGGTAAATATGCTATCAAAGCAAAACAAGGAGAAGTACTTGTTATTTCATTTATCGGTTTAGACGATATGACAATGACAGTAGGTGCTTCTGCAGTTTTAAATATTAAAATGAAATCCGGTTCAGGTGTTGAATTGGGTGAGGTAGTAGTAACGAGTCAGGGTATTAAAAAGGAGAAGAAAGCCTTAGGATATGCCGTGACAACTATTAAATCAGAAGATTTCGCTTCCAAACCTTCTACCGATGTGGCCCGTGCCTTAACCGGTAAAGCTACAGGGGTAAATATTCAACAAACCAGTGGATTGTCCGGTTCTGGAACCAACATCATTATTCGTGGGTATTCTTCGATTACCGGAAGTAACCAACCTTTATTTGTGGTTGATGGAGTTCCTTTTAATTCCGACACCAACAGTGACGGTAACTTCCTAGAAGGTTCTACCAATGCATCTAGCCGTTTCTTGGATTTAGATCCAAACAGCATTGAGAGCATCAGTATCTTGAAAGGCTTAAGTGCAACTACACTATATGGTTCGTCAGGTAGAAATGGTGTAATCTTGATTACTACTAAATCAGGAAACACAAAAGACCTAAACAAAAAAATGGAAGTGAATTTCTCACAATCCATGTACATGACGCAAATCGCATCCTTGCCAGACTACCAAAACAGTTACGGTATGGGATTTGACAATAATTTCGTGACTGCATTCTCCAACTGGGGTCCTGCATTTGGCACTCAAGGAACACAAGGTATTCTTGCTGATGGATCAGTAACGCATCCATACGCATATTATGGTTCTACTGTTTTTCCACAGTTTTTTAATAATCCTGGAGAACTCAACGAAACCCCAAAAACAGTTGCCTACAAACCCTACAATAATGTGAAGCCATTTTTTAGCACAGGAACTGTAAAAACAACTTCGGTGAGTATTGGTGGTCGTGCAGAAAACACAGCGTATAACTTAAGTGTAGGTCACACTAGAGACGAGGGATTTATTGAAAACAATACCTACCAACGTTTAAATTTAAGTACTGGTGGTAGAACAAAATTATCTAATGGGTTCACATTAAGCACAACCATGAATTATGTGCGCACAGAGAAAACATCACCTCCTACAGCGGCCGGTTTTGGTTCGAATGCTGCTGCGCCATCTGTTTTCGCAAACATTCTGTATACACCACGAAGCTTAGATTTGTTTGGATTGCCATATGAGAATCCAAATACCCGTGCTTCTGTAAACTACAGAACAGATATTCCGAATCCAAGATGGACGCTAAGAAACTCAAGTGATAACGAATCTGTTCGACGTTTCTTTGGAAACTACACTGCAACCTACGATGTTAATTCTTGGTCAAATTTTTCTTATCGATTGGCGTTAGACAATTATACACAAAACAAGAAATACTACATCAACAAAGGAAATGGGCAGCCATTTGACAACGATGGATTTTTGAGAACTACGGTTCGTGAGAGTACAATCTTTGATCACACTTTGAGTTATAACTTTGATACGAAGATTGATGCCGACAAAAACTGGAATATTGACGGTACTTTAGGATTTAATCCAAGACAAGAGAACAAAAAATTTGATTATGTAGCCAGTACGCTTCAGTTTGTGTATGGGTTGAATGAACATCAAAATTTTGAAAACCACGTTGGATTTTCTCAAAAACAAAACTTCAATATTGTAGGTATGTACGCCAGTACAACAGTAGGTTTCAAAAAGTATTTGTACTTGAACTTACAAGGTCGTAATGACGTGTATTCGTCTTTACAACCGGCTAATCGCAGTTTGTTTTATCCTTCTGCTTCTGTATCCTTCGTGCCAACAGATGCGTTTGACTACTTTAAAGGAAATAAATATGTAAACTATGTAAAAATGCGTGTTGGATATGGATCTTCTGCAGGATTCCCTGACCCGTACAAAACAAGAATTGGATTGGACACCAATACTAGAGCGTTTTTACAAAGTGATGGTACAGCGATCAATACAATTTCTCCAAGCAACGAATTGGGTAATTTGAATCTAAAACCGGAGTTGGTAAAAGAACTTGAATTTGGTTTAGACGGAAAATTCATTGATAATAGAATTGGAGTTGATTTGTCTATATACAACAAAATTTCTACCAATCTGATCGTAGAGCGTGATTTGGATCCATCAACTGGATATGATTTTACGACCGATAACGTAGCACAAGTGAGTAACAAAGGAATTGAGTTGGGCGTGAATTTGTCAATTTTACGTTCTAAAACCAACGGACTTACTTGGGATATGACTACCAACTTTACCAAAAATCGTAACTACGTTGATGCCTTAGGATTAGGAGATGTGAAGCAATTGGCTTTCGCCGGATTTACAAACTTGGGTAACTTCGCGATTGAGGGAAGACCTTTTGGTGTAATCATGGGAGGTGCTATTTTGCGTGATGCCAATGGAAACTACGTGGTAGGTTCAGATGGTAATTATGTAGAAGATTCTGAGTTAAGAGAAATTGGCGACCCAAATGCCGATTGGAGATCTACCGTAATTAATGAAATTTCCTATAAAAACATCACCTTTGGTTTCCAATTGGAGTACCAAAAAGGGGGTGATATTTATTCTACTACAGCTGCGGCCTTGTTGTCTCGTGGTTTGACAAAAGACACTGATTTTGATCGTACTGGTACTTTTGTGTTGCCAGGGGTTAATGTCAACGGAAATGTAAATACAACGCAAATTGGGATTACCCAATACGGATTCAACAACTCCGGTTTCTTTATTCCAGAACAAGCGGTTTATGATGCGACTAATATAAGATTACGTGAAATTTCGTTGTCTTATTCATTACCTAAGAAATACTTAGAGAAAACACCTTTTGGAAGCATATCCATGTCGGTAGTTGGTCAGAATTTATGGTTTAATGCCATCAACTTTCCAAAATACTTGAATTTTGACCCAGAGGTATTAAGTTTAGGTGTTGGAAATGGTCAAGGATTTGATTATTTGACTGGTCCAACTGCCAAACGTTTTGGATTCAACTTTAACTTAACATTCTAATTTATTATGAAATTATATAAATCAATTTTAACGGTGTTTCTATTTACTGCGGTTTTCTTTGCCAGCAGTTGCGAAACAGTAGATTTGGATCAAACAGAAAATCCAAGTGCAGTAAACCCTGATTTGTTGGATCCAACTTTTGCATTCAATTATGTGCAATTGCAGTTGCCAGGATTTGTAAATTCAACCAACGGATTTACCCAAGGTGTGATGCGTCAGATGGCTATGACAGGTGGCAGCACCTATGACAATGCCTATGCACCAGTAAACTTTAACGGACATTGGAGTACAGGGTACAATTTATTGAACGCGATTAAAGTAATGGAGCCAAAAGCGGTAGAGCGCAATCAAAATTACATTTTGGGTGCGTCAAAAGTTATCCGCTGCTATGTTTTGATGACATTGGTAGACGTGTATGGTGACATTCCTTACTCTGAATCGTTGCAAGGAAGTGCAAACATCACACCGAATTTTGACTCTAGTGCTGCAGTGTATGATGGTATTTTAACCGAATTAGATGAGGCAATAGCTACTTTGCAATTAACTAATAATGGTTCGGTTACTGATTTATACTACACTTCTAAAGACAAATGGATTACATTGGCTAATACATTGAAACTTAAAATGTACAACAACAGTAATTTATTAACCACGATTGGTACCCGTAATGTGGCGTCAGAAATGAATGCCATTATTGCAGCTGATGATTATATTGACACACCTGCTGAAGATTTTGTATTTAAATACGGTTCATCTAGACAAAATCCAAATACGAGACATCCGATGTATAATGATCAATATGAATTGGGTGGTGGAGCCTATCTCGGAAACTACATTATGTGGGCGATGACTACTGAGAAATTGGCAACTACAGCGTTTCCAAACACCATCGATGAGCCAGGAGATCCGCGTGTTAATTTCTTCTTCTACAGACAAGATGCGAATCCGGGTAATGAAGATAATTTTGTTTTACCTGGTAGAACTCGTCCAGAACATTATAATGAAACGAGATATAGTTCATTCTATAGTACTGGAATAGGTGCTTGCTATACTGTTTCCAATTGGACTGGCGGAGCATTGCCTGCAAACGGATTTTGGGGTAGAGACCATGGAAATAATTCAGGAATACCACAAGACAATGACAAACGTACTGTAGCTGGTGTTTATCCAATTGGAGGAGCCTATGGTGCAGCGGGGACCGTTCAAACGCAAGGCACCAAAGGAGCTAAAGGAGCGGGTATTATGCCTATAATGTTGTCTTCTTGGGTACACTTCATGAAAGCTGAAGCCATGCTAAAAGGAATTATTTCGGGTGATGCAAAAGCCGAAATGACATTGGCCATTACACAATCTATCGACAAGACTACAACCGTAATTCCAATAACTCCTGCATTAACATCAGCTGAAGTTGCTGATATTAGCGTGAAGAAGCAAAAGTATTTGGATTACATCTCTACTACCTATGACGGGTTAAACGATGCTAAAAAATTGGAGTTGTTAATCAAAGAGTTTTACATAGCTACTTGGGGTAATGGGATTGAGTCCTATAACAATTACAGAAGAACTGGTTATCCAAGCAATTTCCAGCCTACCCTAGAACCCAATGCTGGAGTGTTCTACAACTGTGCGTTCTACGCCGGAAACTGTGTAAACAACAATCCAAATGCACCGACAAACGACCGAGCTAGAAAAGTATTTTGGGCAGTTCCAAACACAAAAGTTTTACATTAATATAACTAATACAAACTACGATGATAAAGAAAATATTTCTATTGGTTTTACTAGCCTTTTCTTTCCAATCTTGCGAAAAAGATGAAAGTTTAGACCCTAGAGCGCAGTTGATCCCCGGGATGTATGCGCGTTTAAATATAACAAGTAAAGTTATCAAGTCATATGATGTTGAAAATTCTTATTTTGGTGGATTATTGACTAGTCCTTCTGGAACAATTGTGAAATACAATTTGTATGTAAAAAGAAGAAATGGTTTTGGTGTTGCTTCAGATTACGGCTTAGTTCAATCAATTACTTCTTTTCCACACGATTTGAAAATTAAGATAGCGGATATTGCAACTGCACTTAATGTGCCAGCAACTGATTTGGCGTTTGGTGACGAATATTATTTCTATGCTGAATCATTTGATGCCGAAGGAAACAGAGCTGATTACTACAACCTATCTGCTACCGTACAAGGGGCTCCTGGTATGAAACAAGCTTATCGCTTTAGAACTACAAGTCAAAATGAAGACTTTTTTAACAACCCTGCAAACTTAGCAGAGTATGACAATTACGTAAACCCTTAATAATTTTTTATGAAAAATAATATATTACTTAAAAGTGTAAAATACCTAGGGGTTATTTTTACAATGATTACAATATTCTCTTGTAGTAAAGGGGAATTAGTTACGGGAAGTCCGGTAGATTCAAATGTTGAATTTGTTACTTTACAAGGTTCTATTACTACGCCAGATTCAGATGTTGTATCCAATCAATCATTTCCTGTAACGATCTCTTTGGGTACGGTTACATTCCCAATGGATGTGAGTGTAGAAGCGATTGCTTTTTTGCCAAACCTAAACAAGCGTTCACGCAAGGCATTTATCATTCCTGCAGGCGAATCATCAATTACGTCTACCATGGTTGCTCCATCTGGTGATGCAACTTCATCTTTGCCTTTCAATTTAGATTTAAAATTGTATTTGTCAGCCATTACAACTGCTCCAGACGTTACACCAAAAGGCTTTGTGGGTAAACAATATTCAATTGTTTCTGATACAATATTTTTAGGATATGGAGATACCAGTGTTCCAGGCGTCAACTCAAAAAGATGTGGAATCCGTTTTGATTTTCAAGGACCATACAGTGGAGCAGGCACCAACTTTAATAATTTAAATATGGTATTAAAGAAAAATGGTGTTGCAACTACTTCACAATCTTCTATGCAAGGGGTTTCACCTTTAGCAAGTTCAACAAGACCTCTTTTTGGTACTTTAACCAATGCTGGAAGATATGAATCTTTGTTTTTCCTTGATACTAATCAAGCAGGAGTATTGTCGTGTGCAACTCAGTCTGATTACGACAATAAAATTTACACTGTAAAAACGCCTAATAACAATGTTCAATCTAATGATAAACCTCATGGTTTCAAAGTTGGTGATGTAGTTAGTATTAACTCAGTTGCAGGAACCACAGTTTCAATGCCAATTACGGTTGAAATCACTGCTGCACCCGATGCTTATACATACAAATTCACATATACAGCAGCGCCATTGTTTCCTGCCTTTGTCTCTTCAACTACTACTTATGCTGTTGATATGTCAAGCTATACTAGTACAGACACCTATGTAATTGAGGTGTTTGCTAAAACGATTGGTGGAAATTCAACAACTGCTCCTGCTGTTGATATGCCCTACAAATTCTCTATTCGTAACCCAGATGAAACTAGTAAAGTGTACTCAGGTGTAATTTCAGGTTTAACTATTGGTTCAGCTGCCAATGCTATACCAAAATTGCAAATCGTTAAAACAACTACTGCTGGAGTTTCAACCTATGTAATCACTCATTTCGAGTAATTGTAATCCTAAAAATTAATTAGATTAAACTTTTTTTTTAATCTAATTAATTTTTACTTTTGTTTTTCAATCAACTAAATACAATCAAATTATGAAAAAATTATTACTTTTTGCTTCCTTTATGGTAGCTTTATCAGCTCATGCCCAGGATTATTGGTCAGAGCAAGCAACTTCACAACCAGCTGCAAGTACAGGTATGCGAAGCATCTCTATTGTAGATGATAACGTAGCTTGGTTAAGCAATTCATGCGGAACAACAGGATGTGCAACTATCCGTCGTTATTCTAAAACTACCAATGGTGGAACAGTATGGTCAACTTCAGCAATTGATTTGGGAGCATCTGCTGCCAACCTTGAAATCTCAAATATTTGGGGTGTATCTGCTGATGTAGCTTATGCTGCAGTATTTCCTAAAGCTGCTGGTGTAGTTGGAGGTATCTGGCAAACTACAAACGGTGGTACTACTTGGGTTCGTCAAAACACCGCTTCTTACAATGGTGCTGATGGCGCTTCGTTTGCAAACCTTGTTTACTTTTGGGATGCTAATAACGGTGTAACTATGGGTGATCCATCTGAAGGTTCTTTCGAAATTTACACTACTACAAATGGTGGTACAAACTGGGTACGTGTTCCTGCTGGTAACATTCCTGCAGCATTAGATGCAGCTGAGTATGGATTAACCAACCAGTACACAGTAACTGGGGATACAATGTGGATTGGAACTACTTTTGGACGTATTTTAATCTCTACTGATAGAGGATATACTTGGACAGCTGCTATTTCACCAATTCCTGATTTTGGTGGTGGTATCAACGGCTCTGAAGCAGGAGATCTTTCGTTTACCGATTCTCAAAATGGTCTTTTACAAACAAGTGATTTCTTATTGTACAATACTACTGACGGAGGTAATACCTGGAATTCTGTAACCTGGGATGCCAACTTGAGAAACTTCGGTATCTCTGAAATCCCTGGTTTACCAAATGCATACATTTCTGTAGGTGAGGATTTAGATGCTGTTCGTGGTTCTTCTTTCACTACTGATGGTGGTCTTACTTGGACAAACATCAATGACAATCCAGATGCTAATTACGTAGATGGTGGTGTAATATCATTCTTAAATGCAAACACTGGTTTTGCAAGTGGTTTCAGTACTTCTGCAGCTGTTGGTGGAATTTTCAAATGGAACGGTAATACATTAGCAAATGATACATTCACTGCTCAACAAATCGCTACTGCTTCTCCAAACCCAACTACAGGTGTAGTTGAATTAAGAGGAACTAACATTAGCCAAGTTGAAGTATATGATGTTTTAGGAAAACAAATTTCTTCAACCAACTATTCTTCATTAAACAATGTTTCAGTTAATTTATCTTCATTAAACAATGGTGTTTATATGGTTAAAGTAACTAACTCAACTGGTAATTCTTCAACTATCAAAGTTGTTAAACAATAAAATAGAAGTTTTATTCTATTCAAAAACCACCCAATTGGGTGGTTTTTTTGTTTGTATATCTTTCGCCCAATTGTAATTTTAATTTCAAACAAATAGTTATTTTTGCGGCATACGAATTACGCTATGCGATTATTATTTTTTATTTTGTTTTTATTATTCACGTTAGTAGGGTTTTCGCAAGAAACAACTACCCAAAAACTGAAGAAAAGCTTGCTAAAATCTCAGGAGCAAAAAACAAAAGAAAAAGCCGAAAAAGCACCAATTACTTCCTATCGAATCATTTCCTTGGCCAACGACACTACCTATGTGGATACGTCATTAACCATTGCCAAAGAGTACAATTATAATTATTTGCGTAAAGATAATTTTGGTTTGTTTTCGTTTTTGAATGAAGGGCAAACCTATACTACACTGAATCATAGTTTGCAAACCACTACAGCCTATCCAGAAATTGGAATGGCAGGAAAACACTTCAATTATTTGCAAGCCAAAGATATTTCGTATTATTCGGTAGCTACACCACTCACTGATTTGTATTTTAAAACAGTGATGGAACAAGGCCAAAGTTCGGATGCCTTTGTAACCCTAAATACCAGTGAGCGATTTAATTTTTCTATTGCCTACAAAGGAGTTCGGTCTTTGGGTAAATACATCAATCAATTAACCAGCGCGGGTAATTTTCGCTTTACGACCAATTACCATAACAAATCCAACACCTATTTTATAAAAGCCCATTATACCGGACAAGATTTGTTGAATGGAGAAAATGGAGGCATAACAACTCCTATAGATTTTGAATCCAAAAATTCACTGTACAAAGAAAGACAACGATTGGAAGTGTACCTCACCGATGCCAAATCTTTTCTGAAAGGCAAGCGTCTATTCATTGATCATTCGTATCGTTTTTATACCGCTAAATCATCCTATTTTGCGCTTCATCATCAGTTTGAAGCCGAATCAAAGTATTTCGAATACAACCAGGCTACCGTTTCTTCTACCATTGGCGATAAAACAATTAATCGCTTTGGAGAAAGTTACAAAACAGCCGATATCAATGACCAACTGCAGTACAATAAATTGTACACTAAAATTGGCGTTGAAACAGCGATCAATCGCACCGGAACCCTTCTAGTTTACGCGGATACGTATCGCTATAACTACTTTTACAACACCCTGCTAATTCTCAATACGATTACAATACCTAGTCGATTAAATGACGCAATAACAACAGTTGGTGCTGATTATCAACTGAAAAATAAAAAATGGAATGTACAAGCGAGATACAAAAATGCACTAACCGATCAAGCGATTAGAGATGCTAAAGTTCAACTCCAATATCAATTTTCAGATCAATTAAAAGGAGCTGTGAGCATAGAAAATAGCGCCAAAATCCCCGATTTGTCCTACTCCTTGTTTCAAAGCAGCTACGTGAATTACAATTGGTATCAGACCTACACCACCGAAAAATCAACAGATTTCAAAGTTTCTGCCGATTCCAAATGGATGAACGTGAAAGCGCAATTCTCCAATTACAAGGACAAAGTATTTTTTGCTAATACCAGCACGAATGACACCATACAAATACTAGCGCCTTCGCAATACAATAAATCCATCTCGTATGCTTCAGTTCAGGCCAATAAAGAAATTAAATACTGGAAATTGGCTTTAGATAACACCCTGCTTTTCCAAACGGTTTCTCAAGACGATGCGGTGCTCAATGTACCCAAATGGGTTACCCGAAACAGCTTGTATTTTTCGGACTATTTTTTTGAAAAAGCCTTGTATTTGCAATCGGGAATTACGTTCAACTATTTTACTAAATACTACGCCAACGGTTACAATCCGGTGGTGGCCGACTTTTTTGTGCAACAAAAGAAACAAATAGGTGATTTTGCTACCTATGACTTTTTCATCAATGCCCGTGTGCGTCAAACTCGTATATTTTTGAAGGCCGAGCACTTTAATGCTGCTTGGTCAGCGACCAATAAGTTTTATTCGGCACCCGATTATCCATATCGTGATTTTATTATTCGTTTTGGATTGGTGTGGAATTTCTTTAAATAATTAGGATCAGTTGAAACAAATAAAAATATGAAATACTCAGAAAATATTTTAGGAACCATTGGCAACACGCCTTTGGTGCGATTAAACAAAATTACAGCCGAAGTTGATGCCTTGGTTTTGGCTAAGGTAGAAACCTTTAATCCAGGCAATTCAGTCAAGGATAGAATGGCCGTAAAAATGGTCGAAGATGCCGAAGCCGATGGACGATTGATGCCAGGCGGAACCATCATCGAAGGAACTTCGGGAAATACCGGAATGGGATTGGCCCTGGCCGCCATTGTAAAAGGGTATAAACTCATTTGTGTAATTACCGATAAACAATCCAAAGAAAAAATGGATATTTTACGAGCAGTGGGAGCCAAAGTGGTGGTTTGTCCTACCGATGTAGAACCTACCGATCCGCGTTCGTATTATTCGGTTTCCAAACGATTGGGCGAAGAAACACCCAATTCTTGGTATGTAAACCAATACGACAACCCATCAAATGCCATTGCGCATTACGAGCAAACCGGACCCGAAATTTGGGAACAAACCGCAGGCAAAATTACGCACTTTGTAGTTGGAGTAGGGACTGGCGGAACCATATCGGGGACAGCTAAATATTTAAAGGAACAAAATCCAAACATCAAAATATGGGGCATTGACACCTATGGTTCAGTATTCAAAAAATACCACGAAACGGGCATCTTTGACGAAAACGAAATCTATTCCTATATCACCGAAGGCATCGGGGAGGACATCTTGCCCAAAAATGTTGATTTTTCCCTGATTGATGGATTCACCAAAGTAACCGATAAAGATGCGGCAGTATATACCCGTAGAATTGCACTTGAAGAAGGGATTTTTGTAGGAAATTCAGCTGGGTCAGCCATAAAAGGATTATTGCAGCTAAAAGAACATTTCAAACCCGAAGATGTTGTGGTGGTTTTATTTCACGATTCGGGCAGTCGCTACGTGGCCAAAATATTTAACGACGATTGGATGCGCGAACGCGGATTTTTGGACGAAGAAATTACTAAAGCAATCGATGTAATAAAAGACCACATCAACCAGCCATTGGTTGTGGTGCGCACCGAAGAATTGGTGTCTCATGCCATAGAACGCATGCGCAAATACAAAATTTCTCAAATCCCTGTGATTGATATCTCGGGCTTTGTGGGATCGGTTGATGAATCAAAGTTGTTTGAGTTGTATGTTTCCGATAAAAATGCAGCCGATATACCCATTCGTGAAGTAATGGGCAAGCCCTATCCAATTGTGCACGCCAACACGCCAATTCAAGACATTACGCCTTTGTTTTCTAAAGAGAATCAAGCCGTATTGATTGCATTAGAAAACGGCAAACACCACATTGTGACCAAATACGACATCATCGGCACCATCAAATAAATGAATTTCACGGCCATCGATTTTGAAACTGCTACGGGGCAATTTTATAGTGCCTGCGCGGTTGGCATAGTTACGGTGCGAAATAGTGTAATTGTTGATGAATATTATACCTTGATTCAGCCACCAAACAATGAATATTCCTACCACAATATACGGGTGCACGGCATACAGCCACAACACACACATGGTCAGTTTACATTTGATCAGCTTTATCCAGAGATTAAACTCAGATTACAGGGTGAATTGTTGGTGGCACACAACGAGCAATTTGACCGCAACGTCTTGGCAAAAACCATGGGCTATTATGGACTTAATTACCTGGAATTGGACTTGGCCGATCGCTGGGAATGCACCTGTAGAATCTACCGAGCCAAAGGATACAAGCCAGCAAACCTTAGTTATTGCAGTGCCCAAAACAACATTGCTTTGCAGCACCACGAAGCCTTATCAGACGCTCGGGCTTGTGCGAAATTGTATATGTTAAAATAAAAAAGTTAGGCCGGAACTCACTTCTTTTTTTTAGTTTTACAGCACAGTAATTACCCGCTCCACTATGTCGTTTGTTATACAACTAAAATATTTTTTCGAAAAACACGGCTTCCACGTCTCTTCTCGCTTGGCCGATCGCTTGGGTATGCGTGCCAACAGCGTGCGGTTGTTTTTTATCTATATTTCGTTTGTAACAGCAGGCTTATGGTTTGGAGTGTATTTAACGCTTGCCTTTTGGCTCCGATTAAAAGACCTCATTCGATCTAAGCGGAGCTCTGTTTTTGATCTCTGACACCTTTAAACCAATTATTCGCCATGAAAAAATTACACGCCTTTACCTTCTTTTTAGAATTTTCCAAGTCCCAGCAAATTGCCTTAGTTGCTTTGCTTATTTCTATAGCCGGTCTGCAAGCCCTTTACTACCGGGTTCTCGCTTTGCCTGCTACAAATCCCACAATGTCCAAATGGGAATATGTGAATGCAAGCCCCAATAAAGATGATCCGTTTCAACGAAAATCATTTCCTATTTACCCGTTTAATCCCAATTTTATTAGTGATTATAAAGCGTATAAATTTGGCATGTCGCTCCCGGAAATCAATCGATTACGTGCCTATCGCCAACGCAATTTATATGTGAATTCTGCCGAAGAATTTCAACAAATTACCCAAGTTTCCGATTCGATATTGCAAGTTCTACGGCCGTATTTTAAGTTTCCAGACTGGGTAACGCAGGCACGAAAAAACAGCTTGTATCCTTCTAAAAATAAATCCTCAGCGCCAATTGTAAAAATCGACATCAACCAGGCTACTGCCGAAGACTTGAAGAAAATTTACGGCATAGGGGACGGCTTGTCCGAACGCATTATTCAGGCGCGTCAAAAACTAGGAGCATTTGTAAGCATGGAACAAATGAACTTCATCTGGGGATTGCGGCCGGAAGTAATTGAGTTGCTCAAAATTAACTTTGAAGTAAGCCATGTGCCGGTTATCCAAAAAATCAATATGAATACTTGCAGCTTGAAGGAGTTGATGCAAATCCCCTATCTAAATTATGGAAATGCAAAGGCAATACTGATTTACAGAAGCAAAAGTGAAAAACCAATTTCAATTGAGGATTTGCCAAAAATCGATCAATTTCCCGTTGATAAAATCAATATTATTGCCTTATATTTGGGATTCTAAAATAATAATACAAAACCATTTGTTGATGAGCTCAATTTACTTTACAGAAGAACACGATTTATTTAGAACAAGTTTTCAAGACTTTTTACAAAAAGAAGTCGTTCCTCATATCGAAAAATGGGAAAAAACAGGCACTATTGAACGGTTTATTTGGAAAAAAATGGGTGAGATGGGGTTTTTTGGCCTCAATTATCCGGAAGCCTATGGCGGATTAAATTTAGATTTGTTTTATACCGTTATTTTTTTAGAAGAATTGCAAAAAATTAAATCATCGGGCTTTGCAGCAGCCATGTGGGCACATGCTTACTTAGCCATGACACACCTGCATGCCGAAGGTAGCGAGCAAATTAAACAAGACTATTTGGCTCCGAGTATTTCGGGTGATAAAATTGGTGCCTTGTGTATTTCTGAGCCATTTGGAGGTAGTGATGTAGCAGGAATGAAAACTTCTGCTGTGCTGCAAGGCGATTCCTACATCATAAATGGATCCAAAACATTTATCACCAATGGCGTGTATGCCGATTACTATATAGTAGCTGCCAAAACCAACCCTGAATTGGGCAACAAAGGCATCAGTATTTTTTTGGTAGATACAAACCTCAAAGGGATTAGTGCAACCAAATTGGATAAGTTGGGGTGGCGCGCTTCAGATACGGCCGAGATTGCGTTTGATAATGTGCTTATTCCAGCTAGTAACCTCATGGGCGAAGCGGGCAAAGGATTTCCGTATATCATGCAACATTTTGCGTTGGAACGCCTAATTATGGCGGTCAATGCGCATGCTCGCGCCGAATATGCCATTGATTATACCATTGATTATATGGCGCAACGCGAAGCATTTGGAGTTAAGATCAATAGTTTTCAAGCCTTGAGACACACAATGGTGGATCATGCTACAGAGGTGGAACATTGCAAGGTGTTTAACTATGCTGCAGTAGCTCGTTTAAATAATGGCGAATATGTGGTAAAAGAAGCCACGATGGCCAAATTAAAATCGACCAAGGTGGCCGACGAAGCCATTTACAGTTGTTTGCAAATGCTGGGCGGCTACGGCTACATGGAAGAATATCCAATGGCTCGTTTGTTGCGCGACAGCCGATTGGGACCAATTGGTGGAGGAACTTCAGAAATTTTGAGAGAAATTTTGTCCAAGATGATTATTGATAAACAAAATTATCAGGCAGCAGTGAAATAGAGAAGAGATTAAAGAAACAAGAGTCAAGAAGTAAGATAGTATTATCTTGTAGATTGGCTCTTTTTTCTTTTCTCTTATTTGCGTGAGGGATAGCAGCGGAAAGCCCACAGCGCAGCGAGGACTTTTAGCGTATAGCCCGACGGCGGCCATGATGTTCTTTTGGTGTGGGATTTGGAACCGCCGGCAAGCCCAAAATCAATGAATAATTAATAAGGATGTGGAACGATATTTTTTTCATTTATTAATTGTTACTTATTAATTATTAATTACATTTGCGGCCTTAACGAGAGGAGGTGTCTATATTATGTTAATTATACCAATTAAAGACGGAGAAAATATCGATAGAGCATTAAAGCGCTATAAAAGAAAATTTGACAAAACTGGAACTGTTCGTCAGTTGCGTGCACGTCAGGCTTTTATTAAACCTTCAGTGACCAATAGAATGAAATTCCAGAAAGCGGCTTACATTCAAAACATGCGAGACAACTTAGAAAGTTAGTTCTACTTTTTAAAGACATAGAACCGTTCGTTCACAAAGATTAGTACCTTTGAAACGAACGGTTTTTTTATGGATCAAAATCAACAAGCATTTCGGGATTATTTGGCATTAGAGAAAAAATACTCGATGCACACCGTAAATGGATATGCCAAAGACTTGGAATTTTTTAGCTTGTTTTTGATGCGCGAATTTGATCAAGCTAATTTGTCAGAAGTAAATTACAGCCAAATGCGCAGCTGGATTGTGAGTATGGTAGATCAAGGAATTTCTAACGCATCAGTCAATCGTAAGATTTCTTCGCTCAAGGCCTATTACAAATTTTTACTCAAGGCCAAACAAATTGAGGTTAGTCCGTTGATTAAACACAAGGCCTTAAAAACTCCCAAAATAATTCAGATTCCTTTTTCGGAATCAGAAGTAGATCAGGTGTTAACTCATTTGACTTTCCCGGATGGATTTGAAGGCATACGGGATAAATTAATCATCGATTTGTTTTACACCACCGGAATTCGAAGAGCAGAGCTTATTGAGTTGCAGCTGGCCGCTGTCGATTTGTATAATGCCACATTGAAAGTGCTGGGCAAACGCAATAAGGAGCGAATTATGCCTATTCATCCCGTTTTGGTAGATCAAATTAATTTGTATAAATCTGAACGTGCTTGTTTAGAGCAAATTAAAGATCAGCACCATTTTTTCTTAACTTCTAAGGGTGTTAAATTGAGTGATTCCTTTGTGTATCGCATAATTAATCATTACTTTAGTGCTGTTTCCGAGAAGGTAAAAAGAAGCCCGCACATCTTGCGCCACACCTTTGCAACTCACCTTCTAAACAATGGAGCAGACATCAATTCGGTAAAGGAATTATTGGGACATTCTAGTTTGGCTTCTACGCAGGTGTATACACACAGTAGTTTAGCAGAGCTAAAGAAAGTATGCGAAACGGCACATCCTAGAAATCAAAAATAATTCTGGTATTGTTTAATTTAAATTTAATGGTATGAAAGTTAATGTGCACGCTGTCAATTTTACAGTAGATCGTAAATTAGTCGATTTTGTTGAAGATCGCATGAGTAAATTGGAAAAGTATTATGATAAAATTGTTGCCTCTGATGTTTTTTTGAAAGTTGAAAACACGAGTGACAAAGAAAATAAAACAGTTGAAATAAAGATTCACGTTCCTGGAGATGACTTCATCGTAAAGAAACAGTGTAAAACTTTTGAAGAAGCAGTTGAGTTAGCGACAGAATCTTTGGAGCGTTTGGTAGTAAAGCGAAAAGAAAAAACAAGGGAGCATATTTAGTGTAAAATTTTAAAGAAAAATGTTTTGATTAAAAAACAAAATAATATACATTTGCAGTCCGTTAGAAATAGCGGACTTTTTTTATTGTATATGCCAGCGTAGCTCAGTTGGCTAGAGCAGCTGATTTGTAATCAGCAGGTCGTGGGTTCGAGTCCCTCCGCCGGCTCTAAAAAGCATATTAAAAATAAAAAAAGTTGGGGAGATACTCAAGCGGCCAACGAGGGCAGACTGTAAATCTGCTGTGTAAACTTCGCAGGTTCGAATCCTGCTCTCCCCACAACGTTTTTGTCACCAAATTTTTATAAAGCTCGCTTTAATAAAAATTTGAAGACAAAAACGTCGTAAGGGTCCCCCTTACGGGATGACCGACCGCAGGGAGGTAATCCTGGAACAGGAAAGAATTGACAACGGGATGACCGACCGCAGGGAGGTAATCCTAAAATTATGCAAGAATTACAACCAAAGGGAAGTAATTCTAGAAAATGGAAAAGAATTACAACCGCAGTGAGGTAATCCTGGAACAGGAAAGAATTACAACCAAAGGGAAGTAATTCTAATGTAGAAAAATATCAATCAAAGATTGGTATATAATAAAATACTGAGGATGATATCAAAACAACTTGTTTGTTGCGATTGAGTTAAGAAAAACTGCCGGTGTAGCTCAGGGGTAGAGTGCTTCCTTGGTAAGGAAGAGGTCACGGGTTCAATTCCCGTCATTGGCTCAAATTAGAAAGAATTTTTTAAACACTAATAAATAATAACTAAGATTAAAATTAAGTAAAAATGGCAAAAGAAACCTTTAATCGTTCCAAACCACACTTAAATATAGGTACGATTGGACACGTAGATCACGGAAAAACCACATTAACTGCAGCAATTACTAAAGTATTGTCTGATGCAGGTTACTGTCAAGCAAAATCATTTGATCAAATTGATAATGCTCCAGAAGAAAAAGAAAGAGGTATTACTATCAACACTTCTCACGTAGAGTACGAAACTGCTAACCGTCATTACGCACACGTTGACTGTCCTGGTCACGCGGATTACGTAAAAAACATGGTTACAGGTGCTGCTCAAATGGACGGTGCTATTTTAGTAGTAGCTGCAACTGACGGACCAATGCCACAAACACGTGAGCACATCCTTTTAGGACGTCAAGTTGGAATTCCAAGAATCGTTGTATTCATGAACAAAGTGGATATGGTTGATGACGCGGAATTGTTAGAATTAGTAGAAATGGAAATCAGAGATTTGTTGTCATTCTACGATTATGATGGCGACAACAGTCCTGTTATTCAAGGTTCTGCATTGGGTGGATTGAATAACGATCCAGCTTGGACTCCAAAAATTCTTGAATTAATGGCTGCTGTTGATGTTTGGATTGAAGAGCCAATTAGAGACGTTGCAAAACCATTCTTGATGCCAGTAGAAGATGTATTCACTATCACTGGTCGTGGAACTGTTGCTACAGGTCGTATCGAAACTGGTATTTGTAATACAGGTGATCCAGTAGAAATCATTGGTATGGGTGCTGAGAAATTGACTTCTACAGTAACTGGTATCGAAATGTTCCGTCAAATCTTGGATAGAGGTGAGGCTGGAGATAATGCTGGTATCCTATTAAGAGGTATTGCAAAAGAGGATATCAAACGTGGTATGGTTATTATCAAACCAGGTTCAGTTAAACCTCACTCTAAATTTAAAGCGGAAGTTTATATCCTGAAAAAAGAAGAAGGTGGTCGTCACACACCATTCCATAACAACTACCGTCCACAGTTCTACGTTCGTACAACTGACGTAACAGGAGTTATTACTTTACCTACAGGAGTAGAGATGGTTATGCCCGGTGATAACTTAACTATTGATGTATCTTTATTAAGCACAATTGCAATGAACGTAGGTTTACGTTTTGCTATCCGTGAAGGCGGTAGAACAGTTGGTGCTGGTCAGGTTACTGAGATTGTTGAATAATTTCAAAATTAAATAAGAAAACCAGTGTCGTTTTTTGGCGGCACTGGTTTTTAATAAACGGGCGTAGTTCAAGGGTAGAATAGCGGTCTCCAAAACCGTTGATGGGAGTTCGAATCTCTCCGCCCGTGCTAAAACAGAAATAACATGAAAGTTTTAAATTATATCTCAGAAGCGTTTGAAGAATTAAAAACAAACACTACTTGGCCGGAGTGGGCAGAAGTACAACGACTTACTATTGTAGTTGCTGTTTTTTCAGTCCTATTTGCTTTGGCTACTTGGGGAGTTGATGAATTATGTGCAAAGTCAATTGCTGGATTTTTTAGTTGGATAAAAGCTTAATTAATTTTGTGATGACAGAGAATAATGTGAAAAAATGGTATGTTGTACGTGCGGTAAGCGGCCAAGAAAATAAGGTTAAGGCTTATATCGAAACGGAAATTAACCGTTTGGGTATGGCAGATTATATTTCTCAAGTACTTGTTCCTACTGAAAAAGTGGTACAGGTGCGTGACGGAAAAAAAATCACCAAAGACAAGGTTTATTTTCCAGGCTATGTGATGATTGAGGCTCATCTTGTTGGAGAAATTCCACACATTATCAAATCTATTACCAGTGTTATTGGCTTCTTGGGTGCAGAAAAGAATGGGGATCCCCTTCCGTTACGTCCTTCTGAAGTAAATCGTATGCTTGGAAAAGTAGATGAATTAGCCGTTAAAACGGATATGCATGTAATACCATTTATAATGGGTGAAACCATTAAAGTTATAGATGGTCCATTTAATGGCTTCAACGGTACCGTTGAAAAAATAAATGAAGAGAAGCGTAAACTTGAAGTGATGGTGAAAATTTTCGGAAGAAAGACACCATTAGAATTGAGCTTTATGCAAGTTGAAAAAGTATAATTTGTTACACTTAATATAAACCACATCAATCGCTTCCAATTGATAGATGTGCTAAATTTTTTTTTAAAAAATGGCTAAAGAAATTAGTAAAGTAGTTAAACTACAAGTTAAGGGAGGTGCTGCGAATCCGTCGCCACCGGTTGGACCTGCTTTGGGAGCTGCTGGGGTTAATATCATGGAGTTCTGCAAGCAATTTAATGCGAGAACCCAAGATAAAGCCGGCAAAGTTTGCCCTGTGCAAATTACAGTTTACAAGGATAAATCATTTGATTTCGTTGTAAAAACTCCTCCAGCTGCTGTTCAGTTAATGGACGCGGCAAAGCTAAAGTCTGGTTCTGGTGAGCCTAATCGTAAAAAAGTAGCTAGCGTTACTTGGGACGTAATTAGAACAATTGCCGATGACAAAATGGTCGATTTAAATGCATTCACTATCGAATCTGCTATGAGCATGATCGCAGGAACAGCTAGATCTATGGGTATAACTGTAACGGGAGACGCTCCTTTTTAATTAGAAAAAAGACATGGCAAAATTGACAAAAAAGCAAAAAGAAGCTGCTTCAAAAATTGAAAAGAACAAAATGTACTCCCTAAAAGATGCTTCGGCACTTTTGAAAGTTGTTGCTTCTGCAAAATTTGATGAATCAGTAGATATTGCAGTTCGTTTGGGAGTTGATCCTAGAAAAGCAAATCAAATGGTAAGAGGAGTTGTAACATTGCCTCACGGTACAGGAAAAGACGTTCGCGTTTTGGCTTTGGTTACACCCGATAAAGAAGCGGAAGCTAAAGCTGCTGGTGCAGACTACGTAGGTTTAGATGACTATTTACAAAAAATTAAAGATGGTTGGACCGATGTTGATGTAATCATCACCATGCCTGCTGTAATGGGTAAATTAGGTCCATTAGGTCGTATTTTAGGACCTAGAGGTTTAATGCCAAACCCGAAAACAGGTACAGTTACTATGGACGTTGCGAAAGCGGTTCAAGAAGTAAAAGCCGGTAAAATCGACTTTAAAGTAGATAAAACAGGAATTGTTCACGCAGGTATCGGAAGAATTTCTTTTGAAGCCGACAAAATCGTAGACAATGCTCACGAAATCATTCAAACATTAATCAAACTTAAACCAACTGCGGCTAAAGGTACATACATCAAAAGTATTCACTTGTCTAGCACAATGAGTCCTGCTATTCCTTTGGACCCTAAAGCAGTATAATTGGTAGTTAAACTATTTTATTATGACTAGAGAAGAAAAATCAAGAGTTATTGAAGAATTAACTGCACAATTAGCTGGAACCAATGTTGTTTACATAGCAGATATTTCTGGATTGAATGCAGATGCAACATCAAATTTACGTCGAGCTTGTTTTAAAGCGGGTATCGAATTGGCTGTTGTGAAAAACACCTTGCTTGAAAAAGCAATGGAAGCTTCCGAAAATGATTACGGTGATTTATCAACCGTATTGAAAGGGAACACTTCAATATTAATTGCAGAGAACGGAAACGTACCTGCTAAGATTATCAAAGAATTCCGTAAAAAATCAGATAAGCCTGTTTTGAAAGGAGCTTACATTCACCAAGCGGTTTTTATTGGCGATCACCAATTAGATGTGTTAATCTCATTGAAATCGAAAGACGAGGTTATCGGAGAAATCATCGGATTGCTTCAATCACCGGCTAAGAATGTAATTTCTGCTCTTAAATCAAGCGGTGGAAAATTGGCTGGAATTCTTAAAACGTTATCTGAGAAATAAAGATAACTATTGCAAAGCGCGCACTTAATAAATTATATTTTACAAACTATTTAAAAACGATAGAAAAAATGGCAGATTTGAAACAATTCGCAGAACAATTAGTTAACTTAACAGTTAAAGAAGTTAATGAATTAGCAACAATTTTAAAAGACGAGTACGGTATCGAGCCTGCAGCTGCTGCTGTAGTTGCTGGTCCTGCAGCTGGTGGTTCAGGAGATGCTCCTGCTGCCGAAGAGCAAACTGAATTTACAGTTGTCTTGAAAGAAGCTGGTGCTTCTAAATTAGCTGTTGTAAAAGCAGTAAAAGAATTAACTGGTTTAGGTCTTAAAGAAGCTAAAGATTTAGTTGACGGAGCACCTGCAAACGTTAAAGAAGGCGTAACTAAAGATGAGGCTGAAGGGCTTAAAAAATCTTTAGAAGAAGCTGGAGCTGTAGTAGAGATTAAATAATCCCACTCAGTTTTGGAACTAGGTTTAGGTCTTGAGTATCATGCTCAATGACCTAAACCATTTTTCGTATAATAAAATTATAAGAAGTTTTATTATAAAATAGCTTAAATACGAAAAAGTTTTTGATCAATACGAAGAAAGAAATCACTGTTTATCGCTGGTTTTAAAGATGTATCGATTACAAAAAAGAAAGTATAGATTAAACCGTGTTATTGCACAAAAATCACTTTTTTTTAATCAAAATTTTGTCCATTGATGATAACAAATCAGACTGAAAGATTGAATTTTGCCTCTACCAAAAATATTCCTGACTATCCAGATTTTCTAGATGTGCAGGTTAAATCGTTTAAAGATTTCTTCCAATTGGAAACCAAATCTGACGAAAGAGGCAACGAAGGTTTATACAACACCTTCATGGAAAACTTTCCAATCACTGATACAAGAAATAACTTTGTATTAGAATTCCTCGATTATTTTGTAGATCCACCCCGTTATACTATTCAAGAGTGTATAGAAAGAGGACTTACGTATAGTGTGCCCTTAAAAGCGCGTTTAAAATTATACTGTACCGATCCAGAACACGAAGATTTTGAAACCATCGTTCAAGACGTGTATTTGGGTACAATTCCATATATGACACCTAGCGGTACCTTTGTAATTAATGGTGCTGAGCGTGTTGTAGTTTCTCAATTACACCGTTCACCTGGTGTTTTCTTTGGACAATCCTTCCATGCCAATGGAACTAAATTATATTCAGCTCGAGTTATTCCTTTCAAAGGATCTTGGATTGAATTTGCTACCGATATCAACAGCGTAATGTACGCGTATATCGATAGAAAGAAAAAATTACCTGTAACTACTTTATTCCGTGCAATTGGGTTTGAAAGAGACAAGGACATCTTGGAGATCTTTGACCTTGCCGAAGAAATTAAAGTATCTAAAACAGGACTTAAAAAATACATCGGAAGAAAATTAGCCGCTCGTGTATTGAATACGTGGCACGAAGATTTCGTGGACGAAGATTCAGGAGAGGTAATTTCTATCGAGCGTAATGAAATCATTTTAGATCGTGACACCATATTAGACAAAGAAAATGTGGAGCAAATCATCGATTCTAATGTGAAGTCTATTTTGTTGCACAAAGAGAATAATAACCAAGCAGATTATGCGATTATTCACAACACGCTTCAAAAAGACCCTACCAACTCAGAAAAAGAAGCTGTAGAGCACATTTACCGTCAGTTGCGTAACGCAGAACCGCCTGATGAAGAAACCGCTCGTGGCATCATCGATAAATTATTCTTCTCAGACCAACGCTACAACTTAGGTGAAGTAGGTCGGTATAGAATGAATAAAAAATTAGGATTGGATATCCCAATGGAAAAGCAAGTCTTGACCAAAGAAGATATCATCACGATTGTAAAATACTTAATCGAATTGATCAACTCTAAAGCAGAGATTGATGATATCGATCACTTGTCCAACCGACGTGTACGTACGGTGGGTGAGCAATTGTCGCAACAGTTTGGCGTAGGTTTGGCCCGTATGGCCAGAACCATTCGTGAGCGAATGAACGTGCGTGATAACGAGGTGTTTACGCCGATCGATTTGATCAATGCCAAAACCTTGTCGTCAGTTATCAATTCGTTTTTTGGAACAAACCAATTGTCTCAGTTCATGGATCAAACGAATCCATTGGCCGAGATTACGCACAAACGAAGATTATCTGCCCTTGGACCTGGTGGACTTTCTAGAGAAAGAGCCGGATTTGAGGTGCGTGACGTTCACTATACCCACTACGGACGTTTATGTCCTATTGAAACGCCTGAGGGACCAAACATTGGTTTGATTTCATCATTAGGAGTGTATGCCAAAGTGAACGGAATGGGTTTCATCGAAACACCTTACCGCAAAGTAACCAATGGTAAAGTTGATTTGATTTCTACTCCTGTATATTTAAGTGCAGAGGAAGAAGAAGGAAAATTGATTGCACAGGCCAACATCAAAATGGAGGATTCGGGTAAAATCACTGCGGACAAAGTTATTGCTCGTGAAGAAGGTGATTTCCCAGTAGTTGAGCCTTCAGCCGTTCATTATACCGATGTAGCACCCAACCAAATTGCTTCGATTTCGGCATCCTTAATTCCTTTCTTGGAACACGATGATGCGAACCGTGCGTTGATGGGATCAAACATGATGCGTCAAGCCGTGCCGTTGTTGCGTCCAGAAGCACCTATTGTAGGTACTGGATTAGAGCGTCAAGTGGCTTCTGACTCGCGTGTTTTGATTAATGCCGAAGGTCATGGAACTGTAGAATACGTGGATGCCAATATCATCACTATTAAATACGATCGTTCAGAAGAAGAGCGTATGGTGAGTTTTGAGTCAGACGAAAAAACATACAACCTAATTAAATTTAGAAAAACCAATCAAAGTACCAGCATCAACTTGAAACCCATTGTTCGCAAAGGGGATCGCGTTGTGCCAGGACAAGTATTGTCAGAAGGATATGCTACCCAAAATGGAGAGTTGGCTTTAGGTAGAAACCTAAAAGTGGCCTTTATGCCTTGGAAAGGATATAACTTTGAGGATGCGATTGTAATTTCTGAAAAAGTAGTGCGCGACGACATCTTTACGTCTATTCACATTGATGATTATTCGTTAGAAGTGCGTGACACCAAATTAGGAAACGAAGAATTAACCAATGACATTCCAAACGTTTCAGAAGAGGCTACCAAAGACTTGGATGAAAACGGAATGATCCGCATTGGAGCTGAGGTAAAACCTGGCGATATTCTAATTGGAAAAATTACGCCAAAAGGCGAATCAGATCCTACACCAGAAGAGAAATTATTGCGTGCCATTTTTGGTGACAAAGCCGGTGATGTAAAAGACGCTTCGTTGAAAGCTTCCCCTTCTCTACACGGAGTAGTATTAGACAAAAAATTATTTGCAAGAGCGGTAAAAGACAAACGCAAACGTTCAAAAGACAAGGACGATTTGGGTACGTTAGAAATGGAATTCGAGACTAAATTTGCAGAATTAAAAGACAAATTAATCGAGAAACTATTTGTAATTGTCAACGGAAAAACTTCGCAAGGTGTAATGAATGATTTGGGTGAAGAAGTATTGCCAAAAGGTAAAAAATACACCCAAAAAATGCTTTATGCAGTAGAAGATTTTGCGCACTTAAGCAAAGGACAATGGGTAGCCGATGACTCGACTAATAAATTGGTTAACGATTTGATTCACAATTACAAAATCAAATTAAACGATTTACAAGGGGCGTTGCGTAGAGAGAAATTCACCATTACGGTGGGTGACGAATTACCAGCAGGAATCTTGAAATTGGCCAAAGTATACATTGCCAAAAAACGTAAACTGAAAGTGGGTGATAAAATGGCGGGACGTCACGGAAACAAAGGTATTGTTGCCCGTATCGTTCGTCACGAAGACATGCCTTTCTTGGAAGACGGAACACCAGTTGATATCGTGTTGAACCCACTTGGGGTACCTTCTCGTATGAACATTGGTCAAATTTACGAGACCGTTTTAGGATGGGCTGGTATGAATTTGGGTAGAAAATATGCTACTCCAATTTTTGACGGTGCTACCTTAGACCAAATCAATGAATTGACCGACGAAGCAGGAATTCCACGTTTCGGACATACCTATTTGTATGACGGAGGAACGGGAGAACGATTCCATCAAGCCGCGACTGTGGGTGTAATTTACATGTTGAAATTAGGACATATGGTTGACGATAAAATGCACGCGCGTTCTATTGGGCCATACTCATTGATTACACAACAACCATTAGGTGGTAAAGCACAATTTGGAGGTCAGCGTTTTGGAGAGATGGAGGTTTGGGCACTTGAAGCCTATGGGGCATCAAGTACGTTGAGAGAAATCTTAACGGTTAAATCGGATGACGTAATTGGTAGAGCCAAAACATACGAAGCAATTGTGAAAGGGGAAACTATGCCAGAGCCAGGTTTGCCAGAATCATTCAACGTGTTAATGCACGAATTGAAAGGTCTAGGACTTGACATTCGTTTAGAGGAATAAATCAGTTTGCTGTTGTTGGTTTTCTATGATCAGTTTTTTTACCGACAACAGAAAACCGACAACGGACAACAAAAAATTTAATTTCAAATACTTCAATAGTAACGACTATGATGAATAATAGAAATAACAATAAAGATAAAAACCCTATCAAGAGATTTAATAAAATTTCGATAGGTCTTGCTTCGCCCGAGTCCATTTTGGCCGAATCTAGAGGTGAGGTATTAAAACCAGAAACAATCAACTACCGTACCCATAAACCGGAACGTGACGGCTTGTTTTGTGAGCGTATTTTTGGACCTGTAAAGGATTTTGAATGTGCTTGTGGGAAATACAAAAGAATCCGATACAAAGGAATTATTTGTGATCGTTGTGGGGTAGAAGTGACCGAGAAAAAAGTACGTCGTGATCGTGTAGGACACATCAATTTGGTGGTGCCTATTGCGCACATTTGGTATTTCCGTTCTTTGCCTAACAAAATTGGGTACATTTTGGGCTTGCCTTCCAAAAAATTAGACATGATTATTTACTACGAACGATACGTAGTAATTCAGGCAGGTGCTGCTACAAACCCCGAAGGAGAATCCTTGAAGCGTTTGGACTTCTTAACCGAAGAAGAGTACTTGGCGATATTGGATAAATTAGACGAAACACATCCAGGAAATCAATATTTGGATGACAAAGATCCAAATAAATTCATTGCCAAAATGGGTGCTGAATGTATCATGGATTTGTTGGCCCGTATTGACTTAGACGCCCTTTCGTATGAATTGCGTCACTCGGCCAATACCGAAACGTCTAAACAACGTAAAACTGAAGCGCTAAAACGTCTACAAGTTGTAGAGTCGTTCCGCGAGTCAAACGTAAACAGAGAAAACCGTCCAGAATGGATGATCATGAAAGTGGTTCCTGTTATCCCACCAGAATTGCGTCCGTTAGTGCCGCTTGATGGAGGCCGTTTTGCTACTTCTGATTTGAATGATTTATACCGTCGTGTGATTATCCGCAACAACCGTTTGAAACGTTTGATGGAAATAAAAGCACCGGAAGTAATTTTGCGTAACGAAAAACGTATGTTGCAAGAATCAGTTGATTCCTTGTTTGACAACACGCGCAAAGCATCAGCTGTAAAAACAGAATCCAACCGCCCACTAAAATCCCTTTCTGATTCCCTTAAAGGAAAACAAGGACGTTTCCGTCAAAACTTGTTAGGAAAACGTGTCGACTATTCGGCTCGTTCGGTAATTGTGGTTGGACCAGAATTAAAATTATTCGAATGCGGTATCCCAAAAGATATGGCTGCCGAATTGTACAAACCTTTTGTGATTCGTAAATTAATCGAAAGAGGAATTGTAAAAACCGTTAAATCGGCCAAAAAAATCATCGACAAAAAAGAGCCTGTAGTATGGGACATCCTTGAAAATGTTATCAAAGGACATCCAATCTTGCTCAACCGGGCGCCTACGTTGCACCGTTTGGGAATACAAGCGTTCCAACCCAAATTAATCGAAGGAAAAGCAATCCAATTGCACCCTTTAGTGTGTACGGCGTTTAATGCCGATTTTGATGGGGATCAGATGGCGGTTCACTTGCCGTTAGGACCAGAGGCTATTTTGGAAGCGCAATTGTTATTATTGGCTTCGCACAATATCTTGAATCCAGCCAATGGAGCACCAATCACGGTACCTTCTCAAGACATGGTTTTGGGTCTGTATTACATGACCAAAGAGCGCATCTCGACTCCAGAACATAAAATTTTGGGAGAAGGATTAACTTTCTATTCCGCTGAAGAAGTAAATATCGCCTTAAACGAAGGCAAGTTAGAATTGAATGCTCGCGTGAAAATTAGAGCAAAAGATTACAACGACAAAGGCGAATTGGTTTACCAAATCATTCAAACTACTGCAGGACGTGTCTTGTTTAATGAAGTAGTGCCTGAAGTTGCCGGTTACATCAATGATGTATTAACCAAAAAGAACTTACGTGATATCATTGGTCGTGTGTTGAGTGTAACCAATGTGCCAACCACAGCGGCTTTCTTGGACAACATGAAAGACATGGGCTATAAATTTGCCTTCAAAGGTGGATTATCGTTCAGCTTAGGGGATATTATTATTCCAGAGCGCAAAGAAGAATTAATTGCCGATGCCCGTGAACAAGTAGAAGGAATTTCTGCCAACTACAACATGGGTTTAATCACCAACAACGAACGCTACAACCAAGTAATTGATGTGTGGACTTCAACGAATGCCATGCTTACCGAATTGGCGATGAAAAATATTCGTGAAGACCAACAAGGATTCAACTCGGTATACATGATGCTTGATTCTGGAGCACGTGGATCGAAAGAGCAAATCCGTCAGTTAACCGGTATGCGTGGATTGATGGCAAAACCTAAAAAATCGACAGCAGGCGGGGGAGAGATCATCGAAAACCCAATTCTTTCGAACTTTAAAGAAGGTTTATCCATTTTAGAATACTTTATTTCTACGCACGGTGCGCGTAAAGGACTTGCCGATACCGCTTTGAAAACGGCGGATGCAGGATACTTAACCCGTAGATTGCATGATGTATCACAAGATGTTATTGTAAACATTGACGATTGTGGTACGTTACGTGGAATTGAAGTTTCAGCTTTGAAGAAAAACGAAGAGATTGTAGAAACTTTGGGCGAACGCATCCTAGGACGTGTAGCGCTTCAAGATGTAATCAATCCGTTAACTTCAGAGATTGTAGTTCATTCTGGACAACAAATTACCGAAGCCATTGTAAAAGATATCGAAGCTTCCCCAATAGAAAAAGTAGAGGTGCGTTCACCGCTTACTTGTGAAGCCTTGAAAGGAATTTGTGCCAAATGTTACGGCCGAAACTTAGCCACTGGTCGTATGACCCAACGTGGAGAAGCAGTAGGGGTAATTGCCGCACAATCTATTGGAGAGCCAGGCACACAGTTAACATTACGTACATTCCACGTGGGAGGTACAGCAGGAAACATATCTGAGGAATCTAACATTGTGACTCGTTTTGACGGTCGTTTGGAAATCGAAGACTTAAAAACAGTTAAAGGCGAGGACAATGACGGAAATGCAGTGGATATTGTAGTTTCTCGTTCTACCGAATTGAAATTGGTTGACGTAAAAACAGGTATCGTTTTAAACACTCACAATATTCCATACGGATCGAGTATCTATGTAAAAGATGCCGATGTGGTTACAAAAGGAACAACCATCTGTAAATGGGATCCGTATAATGGAGTTATTGTTTCTGAGTTTACAGGTAAAATTGCTTACGAAGATTTAGAGCAAGGACAATCGTTCCAAGTAGAAATCGATGAGCAAACCGGTTTCCAAGAAAAAGTAATTTCTGAATCGAGAAGCAAAAAATTAATTCCAACCTTATTGGTATTCGGAAAAGACAACGAGTTAATTCGTTCGTACAACTTGCCAGTTGGTGCCCACTTGATGGTAGAAAATGGAGAAAAAATTAAAGCCGGTAAGGTTTTGGTGAAAATTCCACGTCGTTCGTCAAAAGCGGGCGATATTACTGGAGGTCTTCCTAGAATTACCGAGTTGTTAGAGGCTCGTAATCCTTCGAATCCAGCAGTAGTTTCAGAAATTGATGGAGTTGTTTCGTTTGGAAAAATCAAACGTGGTAACCGTGAGATCATCATCGAGTCTAAATTTGGTGAGGTGAAGAAATACTTAGTAAAATTATCCAGTCAAATCTTAGTTCAAGAAAATGACTTTGTACGTGCCGGTGCTCCGTTGTCAGACGGTGCAGTTACACCAGACGATATCTTACGCATTCAAGGACCAGCCGCTGTTCAACAGTATTTGGTAAATGAAATTCAAGAAGTATACCGTTTGCAAGGGGTAAAAATCAACGACAAACACTTTGAGGTAGTTATTCGTCAGATGATGCGTAAAGTACGCGTTGAAGATCCAGGAGATACCTTGTTCTTAGAAGAGCAATTGATTCACACCAAAGATTTCATCCTAGAAAACGACAAGTTGTACGGAATGAAAGTGGTAGAAGATGCGGGTGATTCAGAGAACATCAAACCCGGTCAAATTATTTCTCCAAGAGAATTGCGCGACGAGAATTCGTTGTTGAAACGTTCGGATAAAAACTTAATAACAGCGCGTGATGTAGTTACCGCTACAGCTACGCCAGTATTGCAAGGAATTACCAGAGCGTCGTTGCAAACGAAATCATTTATCTCGGCGGCTTCTTTCCAGGAAACGACCAAAGTATTAAACGAAGCTGCAGTAGCAGGAAAAGTAGATTACTTAGAAGGCTTGAAAGAAAACGTAATTGTTGGTCACAGAATCCCAGCCGGAACCGGAATGAGAGAATACGATCACACGATTGTAGGTTCTAAGGATGATTTTAATGAAATGATGGCTAGTAGAGAAGAATACATTTACTAAGATGAGTGATTCTAATATACAACCCGGACAAATCAACATAGAACTCGATGAGTCAATTGCCGAAGGAATTTATTCTAATTTGGCTATCATCAACCACTCAGCTTCTGAGTTTGTTTTAGATTTTGTGTGCATCATGCCCGGTACGCCCAAAGCAAAAGTGAAGTCACGCATTGTGCTCACGCCGCAACATGCCAAGCGATTGGTAAAGGCCTTGGCCGAAAATGTGCACCGCTTTGAATCGGCTCACGGAGAAATTAAAGATTCCGAACAGCCGCCCATTCCCTTAAATTTTGGTCCTGCGGGACAAGCATAATAGAAAAGCCCTCCGTTTGGAGGGCTTTTTGTTTTGTAATAACTATAAAAAAACCTGCTTTTGCAGGTTTTAATTTGGTATATATTATTCTTTTACTTTTTTGGTTTTATATAAATACAATGAAAATAATATGGCTATTAGAATCAACCAAATTAAGTAACTATTGATTGGCACATCACCAGGATCTGTTGGACCATTTTCTACAGTTCCATCTCCAAGTATATCCCCCCCATCGTCTTTAGCGAACAAGATAATATTTGTCAATAACAAATATGTAACCAATCCAAATTTTATAATTTTTGATTTCATTTTGATTATATTTTGATTATATTTTAGCTCAAAAATAGTTTTCTAATTGTTTAAAACCAAATAAAATCGTTAAAAAATACCATTTTACCGTCCTAATCCAGTTCTGAAGTGAAAAAAAGGTGCACCGAAGGGAATTTACTTTGGGTCATTTGTATCGTAAAATCAGAATCGGCGAGGAAAACGAGCTGGTTGTACTTGTCTTTGGCCAAGAATTTTTGCTTAATGCGTTTAAACTCTTTAAATTCCTCGCTTTTTGGGTCATTGGCTTTCACCCAACAGGCTTTGTGTACTGGGAAGTTCTCGTAGGTACATTTGGCGCCGTATTCGTGCTCCAAACGGTATTGAATTACTTCATATTGCAGCGCACCCACCGTGCCAATTACTTTTCGGTTGTTCAATTCTAGGGTAAACAATTGCGCAACTCCTTCGTCCATCAATTGGTCTACCCCTTTGTCCAATTGTTTGGCCTTAAGTGGGTCGGCATTGTTGATGTAGCGAAAATGCTCCGGAGAAAAACTCGGAATCCCTTTAAAATTTAGCATTTCGCCTTCGGAGAGGGTGTCGCCAATTTTAAAGTTTCCGGTATCGTGTAGGCCCACAATATCTCCCGGATAGGAAATATCTACAATTTCTTTTTTCTCGGCAAAAAAGGCATTGGGACTAGAAAATTTCAGGTTTTTATTTTGACGCACGTGCAAGTAGGGTTTGTTGCGCTCAAAGGTGCCTGAAACAATTTTCACAAAAGCCAAACGATCGCGGTGTTTGGGGTCCATATTGGCATGAATTTTAAACACAAATCCACTCATTTTGGTTTCGGTAGGATCAATCAAGCGGCTTTCGGATTCTTTGGGTCGGGGAGATGGTGCAATCGCAATAAAGCAATCTAGCAATTCGCGCACGCCAAAATTATTCAAGGCCGAACCAAAAAATACCGGTTGTAGTTTCCCGCTCAAATAGGCTTCTCGGTCAAATTTCGGGTACACTTCGTCAATTAATTCGAGTTCTTCCCGCAATTTTTCGGCTGGTTTTATGCCAATAATTTTCTCCAGTTCGGGGCTATTTACATCCGAGAAGGCAATGGTTTCTTCGATATTTTTTCGGCTGTCACCACTAAATAAATTGATGTTTTGTTCCCACATGTTGTAGATGCCTTGAAAGTCGTAGCCCATTCCAATAGGGAAACTCAAGGGACTCACGGTGAGCCCTAATTTTTGTTCCACTTCGTCCATCAAGTCGAAGGCGTCTTTTCCCTCGCGGTCGAGTTTGTTGATGAATACAATAATCGGAATGTTGCGCATGCGGCACACGGCCACCAGTTTTTCGGTTTGTTCCTCAACCCCTTTGGCCACGTCAATTACCACAATAACGCTGTCTACTGCCGTCAGGGTTCGAAAAGTATCCTCGGCAAAATCTTTGTGCCCAGGCGTGTCCAAAATATTGATTTTGATGTCTTTGTAATTGAAAGCCAACACCGAAGTAGAAACCGAAATTCCACGTTGGCGTTCAATTTCCATAAAATCGGAGGTGGCTCCTTTTTTGATTTTATTGTTTTTTACGGCGCCCGCTTCTTGAATGGCTCCACCAAACAAAAGTAATTTTTCGGTCAAGGTGGTTTTTCCCGCATCGGGGTGGGAAATAATGCCAAAAGTACGGCGGCGTAAAATTTCGTCGGTAAAGCTCATAAGTTCAGAATAATGGTTGGCAAAAATACTATTTTTTCCATGGGCCGAACGTGGTTTTTTATGCTATTTTTAGCCAATTAATTTTTTGTTAATAGTCCCGCCATTAGTTGTATAATCTAATTGAATTGTTATTTTTGTTCACCCAAATAAATTGACCAAATAAAGAGTACAAAATCGTTTAAAATACCTTTAAATAATTAAGCAGTCCCATGAAAATGAAACAGTTATTTTTAAGTTTGTTTATCAGTTTGCAAGTAGCATCCTATGCCCAAACTGCAACCAAAGAAGCCCTTTTCACCATTGATGCAAAGCCATATTATACCGATGAGTTTTTACGGGTGTACAACAAAAACTTAGATTTAGTCAAAGACGAATCCCAAAAAGACCTCACCCAATACTTGGAACTTTTTGTGGGATACAAGTTAAAAATCACCAAAGCCAATAAATTAGGTTTGCAGAATGGCGAGGCCTACAAAAACGAATTGGCTTCCTACCGCACCCAGTTATCCAAGAATTATTTAACCGATTCTAAAGTGACCAACGAATTGGTGGTAGAAGGCTATGAGCGTTCTAAAAAAGAAATTAAAGCAGCGCATATTTTGTTATTAGTTGATGAAAATGCTGCACCTGCCGATACTTTAGCAGCGTTCAATAAAGCCAAAGAAATTCGCGAGCGAGCGCTAAAAGGTGAAGATTTTGGACAATTGGCCGCTGAGTTTTCTCAAGACCCTTCGGTCAAAGAAAACAAAGGTGATTTGGGTTATTTTTCTTCCTTTCGTATGGTGTATGCCTTCGAAACGGCAGCCTTTAAAACTGCCAAAGGCGCAATTTCCAATCCGGTACGTACGCGCTTTGGTTATCACTTGATTCACGTAGAAGATGTGCGGGACAACCGTGGCGAAGTGACCGTTGCCCACATCATGATTTTAAATCCAAAAGAAGATAAGCCTGAAGATAAAGTGGCTGCCCAATCAAAAATTGACGACATCTACCAAAAATTGCAACAAGGCGAAAAGTTTGAAGAATTGGCCAAGCAGTTTTCTGAAGACAAATCGTCATCGTCAAGAGGTGGCGTTTTGGCGCGTTTCGGATCAGGGCAATTGAGTGCCGAAGAATTTGAGAACACAGCCTTTACCTTAACCCCAGAAAACCCAATTTCGGCTCCGTTTCAAACTCGTTTTGGTTGGCACATTGTCAAATTAATCGAAAAACATGCGTTAAAATCGTTTGACGAAATGAAAGTTGAATTGGAAAGCAAAGTGGGTAAAGACGATCGTTCTCGATTGATAACCAATTCGTTGAATGAAAAACTACAAAAGAAATATGCGCCCAAACGCGACGCTAAATTGTATGCTTTACTCGTGAAATCAGTTACAGCCGATTTTTATGAAAGCAAATGGGAAGTTCCGGCGAACAAAGCGTTTGCTGCAAAATTAGTAGGCGTTGGCGCAAAAGAAATTAGCGGAAATGATTTTTTAGCTTATTTGAAAGACCAACAAAAATCAGGACTTAAAATTAAACCGGTTGCGAGTTTAGTGGATTATTTGTACAAACAATACCTAGAAGAACAATTGAGCAACTACTACACCGACAACTTGGAACAAGAATTTCCTGAGTTTGCTACGGTGATGGAAGAATACCGGGATGGCTTGTTGTTGTTTGATTTGATGGAAAAAGAAATCTGGGAAAAATCAAAAACAGACACCCTTGGTTTGCATTCATTTTTTGAAACCCGCAAATTCAATTACCTCTGGAAAAATAGATTGGAGGCCTTAGTTGTTTCGTCAACTCAAGAAGACGTGATTAAAAAAGCACAAAAACTACTCAAAAAAGGAGTAGGTGCCGAGAAAATAAAAGAGGCATTAAACACCAAAGACAAGGTGGTGGTCATGACCAACTCGGGTACATTTGAGGAAGGCAACGACGCCTTGCCCAAAAATGTGCCGTTTCAAGTAGGATTAACTGGAATTGCAAAAGAAGGGGAATACTATTTTATAACTAACGTTTCCAAAATAGTACCGTCAACGACCAAAACTCTGGCCGAATGCAAAGGAAAAGTAATCAATGATTACCAGCAGTTTTTGGAACAAAAATGGGTGGATGATCTGAAAGCCGAATTTTCGGTTCAAGTAAACCAAGCGGTTTTTGAAGCGGTTAAAAATCAGCTGAAAAAATAATGCGAAAGCTAACGGGCATTTTGCTGCTGTTGTTGGTTTGCGTTTCTTGTAGTTTTTTTAAACCAGAAGCCAATACAGAAGCCATTGCTCGAGTAAACGATCAGTATTTATATGCTGCCGATTTAAAAGGTTTGGTGCCCAAGGGGGCTATAGAAAAAGACAGCGTGAGTATTGTGCGCGATTTCATCAACCGTTGGGCTGCGCAAGAGTTGCTGTATAATGCCGCCGATGTCAATCTAAATAAGACCAAGAAAGCCAATTTTGATGCCTTGATCAATCAATACAAAATTGATTTATACACCAAGGCCTATTTGGAAGAAATCGTAAAAAGATCAGTTGACACCGTAATTTCAGACGAAGAATTGCAACGGTATTATGCCGCCAACAAGGAGAATTTTAGAACGAATGCGGCTTTAGTTCGCTTGCGTTACATTCACCTGAGTAAAGACAATCCCCGGTTTGGAAGCATACAAAGCAAGTTTTTTGATTATAAAAAAAAGGATAAAAAATTCTGGGATACCTATTCCATTCAGTGCAAAAGTTATGCGTTGAATGATACGGTTTGGGTGGCGATGGATCAGGTATACGATAAATTGCCGTTTATAACCACAGCCAATAAAGACCAATACATCAATCCGGGAAAAAAAATACAGTATCCCGATGGCAATGAGGTGTATTTGGTGAAAATTAGCAATGTAATAGGAAAAAATCAGGTGGGACCTTTTGATTTTGTGAAACCGACGTTGAAAGAAGTGATCCTGAATAACAGGAAGTTGGAGTTAATTAAAAAATTTGAAAAAGACATCATCGACGATGCGCTGAAAGACGAAGATTATGAATTATACAAAAAATAAAGGGATTTTGATTGTGGCTGTTGCCTTGTTTTGTTCACTGACAACGCTGGCGCAAGAAGTAATTAAAGATTCTGTAAAAGCAGAATCTGTTTCGGCAACAATGCGCAAAAAAGTAGACGGGGTAATTGCCACCATCGGCGATTACAACATTCTGGATTCTGATATCGACAAGACTTTTTTGGAACTCACCAGCCAAGGCAATTCGATCAAAGACTTGAGCCGTTGCCAAATGTTGGGCAAATTGATGGAAGAAAAACTCTATGCGCACCAAGCTATACAAGATAGTATTGTGGTGACCGATGAAGAGGTGAAATCAAAAATGGAGGAGCAATTAACCTACATGATTGAGCAATTGGGCTCCATGGAGAAAGTGGTGAGCTACTTTAAAAAATCAACCGAAGAAGATTTTAGAACCGATTTGTTTGAAATCATCAAAATAAACAAACTCACTTCGTCTATGCAAAAGAAAATTGTAGATGAGGTAGAAATTACGCCCGAGGAAGTGCGCAACTTTTTCAAAAAAATACCAGAAACAGAATTGCCCGTATTTGGAGCCGAACTCGAAGTGTCTCAAATTGTGGTGCAGCCCAAAATGTCTGATGCCGACAAACAAAAAGTGATTGCACGTCTCAAGGAATTTAAAAGCGAGGTGCAGGCGGGCTCCAGTTTTTCGACCAAGGCCGTATTGTATTCGCAAGATCCGGGCTCCAGCTCAAACGGCGGTTATTACAAGATGAACAAAAAAACGCCATTTGTCAAAGAGTTTAAAGATGTGGCTTTTAGTTTGGGCGAAGGCGAAATTTCGGAACCCTTCGAAACCGATTTTGGTTTTCACATTATTTATGTAGAAAAAATTAGAGGACAAGAAATTGAGTTGCGCCATATTTTATTGGTACCTTCTATAACCGATCAAGCGCTCAAAGAGGCCAAAGAACGCATCTTGCAAATCAAAAAGAAAATCGAAGACAAAGCCATCACCTTTGCCGATGCTGCTCGTGCCGAATCAGACGAAAAAGAAACCAAAGCCAATGGCGGAGTATTGATTAATCCCAAAACACAAGACACGCACTTTGAGTTGACCAAAATGGATCCGGCGTTTTATTCGCAAGTTTCTAACTTAAAAGAAGGAGAAATTTCGGTTCCCTTAATTGATGCCGATCAATCTGGCAAGAAAAAATACAAAATTGTGATGGTCACCAACCGCATCAACGAGCATAACGCCGATTATGCCAAAGATTATTTAAAGATCAAAGACTTGGCCTTGAAAGAAAAACAAATCAATGCCATTGCCAAATGGTCTGAAGAAAAAATCAAAGAAACCTACATCAAAATCAATGGCGAATACCGCGACTGCGCGTTCACCAACAATTGGTTAAAAAAATAATTTACTAAACGAAACTTCCATGTCTGACGTAGCCGCGATTCAAAATTTAGTAGAAAAACGATTGACACTCAAAGCCGAAATTGCCAAAGTAATTGTGGGGCAAGATGAGGTGGTTGATCAGATTTTATTGAGTGTATTTTCGGGCGGACACGCCTTGTTGGTTGGGGTGCCCGGATTGGCCAAAACCTTGATGGTAAATACGATAGCGCAAGCCTTGGGATTGCAGTTCAAACGCATTCAGTTTACACCCGATTTGATGCCTTCGGATATTTTAGGTAGTGAAATCTTGGACGAAAACAGACAGTTTAAATTCATTAAAGGCCCTATATTTTCTAATATCATTTTGGCTGATGAGATCAACCGTACGCCGCCCAAAACACAAGCTGCCTTATTAGAAGCCATGCAAGAACGTGCGGTAACCATTGCCGGACACAATTACAAATTGGATTTGCCTTATTTTGTATTGGCTACACAAAACCCCATTGAACAAGAAGGAACCTATCCGTTACCCGAAGCGCAATTGGATCGTTTTATGTTCTCGATAAAACTCGATTACCCGTCGTTTGCAGAGGAAGTTGCCGTGGTAAAAAGCACCACGTCCGATCATAAAGCCACCATCAATCCCTTGTTTGAAGCACAAGAGATTATCGATTTTCAGCACCTCATTCGCCGCGTTCCAGTCGCCGATAATGTCATCGAATATGCAGTAACTTTGGTAAGCAAAACACGTCCAGACAATGCATTGGCCAATGACTTTGTGAAAACGTATATCGATTGGGGAGCAGGACCTCGTGCTTCTCAAAATTTAATTTTGGCTGCCAAGGCCAATGCGGCTTTCACCGGAAAATATTCTCCCGATATCGAAGATGTAAAAGCAGTAGCTATAGGAATTTTGCGCCATCGTGTAGTAAAAAACTACAAAGCAGATGCTGAGGGAATTTCAATTGAAACCATTATTTCTTCTTTGTTTTAGGACAAATCATTTCGAAATCGACAAAAAAATCAGTTTAAATTATTGATTTCTTAAAATTTTAGCTGTTTATCATCTTTTTGATGAATAGAATGTATCGATAGTTCTATTTTTAAAATAATTATCTGCTGAAACTGGACTTTTAGTAAAAATCTTTCAGTCATTTGGGTGGAATTGCCTAAATTTGCGACAAACTAATAAATCCAATTCATTATGGCTTTTGATATTGAAATGATTAAAAAGGTCTATGCCAATATGACCGCTCGCGTGGACCAAGCTCGCACTATTGTTGGTCGTCCACTTAGCCTCACCGAAAAAATATTATACAACCACTTGTGGGAAGGAATGCCTTCACAGTCCTTTAGTCGTGGAGCTGATTATGTTGATTTTGCTCCAGACCGTGTAGCCTGTCAAGATGCTACGGCGCAAATGGCTTTGTTGCAATTTATGCACGCCAGAAAACCAAAAGTTGCAGTGCCCACCACTGTGCATTGCGATCACTTAATTCAAGCCAAGGTTGGAGCCAAAACTGATTTGGCTGTAGCCAATTCTCAATCCAAAGAAGTATTTGACTTTTTATCATCCGTATCCAATAAATACGGCATTGGGTTTTGGAAGCCGGGCGCCGGAATTATTCACCAAGTAGTTTTAGAAAATTATGCCTTTCCAGGCGGAATGATGATCGGAACCGATTCACATACGGTAAATGCCGGTGGATTGGGGATGTTGGCCATTGGAGTAGGCGGAGCTGATGCCGTAGACGTGATGTCGGGCATGGCGTGGGAACTGAAATTCCCGAAATTAATTGGCGTAAAATTGACCGGAAAATTAAACGGCTGGACGGCACCAAAAGATGTTATTCTTCGTGTGGCCGATATCTTAACCGTAAAAGGAGGAACCGGAGCAGTAGTAGAATATTTTGGCGAAGGAGCCATCAATATGTCGTGTACCGGAAAAGGCACCATTTGTAATATGGGTGCCGAAATTGGAGCCACTACTTCTACATTTGGGTACGACGATTCGATGCGTCGTTACTTGGCTTCTACCGGACGTCAAGATGTGGTGGATGCAGCTGATGCTATCGCTCCCTATTTAACTGGAGATCCAGAAGTGTATGCCAATCCATCTGCCTATTTTGATCAAGTGATCGAAATCAACTTAACAGAATTAGAGCCCTATATCAACGGACCTTTTACACCCGATCGCGGAACACCCGTTTCTCAAATGAAAGCCGAAGCCGCCAAAAATGATTGGCCTCTGAAAGTAGAATGGGGATTGATTGGTTCTTGTACCAATTCATCCTACGAAGATATGGCCCGTGCGGCCTCGATCGTAGAACAAGCGGTTGCCCATGGCATCACGCCTAAAGCCGAATTTGGAATTAACCCGGGTTCAGAGCAAGTACGTTACACGATAGAAAGAGACGGTATTATTGCCACTTTCGAAAAAATGGGAACCAAAGTATTCACCAATGCTTGCGGACCTTGCATCGGACAATGGGATCGTGATGGTGCCGATAAAGGCGAAAAAAATACCATCGTGCATTCGTTCAACAGAAACTTTTCTAAACGTGCCGATGGGAATCCAAATACACATGCCTTTGTAACCTCGCCAGAGATGGTGGCCGCTTTGGCCATTTCGGGAGATTTGTCGTTTAATCCATTAACCGATACGTTATTAAATGACAAAGGCGAAGCGGTAAAATTACTTCCTCCTACAGGAGATGAATTGCCAAGCAAAGGATTTGCGGTTGAAGATGCAGGTTTTCAGGCACCTGCCGAAGACGGAAGTGGCGTGCAAGTTGTGGTTTCGGAAACATCTGATCGTTTGCAATTGCTAGCGCCATTTGATGCTTGGGACGGAAACAATATCACGGGAGCCAAATTGCTCATTAAAGCCTTTGGTAAATGCACCACCGACCACATATCTATGGCTGGGCCTTGGTTGCGTTTCCGCGGTCACTTGGATAATATTTCAAACAACATGTTAATTGGAGCGGTGAATGCATTTAATGACAAAGCCAATTCGGTAAAAAATCAATTGACTGGAAATTACGATACCGTACCAGCTGTGCAGCGTGCCTACAAAGCCGCCGGAATTTCTTCTATTGTAGTGGGAGATCACAATTATGGCGAAGGATCATCGAGAGAGCATGCGGCAATGGAGCCTCGTTTCTTGGGCGTGAAAGCTGTTTTGGTGAAATCATTTGCCCGTATTCACGAAACCAACTTGAAAAAACAAGGCATGTTGGCCTTGACGTTTGCCCACGAAGCCGATTATGATAAAATTCAAGAAAACGACAGCATTGATTTTATTGATTTGGTAGATTTTGCACCGGGCAAACCCTTGAGTCTAGTGTTCACTCACGCCGACGGTTCAGCGGATACAATTATGGCCAATCATTCCTACAACGACAGCCAAATTGGTTGGTTTGTAGCCGGATCAGCCTTAAACTTGATTGCTGCGGCAACCAACTAAAATAAATTTATTTATAGTACAGCCTCTGCTTCGGCAGGGGCTTTTTTATGGTCTTTTGGCGCAAGGTAAAACCTATTGACTTTTTTATATCTTTAACCAATCGACCTGACCAATCGAAATGCATTAACTAACCAAAATTTTATCCATGGAACACAAACCAGAAGAATTTAAAAAAGAATTAGGACTCCTAGACGGTACCATGTTGGTAGTTGGTTCTATGATTGGCTCGGGTATTTTTATCGTCAGTTCAGATATTGTGAGACAAGTTGGCTCTGCCGGATGGCTCATTGCCGTATGGGTTTTGTCGGGCTTAATTACCGTGATGGCCGCCGTGAGCTATGGCGAATTGAGCGCCTTGTTTCCCAAAGCCGGCGGACAATATGTCTACCTGAAAGAAGCCTACGGAAAACTGATCGCTTTTTTATACGGGTGGAGTTTTTTTACCGTAATACAAACCGGAACAATTGCTGCTGTAGGGGTGGCCTTTTCTAAATTTGCGGCCTATTTATACGCCCCGTTTAGTGATGAAAATGTCTTGTTTACGCTAGGCCTATTCAAATTAAATGCCGCACAACTGGTATCTATTGCCACTATTATTTTGTTGACTTATTTAAATAGCAAAGGCGTAAAAAACAGTAAGGTATTACAAACCGTACTCACTGTTATAAAAATACTTTCCTTGGCGGGCTTGATTGTTTGTGGTTTATTATGGGCTGGAAATGCCGAAATTTGGAATGCCAACTGGGCCAATGCTTGGGCTACTCAATCCTATGTAAAAGATACTGCTAGCTGGTTGCCTATTAGCGGTGTAGCCTTAATTACGGGTGTAGCTGCAGCCATGGTGGGCTCCTTGTTTTCGAGTGATGCTTGGGTAGGAGTTACCTTTATCGCCGGTGAAATGAAAAACCCCAAACGCAATGTGGGCTTGAGTCTTTTCTTAGGAACGTTGATCGTGAGTGTAATTTATGTGTTGGCCAATCTGATGTATTTGGCTGTAATTCCCTTGGATGGAATTGCAACTGCTCCATCAGATCGAGTAGCCGTAGTCGCGTCGCAAGCCATTTTTGGTCATATAGGCACCTATGTAATTGCCTTGATGATTATGGTGTCCACCTTTGCGTGCAACAACGGCTTGATTATGGCCGGGGCAAGAGTCTATTATACCATGGCACAAGACAAATTGTTCTTTAAACAAGCAGCACAATTAAACGCAGCTCAAGTTCCTTCCTGGGCCTTATGGGCACAATGTTTTTGGGCATCTATTTTATGTCTCACCGGAAAATATGGCGATTTGCTTGATTTTGTTGTGATTATAGTCTTGATTTTTTACATCCTGACCATCTACGGTATTTTTATTTTACGCAAAAAAATGCCCGATGCCGAACGGCCGTATAAAGCGTTTGGCTATCCCTATATTCCTTTATTGTATATCGTGTTGGCCAGTGCAATCTCTATTGCTTTGTTGGTCACTAAAACGGATACCTGCGGTTGGGGGGTGTTGATTATGCTGCTTGGATTGCCGGTCTATTATCTTACCAAACCCAAAGAATAAGTACAAGAGAATCCGGTGAATTTCATCGGATTTTTTTAGACACTTACCAGCTCGAGATACAGTATAGCCATTGCATCTGTACTCATTATCGTCAAGGTAATTAGGCCAATTACATTGGTAAATTTAGAATTGGTAAATTGGCCCATGATGGTTTTGTTGTTGCAGATGTGCAGGATAATGCCAATTAAAACCAGTGCAGTCAACCCATATAAAATAGCCGAATAAAGGGCTTAATTTTGGATTAGTAATAGGTGTAACGTCTCACTTTGGCAATGTATTTGGCCAGACGAATTACCTGGTGGCTGTAGCCGTATTCGTTGTCATACCAAATGTACAAGACAATGTTTTTGCCGTCGGCTGAGACAATTGTGGCATTGCTGTCATAAATTGACGGGGCTGAGGTGCCAATGATGTCTGAAGAAACCAATTCGTTATTGAGGGAGTATTTTATTTGCTCTACTAATTCGCCTTCCAGGGCATATTTTTTCATGATCGAGTTGATTTCTTCTACCGAAGTGGGGCGCGAAACTTCCAAATTCAATATAACCAAGGAACCATTGGGAACCGGCACGCGTATGGCATTCGAAGTGAGTTTACCGGTTAGGGACGGCAAGGCTTTGGCTACCGCTGATCCTGCGCCAGTTTCGGTAATCACCATGTTTAATCCAGCGGCTCTTCCGCGTCGGTATTTTTTGTGCATGTTGTCGACCAAATTTTGATCATTGGTATACGCATGAATCGTTTCTAAATGACCTTTCACTACCACCAAGGTGTCTTCGATGGCTTTCAAAATTGGTGTAATGGCATTGGTGGTGCAGGAAGCTGCCGAAAACAAATCGAGTTCATCGGGGTTGTAATCCAAGTGATTTACACCATGTACAATGTTGGGCATGCCTTTTCCAGGAGCGGTAAGCAAAACTTTGGATACTCCTTTTGATTTTAAATGTCGAGACAAGGCTTCCACTGTTGTAAACGCACCCGTATTGTCAATTACTAAAACATGGTCAAAACCATAAGCTGTATAATCTATTTCTTCAGGTGTTGCAGCGGCAATCATGTGCACGGTAGTTCCGTTAATGCTCAGTGTATCATTTGAAGCATCGGCTACAACCGAACCTTCAAAATCGCCGTGAATGGAATCGTAGCGCAACAAGGAAGCTCTTTTTTCTAGTGTAACCGCATCATTTTTATCACGCGTAACTATGGCCCGTAGACGTAACTGTGTGCCTTTCCCAGTTTTTGACATCAACTCCCGGGCCAATAATCGGCCAATTCGCCCAAAACCATACAAGATCACGTCTTTGGGTTCGTTGTTTTTGAAGTCTTGGGCTTTTTTTAGTTTGGTCAATACAAAACCAGTAGCGTTATTGTGTTTGTTGTCGCCTTTGTGAAATTCAAAGGTCAATTTACCAATATCCAGTTTGGCAGGAGGTAAGTTGAGGGAGTAGATCGCCTTGGCAATCTCTACCGAATCAAAGATAGAAATGGGTTTGCCCACAAATTCTCCGGCATAGTCATGCAAATTCAATATTTCACTCACGTTGAGGTTGAGTAATTGGTTGCGAAACAGCACCATTTCGATTGATTTGTCGTACCATAAATCGCTGATTATTTTAATTAATTCTACGCCGGCACGTCGTCTGCTAGACTGAAAGGCGATTTCTTTTTCGTAGGTACTCAGTGAACTCATATAGGATAAAAATTGTTGTTTTGGATTGTGTTAGATTTGCGCAAAAGTACCCATTTCAATCGTTTTCGTAAAGGATTTTTATCATTTTTTTTAGTCTTTTTTATGGCCATAAAAAAAGGCCTATTGGAAAGCAATAGACCTTTTTTATAGTAAAAGATTAACCTTAAATAATAATGCGAATGCGTTGACCAAATTTATTTAGCATTTCAATGCTGATGCTTTGGTTTTCGTCTTTTTTGTTCAAGATTCTAGAAGCTGATTCTACGTCATTCACCGGAACATTGTCGATGCTCAAAATGATGTTGCCTTTCAGTTCTTCGTAGTAGGGCTTCAAATTGTCGTTGGTAATTTCTTTGATTTTTACCCCCGAATCGATACGGAATTTTTTCTTGTCAGTCGCATCAATGTTTTCCATTTCGATGCCTTTGAACTCGGTATTAATCAATTCGTTTTTGGTTAATACCACCGTGGCTGTCATCGATTTTCCACTGCGCACAAAGGTTAGCAGTACTTTGTCATTGGGACGTTTGGTGTTGATGTAACCCGAAAGTTCGGCATAACTGCCAATATTTTGGTTGTCTATTTTTTTGATGATATCGCCTTTAGTCAGTCCGGCTTTTTCTGCACCCGAATTTTTGGTCACTTTTTTAATGTAAAAGCCTTCGGTTTCGCTGATGCCTAAATCTTTGGATGCATTTCCGTTGAGTTCACCGCCTTCTACACCCAAAATTCCGCGTTGTACGTTGCCAAATTCCATGATATCTTCTATTATTTTTCGGGTAATGTTTGAGGGCACGGCAAACGAATACCCAATGTAAGATCCGGTTTGGGACGAAATCATGGTGTTGATGCCAATCAATTCACCTCTCGTATTCACCAAGGCACCCCCGCTGTTTCCTGGATTTACGGCTGCATCGGTTTGGATAAACGATTGTATGCCATTGGTATCCAAGTTTCTGGCTTTAGCCGATACAATTCCCGCTGTTACCGTAGACGTTAAGTTGTATGGGTTTCCAACGGCCAAGACCCATTCACCAATTTTTACTGCATCCGAATCGGCAAAAACAGAATAGGGTAATTTTTCGCTGGCATCAATTTTAAGTAGGGCAATGTCCATTTTGGAATCGGTGCCTACCAATTTGGCCTTGTATGTTTTTTTGTTGTTGAGGGTAATTTCAATCTCGGAGGCATCTTTTACCACGTGGTTGTTGGTCACGATATAACCGTCTTCAGAAATTACCACGCCCGAGCCAGTTCCTATCTGCTCTTGTTGTTGCATTTGTCCACCTTGAAACCCGTAGAAAAAATCCATCAGCGGATTCGAAACCGTGCGAAAGGATACGTTTTTCACGTGCACCACGGTGTGAATGGTTTTGTCGGCGGCTTCGGTAAAATCGAGTACTTCGTTGCTCAAGCCTACGTTTTTTCCGAATTGCACGGGGGCTTGTGTTTCAATACTTTTTTTAGAAAAAAGGCGGTTATCGTCTAGAAATACCTTGTACCCAGCCAAGGTTGTAATGCCACTTAATAGGGCTACTAAAACTAGCTTTGAATTGCTGTTCATACGAATCATTTTTAGGTTATTGGATATTTAACGAACGTAAAAATAGAAAAGTTATGTTGCAGCCAAAACAGTTTAACGCTCGTTTAACAGCCATTAACGTTTTATTAATAGTTTTGATTTGTGGTTTTTTACATCCGCTATTTGGTGATAATTTGTACATTTGTTTGCGTTAAAAATCACGATGAAATTCCCCTTCTACAAATACCACGGCACCGGAAACGACTTTATTCTAATCGATAATAGAGCTTCCTTATTTCCCAAAACTGCCCACGACTGGATCGCCCAACTTTGCCACCGCAATGTTGGTATTGGCGCCGATGGGTTAATTTTATTAGAGGAAAATCCAGCTGGCAAATACAGTATGGTCTACTACAATTCTGATGGAAATTTGAGTTCCATGTGCGGCAACGGCGGACGCTGTTTTGTGGCCTTTGCCAAGCAATTGGGTTTGATTGAACACGAAATGCAATTTGACGCACCCGATGGCGCTCATTTTGCACAATATACATCATCAGGTGAAATTGCCTTGCAGATGAAATCAGTTGAAGCTATTGCGGTTCATCCAACCCATGCCTTTCTCAACACCGGTTCTCCGCATCATGTGCAATTGGTCCAGAATTTGGCTAATTATCCCGTTTTTCAAGAAGGTGCTGCCATTCGTAATGGTGAATTATATGGAGTAGTAGGTGCTAATGTAAATTTTGTGGAGCCCCTTTCGGCAGCTGCATTTGCCGTGCGCACCTACGAACGCGGTGTAGAAAACGAAACGCTTTCTTGTGGAACCGGCGTTACCGCTGTGGCCATTGCGATGCATAAGTTGCAACTTACTTCGTCCCAAAAAATCCAGTTGCACACGCCGGGCGGAAACCTGGCTGTTTCTTTTGTAGAAAATAACGGCCTATACGAGCAAGTTTGTCTCATAGGGCCTGCAACTTTTGTGTTTACGGGTGAAATTTCAACTCCCGAATAGCATGAAAACACTGCAAAACGAAACCCTATTTTTGCGTGCACTCGAGCCCGAAGATTTAGATTTTATTTACCAAATAGAAAACGACGAAACGGTTTGGGAAATTAGCCACACCAAAACCCCCTACAGTCGTTTTTTGATTCGTCAATACCTAGAAAATGCCCACCAAGATATTTTTGAAGCCAAGCAATTGCGTTTTGTAATTTGCCTTCAATCCAATTCTCTTCCAATAGGTATGATCGATTTGTTTGATTTTGAACCCGCTCACCAACGCGCTGGAGTAGGGGTATTGATCTACGACGAATTGTGCCGCAACATTGGAATCGGATCGGGGGCTTTGGCTTTGGTGATGCAGTATGCGCAGACCCATTTGCATTTGAATCAAGTGTATGCCAATATTGGCTGCGATAACAAAGCCAGTTTATCCCTTTTTACTAAATTTGGTTTCCAAGAAATAGGCATCAAAAAACAATGGAATTTGGTGCGTGGCGAATACAAAGACGAAGCTTTATATCAATATATATTCACTAAATAGTCAAGCGTTTTGAATACAAAAAAAATCATCTACATTCTTATTGCTCTTATTGTTGTCGTTTTGGCAGGTTACGGGATTTATATGTACCGCACCATTTTTGCCTCCAATACCAAGTTTTCCGAAAGCGAAGTATATGTTACAATTCCTACTGCTGCAAGTTATGAGCAGGTAAAAATGGCAGTGGTACCATTGGTAGAAGATTTAGATAAATTTGATCAAGTGGCTCAAAAGAAATCATACTCCACGAGAAAAGACAAAGCCGGACGGTTCCTGATTAAAAAGGGAATGAACAGCAACGAGATCGTGAATGCGTTGCGCCAAAATATCCCGGTTAAATTGGCATTTAACAACCAAGAACGCTTGGAGAATTTTGCCGGACGCATCGGAGCCCAGTTAGAAGCCGATAGTTTGTCGGTCTTGAATGCCTGTTTGGATCCGCAATTTTTGGCCCAGAATGGCCTCACCAAAAACAATGTGTTGTCGGTATTTATTCCAAACTCGTACGAATTTTTTTGGAACACATCGGCCGAGGTATTCCGCGATAAAATGCTGAAAGAATACCGCAAATTTTGGACTACAGCCCGATTAGAAAAAGCCAAAAAATTACAGCTTAATCCAGAAGAGGTTATTGCTTTGGCTTCTATTGTGCACAAAGAAACGGTAAAAGCTGATGAACGTCCTGTAGTGGCTGGTGTATATCTCAATCGCTTGCAAAAAGGCATAAAATTAGAAGCCGATCCCACCGTAATTTATGCAGTAAAAGCCGTTTCCAACGATTTTAATCAGGTAATTAAGCGGGTATTGTATAAAGATTTAGAAACTAATTCGCTCTACAACACCTACAAGTATACCGGTTTGCCGCCTGGACCAATTGCCATGCCCGATATTTCAGCCATTGATGCAGTTCTCAATCCGGCGATACACAACTACATCTTTTTTTGCGCCAGTGTGACCCGTTTTGGCTACCACGAATTTGCCGTTACTGCTGCTCAACATGAAGTAAACCGCCAAAAATATGTAGCCTGGGTGAGTAGTCAAGGGATAAAACGCTAATTGATGCAGTGCCGCTGGCTGGTCATTTTTTGCTTCGGATTTGCACTGCCAGTTGCTGCACAACGTTCGGTAGATACTTTTTTATCGCCGGCAGATTCTTTGCAAATTTCGAGAAGAAACGCAGTGGTTAGTACTGAAGTCGCTTTTTCTTCGGCAGCAATTATTGGATTGTCACAGTTGTGGTACGCCGATTATCCCAAATCAAATTTCCATTTTATAAACGATGCCAACGAATGGCAACAACTCGACAAAGCCGGACACGTGTTTTCGAGTTATCACTTGGGCCGATTCAGTAAAGAGGCTTTAGTCTGGAGTGGTGTATCCAAACGGGATCAGTTGCTATATGGCGCAACTTTTGGTTTTGCGTTTCTCACAGCGGTCGAAGTTTTGGACGGTTATTCGGCACAATGGGGCGCTTCCTGGTCTGATGTGGCGGCCAATGCAACCGGAACGGCCCTCTACATATCGCAAGAATTGTGTTGGAACGAGCAGCGAATTATTCCCAAGTATTCGTTTCACACTACTGCCTACGCGCAACAGCGCCCGGATCTATTGGGATCATCTTTGCAAGAACAACTGCTCAAAGACTACAACGGCCAGACCTATTGGCTTTCGGTTAATATGCAGTCGTTTGTAAAATCAAAAGCTGTCCCTGTTTGGTTGAATATAGCAGTGGGTTACGGGGCCGACGGCATGGTTTCGGCTCAAGCGCTTTCCCCAAGTTCCAGTTTATCTCCGACAGCGAGAACCCGACAAATTTATTTGAGTCTGGATGTTGATCTCACCAAAATTAAAACCAAATCACATCTTGTCAAGACGATTTGCTCGGTTTTTAACACGATAAAAATTCCAGCTCCTACCATTGAATTTGGGACTTCTGGCGTGTTAAAACTCTATACAATCTATTTTTAAAAAAGATTAACTAATTGATAGTCAGTTTTATACTATTTGTTGTATATTTGGCCCGTAGAAATTTCTCATGGTGACAGCAGGGAAGAAAAACAATTTATGATAAAAAGATGGGCATTAATCACCGTAGTCTTTGCAACAATTCTCTATTTTACTTCTGGGTTTAATACATTTATTCCAACCCGAAATTACTCCAAATCTGAATTAATTAAGTCACAATCCACTTACTTATTTCCCTCCATCAATCCACGCGAATACCAAATTTTAAGCACACCCTATACGGCTAAGTTTTTTATTGGCTTTAAGGAAGCGTTGGCATTCAAAGAATCTCAAGGTAAATATCGCAAAATCAACTCGTTGGGTTATATGGGCAAGTACCAATTTGGGGCTGAAACCTTGCGAGAAATTGGCATTTACAATCACCAACATTTTTTGCAAAACCCCATTCTTCAAGAACAAGCATTTTTGGTTTTGTTGTCCAAAAACAAATGGGATTTACAAGATGAAATTGACGCCTTTTCAGGAAAAATAATTGCCGGTGTCAGCATAACCGAATCAGGAATTTTGGCCGCAGCCCATTTGGGTGGTGTTCGCTCTGTAAAACGGTTTTTGTATAGCAAAGGGAAACGCAAGTGCAGAGATCAATATGGGTCAAGTGTACGCTCTTACATGCGCGATTTTGGTGGATTTGAAACTACTGCAATAGTTGCGCAAAACAATCCAAGAGTAAATTAATCGAAGCTTAAACTAAAAAATAAAGCCTGTTTGTTTGCAAACGGGCTTTTTTACATGCGGTGAAGAATAAAAATCGTAGGGCGGTTGTGTAAATCGATTTTTACTTTTTTCCAGTCTTGCACGCGCATCGTTTTGATGTATTCGGTAGGTAAGGTAATGTCGCAGGCAATGCACAAAAACGTATTGGGTTGCAGACATTGCAGCAAATCTTCTACTAGTTTATTGTTTCGGTAGGGCGTTTCGATAAACAGTTGCGACTGATTTTTGTCTTGAGCCAGTCGTTCCAATTGTTTAAGGGCCGCTTTTTTCTCTGATTTTTCTATCGGTAAGTAGCCGTTAAATGCAAAACTTTGGCCGTTCATTCCCGAAGCCATCAATGCCAAGGTTATAGAAGACGGACCTACCAAAGGCACTACAGTAATCCCTTTTTCGTGGGCTAATTTCACAATCACAGCACCCGGATCGGCAATGCCCGGACAGCCGGCTTCGCTCATGAGTCCCATGTTTTTACCTTCTAAACAAGGCTGTATCATGCCCAGATGTTCGTTGACTTGGGTGTGTTTATTTAAGGCAAACAAGCGCAAGTTGTGCTGTACTTTTTCTGGATAAATGCTTTTAATGAATTTACGTGCTGTTTTTTCGTTTTCTACAATGTAATCGTCCAACAATTCGATAGTTCGTTTCACTGTGTAGGGCAAAACAGCCAACGGATCGCATTCGCCCAAAGTGGTAGGAATGAGATACAATTTTCCTTTTGGTGCACTCGAATTCATTTAGTAGGGATGGTTTTGTATCAGTCGTTGGGCCAAAACTTCACAGGCCTGGTCAAGCATTTGGTAGACTTGTTCGAAACCATTGGCCAAACCATAATACGGATCGGGCACATCGACATTTTCGCCAGGAAACAACTCGTTTAGCAGTAGTTGCACTTTTTGTTTGTGTTCGGGTGTTTGTGCCAATTGAATTACGTGTTCGTAATTGGATTGATCCATGACAAAAATGTAGTCAAACTGATCATAAAAAGAGGAGGTAAATTGTTGTCCACGTTGATGGCTAATGTCGAGTCCGTTTTTCTTGGCTACGGCAACCGAACGATCATCGGGTTTTTTGCCAATATGCCAATTTCCTGTTCCAGCCGAATCAACTATAAAATTGGACGAGTGCAATTTGGATTGTAAAATTCCTTCTGCTAACGGCGACCGGCAAATATTGCCAAGACAAACCATCACAATTCGTACGGGCATGTTTAGAGAGATAATTTTTTGTTGATGTCCTCAACAAATTTCTTGAATTGTTTATCGGTTGACACCAAATTGTCCACGGTTTTGCAAGCGTGTAAAACGGTCGCGTGGTCGCGGTCGCCTATTTGTGAGCCAATGTTCGCCAAAGAAGCTTTGGTGAATTTTTTGGCAAAAAACATAGCCAATTGACGGGCTTGCACCACATGACGTTTGCGGGTTTTGGACTGTAAGGTGTCGATGTCTAATTGGAAATAATCGGATACAATTTTTTGGATGTAATCGATAGAGATTTCGCGTTTCACGTTTTTCACAAATTTCTCTACCACGTGTTTGGCCAGGTCAATGGTCACTTCTTTTTTGTTGAAGGAGGATTGAGCAATCAACGAAATGATAGCACCTTCTAATTCACGTACATTGGTTTTGATGTTGCGGGCTACATATTCGATGATTTCATCGGGCATCTCTACGCCGTCGCGGTACAAGATGTTTTTCAAGATCGAAATACGGGTTTCGTAATCGGGTTGGTGTAACTCGGCTGACAGTCCCCATTTGAATCGCGACAACAAGCGTTGCTCGATGTCTTGCATGTCAACTGGAGCTTTATCCGAAGTTAAAATTACTTGCTTGCCGTTTTGGTGTAAGTAATTGAAAATGTGGAAAAACACATCTTGGGTTCCGGTTTTGCCCGAAAGGAATTGCACGTCGTCAATGATCAACACATCGATCAATTGATAAAAGTGGATAAAGTCGTTTCGGTTGTTTTTCTTCACCGAATCAATGTATTGTTGAGTGAAAATTTCAGCAGAGATATACAATACTGTTTTTTCAGGGTACTTGTCTTTTATTTCAACCCCAATGGCATGAGCCAAGTGGGTTTTTCCTAATCCTACACCGCCAAAAATTAACAGTGGATTGAACGATGTTCCACCCGGTTTATTGGCCACTGCCATACCTGCCGAACGAGCCAATCGGTTGGAATCACCTTCTAGGAAATTCTCAAAACTGTAATTGGCATTCAGTTGGGATTCGATTTTTAGATTGCGAATGCCTGGTATAATGAATGGATTTTTTAATTCGGGGTTGAGGTTTTTGAACGGAGCATCAACTTCTTGCGGTTTCATCGAGCTGCGGTGTGCACTAGGCAATTGCTCGGTAAAAGGTATTTTGTTGCCGTAGGTGTTTTCCATGTTGATTTTATAAATCAATTGGGCGTTAGTGCCTAGTTCTTTGGTGAGGGCAACTTTGAGTAATTTAACGTAATGCTCTTCCAGCCATTCGTAGAAAAATTTACTAGGGACTTGAATGTACAAAGCATTATCAGTAAGCTTAACTGATTTTATCGGCTCGAACCAAGTTTTGTAGGCTTGATCAGAGATGTTATCTTTTATAAATAAAAGACAGTTTTCCCATACCGATTGTACAGTTTTGCTCATAAATTTGCTTAAATTTGTGTTTTTATTTTAGGTTATTCTACAAGAAAAACAGCTAGTTTGTCCTTGTTTTTTGGGGTAACAAATATGTGAACAAAAATCGTTAAAAAAAAATATTTTTCAAGTTGATTATTAAAAAATATTATTGTATAAGAATTTAAATTTACATTTTTTTAACCTCAATTTAATCCAAAGTTTTTATGTCTTTTCATCAAATTCAAGTCCGGGTTCGCTATTCAGAAACCGATCAAATGGGCGTAGTTTATCACGGAAATTACATTCCATATTTTGAAATTGGCCGGGTGGAATGGTTACGGAATAAAGGGGTTTCCTACAAAAGCTTGGAAGAAAGTGGCATTGCCTTGCCGATTGTTTCGATGACCGTCAATTACAAAAAACCCGCGCGATATGACGACCTGCTCACCGTGAAAACTACATTTAAGCAATACAGTTCGGTGAAAATTGAATTTGATTGTGAAATTTGGAGCGAAGAAAATGAGTTATTAACAACGGCTCAATTTATATTGGTCTTTGTAGACATCAAATTGGGCAAAGCTATCATTCCTCCAGCTGATCTTTTGGCTATCATTTCTACTTAATTTACGGCCTTTTTTTTAGGTTAATCTCGTATAGATTTTCAAAAGCGGCAAGCAAATTGTCCTCGTTGCTTTTGCGAGTTGCTAGTGCAATTTCGCATTGCATATCCATTTTTTGTGATAGAATTTCCAAGTTTTTTTCTTTGATTACCCGCATTACTTTATTTAAATGTGCGTAATCAAATTGGGCTACATACTCCACATCGATTGTTTTTTCTACTATAATGGCCGATTCTAAACTGAGTTGGGCAGCCGTTTTGTAGGCGCTGATTAATCCGCCCACGCCCAATTTTACCCCACCAAAATAACGTACAATCACCAGCAACACATTGGTAATTCCAAACGACAACAGTTGTCCGTAAATGGGCATGCCTGCACTGCCGCTGGGCTCGCCGTCATCGTTGGCGCGGTAGGTAATTTGTTCGGCACCCAATTGGTAGGCATAGCAAAAATGCACCGCGTTGGGATGTTGTTTCCTGAGCACTACTAGAATTGGTTTCACTTCGTCTTCGGCGGTAATCGGGTAGGCGTAACCCAAAAACTTGCTATTTTTTTCTTTAAACAACAGTTCTTGGGTCGCTTCGGCTATTGTTTTATGGGTGTCGAGTGTTTGCAAAAGGCTTACAGTATTTTTTTATCAAACAGTTGCACCACGTCTTCTTGCCCTACCTGCAAATTCCAAACGGATAGGCCCAAGGCTGCTGCGGCATCGGTATTTTCTTTTTTGTCGTCAATGAACAAGGTGTGTTTGGGATGTAATTCGTGTCTGGCCAATACGGTCTGAAAGCAAACTAGGTCGGGTTTGCGCATGCCCAGCTCATACGAAAAATAAACCTTTTCAAAACAACTGTAAAAATCTCGGGAGAAACTCAAGCCCACTTGGTGCTCAAAATAACTGATGTGTGTCGCATCGGTGTTGGATAACAAAAACAAGCGGTAGTTGGGTTTAAGCATTTGCAAAAATTCTAACCGGTACAGCGGAAAATCGCCAATAATTTGGTTCCATGCGCTGCGAATGGCTAATAAATCTACTGTTGGATTTTGTTTCTGAAAGCCCGATAAAAATTCCAATTCGGTTATGGCACCCATTTCGTAGGCCATATTGAGTTGTGCCAATTCAGGTGTAAATGGGTTGATTCCCAATTGCTGAAATGCCTGTGTTGTAGCTTCTTTGCGCAAATTGACAAAGATGTCGCCAAAATCAAATAGGATGTTTTTGGTCATGGTAATAAGTGGTTAAGGTATCCGTATCTATTTTTTCTTCCAAAAAGGGAACTGCTTGAAAATGAGGCGCTCGAATTCCTTCGACGAATTGAATTTCACCTGTAAACACCCGTGCTTCGTCCCAACAATTTTCATCGATAAAGGTTTGTAAGGTTTGACGGCCACCTTCAATGATCACCGATTGTATGTTTTTATGGTATAAAAATTCGGCGATTTGACTGGCTACATTTTTAGAAAAATCAAGTTCATTTTGGATGATTAACAGGGTCTCTGTTTCTGTATTAAAAATAGCGCTTGTTTTTGGAATTCGTGCATGTTGGTCCAAGACCACACGAATAGGATTTGTACCCGTCCAATCCCGTACATTCAGTTGCGGATTGTCGTCTATGACTGTTTGTGTCCCCACCAAAATCGCTTGTTCTTGGCTGCGCCATTTGTGCACCAATTGCCGCGAAATTGGGCTGCTGATCCACAGCGGTTGGCGGTTATCTTTTGTATGTGGCGCGATAAAACCATCGGCCGATTGGGCCCACTTTAATATAATATACGGTCGTTTTTTTTGATGAAAGGTAAAAAATCGCCGATTCAGTTGGGCACATTGAGCAGACAAAACACCAACTACAACATCCTTTCTAGCTTTTTGTAATCGGGCAATTCCGGCGCCATTTACTTTTGTATGGTGGTCTAGGCTGCCAATTACAATTCTTGGAATTTGTTTGTCAAGGATTAAATCGCAACAGGGCGGGGTTTTGCCAAAATGACTGCAGGGCTCTAGATTTACGTAGAGGGTAGATTCGGGAAGTAACGCTTTGTTTTTCACCGAATTGATTGCATTCACTTCGGCATGGGCTTCGCCGGCTTTGTGGTGCCAGCCTTCGCCAATAATGCGGTCGTTGTGCACAATAACACTGCCCACCAAGGGGTTTGGGTAGGTGTTTCCCAGGCCTTTATGGGCGAGTTCCAAACAACGTGCTATGTATTTTTCGTGCAAATTCATGAGGTAAAAATAAGTATAATCTGCCTTGACTAGTGGTGTTGCATGTAAAAAATATCTGCTGCGGTTTTGTATAAAATGCAAGCTTTTTTGGGTGGTTTTTGTAGTATTTTTGTTGACTATTTAGCACACTCTATTATGACTTCGTTTCGCATTCGCCCTATAGAAATTCAGGACAATAGTACTATAGCTGCCGTGATTCGATCGGTATTGCTCGAGCACAACGTGCCCAAAGTGGGAACCGCCTATGCCGATCCTCAACTCGATTATATGCAACAAACCTATGCTATTTCGCGTGCTCATTATTTTGTGGTGGAACTAAATGGAGAAATAGTTGGCGGCGCGGGCATTCAGCAATTGGAAAATGAGGCTGCGCATATCTGTGAATTACAAAAAATGTATTTCTTGCCCGAAGCCCGAGGTAAAGGTATAGGTAGCGCCATGATGAAATTTTGTTTGGATTTTGCCCAAGCTAATGGCTTCGAATATTGCTACATAGAAACCATGCCCTATATGCAAGCGGCACAAAAATTGTATGCCAAATTTGGTTTTGATTATATTGATGCCCCGATGGGAAATACGGGTCACACCTCATGTCCGGTTTGGATGCTAAAAAAATTATAATGCAACTCAACAGCTATAAAACACAATTTATTTCCAGTTTACTTCCACTTGTAGGCGATGCCGAAGCCCAATCGTTTTTTTATTTGGCAGTAGAAAACCTGCATCAACTGAGAAGAATTGACTTGGCATTGGATCCCTCTTTTACAATCACCGAAGCGCAATTGCAACAATGGGAAGCCATTCGCCTTCGATTACTTACCCAAGAACCCATACAATATATACTGGGGAGCACTTCCTTTTATGATTTACCTTTTCTAGTCAATCCTGCAGTACTTATTCCCCGCCCAGAAACCGAAGAGTTGGTCGCGTGGATAGTAGAATATTTTTCACTATTAGATTTAAACCCAACTTCCAACTTCCAACTTCCAACTTCCAACCTAAATCGTATATTAGACATCGGAACCGGCAGCGGCTGCATCGCAATCGCCTTGGCCAAAAACCTGCCCGAGGCGCAAGTTTCTGCCTTGGATGTTTCTGATTTAGCTTTGCAAATTGCCCAATTGAATGCCGAACGAAATGCCGTGCAAATTCATTTTATTTGCCAAAATATACTAGAAACAACTCGCTTAGATCAACAATTTGACCTAATTGTGTCCAATCCACCCTATGTGCGCGAACTCGAAAAACACGAAATTCAAGCCAATGTGTTGGAGCACGAACCGCATTTGGCTTTGTTTGTAGCCGATATAGATCCGTTGTTGTTTTACCGAAAAATAGGGGAGTTGGCTTTTGAATTTTTAACGCCCAATGGCAATTTGTTTGTAGAAATTAATCAGTATTTGGGTGAAGCCACCCTGCAGTTGTTTAGCGAAATAGGCTTCACACAGCTAGAACTCCGAAAAGATTTGTACGGAAACGACCGCATGATTCGCGTTAGCCGCTAACTATTCGTAACGTAGCGCTTCAATCGGATCGAGCTGTGCCGCTTTCATGGCCGGATAAGAACCCGAAATTACCGCTACAATAAAGGTGGTAATTACCGCTGCCGTAATTGCCGACCACGGAATCACAAAAGCAAAAGTGAGTAGGGAAGCAATGCCGTAGCCGGCAGAAATCCCGATGATAATTCCCAAGAATCCACCCAATTGTCCAATCACAATGGTTTCGATAAAAAATTGTGTAGCAATCGTGCTTTTCTTGGCACCCAAGGCTTTGCGCACGCCAATTTCTCGGGTGCGTTCGGTAACCGAAACCAACATGATGTTCATTAAGGCAATCGAGGAACCAAAGATGGTGATGATCCCAATTACCCAGGCGGATATGCCCAAATATTGGGTGATACTCAAAATTTTATTGATTAAATCGTCGCTGCGCGAAATTCCAAAATTGTCGTCTTGAATCGGGTTGAGCTTACGTATGCGTCGCATGACACTGTTGGCGTGGTCTAAAGCCGCATCCATCATGTCTTTTTTGGTCACCATGACGCTCAAGGTGTAATTGATGTTGGGCGCGGTAAACAAAGAGCGCGCCACTTGAATCGGAAGAAACACCCGTAAATCTTGGCTGTTGCCAAAGGTGGATCCTTTTTCTTTGAGTACGCCAATTACCTTAAACTTGGCCCCGCGTATCGAAATGGTTTTGCCAATCGGATTGACATCTTTGAGTAGATCTTTCAAAAAATCAGAGCCAACTAGACAAGTGGCCGTGTTGTTTTTGATGTCAAAAGAAGTAAAATTATGTCCAGCAGTTGTTTCCAGTCCCGAATTCACCAAATAGTTTTCGTCTACGCCCAAGACCGAGATTTCGGGATCGGTTTTTTTGGACTCAAATTTCACTTCGGCATTAGATACTGCATTAAAAGACAAGGAAGTTTGGGTGAGCGCAAATTGGTATTTTTCTTTAAATCCTACCGCTTCGGGGTAGGAAATGATTGGGTTGATGATTTCGCGTTCTCCACCGCGTTGGCGTTGGCTTTCAAACGGATATTGATTGATGTTGAAGGTATTGGCGCCCATCGAGGCAAAATCACTCGAAACGGTATTTTCTAAGGCGGCCACCACGGTGAGTATGCAAACTAGCGCGGTAATTCCGATCGCAATGATGAGCACCGTGAGTATAGTGCGCAACAATTGGGTTTTGATAGAGCCTAAGGCAATGCGGATGTTTTCGCGGAGTAACTTGAACATGGGTAAAATTTGGCACGAATTTACAATAAATGAAACAAGTTTGCGGGATTAGCGTGTGTAATTAGTATAAAAATAAGATATTTGCAGCTCAGCTTAATTTCCTTTAAATCCCGCTAGTATGGCAGCCAAACCAAGTGTTCCAAAAGGCACCCGCGATTTTTCACCCCTTGAAGTACATCAAAGACGGTACATCATGCAGGTGATTCAACGCCATTTTGAACAATTTGGTTTTCAACCCATCGAAACGCCTTCGTTTGAAAATTCGGAGACTTTGATGGGCAAATACGGCGAAGAAGGCGACCGCTTGATCTTTAAAATCCTCAACTCGGGTGATTTTTTAGACAAAATTTCTCCTGACGAATTGGCTAACAGCACCGCCAAACAACTGGGTACTAAAATCTCCGAAAAAGCCTTGCGCTACGACCTTACCGTTCCCTTTGCCCGCTATGTGGTGCAACACCAAAACGAATTGGAATTCCCGTTCAAGCGCTACCAAATACAACCGGTGTGGCGCGCCGATCGTCCGCAAAAAGGACGTTACCGCGAGTTTTACCAATGCGATGCCGATGTGGTCGGTTCGCAATCGTTGTGGCAAGAAGTAGAGTTTATCCAATTGTATGATGCGGTTTTCACCGCCTTGGGATTAGTTGGAACCACCATAAAAATCAACAACCGAAAAATATTGTCGGGGCTTGCCGAGGTAATTGGTGCGGCCGACAAACTGATAGATTTTACAGTCGCTTTAGACAAATTAGACAAAATAGGCGAGGCCGGTGTGCAACAAGAAATGCTAGAAAAAGGCCTAAGCCAAACGGCTATAGACAAGGTTTCGCCCTTGTTTCATTTCACGGGAACTTGGTCGGAAAAACTGGCGCAACTCAAATTGCTTTTGGCCGATTCGGCTGAAGGACTGCAGGGGATTTCCGAATTAGAAACCATTGGTTCGGCTATAGAAACGCTTGGTTTGCACACGGCTCACTTGGAACTCGATGTAACCTTAGCCCGCGGATTGAACTACTATACCGGCGCTATTTTTGAAGTCGCTGCACCCAAAGAAGTAGCCATGGGCTCTATTGGTGGAGGCGGACGCTACGATGATTTAACTGGAATTTTTGGCTTGAACAACGTGAGTGGAGTAGGGATTTCGTTTGGCTTGGACCGCATTTATTTGGTGCTCGACGAATTGAATTTATTTCCCGAATCCTTGGCAGCGAGCTGTACCGCATTGTTTGTGAACTATGGCCAAACCGAAGCACTTTATGCGTTGCAAGCCATCAAACAATTGCGCGCCAACGGAGTAGCTGTAGAATTATATCCCGATGCGGTAAAGATGGGCAAGCAATTTGCACACGCCGACAAACGCAAAATCCCTTTTGTGGTCATTGCCGGATCAGACGAAATGCAAAACAACAGCTTTGCGCTCAAAAACTTGGCGGCGGGTACACAAGAAATTCTTTCGTTAGCCCAATTGATTGACGCCTTGTCCAACTAAAATTGACCGTTGTAGTATAAAAAAAAGCTTCCTTATTCGGGAAGCTTTTTTCGTAGATTGGGGGTTGTTTTACTTAGGGGATAAGTATCTTTTTACTGCTTACACCTTCACTTGTTTTGGTGCGCACAATATAGGTTCCGGCGCTCAGTTGAGGAACGCTTAATTCTATTTTGCTGTTGTTTGAATTCACTTTCCAGCTCGCTACCGCTTGTCCGATAATGCTGTACAGCGTTACTTCTTCTATTTGCGTACTCGCGGTAGAATTATGAATAATTAAACTGTTGTTGGCAGCCGCATAGGCCACTTGTAGGCTATTGGTTGTAAAACCGCCCACGGCCAACGCTCCACCTTTGTTGAACTTCAAGAAGAAACGATCGTTGGTTTCTCCAGCAGGAAGTGTAGTTGCTACCATGTCGTTACGCAAATCGTGGTAGATTGCAGTAAGCGCATCATAAATATAAATCGGTTGATCGGCGTTGAAGTTTTCGGTTCCGTCTAATACGATACTCACAGGTCCTTCGCTGTTGGTTTTGATGCGCAACGGATAACTGGCGTGTTGATCAAAATAGCTTTCGCCGGCAATAACCAATTTGTTGCCTTCGTTGATGAAGTGCATATCATTTGGCAAGTTGTCCATGCACACGGCATCATAACCAGGATCAATAGCCGCGGTAGCGTTTTCATTCATGAAACCCATCAATAATTCACGGTGAAAATTATTGTTGGAATTGAATCCCAATCTAATTTTCTCAAAGGTATTTTCGGCGTATGCATCTTCGGCATTGCTGATGTTGGCTGCTACAGTTGTATTATTGATTTGACGGAACATCGGGTTTGATCCGGCGCTGTCTTCTTTCACAAAGCCACGTTGGCTGTTGTTGAACTCGATGTTTCCTCCAGTTGCATTGGCGCTCACAAAGAACCCTTGCCCTACTGGAATAAAACGACCGGGTGTACGGCTACTAGAACCCAATCCGCTGATTCCCGATGGCGATACCGGAGGAACTCCACCCACTAGGGTGCGGGTAGCATATCCACCTTGATACTCTGCCAAATTGTGGGTCATGTTGGTGCTGTAATGTTCCCAGAAATATAAGGTCCCGTTGGTAGCACTTAGGTTTTGAGAGATAAATAAATCGGTATCTATAGCCGAAGGGTAGGGGTTTCCACTCAAGTTGAGGTTTCCGCCTGCAATAGGGCTGGTTATGGTTCCGTTGTTGGGTTTGCCCTCAAACGTATAGTTTTGAGTGGCAGTTCCTGCATTGCTTCCTTTCATGGTAAATCCTTGGCCTGCTGATAAGTTACCTGTGGTGCCTACCGCTTGCCAGTTGGCATACAATGGAGTTACATTTTGGAATTTGAAAATCCAGTACGAACTCAAGGTAATGGGCGAAGTCGGAGAACCGTTTAGTCCCGAAGTCCAGTTGAGCAATTGTGGGTTATTGGCATCGGTACCGTCACGCATCACGCTGCTCAAGGTATAGTCGTTGTTGTTGCTGCTGGTATTGCTCACACCTACTGGTGATGACCAATAATTGTAGTTGTACCCATTGGATTGTCCGTCTTGATCGCGTTGAACGATTCCGGCGCTCGCCACATCCAAATCACTTTTGGCAGTTTGAACCAATTGTGATTTTCCTTGCAAATCAATCGATCCGTCTAGTTTTAAGTACCAGTCGTTTTGAATTTTGCTGTCGTTGTTCATCACGATTTGTACAGCTGGATCAACAATCATTCCAAGATCAACGTTATTTGCTGTAGCTGTAATGTTGTGTCTCACGTGTACAATTGACCAATCTTGCTCGTCTATATCCAATCCGCGCACATCGTTGGTTGTATCGTTTACAGCGTCAGCAAAATTGCCCGGTTGATTTGTAATAAAAGGCATCGGCGCTTGTTGAACGGCAATAATTTTGTTGTTGAAGATTTGCATGCCTGTTCCTAAATCGGTAGAAGCTGTAGTTAAATCATCAATGATGTCGTTTTTGTAGACGTCCATGCGGTAGTAGCGCAATAGATCGGCAAAAGGCAATACTTCGATGTCTTTGGGTACAATTTCACCACGTACTTGTCCACCAAAATCGTTGATTTCTTGGTACACCATGCGTTGCAATTGCGTTACCGAAAGGGCTACTTTGAAGATGCGCACCTCGTCAATTTTTCCGTTGAAAAAGCGGGTCAATGTGTTGGGGCTTTTTCCTATAGTGAGGGGAGTAGCATCGGTTACAATACTGCCAGTTTGTGCCGCATTGGTTACCAACTGTCCATTCAAAAACAATTGAATTTGTCCATTTCCATATACCGCGGCCACATGGTACCAGCGGTTTGTGTCTAATACCGAATTGTAGGTAAAGGTATATCCATTGACAATCACTTGTAGTTTTTTGTCTGATGTAATTTGCAAATGAAATTTGTCTTGTCCCACAACTACGCCTTCGTTGGCAAACGAATTGTTAAGATCAATCCAAGCCATCATGGAGGCCGAACTTAATCCACCCAAAACTCCAGCAGCTTGCCCGTAATCATTTCGGCCGTCAAAATCCAAAAATAATTTGCGATCCAAATCACGCGGAGAACCAAATACGGTTGCATCAGTGTCAAAGGTGTCGATGATTCCGTCTTTGTCTGCATCGGCAGTACCAAAAATAACACCATCGCTGTTGCCATCTAAACTGGCATATAAACTGCTCGAAATATCGGTGGTTAAACTGTTTGATTGTACGTTTAAGAAATTGGGTTCACCAATCACTGAGGTATTATCTGGCAAGGCTTTTCCGCTATTGGCAAATCCGTTTAAGGTGTCAAATGCATCCAATATTCCGTCGTAGTCGTTGTCGTCGCCGTCTCCTGTTCCGTCACAATTCACGTCGCCATCCCCGTTGTATAAACCGGCTTCGTCCACATCAAATTGCGCATCATTGTCAGAATCAAGATCAATGTAATTGGGTGCCAAATCGGCATCAAAATCTTTAGGCATGTTTTCGTTGTAGTAGGCCTCAGCAGCATCCAACCAGCCGTTGTTATTGGCGTCAATCCAAGTTCCTGAAGCAATGTCCATGGTGTCGTAGCCTAGGGTATAGTCTTGCCAACGGTCTTCGATGATGTCACCAATTCCGTCGTTGTCTGTATCCAAATCAAATACATCGGCCACACCGTCTAAGTCAAAATCGGGCAAGGTTTGCACAATTTGAATGTCGTCAAGCGCCAAATCATTGCCAGCACCGCCGGGTTGGTTGTTTTTGAAAATAATGGTAAAGTCAGAAGTGAGCGGAGTGAAAGTAGCCGAAAATTGGTACCAGTCACCAGCTGTGTTGCTTGCAGTAGTTGGAGCAATGTCGTCAGTAGCAATGCTGCTGATCAGGTTGTTGCTCATGTCTCTAAACTCAACCGAAATGTTTGGTCGGTTGCGTGTGGCAATTCCCGGTGCATTGGTGCGGTCTAAGTTCAAGATCCAAAAACTGTAGGTTAAGGGTACATTCATGATTACGCCCTGAATGTCCGTGCGGTAGAATTCGTCGGTGATGTCGTTGGTCGCATTAAACAAAGCCATTCTTCCGTTGGTGTCGCCAGCCGTATGGTCTGGACCGGTGTGCCAGTATGTGGCAGCCCATGAAGAAATTTGAGCCGAGTTGCAGATGGTGTATTGGCCGTCGTTGAGATCGGTAGTGGTGTCGCATTCGTCGGCAGCCATAGCTGTTGTGCCGTCTTCGTAGCAATAGGTAGTAGACGCTGTAGGTACATCAACATTGATGCGTGCGCGTGTGGTTCCGGCGCCAAAGGTTTCGTCCAACATAAATACTTGAGTAGCCCTAGTTGATCCATAAACAAGCGAATTACTGAGCTCGATGCTGTCTGGAATTCCATCGTTGTCGTCGTCCAAGTCTACATTATCAAATACTTCATCTCCGTCGGTATCGGCAAATGCTTGAATGCCAGTTCCGCTAATTTTAAAGTTGTAGGGGTTTTTTCCTATACCAGCATCAGAATTGGCAATCGAAATATCGGCCGATTTAAATCCTATTGTATTGGGATTGAAGCTTACGGTAAATGAAGTTGTCGCCATTCCGCCTACTACAGAAGTGGTAGGTTGACTGCTGATGGTGAAATCAGTCCCGGTCACGCTCACAAGGGGTGCGCCGGTAAGGTTGAGATCAAAATTACCGAGATTAAAAATCGTGTATGTTCTAGAGATAGGAGAGAAAATATTGGTTGAGCCAAAATCGGTCCAATCTAGGTTGATAGGAGATGGATCGCCGTCGGCAATCACGTTGCTGTTTCCTTTCACGCTCATAGAAGCCGCTACGCCTGTGGCTTGTATTGCAAAACTATAGGTGCTTTCGTCGCTGTCGTCAGAGTTGATGTTGAGTGTAGCTGTTTTGAGTCCAATAGTTGTTGGGTTGAATTTTACGACAAGTGCCGAAGAACTTCCTGCTGCAATTGTTGCGCTGGGCATCGTTAGAATAGAAAATTCACTGGCATTGGCTCCGCTTAGGGTTGCTGCACTTATGGTTAGGTCTATCGAACCCGTGTTTTGAATGATAAAGCTTCTTGTGGAAGCAACAGTACTAAAATCGGTAAAATCGGTTGTGCTTGGTGTAGTGTCGCCACTTACAATATTGTTGGTGTTTCCAATTACATTAATCTCGGGAGCGATCCAACTTACCAATACTTGTCCTCTTGCGCCGGAACCGCCAATACGAGTTGATGAAGAAGTGCGTAATGCGCCACCGCCACCGCCACCTAAAAGTACAGTGGCAACAGATCCGTTTCCTTGAGAGGCACTGCGTCCGTTTCCTCCGTTTCCTCCGTTGCTCGGTGCAGTAGCTCCAGTTGCAGACGTTGCAGGGGTTCCAGCATAATTACCTGCTGATGATCCGCCGCCGCCGCCGTAACTTCCGGCCACGCCATTGGCACCTTTTCCTCCAGCAAACACAAAGCCTACATCGCCAATACTGGTTGGGGCACCAACACCGCCGTTGGCTCCGGTTGAGCTGTTGTCGGCTGCGCTGTTTCCGCCTTTGGCCAAGACCGTAGCTGTAGAACCAAACCAAGAATCACCGCCAGCGGCAGTGGTAGTGGCACCAGTTCCTACATTTACAGTAAAGACTGTACCGGGTGAAGTGGCGATCACTTTTTTGGCATATGCACCGCCACCGCCACCGCCACCGGCCATATTGGTAGATAGCGTGCTTCCTTTTCCGCCCGCGCCCCAGGTTTCAACTGTGATGCTGGTAACGCCTGCGGGTACAGTAAAGCTGCCGCTTGTGGTGAATCGTTGTGATTGTGCCCAACCTAGAGTAGTGAGTAAAATAACCACCAATAGGATTAAGTTGGAATAAACGGGGAGTGTAATTTTTTTCATAACGCAATTACTATTTAATGTGAGTGAGTGTTTTTTAACGAGTCAAAACTAGGGTAATAAAAAAAACGTCGCAAGAAAATCATCGATAAAAAACTAAAAATATCGATGAAATACACAAATTTAAAATAAAAGTAAGAAAAATTATATAATTTTAAAATTGCACTTTCTAAAAATTAGTATGAAAGGAGCACTGAAAATCAGTCTTGTAGGAATTCTTGTATAGAAACAATTCGAACACAAAGTCAGTTTATATTTTAATCAATTACTTGACGATACTTTGTTTTTTTAGCAAAAATTTTAAACATAGTTTGTTTTATACCCTTGTTTATTGCCAATTTTTTAAATCGCACCAAAGCGCAGATTCTTTGCAGTTTGATAATATTATCCTAACGTTTGTGGATACGCTTTCTTTTTAATTTGCTATTCCTATTTCTACTGTTTATTTAGTATTACAGAACAACAAACATATATTTATGAAAAATTTTATTGTACACCAAGCCAAAACTGGGCTGCTTTTTTTATTTTTTGGATTGCTGGCACAGAGTGGGTGGGGGCAGACAACCATTTATTCAACAGATTTTGGAACATCTAGTGTTACTAGTAGCTCTACATTTGTTGCGGGTTGGACAACACCAAACTATCAAACTGGGGGCACCGCTCCAAAAAACATGTCCATTGCTACTGCATCAGGTAGTAGTACATATAGTACCCCAATTACTGCTTCTGGTGGAGCGAATTTGGCTGATGGCAGTACATCACCAGTAAGTGGAACAGCAACTGCAACTTTAGCAGGACAGGTAAATACTACTGGTTATTCATCAATTCAATTAGCTTTTGGTTATAGAGCAAGTTCTTCTTCTTACACTGCAACAGTAACTTTAGATTGGAGTGCTAACGGCAGCACATGGAATAGTATTTCATTGGGTACTTTAACAAGAGACGGGAATTGGTATGCAATAAATGGTTCAAATTGGTTATCACTGCCATCAGGTGCCGAAAACCAAAGTAATTTAAGGTTTCGTTTTACATTCGTAAGATCAAGTGGTTCAGGGAATTTTAGAATTGATGATTTTACAGTTAGAGGTGTTACGCAATGTTCAACTCCTGAAACAGTAACGTCTCCTTCAGCTTCAAATGGGAGTTCTCAATCTGTTATAACTTGGACAAATGGAGCATGTTATGACCAAATGATGGTGGTTGCGTCAACTTCTAATTTTACATCAACATTGCCTAGTGGTGATGGAACTGCTTACACTGCTAATTCAGCAAGTTTTACAGATACAAATAATACTGCTTTTGATGGTGGTGTAGTTTTATATAAAGGCACCGGCTCAAGCGCAACGGTCACTTCGCTAACTAATGGAACAACTTATAACTTTAAAATATACACGCGAAAAGGGACTTCTTGGGTAGCAAGCACTTCTTTTTCAGCTACACCTGCACTAGCAGAGTATTTTTGGGATGCAGATGCAAATACTACCTCAGGAACTGGAGGGACTGGAACTTGGGATGTTTCTACAACAAGTAATTGGAGAACACCTAGTTCAACAGGTGCTTTAACAACATGGTCAACAAATACTTCGCCTCTTGCTGCCGTTTTTGAAGGTAATGCTGGAGTCGTTTCTATACCTTCAGGAACCTTTACCGCACCAAATTTTAAATTTAATACAACGGGTTATACTTTAGCTACTTCATCAACAACTACAACCGTTTTAAGTGGCTCAATAAATTTAGGTAATAATGTTGGACTTACATTTTCTCCAAATGTAAATACAACCACAACAGTTAGTGGAACTGTGAGCGTTGGAAGTATTTCTGGTTCAGGAACTGCAAATATTACCATATCATCGGCACAAGGTACTGCGACAAATATTTCACAACGTCTAAATATAGCTACAGCTAGTAATTCTATTTCGGTTCCGATTAATATTGTTTCTGCTGGTGGGACTGGAACTGGAACAGTTGCTGGAATTGTAGGAACAGCAGTAGGTACAAGTTTATCAAGTGCAGCAACAATTACAAATAATACTGCAATCAAAACAATGATTGGGGCTACAAGTGGAAATGACATCACTGTAAATGGAGCTATTATTGGTTCTGCTGACTTAATGTTTGCAGCTGGTTCAGGTGGTGGCGCGGGGACTATTACATTGAACTCAGCAAACTCTTATACTGGCGCAACTATATTTAATGCTGCAAATAGTGGCGTTATTAAATTAGGTGTAAATGACGCTTTACCAACTGGAACAAATGTTACATTTGGTTATGCTTCGGGTAATGGTGGTTCTCTTGATTTAAATGGAAAAAATCAAACGGTTTCCTCAATAATAAATGGGGGATTTGGTAGTTCAGTAAATAGAATCTTTAACAATGGTACTACAGATGCTACTTTAACAATAAATGGTTCAACATCACCAGCTGCATTTGTATTTGGTATTCAAGATGGAACTACAAATAAAACATCATTGGTTAAAGCTGGTTCAGGTACTTTAATTTTAGATGGTACAACAACTACTGGAGGTAACACTTATACTGGTTTAACAACTGTTAGCGGTGGCACATTACGGTTAAATAAATCTGGTGGCACAACCATACCAAATACGAATAATGTTACAGTTGATGGAGGAACTTTGAAAGTAAGTACAAATCAAACTTTAAATAATTTAACTCTAACAAGTGGCACAGTAATCATTGATGCAGGTGTTACATTAACTATTACTGGAACAATCACAAGAACTTCTGGGGTAATTCAAGGTACAGCTACTTCTAATTTAGTAATAACAGGCGCCTCTGGAACAGTTGCTTTTGACCAAACAACACCTGGTACTACAAACGTTCTTAAAAATTTAACTATTAGTGGTTCAGGAACCACTACATTAAGTAACACATTAAATATAACTGCAGGAAGTTCTTCAGGAACAGTAACTGTGGGAGCTGGAGCATCATTAGCTACAGGTGGTAATCTTACCTTGAAATCAGATGCTTTGGGAACAGCTAGTGTAGGAAATTCTGCAGGAACAATTACTGGCAACGTAACCGTAGAACGCTACATTCCAGCCAAACGCGCTTGGCGCGCCTTGACGGCTCCGCTAAAAGGCAGCAATACTTCATTGTATGCGTCCTGGCAAAATGGAGGAACAGCAGTATCTCCTTATAACACTGGTATAGAATTATGGGGGCCAAGTGGAACCGGCATGGCAACTGGTCCAGCGTATAATATTAGACAATACACCACTTCAGGTTGGGCAGATGTCACCAATACGCAATCGGCCAACTTGTTCACAAGTGGCAGCAATAACGCCTACCTGGTTTTTGTAACGGGTGGATACGGCAGCAATAACATTGGCAATGGCCAATCGGCAGCAACTACGCTCAAAGCGACAGGTCAGTTGATTACCGGACCCGTAAGTTTTGCAGTGACCAGTGCGCGTCACACCTTGGTAGGTAATCCGTTTGCTAGTCCAATCAGTCCGTCGGCAATCTTGGCCGGAAATACCCAAGCCAATTTGTATACCAATATTTGGTTGTGGGATCCGGCAGTGAGTACTAATGGTGTTTATGTGAATTATGATGCCAGTGTAAATTCAGGAACTTTTTCTGATAATTCAGGAAGTTATACAACTAGTTCAACAGCCATTCAGAGTGGACAAGCCTTTTTTGTAAAAGCCGTGGCCGGAACAGATACCTTAACCCTTACTGAATCGATGAAATCAAGCTCAATTTCTAATACTTTTAGAAATAGTAACAACATAACCGCCTCGGTTGTTCGACTGGGATTTGCCAAACAAATTGGCACCGATTGGATGCCGTTAGATGGAGCAATTGCTGCTTTGTACAACAACGCAAATGCCGCAGTTGATGTGGCCGATGGAACCAAAATGGTCAATACATCTGAGAACATCGCCTTCGTGCATGGAACGACCAATTTATCTATCGAACATTATCCGATAGTAAATGCTACTGATCAATTGAATGTAAAAATCTGGAACACCCAACAAGCGCATTACAAACTCAAACTCAACACCGAAGAATTTACAATGGTAGGAGTAGAGGCTTGGTTGCAGGATTTATATACCGGAACCACCCAGCCACTCAACTTAGACGGCAGCGCGCAAGACTACGAGTTTGATGTAGATCCTACAGTTTCGGCCAGCAGTGGCAACCGCTTTAGAATTGTGTTTACCAATACGGCTTTGGCGGTGGATACACCAACCCAAGGACAGTTGAGTATTTATCCAAATCCGGCCACTGGAGGAAAAGTAACGGTTTCGTTGCCCACCGGAAATTTTGAGGGCTGCAGCTACGAACTGATCAATGTATTGGGTCAGGTGGTACAACAAGACCAAATCACAAATAGCAACAGTTCGCAAGTTTCCATCCCCATCACGGGCTTGCCCAATTCGTGGTATGCGTTGCGTATCATAAAAGAGAATAGCGTAATGTACCAAGGTAAATTAATCATTAAAAACTAAGCGAGCCATGAAAACAGTTATAAACAGAGTAGTACTTGTGCTTTTTATCTTGAGTATCAGTAACAGCAGTTATGCCTTCAAGGATTACAGCGAAAACGACCAGCAAATGATGGGTGATTATGTAGAAAACGCTGCATCAAATGACAACCCCGATGCACCGGGCGGAGATCCAGGTATAGCTCCCATAAACGATTACTTACCCATTTTACTTTTGGGCGCCATCGTGCTAGGCTTTGTGTATACCCGCAAACGCCAAACAACATAAAAATAGAAAACGCAGCTCTCGGGCTGCGTTTTTTTTATGTGAGTTATTTTCTAAACCATTTTCTTGATCAAAGCTATTTATCTTTATCGCATGAGAAGTGCGTGTGGGTTTACAATTGAATGCTAGTAGGCTGGTTAGCAAATTTTTAGATTTAGAAACAACTAGATTAGGAATTAGTATTAAACAAAAGTTATTTTTATAAATAGCTACTAATTTTGATATTTTAAATGGTTTTTATACTTATTTTAGTCCCTTCTTTGTTTAATGAATACCAAATAACGCTAAACAGTATCGTATGAAAATAAAATTACTCCTTGCTTTTCTTTTCGTGGTTCAGCTTGGAACCGCTCAAAACATTACCATTCCAGATTCTACATTCAAGGATCTATTATTGATTTCTTACATCAATTATACGGGTGATGCCAATAATTTTGTGGTGTATCCGCGTATCGATGCCAACCAAGATGGCGAAATCAGTTTTACCGAGGCATTGGCTGTTGAGGGCCTTGACTTAGGCTATTCTAATATTACTAATCTCGAAGGGCTGCAGTACTTTACCAATGTAAAAAAGATTAGCAGCTATTACGCTGACTTTTCAAGTTTTTACCAACCCACATTGGTTAATTTAGAGCAATTGAGTTTACTCAATTCAGTGAGTTCTTCGTCTACATCATTTATTGATCTTTCTCCAAATATTAACTTGAAAAAGTTTCAATGCAATAGTGTTTGGCTCACCTCGCTCGATTTATCAGCTAATACCCAGCTGCGTGACCTTGACCTGTATTGTCCTGCATTAACTACGCTCAATTTGAGTAATCTGTCCAACCTGAAAAACATGAGTTACTTGGGCGCAATGCCTACTATTGATTTGTCGGATGCGTTGAATTTGTTGAAATTATCTTGTATTGGATCCTCTCCCAATTTCAGTTACCCCAATGAAAATTTGCTTACCTCGCTCGATTTAAGCAACCAAACCAAGCTGAGCTATTTGGATTTGACAGGAAATTTAATTCCCAGTTTAGACCTTAGCAATTGCCCAAATTTGGAGGTATTGAATATTGGAAACAACGGAATTGAAACCTTAATCTTAGACAATATTCGATATGTGCGCCTATTTTTTTGTGAAGACAATTTACTTACGAGTTTGGATGTGAGTAAGCTCTTTAATTTAAAAAACTTTTTTTGCGCCAACAACCAATTAACCAGCTTGAATACCAGCAATGGCATCATCGAAGAATTTATTGATTTTTCTGGTAATCCAGGTTTAGAGTCGGTATGTTGTGATCCCAATGAGGTAGTGTACGTGCAAAACTTGTGCAACCAATACAACAACGAATCAGCCCTAGTAAATGGTAGTTGTGCCCCAGTGGCCAATCGTATTTCGATGTATCCCAATCCGGTGGGCGATCTATTGCACTTGTCGGCCAATGACGGAATTTCTAGAGTAGAAATATACAGCACCAATGGAATGCTCGTAATGAGTAGCGATGCAGTTTCTGATTCCATCGAAATGAGTGATTTGAATTCGGGTATGTATTTTTTAAAGGTGTTTAGCGGCCAAGATGTGGCTACGATGAAGTTTGTTAAAAACTAAAACAGGTTTCAGTTAACATATAAAAACCCCCTTAACAACTGATTATTAAGGGGTTTTTGTTTGTAGCGAGTACAAGAGTTGAACCCTTGACTTCAGGGTTATGAAAAGGTCTTGAATTTTTTTACTGGCAATAACCTCTAAAATATAAGGTTTTTAAAAACTCTAATTAAAAAACCTATCACTTCCTCACGTGTTATTTTGTTACTAATTGCCCAACTAAATCAATTATTTATTTTTTTAGTAAAATGAACGCTTTAATTAACTTTAAAATATTTGATTTTTTTATTACTTAAACAAATAATTTTTTTAAAGCACTTGTTAAAAAAACATATGTTAAATTTATGGTCGTTTATAGTTATAATTTGTTGCCCGCAAAATAAAATTTAAATAGCTATAAAAGGCATAAAATTCTTCGTTCAAACAATTAATCAAAAAATTTAAAAAGGTTTAACCATATTTTTTTATATGTTTTTTTTTAAAAAAGTGTTGTATTTTATTGTAGTGCTATTTATTTCTTCAACTTTTGCTCAAAAAAGTACGATAAATGGTGTTGTTTTCGATAATTTAAATTCTCAACCTGTAGAATATGCTAGTATTGTTTTATTAAATCAAAATGACAATTCTGTTGTTGCAGGGGAGTTAGCAAAAAAAAATGGAACTTTTTCGTTTAATAAAGTTCAAAAGGGAATTTACAAAATCAAAATTTACTTTGTAGGATATGCCAATTATTATGTCGAAAATATTCTTGTAGAAGAAAACCAAATTTTGAATTTGGATACTGTCAAATTACAACGAAGTAGCCAATCACTTGAAGAAGTAATTGTAACTAAAGAAAAATCAAATTTTTATAATAAAATTGACAAACAACAATACAAATCAGATCAATTTGAAACATCAAAGGGAGGAACTGCAATTGATATCATAAAGAATCTACCCTCAGTTACAGTTAATGGACAAGGTGAAATTAGCCTTCGTGGCTCTAATGGATTTATGGTTTTATTAAATGGAAAACCCGTTTTAACTGATGCGCAAACGGTATTGAGTCAATTACCAGCTAATACAATTGAAAATATTGAGTTAATTACAGCACCTTCAGCAAAATATGACCCAGATGGGAAAGGTGGAATCATAAATATTATTACTAAAAAAGGTACGGCAGATGGAGTCGCTTTTTCTTCAAATCTAACCGGCGGTTTACCAAGTATTGAAAATTATAATAATTTAGAAAATCCTAAGCGTTTTGGTGGAGATATTACTTTCAATTATAAAATCAAAAAATTAGACATCACAATTAGTGCAAACTACCTGCGAAACGATGTGAATGGTTCGCGGGAAGGGGATGTATTTACTAAAGACTTTACAAACAACACTATTACAAGATTTCCTTCAAAAGGAGAGCGAAGTTTTGACAAGTACAACTACGGAACAAAAACCGCAATTTCTTATATAGCAAATAAAAATGATGTAGTTAACTTTGGGTTTTTTATTGGCAAAAAATTTCAAGCCCGACGTGCAGATATTATATACAATAATTCAACTTCCAATTTGTCCACTGATGCATTAATAAGTCAAAATGCTTATTTTAATTCGAATGTACAAACGAAAGAAGGAACTTTCACTTTAACCAATCTTGATTATACTCACATTTTTGCAAACAAATCTAATTTAACCACTTCGTTATTGTATGAAAACGCTGATTTATATGGCAATACAATCAATAAAAATTTAGATTTAATAACACAATCAATTGTTTTTCAAGAAGTAAATAATCCCTACACAAATCCAATTGATGGCTTCCGATTTAAATTAGATTATGCAATTGAAATTGGTGCTGGAAAATTAGAAAGCGGATATCAATATCGATTTGATCAACAAAATGGAAAATTTGATTATTTCGTAACACCAATATCTGCTCAACCTGATGCTGCAAATTTTCGAGGAACTGCAAAATCTGTAAATCATAGTAATGGATTATATGCACAATATAGTGGTAAATCCAATAAATTGAATTACGTAGCGGGGTTGCGATACGAATATTCAGCGAGAGAAGTTATAGTGACCACAGATACCAATCCTCATCTATTAAACTTGAGTAATTTATTTCCATCGGCAAATTTATTGTATACTTTCAATTCATCGTGGAATGCTAAATTAGGTTATAGCAAAAGAGTACAACGTAATAATAATTTTGAGCTAAATCCAATACCAGAAAGAGAACATTCAGAAACTTTAGAACAAGGAGACCCCGATTTAAAGCCACAATTTGTAGATTTACTAGAATTGGGTATGAACCATATTTTTAAAAAAGGAAATTTATTTACAACTTTATATTATCAGAATATCAAAAACCCTATACAAAGAGTAAATAGTGTTTATGCAGATACCATTTTGAATAGAGTTTTTACAAATGCTGAGAAGGCAAGACTTGTTGGGCTAGAATTTGGATCAAATTTTAAACCTGTTAAATGGTTTTCGATTTTTGTTGGAGGTAATATTTATAATTATGAAATTACAGGCAAATTGAATGTTTTAGGAACAACCTCAATTGTAAATAATTCCAATTGGGCTTATTCATATAATATAAACAGTACTTTCAATTTAGAAAAAAACTGGAATATTACTACTAATTTAAATTACACATCAGCAAAACCAACAGCTCAAGGTGAAGATTCTCGCTATATATCTCCTAATTTATCAATAAAGAAAACCATGTTAAATGGAAACGGAACCATTGGAATGCAATGGCAAAATATCAATTTTGGTAATATGGACTCTAACCAACAACGAATTACAACATTCGGGGCTGATTTTTATACCACAACGAATTACATATACGAAACAAACGTTATACTATTGAATTTCAGTTATAATTTTAATAAAATATCAAATAAAAATAAATTGCCTACTAGTGAAATTGGGGAAAAAGAATTTTAGTAGAATATACTATTCTGTTTAGTTAAATTTCCTGTTGTCAAACAAACACTGATTTTTTTTAAAAGTTAATTTTCATACTACTTCCTCACTTGAGCAAATTAATACCCTTTAATTTAAACACAATTAAAAAACCCCTTACTTGATTTAGTAAGGGGTTTTTGTTTGTAGCGAGAGAGAGATTTGAACTCTCGACCTCAGGGTTATGAATCCTGCGCTCTAACCAACTGAGCTACCTCGCCAGGCTATTGATTATTTTCTCTTTTCGAGGCTGCAAATATAAAATAAATAGTAACGGTTGCAACTAAATCCGGACAAAAAAAATACTTTACCATTTCTTTTTTTATTGCTTTTATATTCTATATATTTCCAAAAAATTAGTACACACAATGGACGCCAAAATACGCTACGAATTAGAGTTTCCGATAAACTCCTCGCCTCAATTATTATACCAGTACATTTCAACTCCTTCGGGGCTTTCGGAGTGGTTTTCTGATAATGTTAATTCTCGTGGAGAGTTCTTTACTTTTATCTGGAATGACTCGGAGGAAGTGGCCCGTCTTTCGTCCAAAAAATCGGGAGAGAAAATAAAATTTCGTTGGGTGGATGAAAACAAAAAAGATACCGAATATTATTTTGAGTTGCGCATCATGGAAGACGAAATAACCAAAGATGTCTCCTTGGTTGTAATAGATTTTGCTTTTGCTGATGAAGTGGACGAAGCTCAATTGCTTTGGGAGAATCAAATTTCTGATTTAAAACACGTAATCGGTTCGGTATAAACCAGCTGAACAACTTATATTTGTACCGCCTTTCACAATCGAAATGGCGGTTTTTTTATGGTGAATTTCAATGGCGATTTACAGGCTGCAATTCCAATATCTTTGCACGAAAATAGAGGTTTTTTATACGGCGACGGAGTATTTGAAACCATCAAAGTTATCAACGGTAAAGTCCTTTTTTTAGAAGATCATTACTTTCGTCTGATGGCTACGATGCGCATCGTTCGCATGAAAATTCCCTTGAACTTCACCTTGGAGTTTTTTGAAGCCGAGCTACTCAAAACCGCTACGGCCAATTCTTGTTCAGCATCAGGTAGAGTGCGATGCACGGTGTTTCGCAATGCGGGCGGATACTATTTGCCCCAAACCAATACCGTGAGTTACCTCGTTCAAGCGACTGCTTTACCCTCGGGAGAATATGTGCTAGACGCCGAACCCTACGAAGTTGATTTGTATAAAGATTTTTACGTCACCAAGCACTTGCTTTCTACCTTAAAAACCACCAACAAAATGCTGCACATTACTGGCAGTATTTTTGCCCAAGAAAACGGTCTACAATCCTGTTTGTTGCTCAACGACGAAAAGAATGTAGTAGAAGCTTTGCACGGAAATCTATTTCTGCGCAGCGGTTCAACCGTAATTACGCCGCCCTTGAGCGAAGGCTGTTTAAACGGAATTATGCGCAAGCAACTCATTCGGTTGTTAGGAAAACAATCTACGTATACGCTGTTGGAACAACCCATTTCGCCTTTTGATTTGCAAAAAGCCGACGAATTATTTGTAACCAATGTCATTCGGGGCATACAGCCGATTACTACCTACCGCAAAAAGTCGTACACAACTGAATTGGCTCAGTATTTACTGATCAATTTGAATGCGTCACTTTAATTCAGTTCCGGATTTTCGGGTGCGTTAGACCATAACACGTATTCGCCGCCCAACTGCAGCAATTGCTTTTTCCACAAATTGGTTGCAGATACACCAATTAACGCATCGTTGTATTGATTTGGCGCAACAATCCAAGAGTTGGCTGCTAATTCTTCGTTTAATTGGGAAGTTGCCCAACCGCTGTAACCCAGAAAAAATCGAATATTTTGTGCCGTAAGTTGTCCCGAATTCAATAGGTTTTTAGTGAGTTCAAAATCACCACCCCAATAAATACCCTGAGAAATTTCGACACTATTTGGGATAAGTTGAGGTACGTTGTGAATAAAATAGAGGATATCTTCTTCTACAGGCCCTCCGTTATATAATTTGAATTTGGCCTTTATTTCTGGAACCAGTTCGTTTAAGGTAAAAGAAAACGGTTTATTGAGCATAAATCCCACCGACCCCTCCTTGCCGTGTTCGGCTACTAAGATTACCGCACGCGCAAAGGTAGCGTCACCCAATATGCCGGGCTCAGCCAAAAGTAGACTTCCTTTTTCGAGTTGTTTGGTGGGCATGCGTTTGATTTGCAAATAAAAATACTAAAAATTGTATTTAAGCGCATAAAAAAAGTCTCCACTAGGGAGACTTGATTTTATTTTGATAAACTAAAAACTAGTTTACTGATCCTTCTAAATCAGCACCAGCTTTAAATTTCACTACATTTTTAGCAGCGATTTTGATAGTTTTTCCAGTTTGTGGGTTTCTTCCGTCTCTAGCAGCTCTTTTAGAAACTGACCAAGATCCAAAACCTACTAAAGAAACTCTACCACCTTTTTTCAAAGTAGCACCTACGTTTCCTAAAAATGACTCTAAAGCTGATTTAGCAGCCGCTTTTGTAATTCCTGCGTCTGCAGCAATAGCATCGATTAATTCTGATTTGTTCATAATGAAAAGTATTAAATGATTGGTTAAACATTCTGTTATTGAAAACAAATTTAGTAGGAATTACATACTGCACAAGGGTTAAGCGATTATTTCCCTTGTTTTGTTGATAACTCAAGTGTTTTGTTAATAAAGGAATTGATTTTCGGTTAAAAAATCCCACAAATAAAGGGATTAGCTCTAATGCAGGCTCGATTTTTCGGCAAATGTAAAGCCATTTAGCAAGTCGGCGACCTTCATTTTGTTCTTGCCTGGCAGTTGAATTTGCATAATGTGTACATAACCATCGGCAACTGCCACCTTCAATTCTTTTTTGTGCACTTCAAGTTGACCTATGGGATTTTGGTGTGCAATCAGCTCATAGTTTGCTTCAAATACTTTGATAGTGCTTTCTTGCTCGTTGTTCGTTAGGTTACACCAAGCGGCAGGGTAGGGCGATAGGCCACGTATTAAATCATGAATGGTTTTGGCCGGTTGATTCCAATCTATTTTACAGTTTTCCTTGTTGAGTTTGTAGGCGGTTTTTAAATCGGGCTGATCGGCTTGCAACTGGGTAACTGGATTTCCTTGTTGGATGAGCTGCAGGGTTTCGATTACCGTTTGTGCACCCAACTGCATCAAGCGATCGTGCAATGTTCCAGCTGATTCTTGCGGATCTATAGGTGTTTTGGCATGCAACAACATGGCACCCGTATCTATTTTGTCGTCGATAAAAAAAGAAGTCACGCCGGTTTCTGTCTCCCCGTTTATAATGGCCCAATTGATGGGTGCTGCTCCGCGGTAATTGGGAAGCAAAGAAGCGTGCAAATTAAAGGTGCCGTATTGGGGCATTTCCCAGACTACTTTGGGCAACATTCTAAACGCCACTACAACTTGTAAGTTGGCTTTTAACGCAGCCAATTGATGCAAAAACACGTCGTCTTTTAAGTTGGTGGGTTGCAAAAGCGGCAATTGGTGGGCCAAGGCATAGTCTTTTACCGCCGAGAACTTTACTTTCTGACCGCGTCCTGCGGGTTTGTCGGCCACGGTAATGACACCCACAACCGTATAGTGGTTTTCCAGCAGGCTATCTAGGATGCCCACAGCAAAATCGGGCGTGCCCATAAAAACAATGCGTAACGGATCCATTAATATAAGGTATAGCGGTTAGAGACTTCCAATCTGATTTGTTTGTTTTCTATCAACGTTTGAATCGCAAAGATAAGGCTTGCCTCGTCAATTGCTAATTTTACAGCCAATTCTCTCGAACTGAATTCCCCTGTTTGTAATTCGACTAAAATGGCTAGAGCTACTGCAGTTGGGTTAGTTATTTTGGGTGAGTTGGGCCTACAGACCGAACATTGTTGGCAAACTTGGGTTTTTGTATCGCCAAAATAGGTGGCCAAAAATTGCGAACAACATTGGTTTGTTTGTTTGCTGTATCGCAAAACCGCTTGTAATTGTTGCGTTTTTAGTTCGTTTTGCGTAATCAGGTATTTGGCTATGCGGTTGATGGTGTAGTCGTCGTCACGTATTTCCATAAACAAGATAGTCGTATCGTTTTTGTGCGCTTGATAAACCACCATATCTTTTTGTTGCAATTTCTCGAGTACCTGGTCTACTTGCGCTTCGGTTGTACCCGATTTTTTGGCGACTAAAGGAATATTCAAGGGAATTAGCCGCTCATAAATGCCCGGATACAAGCGCATGAGCGTGCTCACAATGGCTTCGTCTTTGGGGTTTAAACTGCAGTAACGCAGCACTTCTTTGGAGGGAATTGTGAATTGCAGCTGCACTTTTTGAGAAAATTCAGATGACAATTGCAGCACCCCTTGTCGGTCCAAAAACTGCAAACAATTGAAGGTTTTTATAGTAGATAAATCATATTTCAGACAAAATTGCTGCAAATTAAATCGAAACGATTCGCCGATTCCTTCGCCGTAGGCAATCTGAAAATAGGCACACAGTTTTTTGTAAACCAAGGCCAAAAATGCTTTGTCGGGCAGTTGAGCCAAAAATTGGTTTTCGGCTTGCACACAGTCAGATGGGCCTACCAATAAAATGGCTTGGGCCGGGCTGCCGTCACGTCCCGCACGTCCGGCTTCTTGGTAATAGTTTTCTATGCTGTCGGGCAGTTGCACATGCACCACTGTTTTTACATCGGCTCGGTCTATGCCCATTCCAAAGGCATTGGTGGCTACCATAATTTGGGCTTTGGCTTGCATCCAATCGTGTCGATTTTT
>CAMCVA010000009.1 GCA_945879625.1 Flavobacterium psychrophilum
AGTGGTGAAATCATAATCCCACCGGTTTCAGTTTGCCACCAGGTATCTACCAAGGGGCAGCGCTTCCCTCCTACGTGATCATTATACCAATGCCAAGCTTCCTCGTTAATGGGCTCGCCTACCGATCCTATTACTTTTAAACTTTTTAGCGGAAAGGGCTGTACATAGTCTAAACTTTCTTTGGCCAAGGCCCGAATGGCGGTTGGTGCGGTATAAAATTGCGTGACTTTGTGCTTTTCAATCACTTCCCAGAATCGGCTAAAATCGGGATAAGACGGAACGCCTTCAAACAAAACCGTGGTGGCTCCATTTAATAATGGTCCGTATAAAATATAGGAATGTCCGGTAATCCAGCCAATATCGGCGGTACACCAAAAAATGTCGTTTTCTTCGTAATTGAATACATTTTTAAATGTATACGCTGTGTATACCATATAACCTGCTGTAGAATGCACCATGCCTTTGGGTTTACCGGTTGAGCCCGAAGTGTACAAAATGAATAGCGGATCTTCGGCATCCATGATTTCGGCTACATTGTTATCTAAAGCAGCGTCTAATAAAGGTTGTAACCATAAGTCGCGACCTTCTTTCATATTTACGGTTGTGTTGGTTCTTTTTACAACCAATACGTGTTGCACCGTAGGGCATTTATGTACAGCATCATCTACAATTCCTTTTAAATCAATGGATTTGTTTCCGCGAAAGCCACCGTCAGATGTAATAACCAATTTGCATTCGCTGTCGTTAATTCGCGCAGCCACAGCCGATGCCGAAAATCCGGCAAAAACTACCGAATGAATAGCGCCAATTCGGGCACAAGCCAAAACCGCTACCGACAATTCAGGGATCATGGGCAAATAAATACAGACGCGATCCCCTTTCTGAATGCCTTGTTCGCGCAACACATTGGCCATTTTGGATACACGAATATACAATTCGTTGTAGCTAATGTGTTGGGCTTCTTCGGCCGGATTATTTGGTTCAAAAATTAGGGCTGTTTTCTCGCCTCTTTTGGCTAAATGTCTGTCGATACAGTTTTTAGTAATGTTCACTTTGGCATCCACAAACCACTTGAATTCAGCTTTTTCAAAATCAAACTCAAAAACTTTGTCCCATTTTTGGTACCAGGAAAAGTTTTCTTCTGCTATTTTCCCCCAAAACTTGCGGGGTTCGCGAATTGATTTGTTGTACTGTTTGAAGTACTGTTCTAAAGAGCTGATTTTATAATAACTCATTGTTTCTAAAAGTGATAGATTTTATTACTTTTTTTGATCTCAATTGGAATTGTCATACTCTCCCATGAAGGCATAATAGCCAAATGTTCCTAAACCAGTTACTATTAATGGAGTAAGTATAAATAGTATAATAATTCCGAAAACCAAATCATCTTGTTTGTCTGATAGTAATTTTGGCAATCCGAACTCAAAGATACAAAAGTATCCAGCAGCTAGTGCAAGGCCAATCCATATCATTCCTAAAAGTCGTTTTAACTGTTTCATAATTTTATGATTAGATGTATTTGTTTTTATTGTTATTCTGAATGTAAATCATTCCAATTACAAAACAAACTGAAGCGATGACAATGGGATACCATAATCCTTCCAAATAAAATTCAGGATCACCATTATCTTTGGCATGGGTTACGAAGTAAGTAGAAATGGCAGGTAACAAACCGCCAAATATCCCGTTGCCAACATGATAAGGGAGTGACATTGAAGTGTACCGTATTTTTGCTGGAAACATTTCAACCAAGAAGGCAGCAATCGGACCATATACCATTGTAACAAAAATGACTTGAATAAAAACCAAGAAAATCAACATCCATTGGTCAGAAGAATTGATGGTAACGGTAGTTTTGGTTTCAACTTTTGGTTTTCCATCCTCACAAAGCGCTTTGCCATTTTCAAGTCTTACGGTCTTTAATTGCTGCAGTTTTGTTCCGTCGGAGTAGGTTTTGCTAATCGTGTAAATGGAATCAATTGCATTATTTTTATTCTGTTTCAGTTCCGCGTGAATATTTGTTTTTCCTAGAATTTCCGTTTTGTTGTCGACGTTCGTTGTTGCATACATGCTTTTATAAATTGGGCGATAGAAGAGAACGGCCAACAACATGCCGCCCATCATAATGTATTTACGGCCAATTTTATCACTTAACCAGCCAAAAAAGATGAAAAAAGGTGTGCCCAGAATTAATGCAATTCCCAGTAAAGTGTCTACCTGAGATGAATCGATATTCATCACGGTCTTCATAAAGTTCATGGCATAAAACTGTCCCGTATACCATACAACACCTTGCCCCATAGTTGCTCCAAATAAGGCGAGCAAAACAAATTTTAGATTGTATTTGTTACCAAAACTTTCTTGAATTGGATTTTTACTTGTTGTGCCTTCCGACTTTGCTTTGGCAAACACAGGAGATTCTTCCATATTTGTTCGAATCAAATAAGACACAAAAACCATGAGGATAGAAACCCAAAAGGGTACACGCCAGCCCCATTCGTCAAATTGTTCTGGAGTTAAAATTTGTTTGGTTGCAAGAATAACCACCAGGGATATAAATAATCCGATGGTTGCGGTTGTCTGAATCCAGGATGTCCAGTACCCTCTTTGACCGACAGGCGCATGTTCGGCTACATAAGTCGCTGCTCCACCATATTCCCCACCGAGTGCTAATCCTTGCAAAAGACGAAGAATCAAAACCAATAACGGTGCTAGAAACCCAATCGTTTCATAACTTGGAATACAACCCATGAGAAAGGTCGCGCCACCCATTAGCAGAAGCGTAACCATAAACGTATACTTTCGGCCAATTAAGTCGCCCAATCTTCCAAAGAACAAAGCTCCAAATGGACGAACAACAAATCCTGCGGCAAACGTAGCTAGCGTGGATAAGAATGCCGCAGTCGGATTAGCCGACGGGAAAAATTTGGTTGAAATGACGACCGCCAGACTTCCAAAAATATAAAAATCGTACCATTCAATCATCGTTCCCATCGAGGAAGCAGAGATTACTTTCCAGATGCCTTTGGTGCTTTTAGTTGACATGTATTCCTTTTTTATTTTCGAAAATTAACAATTATTTGGTCACTTCAGGCCTTTTTAGAATTATTTAGAATAGACTATCCATTTAATCGATAATTTCAGTTATTTTGTATCACTTAATTAAAAAAATGCAGTACGATCCTCAATTGTTAGAACAAAAAGTCATTTACAAATTACTTACAGGAATTATAATTCCACGACCTATTGCGTGGATTTCTTCTGTGAGCGAAAATGGCATTAATAATTTAGCACCGTTTTCCTATTTCAATATGGTGGGTGACGATCCGCCGCATGTAATGTTTTCTACACGCAGAGACAATAACAGCAACAAAGACACTTTAAATAATGTACTGGCGACTAACCAATTTGTGGTGAACATGGTTACCAAAGACTTGGCCGAACCCATGAATGCCTCGGCTGCAGTTGTCGCTGCCGATGTGGATGAATTTGCCCTAGTGGGCGTTACGCCACTGCCTTCTAGCCTTGTAAAACCCTTTCGCGTAGCCGAAAGTCCGATACAATTGGAGTGTGAATTGGTTCACCATTATTTTTTAGAAGATCATCAACAAGGCGGTGCCTGTGTGCTAATTGGTCGTGTGGTGATGATTCATATAACCGATGAATTACTCCTCGATGAAGCAAGAATAAATAATGAATTATACAAACCCATTGCTCGACTTGGTGGTTCTAACTACAGCGAGCAAGGAGAAATTTTCTCCATCAAAAGAAAGTAAATGAAGATAGCAGTTATTGGTGGTGGTCCTGGCGGACTTTATTTTTCGATATTAACCAAAAAGGCAATGCCACATTGTCAAATTGATGTCTACGAACGCAATAAACCCGGAGACAGTTTTGGGTTTGGTGTGGTGTTTTCAGACGAAACCTTGGGCGAATTTTTAAAGCGAGATATGGCTTCCTACGAACTCATCCGCGATCAATTTGCCTATTGGGATGACATCATCATTGCGCGCGATGGCCAACAGGTGAATATTGCAGGGAATGGATTTTGTGGTTGTTCGCGTAAAACCTTGTTGCAGTTGTTGCACCAACGTTGCCGCGAAGAAGGCGTCAATTTGCATTTTGAACAAACTATTGATAATCTTCAGGCTTATTCATCAGCCGATATAATTATTGCTTCAGACGGAATTGCGAGCGGCATTCGCAGCCACTATCAACAGGAATTTGGGACCAAAATTGATTTAAAATCCAACCGTTTTGTGTGGCTAGGATCAACTAAACCCTTGGATGCGTTTACCTACTTTTTTCGCACTACACCGCACGGCATGATCGTGGCGCATAGTTACCAATACGAAGCAGGAAAAAGCACCTGGATCTTTGAGTGCAGCAATGAAACCTGGGAAAAACATGGTTTTGAAGTCACCAATGAGTCCGACACTATAGCCAAAATTCAAGCCATTTTTGCAGCCGAATTGGACGGTCATGGCTTAATTTCAAACAAATCATATTGGCGTCAATTCCCGCATGTGACGAATCAAAAATGGTTTCACGAAAACATTGTTTTGCTCGGTGATGCCAAAGCAACCGCCCACTACTCTATTGGATCTGGAACCAAATTGGCCATGGATAGCGCTATAGGATTGTCGGATGCGGTGATTGCCAATCCAACCAATGTACAAGCCGCCTTTGCCCAATACGAAGCCAGCCGCAGAAATACGGTCGAGATGATACAATATGCGGCCTTGGTTTCGCTCGATTGGTTTGAAAACATGGATCGACACAGCCAACATCCTTTTTACAGTTTTGCCTTTGGTTGCATGACGCGATCTAAAAAGATAACCTATGAAAATATTCAGTTGCGTGATGCCAGTTTTACCCAAAAAGTGTTGGCTGAGTTTCAACAAATAAACCATACCACTAGTCCCTCTCCTGCCTTTACCACTTTTCAATTGCGCGATTTACAGTTACCCAACCGCATTGTGATGGCGCCGATGGGACAATATTGTGCGGTTGATGGCGAAATTAACGACTGGCACAGCGTGCATTACAGCAGCAGAGCACTTGGTGGTGTAGGTTTACTCATAGCCGAATGTACTGCCGTTTCAGATACCGCCAAAATCACTTTAGGTTGTCCGGGTATTTACACTCAAAATCAAGTAAATAAATGGAAATCAGTGGTAGATTTTATACACGCCAATTCTTCCTCCAAAATTGGTATTCAATTGGGCCATGCTGGTCCAAAAGGCGCGACCAAATTGCCTTGGGAAGGACAAAATCAACCCTTGGAAAATCCTTGGGAATTGCTAGCGGCTTCGGCTCACCCTTTTTTGCCAAATGGACTAGTTCCTGTTGAATTGCAGCAAATACAAATGGATCAAGTGGTACATGATTTTGTACAAGCTACTGTAAATGCGGAGGCCGCAGGTTTTGATCTCATCGAATTGCAAGCGCACCACGGATTTTTATTGGCCAGCTTTATTTCGCCTTTAACCAACCTTCGCACTGACGAACTTGGTGGATCCATCGAAAATAGAATGAAATTTCCACTTCGCGTTTTTCAAGCGATGCGCGCTGCATTTCCTGCTCACAAACCCATGAGTGTTCGGGTATCCGCCACCGATTGGGCACCCGATGGCATCTCTGCTGAAGACATGTTGTATTGCTGTGCTGCCTTCAAAGCTGCTGGTGCTGATATTATTCACGTTTCGACAGGAAATACCGTTGCCGACCAACAGCCGCAATTGGGACGCATGTGGCAAACGCCTTTTTCGGATGAAATAAGAAACAGCGTTCACGTACCTACCATTACAGTTGGTTCCATTCAAGATATTGATCAAATTAATACGTTGCTGCTCAATGGCCGAGCTGATTTAGTGGCTTTGGGCAAACCTTTGTTGGCCAATCCGTATTTTGTACGCGAAGCCCAAGCCTATGAAAAGATTGAATCAACCGATGCTCCAAAAGTATATGCGAATGCGCTAAAAACATCGGCTTCCAAAATTCAAGCCGACCGCAAGCAATTGGAACAAATGAAAAGAGCCTTAAAACCCAAAAGCAATAAAAAGTAATTTACATCTAAATTGAAGCATCAAGCACAACAATATCAACCATAAAACTATTTTTCAAATGACCTATTATCAAGATAGCTTTGCCGAAGATCGGTTGCCACATATAAACTTACAGCCTCAGTATTCTTTTACTGATTTACCTCAATTTCAGTTTCCCGATGTACTAAATTGTGTCGATTATTTGTTGGACAGACACATCCGAGAAGGGCGTGGCGATCGTCCTTGTTTGCGCAGTTTTGACGGAGTTTGGACCTACCAAGATCTATACAATAAAGCCAATCAAATTGCCCAATTGCTGCAACACGATTTGGAATTTATTCCTGGCAATCGCGTATTGATTCGTTCGGCCAATAACCCGTTGATGGTGGCTTGTTGGTTTGGCGTGCTCAAAGCCGGCGGAATTGTGGTAGCGACTATGCCCTTATTGCGTGCCAAAGAATTGCAAACCATTGTAGAATGTGCGCAAATATCCCACGTGTTGTGCCACGCCGATTTGGCCGCCGAAATGCAGTTGGTGCATTCGCCCTACATCAAACACCTCACCTATTTTGGCCATGCCGATTTTGATCTGCACACCCGCCGATTTAGTACGACAAATAATAATTACCCAACCCATTCTCATGCCGTTGCCCTTATTGGATTTACTTCTGGAACAACCGGTTTACCCAAAATGACGGCGCATTTTCACAAAGACATTTTAACCATCTGCGAAGCCTTTCCGGCTTATTCGTTGCAACCTACCGCTGACGACATATTTACCGGAAGTCCACCACTTGGATTTACGTTTGGTTTGGGCGGATTGGTCTTGTTTCCGATGTATTATGGTGCCTCTACTTTTTTAATCGAAAAACCCAGTCCTGATGTGCTGTTGCAAGCCATACAAGAACATAAAATCACCATTTGCTTTACTGCACCCACAGCTTGGCGCGTGATCACGACCAAAGTAGCAGAATATGACATTCGCTCCTTGCGCAAATGTGTATCGGCTGGAGAAACGTTGCCTTTGAAAGTTTGGGAAGACTGGCATGCCGCCACCGGATTAAAAATTATAGACGGTATTGGCGCTACCGAAATGCTCCATATATTCATATCTTCTAATGAAGTTAATATGAAACCGGGTGCCACCGGAAAAGCCATTACGGGATATGAAGCCAAAATTGTAGATGACTTGGGCAACGAACTGTCCCGAAATACTCCAGGAAAATTAGCGGTTCGAGGCATTACCGGCTGCAAATACATTGATCGCGAAGAGAAACAACGCGACTATGTGCAGCAGGGTTGGAACATCACTGGCGACATCTTTACCCAAGATAAAGACGATTATTTTTGGTTTGTAGCTCGTGGCGACGACATGATTATTTCGTCAGGCTATAACATTGCGGCGATCGAAGTAGAAAGTGTACTTTTACAGCACGAATCCATTTTGGAATGTGCCGTTGTAGGCTTGCCCGACGAAGAACGCGGCATGTTGGTTTGTGCCTATGTAGTTTTGAAAGATCCTACTAGTGCCTCAGATGAATTGAAAAATAACATGCAACATTGGTTCAAAGAAAATGCAGCGCCCTATAAATACCCGCGGGTGATTCATTTTGTGGCCGAATTGCCCAAAACAGAGACAGGGAAAATTCAGCGATTTAAGTTAAAGTAATATAAGATTTAAGTAGATAAGATATATGAGTCAATTTATTAAACAAGAGAAAGTAAGATTTCAACACGTTGATTATGCGGGTATTGTATTTTATCCGCGGTTTTTGGAAATGCTCAATGGCCTGGTCGAAGATTGGTTTGAAGAAGCCTTGGATCGTCCATTTTCAAAAATGCACGAAACCAATGGCATCCCCACGGTTGACTTGAAAATTCAGTTTAAAAACGCGGCGCGATTGGGTGAAATCCTAACCAAAAAATTGTGGGTGATTGAATTGAAAAATTCGTCAATCATTTGTGGGTTTCAATTTGTAAATGAAGCCAATACAGCTGTTTTAGAAGGCGAAGTGACCTTGGTTAATGTAGTGTTTAACCCTGAACGAAACGGCATCAAAGCGGAGCCATTTTCCGAGGAAATGAAGGGATTAATTAGGAGTTATGAATTTTGAGTTATGAGTTATGAGTTTTTAAAAAAGTTACACTACTAATTCATACTCACTTATGTTATCTAAAATTTATTATCTCAGTATAAAAAAAATAACTCTAGTTAAGACAATTAATAATATTGAAGTTCACAATCAATCAAAACATTTAATATAGAATTTATCACATTACAACTCATAATTTATAACTTATAATTCATAATTAAAAAAAATGGATTTCAAAAAATTTAAAGCCGCAACCGTTCAAACTTCACCCGTTTTTTTAGATGTAGAAAAAACGATAGCCAAAGCGATTTCCTTTATCAAAGAAGCACATGAAAATGGTGCCCAACTCATTGCTTTTCCAGAGGTTTTTGTAGCCGGATACCCCTATTGGAATTGGATCATGACGCCGGTGCAAGGCAGCAAATGGTACGAAGAATTGTATCGCAATTCAGTTGCCGTAAGTGATGCTAGTATCCAAGCTTTGTTTCAAGCCGCACGAGATTATCAAATGCACGTGGTGATTGGCATCAATGAACGCGGCGATTCCTACGGTGAAATTTACAACACCAATTTAATTATTGATGCGCAAGGAAACTTGGTTGGAAAACACCGAAAATTGGTACCTACTTGGGCCGAAAAACTCACCTGGACTTCCGGCGACGGTTCTTCCTTAAAAGTATATGACACCGAAGTAGGACCAATTGGCACCCTGGCTTGTGGCGAAAACACCAATACGTTGGCCCGATTTACTTTGCTTTCTCAAGGTGAATTGATTCACATCGCCAATTACATTTCCTTGCCGGTTGCCCCACCTGATTACAACATGGCCGAAGCCATCAAAATTCGAGCTGCAGCACATTCCTTTGAAGGCAAATTGTTTACCATTGTTTCTTGCTCGACCATTTCGCAAGAAATAAAAGACGCCTTGCGTGCTGATGTGCCCAATGTAGATGAATTGCTCTCCCGAGAAAACTCGGCATTTTCTGGATTTATTGGTCCAAATGGAGCCGTTATTGGAGAACCACTCATTGATGAAGAAGGCATCATTTATGCCGAAATTGATTTGGCCAAATGCATCCAACCCAAACAAATGCATGACATTTTAGGACATTATAATCGTTTTGATATTTTCGATTTGCGGGTAAATACTGCGCCAACCCGCAAAATTACATTTGTGGATAATCACGAGGAGTTCAATAATTAAAAATGAAAAATTAATAAGTAATAATTGCAAAATAAATGGATACTACTAATCATTCAGATGACCAACTGGGTCGTGCAAGAGTGCAAGATTCGCCCGAATTAATTGCGTATTACAAAGATCTAGAAGCCTTGGGGGCCGGAGCACTTTGGACCGTTGCCAACGACATCGAACCTTGGGAACCCCGTTCATCATCCGTTCCTATGCTATGGAAATATAAAGATCTACGCGATTTGGTACTCAAATCATCTGAGTTGGTTACGCCCGAACAAGCCGGAAGACGTGTGGTTTATTTGGTAAATGACAAACGAAAAGACGTTTCGGCTGCCGTGGGCTGGTTGTATACCGGAATTCAAGTTACCCGACCTGGCGAAAGTACTTCGGCACACCGCCATAAAGCCTCAGCTCTGCGATTTATCATGGAAGGCAGCAAAGGATATACGGTAGTAGATGGCCATAAAATTATGCTTGAAGTGAATGATTTTGTCATTACCCCCAACTCCACTTGGCACGAACATGGCGTAGAAGCCGATGGCGAAACCTGTATTTGGCAAGACGGCTTGGATATTCCTTTGGTGAATGCCCTTGAAGCCAACGATTATGCTGTGTATGATGGCAAACAATCAATAGATTTCCCCATCAATTATTCTCCGATTACCTACGGTTGTGCTGGATTGCTTCCTGCTGATGTGAACTGGGATAAACCCTATTCTCCTTTATTTAAATATTCTTGGAAAACCGTCTACCCTGCCTTATTGGCTGCCCTAGAAGTAAATCAACTCAATCCGTTTGATGGTTTATTGATGCGCTATTCCAATCCGCTTACGGGTGGCCACGTGATGCAAACCATGAGTGCTTCCATGCAATTGTTGCCCGCCGGATTCAAAGGGAAAGCCCATAAACACACCGGATCGTTTGTCTATCAATGTGCCAAAGGAAAAGGCTATAGCATAATCAATGGAAAACGCTACGAATGGCAAGAACGCGACATATTCTGTGTGCCTTCTTGGGCGTGGCACGAGCACCACAATTTGTCGGAAACCGAAGACGCTTGTCTATTTAACTTCAATGATTTGCCCGTCATAGAAAGCTTGGGCTTTTACCAAGATCGGGAATATGCTGAAAATAATGGACATCAAACGATTATCGAGTAACGATTAACGATTAACGATTTTTGATTTTTGAACTTTACAAAACACCAATGAAACTACTTACCTACAAAACAGCCAATTCTGAAGCCCGTTTGGGATTTTTGCACCACAACCAAGTGATTGACATGGAAGATTTTGGCGACATATCCAATTTCCCCTTGCCCAACGACATGCTTGAATTGATTGATATGGGCATTGAACTCATTGCCGAATTGAACGAAATGGTGGCTGAAACGCCCGAGAATTTCTTTGCAGAGATTGCCTATTCGCTTGCCGAAGTAACTTTCTTGGCGCCTATTCAAAAACCACGAAAAAACATCATTGGCATTGGGTTGAATTATACTGAACATGTGGCCGAAAGTGCCCGAACGTTGGATACTACAGGAAAATTACCACAAAAACCGATTATTTTCTCTAAACCGCCTACGACCGTTACCGCTACAAATACGGATATCATTAAGAATACCAAACTCACGGCTCAACTGGATTGGGAAGTAGAATTGGCTGTGGTGATTGGGAAGCACGGCAAATATGTTCCTAAAGCGGATGCCTTGGCGTATGTCTATGGCTATACTGTAATTAATGACATTTCTGCCCGCGATTGCCGACGAGAAGGCCAATGGATTGTATCGAAAGGGCAAGACACTTTTGCACCTATGGGCCCAATTTTGGTCACTGCTGATGAGATTGCAAATCCGCACAACTTGAATGTATCTTTAAAAGTAAATGGAGTCGAAAAACAAAACTCCAATACCCAATTTTTGCTTTTTAACATCAATGATTTGATTGAAGATTTGAGTACAGTCTTTACGTTGGAACCTGGCGACATCATCGCTACCGGAACACCTGCTGGTGTGGGCGCTGGTCGCGATCCGCAAGAATGGTTATACGACGGTGATGTGGTGGAAGCTACTGTGGAGGGAATTGGAACGATTGTGAATACAGTTAGGGAGATCTAGTTATGAGTTATGAATTATGAGTGATTAGTAAAGAGTGATGAGTTATTAAATGAAAATAAACCAAAAACTTTAAACCGTAAACTTTAAATAGTTAAAATGAAATACAAAATAGGACAAATCGTACCCTCGTCTAACGTAACGATGGAAACCGAAATACCGGCCATTTTTAGAGCAAGAGAAACCGTTTTGCCTGAACGTTTTACGTTTCACAGCAGCCGCATGCGCATGAAAAAAGTAACCAAAGAAGAATTGGAAGCGATGGATGCGATGAGTTTGAAATGTGCCCAAGAATTATCAGATGCGCAGGTTGACGTAATGGGCTATGCGTGTTTGGTGGCTATCATGAGCATGGGACGCGGCTATCATTGTGTGTCGCAAGTTAATTTGCACCAAGAAACAGTAGCCAACGGCTTCCCTACTCAAATTGTCACTTCAGCTGGAGCTTTGATCAATGGATTGAAGGTTTTGGGTGCCAAACAAATTTCGATCATCACCCCCTATATGCGACCACTTACCGATATGGTAGTAGACTATATTGAACACCAAGGCATCAAAGTAAAAGAAAGTATTGCCTTGGAAATCCCGGATAATTTAGAAGTAGCGGCTCAAAATCCCTTGAAACTACTTGAGATTTACAAGCAATTGGACCTCACCGACGTGGATGTATTGGTTGTTTCGGCCTGCGTGCAAATGCCTTCGCTCGAAGCGATTGATCTCATCCAAGCCGAATGCGGTATACCCGTTACCTCGGCTGCAGTTTGTACCACCTACGAGATGATGAAAGCTTTAGGAATTACAGCCAGTTCACCCATAGGCGGTGAATTACTTTCCGGAAAATACTAACTTATCTTTTTAAAGAAAAGTGTGATTTGAATTTTTTCATCACGCTATTTTCTTCATATTCCACTAAGAACCAATAATCGGATGCCGGCATAGCAGCTCCGTTATAGGTTCCGTCCCATCCCTCGCCTTCTGGAGAAATTTGTTTCAGTAATTTACCCATACGGTCAAAGATATACAGCGAAGCGGGTGTTGATTCCAATTCGAATATATTCCAGTAATCGTTAAACCCGTCGTTATTGGGTGTAAAGAATCTAGGATAATCCACCACCATTACGTCAAAAGTCACAAAATTGGGCGTAGAACAAGCAAAAGCATCGTAAACAGTAACCGTGTGAATTCCGTGACTCACTTGATTAAATAGTGGATTATCTTGAATAGGACCTAAATCAAGTTGATACATAAAAGTACCTGCTGGACTAACCACAACTTCAATAACCGGATTTGCACTAAACGCATCACTAACCTCATAGGTAATGGTGCTGTTATTAAATTGTGGTTGATTGACCACCACATTGATCGTTTGTGTAGTAGCACAAGAATTGGCAACTGGAGTAAACACATAGGGAGCAGAAGCCGTAACATCAACCACAGCCGGATTCCAAGATCCTGTGACGCCATTGGGCGAAGTAGTATTCAAATTGGGCGCAATTGAATTCACACATATTGCCAAATCGATAAAATCGGGAATGGTAGGTTGATTCACAACAACTGAAAGGGTTTGTGAATTGGCACATACCGTTGGATCGGGCGTAAATAGATAGGTATCACTAAGTTGGTTATCAATAATCGCTGGAGTCCATGTTCCGATAATTCCATTTGGAGATGTTAATGCCAAGGCGGGAGCAATATCACCTACACAAAACGGAGCAATTGTACTGAAATCGGGAGTTGTTCTGCGAATTAAAGTTACAGCTAAGGTCTGTGAGCTCGAACATTGTCCGGATGTTGGTGTAAACAAATAGGAAGCATCCGCTGTATTACTGATAGCGGCTGGATTCCAGTTTCCAGTAATTCCGTTTGGTGCAGACATACTCAATAAAGGACTAGTCGTGTTTTCGCAGAAAGACGGAATTGGTAAAAAATCGGGAGTAACATTTGCCAGCACATTTACTAACATAGTCGGATTTGTACTCACTACACATTGATTGGCTGCAGCGGTAAACGTATACAAAGTATTTCCTAGTACTGTAGTATCAATGGGTAAATTCCAGCTTCCGGTGATAGGCGGTGTATTGGTAGAACTAGTGGGCAAAACCGGTGGAATGCTATTTTCACAAAGTACAGGTATAGCAGTAAATACAGGGGTAACTGCGGTTGAAATGGCTATACTTAGTATTTGAGGAGCTGTACAGCTATATAAACTGGGATCGGGTGAAAAAGTATACGTTCCTGAATTTAAGTTATCAATAACTGCAGGTAACCAAGATCCACTCACCCCATTGGGTGCTACAGTAGCAAGAGTTGGAGCGGTACTTCCACTGCATAAAGGTGGAATAGCCGCAAAATCAGCTGTAGTTGTATTGACTATGGTAACACCTAAGGTTTGAGGCGCACTACACTGATTGGCTGTGGGTGTAAATACATAATTTCCGGAAGTTGTGCTGCTAACTGATGTAGGCAACCAAGTTCCAGTAATTCCATTGGGAGAAGTTGTAGCCAAAATTGGTGCTGTACTGCCAGCACATAATGAACCAATTGCTGCAAAGTTTGGAATTACAATTGGGTTAACAGTAACAGTAATGCTAACAGGAGTAGCTGAGACGCATTGTCCGCTTGTGGGAGTAAAGATGTGATTCGTCGTTGCAAGTAAAAAAGTATTAATTCCTGGCGGATTCCAAGTACCCGAAATTGGCGTTGTATTGGTTGATGTAATGGGTAAAACAATAACAGGAGCTGTAGCACTTTGACAATAAGAAGTTGGTATAGACGCAAACGTTGGTGTTACTGCAGCTGTAATGGCAACCGCGAGGGTTTGTGTATTGGCACACGGAAACAACATACTATCTGGAGTAAATATATAATTGCCTGCAGTTGTATTGCTAATTAGGGATGGACTCCATGAACCAGAAATTCCATTAGGACTGGTAGTTGCCAATACAGGTGCAGTTGTACCACTGCAAATAGGAGAAATAGCTACAAAATTTGGATTGGTAAATGTGGTACATGTAGAATGGCAGGTTTCGGTTTCACTGGCCACACAAGGTGCACCCACTACTGATGTAACAGTAAAATTCACATAAATACCGGGTCCTGAAACCGGAATTGAAATACTTGAAGCCGTCGATATGTAGCCTGTAAACAAAGGCCCTCCGGCAATGGAATAGGTATAATTGTATCCCACCCATCCCGTCACATTTGTCCAATCAAAAAAAACAGACGTTGACGTGGATCGCGTAGCATCACAAAATAAATTTAAGGCTTCATTGAAATTTTGTGTTACTGTTACTACAATTGGAACTCGGGTACTCTCACAAGTTCCGTTGGTTTGCGATACATAATAGGTTGTATTTCCAACTGCTGTCGTTGTGGGTGTTGGGGCAGTTGTTGAGGCGCTACCTCCTGTGGCTACGGTATACCATTTTAAGGTGGTGCCCGTTGCCGGTGTAACAGATAATGCAGTAGACGGGCTATTTTGACAGTAATAGATCGGGGAAGTAACTATAGGTGCAGCAGTTGCTATTGTACTGTTAATTTGAATGGTATTGGCCAATGAAACACAACCCGTTGTGGTGTTTCGTACCACTACATTGTAGGTGTTTGGAGCGATTGCAGAAAAAAGTGTACCCGATTGAAAGGTAGTCCCGTTGATGCTGTACTCAAAATTGGCGCCCAATGGAGCAGTAACCGTTATGCTTCCGGTAGCCGTAACACAAGAGGGTTGCGTGGTATTGATGAGTGGAGTTATGGGTAAAGTTGGCAAGGTAGCAATTACCGTGGTGGCGTTTGAACAACCCGAAATCGGATCAAAAACTGTTACGGTAAAGGTTCCGTTTTGATTTGCAATCGCTGGATTGGGGGAATTGGTCGCTAAGCCAGGACCATTCCAAGTGATTTGAACACCCAAGCTTGTTGAGTTTCCGATGAGTTTTACGCCGCAATTGGGTGCTACGCCAGTAGTTGCAGAAACGTTTGGTAAAGCAGCCACAGAAGAAATGGTTAAATTGACAGGCAATGAACTACAACTGGTTCCTACAACCCGAACAGTTACAGGATAGGTGTTTGCAGCCAACCCTGCAAAAATAGGACTACTTTGAAAGGTTGTTCCGTTTACACTGTATTCATAGGTTGCTCCAATTGGACTGGAAACTGTAATAGTTCCCAACGGACTAGTGCACGAAGGCGTTGCTGTTATAGAAGCCGCAATTACAGGAATAGCATTTACCGTTATAGTTTTGGAAGCAGTTAAATTACAGGTTGTAGTTGTAGTGGTTATTAATGCGATATCGTCTATGGCAAAATCATTTCCTCCTGAATTTATGTTTCTGTTATACAACACAATATTAGCGTTATTATTGGTTAGTGAATTCCAGGCATAGGTAAATTGAATCCAACGTAAAGGAGAAGTGCATACAATATCAGTGGGTGCAAGTCTAAATCCTACTGAAACACCGTTTATAAAAACTTCAATATTTGCAGGATTAGTGTTGACCACTGATTGCACCCAAAAGCTAAAATTATACACGCTGTTGTTTACTACTGGTACATTTTGTCTCCACACAATTGAATTGGCAGATGTAGCCCCATCAACAACCAACATTTTGCCTGTACCTGAAGTGTGATCACCACAATTGGTAAATGCATTAAACCAGGTCTGTGGATTTGCTACTACTCCATAGGCATTTTGAGCACCACCAACGGGGGCTGAAGCCAAGAATTGATGATTGGAAATAAAGCCAGTGTTGCCCAATGAAAAATCACCATTAATAATCAAATTATTGGTACTAGTGGTTGTGGTGGTGGAATTGATCGTATAGGTTGTAGGAACAGTGGGTTGAACGGTTTGCGTAGTAGCATTCAAGTTGGTAATTCCCGTGTCATTTGGGTTTGATGACCAGGTATAGGCTGAAGCGCCATTGGCCGTCAAGGTAACCGAGCTTCCGGCGCAAATAGAGGTGGCCGAGGCTGAAATACTGATGTTGAGCGGATCAACAATGCTAATTCCATTTTGTGAAACTTGCGTGCCATTTGAATCGGTAACCGATACCGAATACGTTCCTGGTGTTAGATTATTGAATATTCCGTTGTTGTTGGAATCACTGCTTGTTCCAGATAAAGTATAGGTAACATAAGGCGGAACTCCATTTACGCCACTCACAATAATAGTTCCGTTATTGGCAGTAGGACAAGTCGGATTTACGGCCGTAGCACTAATTGATAAAGGCGGTAAAAGTTCAACCAACGAAATATCATCAATTGCAAAATCATTGCCTACTCCACCTCCCGCCGATTGTGTGTCGGTGAGCCAAATTTGCGCATTGTTGGTGGTTGCCGTCCATTGGTAGGTTACCTTAGTCCAAGCCGATGGATTCCCAAGTGGACATTGAGCCGGTCCTGAAAGTAATGTTATTACACCAGTTGTACCATTGGTATTTACCGCAATAATGGCCGAATTGGCAGCAGTATTGGTTGCCGATATCGAACGAATCCAATAACTAAATTGGTAGGTTCTGCCAGAAATTACGCCCAGTGTTGAACCATTTACAACTTCCCAAAACTTGTCGCCTCCGTTGCCTGATCCGTCCACCACCATCATTTTACCGGTTCCAGTGGTATGGTCAGAGGAGTTACAAAAATTGGTAGTATTCATGGTAAATGAATTGGTGATTAGGGCATAATTTCTGGGATTACTTGTTCCGGGCGTTAAAGCCAAAAAATAAGATGTTTGAAAACCGACACCAGCTCCCCCACTCTCAAAATCGCCATTGGTTAGTAAATTTTGGGCAACTAAGGAGCTAAAACTGGAAAGTAAAGCAACTAACGTACAAACAAAAATTTGAGGAATTCGACTCATAAAATATAGTTTAATAGGCTAAACTAGCCAATAGTGTTTGTTCTAATCTTGATTTCCCCATAAATTGATCTTCTAGGGCTTTGGTAAACGGAATAGGGCTGTCTAAACTAGCTACCCGCTGCACCGGAGCGTCCAAATATTCAAAACATTCTTCCATTATCATAGCTGAAATATCACTGGCAATTCCACCAAATAAGGTGTCTTCTTGCACAATAATTGCTTTGTTGGTTTTTTTGACTGAAGCAAATATAGCTTCAGTATCCAAAGGTTGCAAGCTGCGCAAATCTAATAAGTCGGCGCTAATTTCCGGATGTTTTTCTAAGACTTCCAATGCCCAATGCACGGCGGCCCCAAAGGCAATAATACTAATTTGGGTTCCTTCTTTTAATAAGGACGCTTTCCCAAATGGTAAGGTATAATAATCCGTAGGAACTTCTTGGTAAATACTGCGGTACAATTGCTTGTGTTCAAAAAATAAAACCGGATTGGGGTCATTTATAGCGGTGGCCAATAAACCTTTGGCATCATAGGGAAAAGCAGGATAAACTACCTTTAATCCGGGCGTTTTGGTAAACCAGGCCTCATTGGTTTGCGAATGAAACGGTCCTGCTTGGGTACCTCCGCCGCAGGGCATGCGCACTACTACATCGGCGTTTTCTTGCCAGCGGTAGTGTACTTTGGCCAAATAATTCACAATAGGGTTAAATCCGGAAGAGACAAAATCGGCAAATTGCATTTCGACAATCGCCTTGCACCCGTTTATAGAAATCCCCATCCCAGCAGCTACTACCGCACTTTCGCAAATGGGCGTGTTTTTGATGCGGTCTTTGCCAAATGCTTCCAAAAAACCATCACTAATTTTGAAAGCACCGCCATATTCGGCAATATCTTGTCCCATCATCACCAAGTTGTCATGGCGTTCAAATGATTGTTTTAATCCTTGGCTTATTGCATCTACAAATCGTATCGATTGGGTTTCTGATCCGGGTGTAATATTTTCAAATTCGTAGGGTTTGTACACATCATTCAGTTCGCCTTCAAAGGTGGGAACAATGTCGGGCTCGTTGGTTGCCATGGCCCAATGTTCGTCTATTTCTTGTTTGATGGCTAAACGAATTTGAGCATCTAAATCAGCAGTCAGCACCGAAATGGATTCCAAATATTTTTTATAATTATCAACTGGATCTTTAATGGCCCACGCGTCCATCAATTCTTGCGGTACATATTTGGTACCACTCGCCTCTTCGTGTCCCCGCATGCGAAAGGTTAGAAATTCCAACAAAACAGGTCTTGGATTCTCGCGCATCGAAGCCACTAATGCTTCCAACTTTGTATATACTTCCAATATATTGTTCCCGTCAATTATATGGCTTTCCATGCCATAGCCTACACCTTTATCGGCCAAATTTTCGCAACGGTATTGTTCGTTGGTTGGGGTAGATAAGCCGTAGCCATTATTCTCGATGATAAATAAAACCGGTAAATCCCATACGGCTGCAATATTTAGTGCCTCGTGAAAATCACCTTCTGAAGTAGCACCTTCGCCGGTGAAAACGGCAGTAACTTGATTGTTTTTCTTTAATTTATTGGCAACTGCAATCCCGTCTGCAACGCCCAACTGCGGGCCTAAATGAGAAATCATTCCAATTATATTGTACTCTTGTGTGCCAAAGTGAAAGCTGCGATCACGGCCTTTTGTAAACCCGTTCGCTTTGCCTTGCCATTGCGAAAACAAGCGATACAAAGGAATTCCTCTAGTAGTAAAAACACCTAAATTTCGGTGCATGGGTAGGATATATTCTCCTGGATTTAATACGGCAGTAACCCCCACTGCTATCGCCTCCTGCCCAATACCAGAAAACCATTTTGATACCTTTCCTTGTCTGATGAGAATAAGCATTTTCTCTTCGATCAGGCGAGGTTTAAGAATTTTTGTATATAAATCTACTAAGGTTTCGTCTGATAGATGTTGGCGATCAAATTGCATAATACAGTAGGTCGGTTAATTTTTTTTTCAATTCGTAAAAATAAGAAAAACTAGTGAACAAATTCGAGGAGATCTGCAGGAAAAAGGCAAGTTTTTTTACGAATAAAATCGTTGTTTTTTTACATACATTTGTTAGTCAAATTTTGTAAACATTGTATTTACATTTAATAAGAAGATATGCAACAAATACCCAGTGTAAACTTACGTGATTTCCTGTCGGACGATCCGGCACGTAAACAACATTTTGTAAATGAAATTGGAAGAGCCTATGAAGACATTGGCTTTGTAGCTTTAAAAGGTCACTTTTTAGACGACCAATTGGTAGCCAATTTGTACCAAGAGGTTCGTAATTTTTTTGACTTGCCATTAGCGATAAAAGAAAAATACGAAATCCCCGGAATAGGTGGTCAACGCGGCTATGTGTCCTTCGGAAAAGAACATGCAAAAGGAAGATCAGCAGGTGATTTAAAGGAATTTTGGCATTTTGGTCAATATGTAGATGCAGATTCTAAATACGCCAAAGAATATCCCGAAAACGTTACGGTTACCGAGTTGCCATCGTTTAATTCAACGGGAAAAGAAGCCTATGGAATGTTGGAAAAAACGGGCATTTATGTGTTGCGTGCTTTGGCCTTGTATATTGGTCTTGATGAATTTTATTTTGACCACTACATCCAACAGGGGAACAGTATTTTACGCCCCATACACTATCCTCCTATTACTGATGAGCCAAAAGATGGTGCCGTACGTGCCGCTGCTCATGGCGATATCAACTTAATTACCTTATTGATGGGTGCGCAAGGCAAAGGCTTACAAGTACAAAATCACGACGGCGAATGGATTGATGCCATGGCCCAGCCCGATGAATTGATGATTAATGTGGGTGACATGCTTTCTAGACATACCAACAACAAACTCAAATCGACTATCCATCAGGTGGTAAACCCGCCCCGAGAATTTTGGGGAACTTCGCGTTTTTCGATTCCGTTTTTTATGCATCCGGTGAGCGATATGCCGCTCGATTGTTTGACGCAATGCATCGACGAAAATCATCCAAAAGGTTTTGATGACATTTCCGCAGGTGCCTATTTGGATGAACGATTAGTTGAGTTGGGATTAAAGAAATAACCACAGATGGATTTACACGACCAGCTCAAAAAACTATTTCCCGAGCACCAAATTTCTACCGAACCAGAAGTTGTGGAGCAAACGCCTCATCAATTATTTATCCAAAAGGAACCCTTGATTTGCCAGTACGAAAAACGGAAAGGCAAACCCACCACGGTGATTTCGAGCTACGAAGGTGATGAAGAAGACTTTAAAGTATTAGCCAAAGAAATTAAAAACAAATTTGCTGTTGGCGGTAGTTTTAAAGACGGTGAACTCATAATTCAAGGCGATTATCGCGATAAAATCATGCAGTTTTTGCAGACAAAAGGATTCAAAACCAAACGGGTTGGGGGCTGATTTATGTAGATTGAAATATTTAAAGATTGAATGATTTAAAAATTCGAATTAATACATAATTACTCATTCAACTTATAACCGACAACCGAAAACTGACAATTCAAAAAATGATTCCATCCTCCGAACTGATTCTCAACCCCGATGGCAGTGTATATCACCTGAATCTTCATCCTCAGGATATTGCGCACGATATTATTTTTGTAGGTGATCAGGATCGAGTAGAAAAAATTACCAAACATTTTTCGAGTATCGAATTCACCAAACAAAAACGGGAATTCAAAACCCAAACAGGAATCTATAAAGGAAAACGCATAACGGTGATGTCCACCGGAATTGGACCGGATAACATTGATATTGTGATGAATGAATTGGATGCTTTAGTGAACATTGATTTACAAACGCGTCAACCTAAATCTGTTTTAACTGCATTGAATATAATTCGCATTGGTACATCGGGTTCATTACAAGCCAAGATTCCCTGTGACAGCATTGTGTTGAGCCAATATGGATTGGGTTTAGACAATATGCTTCGCTCCTATTTGATTGATGAAATTTCTGAAAAACCAATAGAAGACGCCTTTATTAGCCAAACCAATTGGGACCTCAAAAAAGGACGTCCGTATGTGGTGCGTGGAAGTGAATCCTTAGAAAAACGTTTCGATAGTGCAAGCATTCACAAGGGATTTACTGGCACAGCTAGCGGATTTTACGGGCCTCAAGGTCGCGTGCTTCGCTTGGAAATACAAGATCCAGAATTGAATACCAAAATGGATCAGTTTGAATTTGAAGGCATTAAAATGACCAACCTCGAAATGGAAACCGCTGCAATATATGGATTGGGTAAATTGTTGGGCCACGAATGTTTGTCACTAAACGCCATTATTGCCAATCGGGCAACTGGAACATTTAGTCCCGATCCGTACAAAGCGGTTGATGCCTTGATTGAGTATACCTTAACCAAATTGGCTCAATAAAATCAATTAATTCAATTCTAGCTATTTATGCTTTTTGAACTTGAAACGAAACGCTTATTGCTTCGCCCATTCCTAACAGCTGATGCAGAAGTCCTATTTAAAATGGATGCCAATCCAAACGTACACCGCTATTTGTGGCAAAAACCAACGCAGCACTTGGATGAATCCAGAGTACTCATCGAGTATATTCATAAACAATACGCCGAAAATAAGATTGGCCGATTTGCTACTATTCTAAAAGACACCAATGAATTTATAGGTTGGACAGGCATTAAATACGTGAATGATCACACCGAAAATGGCAACACCAATTTTTACGATTACGGCTATCGATTGGATGAGCCCCATTGGGGAAAAGGCTATGCAACGGAGGCTACCGAAGCCTGGTTGGAATATGGTTTTTCAAAAATGAATGTACCGAGCTTGCATGCCTATACCCATCATGATAATGGCGCATCCAATCACATTTTGTCCAAAGTTGGCATGGAATTAATCGAGAACTATATTGCTGCCGATGGCGTGAAATGGAATTGGTGGAAACTAGAAAACAAGAAGTAAAATGACTACGATAAACCTCGCCGGTGTACCCGAACATTTCAATTTTCCTTGGATACAAACCATCGAATCGGGACTGTTTGAAGCGATTGGCCTTGACGTAAACTGGACTAACGTTCCCGAAGGAACTGGAAAATTATGCCAACTACTTCGCGAAGGTTCTACCGATTTGGCCATTGTACTCACCGAAGGCATTTTGAAAGACATCAGTTGTGGGAATCCATCGGTAATCATTCAAAAATATGTCGAATCGCCCTTGTTGTGGGGCATTCACGTCGCCGCAGATTCGCCCTATTACACGCTAGCTGAACTAGAAAATAAAACAGCAGCCATTTCCAGAATTGGATCGGGTTCCCAACTCATGGCTTATGTGAATGCCAAAAATCAAAGCTGGGATTCCCAAATTGAGTTTGAAATTGTGCACACGATTGATGGAGCAGTTAAAGCATTAACCGCACAAAAAGCCGACTATTTTATGTGGGAGCATTTCATGACCAAGCCGCTGGTAGACCAAGGGATTTTTAGACATTTGGCCGACTGCCCTACTCCCTGGCCTTGTTTTGTGGTTGCTGTGCGAAAGGATTTTTTGGAAAGCCATACTCCCGAAGTAACCCAATTACTAAAATTGATTAATTCCCAAACGCAATGCTTCAAAAAACAAGATCACTTGGCTGAACGAATCGCAGAGCAGTATCAGTTGAAAGTAACCGACACCAAAATTTGGCTCGATAAAACGGTATGGTCGCAACTCAATTTTGATCAATTGGAGTTTGATGCCATTCAGAATCAATTACTAGACCTAAACATTATGAATCATCGACTACATTATTTGGATGCAGTTATGAGGCTTTAAACTATTTTATGCAGATTAAAAAAAAACTAGAAAATTCCAAAATAAATCAGCAGTTTCAGGTACCACAACCTTGGAACGCGCTGATAATTTTGTTGTTAAATATACTCATTACGATTCCCCTGTTTATTATCGCACACAAAAACATCATCGAGTTTAACTGGCCGTATGAGTTGGACCATATTTTGTTATTTATTGGAATATTGACCATCAATCAGTTTGTATTGCATCAGCTGCGAACCGTTTTAATCATCAGCATTGGCTTGTATCTAATGGCATTGATTATTGGGAATTTAACTGATAATTACGGATTTAAAAGTATTTATGACGACTATAAATACATGCTATATGCGCTGCAAGACAGTCCGCATCCACAAGATATTTTGCTCAATAAATTTTATCCTTTTCCCGAAAAGACGAAGATTATCAATGCCATTGAATACAATAAACCAGCTGTGCGCGATTTTGCACTTGGCGCCATAGATCGCCATTTTAAACACATACCTGGCTACGAAAAGCACCGCAAATTAATTCAATGCTTTGCTATTTTCAAGGAGATTAACAGCCAATGGAATTATGTGAGTGACCCAAAAAACGAAGAGTATATTGCTAGTGCATCCGAGTCAATCGTCTATTTGGCGGGAGATTGCGACGATCATTCGGTATTGATGGCGGCTTGCATCAAAGCCATTGGTGGCAATCCCAGGCTCATTCACACCGATGGACATATTTATCCCGAGATTTGCATTGGTACTTTGGCCGATTTAGAAACCGTAAATTTTTTGATTAAAAAAGAATTGTTTGTCAAAGAATCACAAAACAAATCCATTCATTACCACCGCGATGAATACGGTCAAGTGTGGTTAAATATGGATTATACAGCCATGTACCCGGGTGGTCCATTTTTGTTTGACACGATATTAGGTACTTTAAATTTAGATTAATTAGGCTATATTAGCCCTTAAATTCATGCGTTATGTATAAATCCTTTTTACTGTTTTTAATTTGCTTTTCGGCAGCAGCACAAGATCAGCCTGCTGTGAAGCACCACGAAATTCGAACCAATGTATTGGGAACAATTAGTCAAGGTGCCTACAATTTGAGTATTGAAAAGAAAACTCCTGGAAATTTTAGTTATGGACTTGGCGGTTCAATTACGCAAAGTGCATCACAAAAAGCAGCTTTTGAGACCGGCAACAAAAGCAATTTACCGGTTTGGGACATTACTCCATTTGTGCGGTATAAATTATCTAAAAGCATTCGATCGTATTATTTTGCCGAAGCCTTTTCGTCCCTCAACCACGGAAAAAATAAAGCCATTTTACGCAATACCGATGCAGCCAATACTGCTGTTTATAGTGTAGAAAAAAGCAAATACACCGACTTGGCACTGGGCGGAAGTTTGGGCTACAAATTTCTCATCAAAGAAGTATTTGCGTTGGAATTTCTAGTAGGTTTTGGGTCAAATTTACTCAACACAAAGCAAAGTCCCGATGTTGTTTCTCGCGTAGGATTAAGTATAGGCTATCAATTTTAAGTTAAAAAAACCATGAAAAAAATCCAGTATATCGGTTTTGCACTCCTAAGTTTTGTGCTTTTAGTAGCTTGTTCAAATAAGGACAGCGAATTTTTTAACGAAGTCACCATTCAAGTTCCCAATCAATTGGTTATTGATACCCAAAGCAGTTATACTATACAAGATACGCTTTGGCTGCATACGGCTTTCTCCCGTTATCTGCCCGAAGAAAATTATTCCAACTTACTTGATGTGTACCAAAGTAGTGGTCAGGCAACTGGTTTTCAGTTTGCGTTTATTTTAGAAAAAAAAGCAGCAAATGGAACTTGGGAATTTTATCCGTTGAGCACTAATCTAATAGAAGAATTGGGTGATGTACAGGAATACAATGGATACTATACAGGCTATAGTGTGTATAACCAAACCGCGAAAACATACGATTTTCGAAGTGGATTAAAACTCACTGAGACCGGCGAATACCGAATTAATTTTGGCTACGAATCTCTGATCAATCAAGCTGTGATTTTTCGATCAAACAGCCAAGCCAACAATTTGGTTGTGAATATTCGCTCCAAAGTTGCCGCACTTGATGCCAGCGGATATTATTCGTTTATGGTAAACTAATTACCAGATTATCTCTGGTTTTTGGTGAGCAGCTAAGTAGATATTGGCTTGACTAAAATGCTTATTCCCAAACCATTTCCCTTGATTGGCACTCATCGGCGAAGGATGTCCGCATTCTAGAACCAAATGTTTGGCGCGATCAATTCGATTTCCTTTTTGCTGAGCAAAGTTCCCCCACAACATAAAGACCAGATTTTCTTTTTGGCTAGACAATACATCAATTGCCGCCGAGGTAAATTCCTGCCAACCTAATTTGGCATGGCTGTTGGGTTTGTCTTTTTCTACGCTAAGCGTAGCATTCAATAACAAAACCCCTTGATTGGCCCAATGCGTTAAATTGCCCGAGTTGGGCAAAAGCAGCCGATCTAAATCAGTGGCAATTTCCCGGTAAATGTTTCGTAACGAAGGTGGAATTTTTATGCCGTCTGGGACCGAGAAACTCATGCCGTGTGCTTCGCCTGGTCCGTGATAGGGATCTTGCCCTAAAATAACCACTTGAGTTTGGACAAATGAACAAGCTTCAAAAGCCTGAAATAGTTGGGTTTGTGGCGGATAACAAATCTGATTTGAATAGGCCAATTCTACCCTTTGCATGAGTTGTACAAAATACTCCTTTTGCATTTCTGAGGCTAAAACATCTTGCCAAGTAGGTTCGTGTATGTAGGACATAAATCAGTTTGAAAACCAAAGGTAATTAATTCCCTAAACAATCAAATTATAGCTACTTTTGTGTGGCAATTTTCAAACTGCTATGAATCGAATTACCGATAAAACACTACAGGATTTACAGTTTCCAACAGTATTAGAAACCGTTTCTAGCTATTGCAATACCGATTTGGGCACCACCAAGGCCTTGGGTATCTTGCCTATAGAAGATCAAGCGTCTTTGCTTTTGTCACTCAACCAAACTACAGAGTACCTGTCGTCTTTTCAAAACAACAACGCCATACCCAATCACGGCTTTGAATCGATTGCACATGAAATTCAATTTCTAGGCATCGAAGACAGCTCTTTGGAAGTGGGTAGTTTCAGAAAAATAGCGCAGTTGTCGGCCACAGTCAATGTCTTGTTGCAGTTCTTTAAAAAATTTACCGACTATTACCCGAATCTCTATATTCGAACCGAACAAGTTGAATTTACCAAAGACATCATCCATCAAATAGAACAAGTGGTTGATAAATATGGTGAAATCAAAGACAACGCTTCCCCCGATTTGCTCAACATTCGACGCGACATGCAACAAGTGCGGGGAAAAGTAAATCAGAGTTTCGGAGCAGCCTTATCGCAATACAATGGCTTAGGCTATTTGGACGAAATTAAGGAAAGCTTTGTGCAAAATAGACGCGTATTGGCTGTATTGGCGATGTACCGACGCAAAGTAAAAGGATCTATTTTAGGCAGTTCCAAAACGGGCAGTATTGCTTATATCGAACCCGAAGCTACCTTGCGGTATTCGCGCGAATTGAGCGTGCTGGAATACGAAGAACAAGAAGAACTTACTCGAATTTTGAAGCAACTCACCAACGGAATTCGTCCGTTTTTATCCGTATTAATTGCCTACCAAGAGCTATTGAGTGATGTAGATGTGATTGCAGCCAAAGCCAAATATGCTTTAAAAATAAATGGGATTATGCCCCAAATTACCACCAACAGAAGGATGTATTTTCGGGATGCCTTTCACCCTATTTTGTATGTGACCAATTTGGCCGAAAAGCAAATTACCTATCCGCAAACCTTTGAATTGGGAAAAGAAAGCCGCATTATTGTGATATCCGGTCCTAATGCGGGCGGGAAAACCATCTCATTAAAAACCGTAGGGCTGCTGCAATTGATGTTGCAATCTGGGCTTTTAATTCCGGTGCACGAACGCAGTGAAACCTTTTTGTTTGATCGGATACTAACCGATATTGGAGACAATCAATCTATTGAAAATCATCTGAGTACCTACAGTTACCGATTAAAGAACATGAACTACTTTTTAAAGAAGTGCAACGCCAAAACCCTTTTTCTCATTGATGAATTTGGTACCGGCTCTGATCCCGAATTGGGTGGTGCCTTGGCCGAAGTATTTCTAGAAGAGTTCTACCACCGTGAAGCATTCGGCATTATCACTACGCATTATGCCAATTTGAAAATTTTGGCCAACGAGTTGCCTTTTGCACAAAATGCCAACATGCTCTTTGACGAAAAATCATTGGAGCCTTTATACAAACTAGTGTTGGGCCAAGCCGGTAGTTCGTTTACGTTTGAAGTTGCCCAAAAGAATGGCATTCCGTTTGGCTTGATAAATCGCGCCAAAAAGAAGATTGAAGTGGGCAAGGTTCGGTTTGACAAGACCATTGCCACCCTGCAAAAAGAGCGCTCAAAAATGGAAAAAACTTCTCAGAATTTAAAGGAAGAAGAAATAAAGGTGCGGGAAGAAAGCAAGAAAATGGAAATCATCAATGCCAAGATCAAGACCAAATTGGAAAGCTACCAGGAATTGTATGACAGCAACCAACGTGTAATCTACATGGGACAAAAAATTGAGGACATTGCCGAGAAATATTTCAATTCCAAAAACAAGAAAGACCTGATTGGCGAATTTTTGAAAATTATAGAAGTCGAAAATTCCAAACGCAAAAAGGCAACCGTCAAAGAAGTTCAGCAAAAACAAGCCATTCAGAAAGAAATTGTAAAAGAAGTTACAGTAAAAGTGGAAGCCATTCGCCAAGAAAAGAAAGAAAAGAAACTTAAAGCCATTGTTCCCGAAAAACCCAAACCAGTACTAAAAGTGGGTGATCGCGTGCGCATGATAGACGGAAAAGCCGTTGGCACCATCGATAAAATTGAAAAAACTAAAGCGGTAGTCAATTATGGTGTCTTTACCTCTACTGTAAATATCAGTCAGTTAGAATATGTTCAATCCTAATGGAACAGCTGCCTCCTGATAAAATTATAGTGCTTTATGACGGCGAATGTGGTTTGTGCAATCGGGCGATTCAAATCTTGTTGCGTGAAGATCCCGAAGATCATTTTAGGTTTGTTTCTCAACAAGCAGCACTTGGAAAATCAATTTTAGCACATATTGGGTATTACTCACAATCGCTAGATTCTATAGTAGTTTATCACCCCAATGTGGCGTATTATATCCAATCAGAAGCGGTGTTTTATGTTTGTAAACACGGTTCTAATAAGCTAAAGTTGGCCTTAGTCTTTCAGGTATTTCCTGGGTTTATACTGAATTTCATGTACAGTTATGTAGCCAAAAAAAGGTACAGCTGGTTTGGTAAACATGATCAATGTGAGCTTCCAGATCAGGCTGATGCGGCAAAGTTTTTATCTTAATTGAGCTGCTATACTATCAAAAAAAAGCCCCAAAATAATTTTGAGGCTTTAGTTTATTTGAACGTAGTTTAGTTTTTAATCAATTTTTCTACAGTAGTACCTTCGCTTGATTTGATCGTCAAGAAATATAACCCATTGGTCAAATCAGCAATTGAAATTGCTTGGTTTCCAATGTTATCAGCAGCTACTTGTTTTACTATTCTTCCGTTTACATCGGAAACAACCAAGCTAGTGATTGCTGTATTCCCAATGTTTGAAAGGGTAATAATGGTAGAAGCAGGATTTGGGTAAACCGAAATTGAACTTGCAATTGAAGCTGCTTGAACGCCTAATAAATTATCTGTTGCAGAAGCTTTTACCAATACGTTGTCAAATTTACCTGTTGAAGCCAATACATTTCCGGTACCAGCAGAAGAGATATAATCTAATTCGGTAGGATCTGTCCCGAGTGCAGCTCCAGGGATTGCCATGTTCATTCCAGGTCCTTTGCAAATTACTTGACCGGTTGTTTTATTGAAGCTAAATCCGATACGAACCCAAGTGTTGGCAGCTAAAACGACGGCTCCTGTAGTTGGATTAAACGAAAAGTTTCCTAATGTTCCTGCATTGTTATAATACGACAAACCAGAAAGTACTTTTGTGTCTTGTGTAAACATTAATCCACCTAAGAATTTAGTACCTGTTGTGTCAAAGGCCAATAAACGCATGGTGTTTTTACTCGTTGAAACTGGACCGGTAAAGAAGTCATATTCAACGGCCATGATGTCGTTTCCGGCATCTCTGAAGCTCCAAATATCTGCAAATGTTGATTTCCACATGTAACGTGTACCTGTAGCAGTTGCCGAACCAGTCATTTGGAAAACATTTCCTTGTATACCGGCTTCATCCACGATTTGAAAATCAGATGTAAGACCACCCGTAACAAAAGTAAAATACTCTCCTTGTCCAGCTGTTGCACCTGTAATATCTGCACTAACATTTCCTACTGTGTAGGCCGAGAAGTCCTCTGATTCTAAAACTTGTGCTGTTGCACTAAATCCAGCAAAAACTGCTGCTAATAAAAGTAATTGTTGTTTCATAATTAAGTTGTTTTATGTGAAAATTGAAAGCAAATGTATTATTTAATACAAGAAAAAACTGTAAAAATTTGAATTAATTAAAATTTACATCCAATTCAAAATATTTTGATTTAAACCTGATCTTCCCCTTGTTCCCATTTCCCCACAACCGAGGTTGCCAAAGCATTTCCTAACACATTGGTTGCACTGCGAAACATATCGCAAAAGTGATCGATAGGCAAAATGAGTGCAATGCCTTCTATCGGAATATTAAACATCCCGCAAGTGGCGGCTACTACAACCAAACTGGCTCGCGGAACGCCTGCGATGCCTTTGCTGGTGAGCATTAAAACCAACAACATGGTGAGTTGTGTGGGAATATCCAAGCTAATGCCATAGGCTTGCGCGATAAACAAACTGGCAAATGTCATGTACATCATGCTACCATCGAGATTAAAGGAATAGCCCAAAGGCAACATAAACGAAACGATGCGGTCTTTTACGCCAAAACGCTCTAACTCTTCCGTCAATTTTGGGAAAACGGCTTCGCTGCTGGTCGTTCCAAATGCAATGATTAACGGGCTTACGATGCGTTTGAGTAAGGTGGTCATACGCGATTTTAAAAATAGATAACCCACGAGCAGAAGCACAACCCATAAAGTAGAAATTCCCACCATAAAGGAGCCGAAAAATTTGGCGTAGGTGAGCAATAATTCGCTAAAATCACGCACGGCAAATACACCTGCAATCGCACCAAATACGCCAATTGGTGCAAACTTCATGACGTAATTCACCATTTTTAAAATAATGTGCGAGGTTTTGTCTAAGGCATTTATTACGGGTTTGGAATCTTGTCCAATGGCTGCAGCGGCTAATCCGAAAAAGATGGAGAAAATAACAATCTGTAGAATTTCGTTGGTGGCCATCGCTTCGACGATGCTTTTGGGGATAATGTGCTCCACAAAATTTTGTGCCGAAAACGAAGTAGTTTTTTCGGTTACTTCGGCGGCTGTAGAAAGATCTACAGCTGCCAAATGCAAGCCAATCCCTGGTTCTAGGACGTTTACCCAAAACAAACCAATGAGCAACGAAATGAAGGATGCGGTAAAAAACCAAGCCATGGCTTTTCCGCCAATTCGACCAACAGATTTGATATCACCCAGTTTGGCGATGCCCACTACCAAAGTGGTAAATACCAAGGGCGCAATAATCATCTGAACCAAGCGAATAAAAAGCGTAGCCAATAATTTGATGTACCCACTAAATGTGGTAGCCGAAGCGGCATCGTAATTGGTGTGGACAAAAACACCTATTAGCGCGCCCAATAGCATGGCTAAGAGAATTTGTGTGGTAAGGTTTGAAAAGAAATTGGTTTTTGTTTTTGGTGAATTCATACGTTGGTTTAATTTATTGACTAGCCCCGATTGCAACGGCATCCTTTAGGACCGGTGTTCGGGACTAAAGATAAAGTGAAAAGCGGGAAATGCTACATGGAGTTAGAAATAGCTTGTTGACGCAGCGTAAAATCGGCCAAAACCAAGGCTGCCATGGCTTCGACTATAGGGACTGCACGCGGAACTACACAGGCATCGTGGCGACCTTTCCCCTCGATTGTGGTACTAATTCCTTGATTAGTAATGGTTTGTTGGTCTTGCATGAGTGTGGCCACTGGCTTAAAAGCTACGCGAAAGTAAATGGGCATGCCGTTGGAAATTCCGCCTTGAATTCCACCTGAATGATTGGTTTGGGTACTTCCGTCAGGCAAAAAAACGTCGTTGTGTGCACTTCCTTTTTGAGTACTGCCATAAAATCCGCTGCCAATTTCAAAACCTTTCACAGCATTAATCGACAACATCGCTTTTCCCAATTCGGCCTGTAATTTATCAAAAACAGGTTCGCCCAATCCGGCGTGAACTCCTTGAATTACGCAGCTGATTACTCCACCAACGGTGTCGCCTTCGGCTTGTATAGATTTGATGTAGGCTTCCATTTGATGTGCCGTTTCGGGATGTGGGCAGCGCACAGAATTGGATTCAACAGATTCTAAATCATATAACTGATAATCGGGCTGCAGTGAGATTGAGCCAACAGCAGAGACAAAAGCCTGAATGCGAATGGATGGCAAAAGTTGTTTGGCTATGGCCCCAGCCACTACTCTACTGGCTGTTTCTCGGGCTGAACTCCGGCCACCGCCGCGGTGATCGCGAATTCCGTATTTCTTTTCGTAGGTGTAATCAGCATGACTGGGTCGGTATACCTGCGCCAAATGATCGTAATCGGCTGATTTTTTATTGGTGTTTGGAATCAAAAATGCAAGCGGTGTTCCAGTTGTTTTTCCTTCAAATAAGCCAGACAGAAATTGTACGGTATCAGCTTCGTTGCGTGGACTGCTAATTTCAGATTGTCCGGGACGTCTTCGGTTGAGCTCGGCTTGTATGGCCTGCATATCGAGTTTAATTCCAGGTGGAAGTCCATCGAGAATACCTCCGATTGCTTCGCCATGGGATTCGCCAAATGTGCTGAGTTTTAAAAGTGTACCAAAACTATTTCCTGCCATAATTTGTCTGTGTTGCAAACAAAAATACTATTTTCAACTTGATATTATTGAAAAGTTAAATCAAACCATAACTATTTAAACCGAATGGGTTTCTTGGAATTTATTTTCAGCACCGTAAACGGCGTATAATAAATATCTTTTTCGGCCTTTGAAGCAGTTTTAGGTGCGACTAATTTGGGATAAACCAAAATACTGTCTTGTGTTTCACTCAGTTGTTGAATTGTGTATTGATAACCCAAGGTTTCTTGTTCGCCAGCATTTAGAATTACAAAATTACTGCCCGTCAAATCGGCTTCGTTTATTTTTTTGTTCAACTGCGGATCATTTTGCAACATCTTGATTTCTTTGGCTTCGGTAAGCAATTCAAAAAACGAAATGCGTGCACCGCCATCGGCTTGTTGCGAAAGCACTTCATACAAGGGTTTTGTCCCTTTTTGGGAACCGCTGCTGCACGAAATGAGCAAGCCCACACAACCAATCAGCAGGTATTTTCTCATCTTTTTTTAAGGTCAATAGCGCGTTGGTAAACCGCTTCGTATAATGGAAGAATGTGTTGAATGTCAAATTTTTCGGCAGTTTTAAGCGCATTAGCCTTAAATTCTTGCAAGCGAATTGGATTTTGTAGAATTTGTAACGCGTTAGAAGCCATTTCGGTCACGTTGCCAACAGCACTCAAATAACCCGAATAGCCCTCTAAATTTACTTCGGCTAATCCGCCAGAATTACTAGAAATAACAGGAACTCCACAGGCCATTGCTTCTAAGGCAGCCAAACCAAAACTTTCGGTTTCTGAAGGCAATAAAAACAAATCTGAATGCTGTAAAATTTGATCGATTTCGTTGCTGTTGCCAAAGAAAATTACTTTGTCGGTAATGCCCAATTGTGCACACAACAACTCAGCTTTTTCTTTTTCGGGACCATCGCCCACCATCATCAATTTGGCGGGAATATGTTGTTGAACGGTATAAAAAATCTGAATCACATCGGGGATGCGTTTCACCGACCTAAAATTACTGATGTGTGTGATAATGCGTTCGTTAGACAGAGCCATAGCCGAACGACAACTAGTTTTTTGTGGTATTTTGGCGAGTTCTATAAAATTGGGAATTACTTCAATTTCCTTGGTCACCGCAAACAATTCGAGGGTGTTATCTTTTAGGCTTTGCGAAACCGAAGTTACAATGTCTGATTTATTGATGCTAAAGGTAACTGCTGGTTTATAGAACGGATGGTTTCCTACCAAGGTAATGTCGGTGCCGTGCAAGGTGGTCACCATCGGGATATGGATTCCTTCCTCTTTGAGCATTTGCTGCGCCATATACCCTGCATAGGCATGTGGAATGGCATAATGTACATGCAGCACTTCTATTTTGTACAGTTTGACCATGTCGACCAATTTGCTTGACAAGGCCAACTCATAGGGCTGATACTGAAACAACGGATATTCGGGTACATTTACTTCGTGGTAATGCACATTAGGGCTCAACAAGGCCAAGCGAACGGGCTGACTGTAAGTAATGAAGTGAATGTCGTGACCTCTGCGCGCCAATTCCAAACCCAATTCGGTGGCAACTACGCCGCTTCCTCCAAAAGTTGGGTAACATACGATGGCTATTTTCATGAGATGGGATTAGTTTTGAATTGCGTCGTAAATAAGTTGTTGAATTTGCTCGCGAATATTTTCTTTAGATAAAGTATTCACGGTGTGATCGGGAAAGGTTCTGTTGGATAAAAAAACGTATATCAACTCTTTTTCTGGATCGGCCCACGTGATCGTTCCTGTAAATCCGGTATGTCCAAAGCTAGAAGCAGATGTACAACCACAAGTTGGACCGGCAGTTCCGGGGATTTGAGGCTTATCAAATCCTAAACCACGGCGATTTCCTTGCTCGTAAAAATAACAACTATTAAATTCATTGAAGGTTGAGGAACTAAAATAATCCTGGTGGCCGTAGTTTCCTTTTTGCAAATACAATTGCATCATTTTGGCCACATCCATCGCGTTAGAAAACAAGCCCGCATGTCCGCCTACTCCACCTTGCATAGCTGCAGTCATATCGTGCACATACCCTTGTATAATTTGTTGGCGAAAATAATTGTCTTGCTCGGTTGGGGTAATTCGATCTTTCGAAAATTTATTTAACGGATTATAGCTTGTGCTTGTCATGCCTAAAGAACTAAAAAACCGATCCTGGGTGAGCACATCCAACGGTTGAGCAAATGTTTTTTGTACATAATCTTGAAGGATGATAAATGTAAAATCGCTGTACTTGTATTCTTTTTTGGGCAATAATTTACTGCTGATAATGTAGTTCAAAATGGTAGCCGGATAATCCGATTTCAGGTACAAACTGTCAGCAACTTGCACTGCATAAAGGGCTGAAGCAGTTTTTGAATAATAGGTGTTGAGCGGCATTTTAGAACTGTCAACGGTGCTTTTATAAAAGGGTTCCCAAGCTTGCAATTGCGCATGATGCGACAGCAATTCTTTGAGGGTGATGTGGGCCTTGTTGCTACCTTTAAATTCTGGAAGTAGGACATTCAATTCTGTTTCTTTAGTCAATTTTTGGCTCTCGTAGGCCTGCATAAACACGGGTAAAGTGCCGATAATTTTGGTTAAAGATGCAATGTCGTATAAATCGGAATTGATAATTTTTGGACTTGCGGGTTCGTAGGTTTGGGTGCCAAATGATTTTTGGTAAATCACCTTTCCTTTTCTAGCCACAAGAATTTGCGCACCCGGTGTCATCTTGCCCGCAATGGCTCGGTTGATTACGCCCTCTATTTTATCCAATTTGGCTTTGTTCATCCCTACATTTTCGGGTGCCGTAAATCCCAATCGATTGAGTTTGGTAGTCGTTAATCCGAAATTTACGGGAAATTCGGCATGAGCTGTTACGGGTAATGTTCCTTTGGCTGCAATCGCACCAAAAACCAATTCGCCCGAAACTTCTTGGGCAATGTCGCTGTTTTGATACGAGACGATCACCCCTTCAAAATCGTCAAAGTTGGTGAAGGGCAATAGCGTATATGGCTTGGCAAATACATCCAAAATCACGGTATTATTTTTGGCTATACGTTGCAAATTGGCTAATTCTTGATCAGAGAAGTCGGTTTTTTTCCAAGCTTTATCTGATTTGTGAAAGCCTACAATTACTTTAGTAAAGGGTTGGAGCAAAATTTGCAATGAATCGATATTTTCATGTGCCACTTCAGTGATATCGGTATATTTTTTGAGCGTACTTACAAAGCTGCTGTTGGTGTCGTCCCCCAATTTTACATAGGCTATTTTTTCTTTTGCCAAATCTTTAATTGGTAAAATTGTGCCTTTGTTTTTTAGCACTGTAATGGCATTTTCGTACAATTGATAGTGCAAAGCATCGTTTTTGGACTCATTTAATTCGGAATACAAATTTGTGAGTACAATGGGTTTAAATTGGTATACCCCCGCCTTGTATTTGTATTTCAAGATTTTTTTTACCGAATAGGCCAAGCGTTCTTCTGAGATAAATCCGTTTTGGTAGGCCATGCATATTTTTTCTTTGGCGACAGGCACATCTTCGGCACACAATAAAATATCATTTCCTGCCATAAAAGCTTCCAAATCTATTTCGCCTGGAGCTCTAAAATTCTTGGCAGCCTTCATATTGAGGGCATCGGTAAATATGAGCCCCTTGAATTGCAATTGGTTTTTTAACACGCCGGTTATGATGTTGTGCGAAACCGAAGAGGGTAAATTTTCTCGCCATTCTAAACTAGGGACATTTAAATGCGCAACCATTACCGAGGCTAAGCCAGCATTGATCAGTTTTTTGTAAGGATAAAATTCAATAGCATTGAGGCGCTGCCTCGAAAAAGTAATAGTAGGTAACGCAGAATGCGAATCGACTGACGTATCTCCATGGCCAGGAAAATGTTTACCCGTAGCCAATAAGCCCAAACTTTGGTACCCCTTCATTTCGGCCAAAGCACTTTCGGTCACATTGTATTTGTCCTCTCCAAAGGATCTAAATCCGATGATGGGATTTTTAGGATTGGTATTGATGTCGAGTACTGGAGCAAAATTGAAATGAATACCCATTCGTTTACTTTGTTCGGCCAATTGAACACCTACTTTTTCTAATAAGGTTTTGTCTTTTATAGCACCCAAAGTCATATTCCAGGGGTAACGATAAGTAGAATCCAAGCGCATACTTAAGCCCCATTCGGCATCATTAGCAATGAGCAATGGTACTTTGGATTGAGCTTGGTAGCGGTTGGTTAATTTTGCTTGCCGCATTGGGCCGCCCTGAAAAAAAATAAGTCCTCCAATTTTTTGGTCTACAATAAGTTTGTCAATGGCTTTGGTGTGCGTACTGTCTTTGTTTGAGTAGGCCGAAACCATAAACAATTGTCCCATACGTTCATCAAAATTTAAAGCAGCGTACACACTGTCAACCCAACTTTTTTGTTTGTTGGAATCGTAGTATTCATGAAAATGTTCAATGTAGGGGTGCTCAAACGAAACTTCATTTACCGGAGAAGTAAAGTTTTTTTTGGGCGATCCACATCCCCACACAAACAGCAGAAATGCAACTACAGCCAACAAACAAAAATAACTTTTTCTCATTATGATTTACTTAAAAGAATCGGCTGTGCCAGCTTTCTGAAGCTGGAACTTCCCAACATTCTTGGTATTCTTGTATGGTATTGACCAAGTTATTGAACACAATGGTGTGCTCGGAAACTGCTTTTTCTTTGGCCATTTTTTTGAAATCCAACAACGTTTTGTACGCTAGATGTTCCCCTGTTTTGTAGGTTACATTCATCTTGTCGAGCAAATCAACTTGGTATTTTTTCTCCAATTCTTGGATGAATTGCACCGATTTATCAATAGAGCAACCTGTTGCCGCTTGCACTTCTTGGTTTACTGCAATAATAATAAAGCGCTGGTATTGAATTTGATAGGACGATTCCAAACCAGTACCATGTGATTCCCAATTGGAAAGAAACGCTTGTAAATCGGTTTCGATGGCTTGGACTTCTTCCTCAGAAAATTTTCGGTTGGATTGATAAATCCAAATCTTTGATTCCTCGGGTAAATTTTCAAAGGGAATATACATACGTTTTGTTTTTATAAATCTTGCGCAGAGGCGATTAGCTCGGCCACATCCATTACCTGAACGTGGGCTTCTTGTTCTTTGTTTTTAATACCATCAGTCATCATCGTATTACAAAACGGACAACCCGTAGCAATAATTTGTGGCGCCAATTCTAATGCATCTTCGGTGCGTTCTATATTGATTTCTTTGTTTCCTGGTTCGGCGTCTTTAAACATTTGCGCTCCTCCAGCGCCACAACACAAGCCATTGGCTTTTGAACGCTTCATATCGACCAATTCGGCATCCAATTTTTCGATTAACTCCCGAGGTGCTTCATAGATTGCATTGGCTCGGCCTAAGTAACAAGGATCGTGAAAGGTGATTTTTTTTCCTTTGTATTTACCGCCTTCAATGGTTAATCGGCCATCATCCAGTAGGGATTTCAAAAAGGTGGTGTGGTGCACTACTTCATAAGTACCGCCAAGTTCAGGGTATTCGTTTTTTAAGGTATTGAAACAATGCGGACAGGCAGTTACAATTTTTTTGGCTTCATATGCATTTAGCACTTCAATATTCATTAACGCCTGCATTTGAAACAAAAATTCATTGCCAGCTCTTTTGGCCGGATCACCCGAGCAGGATTCTTCCACGCCAAGCACAGCAAATTCAATCTTTGCCTGTTGTAAAATGCGCACAAATGCTTTGGTTATGCGTTTGGCACGGTCGTCAAAACTTCCGGCACAGCCTACCCAAAACACTACTTCGGGTTGTTTGCCTTGTGCTAACATTTCGGCCATGGTGGGTACAACTAAATTTTCAGCCATAACTTTGTATTTCAATTTATTACATATGATTAGCTAAATTGATTAGCTAAGTTTTTATTTAATTTTTACCGTCGTCAAAAACTTGGATGGTCACTTCTTTATCAATTAAATCCGTAAAATGACCTCGGTAGCGCGTGGCTTTCACCAAGTGATTGTCAATCCAGTGGTAATTTCCGCCACGGGGTTTGCCAAACAATATTCCGTGGTATTTAAAGCCATGTTGCTTGAGCCATTGTTCGGTGTAGGCACGGTGCTCTTCTGTTCTTGAGGTAAAAAAGAAAATCACATGGCCTTCGTTATACCATTTGTTCAAGGTAATAAGGGCGTCTGGATATACCTCGGCGGTAAGCATACGCTCGGGCTCTTCGTTTGGAATATCGTCACAAACGGTGCCGTCAATATCGATTAAATAATTTTTAATTCCTTCAGCTAATACAGGGCTAATGGTGTGTCCGTTTTCTGAGGCTTCAACTAAGTTCTTTTCTAATTCTTCTGCTTTCATGTTCGTTTTGTTTCTAATAAAATTTGTTACACTTAATTAAAAACACCCTTAACCTCACCTATAAGAGAATTTTTATTTGGATTATATACGATTTAATTATTCTTTAGACCAATTCAAGCGGTCTTGTTGATTATAGGGCCACGGTGCGCCATTGTTTTCAATATTCGTCATCATGGCATTAACCGATTGCGGTGCCGCACTTCGTTCCATAACCAAGTACCGACGCATTTCAATGATAATGGCCAAGGGACTAATATTCACCGGACATTCTTCTACACAGGCATTACAGGAAGTACAGGCCCAAAGTTCTTCGGGTGTAATGTAGTCGTTTAGCAGTGATTTGTTATCGGGCACAAAAACCCCTTTGTTGGCATCTATATTTTTTCCTACTTCCTCCAAACGGTCCCGCGTGTCCATCATAATTTTTCGGGGCGATAATTTTTTACCCGTATTACTAGCCGGACAAGAAGACGTGCATCGGCCACATTCGGTGCAAGTATAAGCGTTGAGTAAATTGACCCAATTTAAGTCTTGTACGTCGCTGGCGCCAAATTTAGAAACTGGCGCATCGGTTGCTGGAGTTGCATAGGGATCGGTGTTGGGATCGAGCATGAGCTTCACTTCTTGCGTAACTGCTGATAAATTGGACAATTGCCCTTTGGCATTCAAGTCGGCATAAAAAGTATTTGGGAAAGCCAAAAGGATGTGTAAATGCTTGGAAAAATAGAGGTAATTCAAGAAAATTAGAATTCCTATAATGTGTACCCACCAAGCTCCGCGCTCAATCAGCACAACAATACTTTCATTCATTCCATTAAATAGTGGCGAAATGAACTGCGAAATGGGAAAAGAACCCACTGCTTTGTAATGGGATACGCCCATTTGTTGCAACTGAAGATCGGCGGCATTCATTAATAAAAATAAGGTCATCAAAACCACTTCAAAATACAGGATATAGTTGGCATCACTTTTGGGCCATCCTTTCAAATCAGACGAAACAAAGCGCTGTAAGTTGATCACATTTCTGCGCAAGTAAAACACCACAATTGCAACCAAAACCAAGAAGGCAAGAATTTCAAACGATCCAATCAAAAAATTGTATAAACTACCCAAACCCGAAAAAGCCCGGTGAGTTCCCAGCAAACCATCTGTGATGATTTCTAAAACTTCGATATTGATGATGATAAATCCCAAATAGACAATTATATGCAAAAAACCAGCTACCGGTCGACGTACCATTTTGGATTGCCCCAAAGCAATTAATGCCATGTTTTTCCAGCGAGCCGAAGGATTATCTGAGCGATCAAGGGGTTGTCCCAATAAAATATTTCGTCTAATTTTTTTGGCGTTTCGAACAAAAACACCAATTCCTATGGCCAATACGATGGCAAAAAAGAGGGATGAAAATAGTGCTATCATGAAGTTATTTTTTGATCAAAGTATCAGAAACAGGCGCTGAATAGGGCTTTTCTTTTTTTCCAAATAAAGAAACATTCACATAGCGTGTGGGATGCAAACGCACATCTTGCAACAGCAATTCCATTTCCTTACTCGTTTTTTGTAGGTTGGTATAAAGTGCCTCGTCTTTGGCCAATTTGCCCATCGTACCTTTTCCATCATTTATGTTGGCCAACAATACATTTACTTTTTCTAAGCTGCTTTCTAGGGTGCGAATGGTTTTGCCTAGATTGGCTTTTTGAAGGGAATCGGATATTTTAGCAAAATTACCCGAAGTAGTTTTGATGTCGGCCATTGCTCCAGTTAGGTTTTTGGCATTGTCGTTTAGTAAATTATTGGCTGATGCCGAAAGTTGATGCATTTCTTGCATGGTGGCATTGAGTTCAGCAATCGAATTTTTAATGTCGGCTTTGGCTTTGTCGTCTAATACCGAGTTCACGTTGGTGAGCAATAGGGTAGAACGCTCTAAAAAAAGCTCTAATTTTTGTTGAACAGGCGCCAATTTCTCGGCAACCAATTCGGTTAGCCCCGATTTTACAGCACCCTTCAACTCTGAACCTGAAGGCGCCAATTGGGTATCGGCAGGATTGATCAATAACATAATTTGTTTTCCGCCAATAAAACCAGGCTCATACAAGGATGCAATTGTTGATTTTGTTACCGGAATGTTAGAATCAACCTGAAAACTAACTTCCATTTTACCCGGATGGGATGCTGAAAGTTTAATGTATTCTATTTTGCCCACAGATAATCCATTAATGGTTACGGCTGCAGAATTGGTTAATCCTTCTACATTGTCAAAGTGAACGGTATAGGAGTTGTATTGGCTAAATATATCTTTTCCTTTTAGGTAGCCGTACCCCCAAATTAAGAGCGAGAGGGAAGCAATTACTACTATTGCGGCTTTGATTTCTTTGGTAAATTTCAAAATTGTGATTATTTATAAATTAAACAGTACAGGGAATGGTGTTATTTTTTTAAAGCTTCTTGTATGCTCACTTTTTTGCCATTCTTAAATGCAATTATATAAGCCGAACTATATCCTTTTGATTTAGCTTCCTCCAAATTGAGTTTGGCTGTGGCGTAGTCATTTGTATGGCCATAAGTGTATTTGTAAACGCTTCCATTTCCGGCATCCAGTTCTATGGGTTCTAGGCCTTTAAAATTTGCTGCTATCGGGTCTACCTTTTTGGTTACTGCAGCCAATTGCACCTTAAAATCAACCGCTGAATCCAGTTCTTTTTTAGGCTTGTCATTTGGTTTATCTATTGTCGTATTTGAATCTACGGGCAAGGTTTCGGGAAGATTTGCTGTTGGCTCTTCTATTTTTCTGGAAGGTTTTTCGTTTTCTGCTTCTTGCCCATTCGAACCAAAATATTCCTTTTTAAAATCAATTATGGCATTAGCAATTGCGCGGGCTACATCTTCTTGGCCTTCTTCTGAATCTAATCTAGCTCCATCTGTTGGATTGGAGATAAATCCGGTTTCAATTAACACTCTAGGCATGTAGGCTTTATGTAATACCATAAATGGCGCCTGTTTTACACCTCTACTTTTGGTGTTGAGTTCCTGTACAAACTTATCTTCGAGTTTACTGGCCAATGCAATGCTGTTTTCTAAATATTCCTCCTGCATGAGTGTGATTCCAAGCATGGACCCCGGATTATTTGGGTCAAATCCTTGGTATTTTTGCTTGTAGTCTTTTTCTAATGTAATTACCGAGTTTTCACTTTTTGCTACCGCCAAGTTGGAGGCGTTTTTATTTAAACCCATTACATAGGTTTCGGTACCTGCAGCTACTGAGTTCTTATTTGCATTGCAATGAATCGACACAAAAATATTGGCATCGGCGCGGTTGGCTATGTTGCTGCGCTCTACTAACTCAATAAAAACATCAGTTTTGCGGGTATAATTGACGTGCATATCCGAACGGCCTTCCAATATTTTCCCCACTTTCAAAACAATAGCGAGCGTGATGTTTTTTTCAATATGGCCATTGTATACGGCGCCATAATCGTGGTCACCGTGTCCGGCATCAAGGGTAACTTTAAATTTGGCTTGGGCTTGGGCTGTTGCACCCCATAAAACGATAATAAGCAGAAGAAGGTATCTAGTAGAGTGCATTGCTAGTTTATTCATAGTATAGTATACATTTTTGGTTCTGAAAATTAACACCATTCAACTCATTTTTTCATGCAAAAAGGTTCGAATTTTCAGATTTATTTTACTAATAACGCAAGATTTTTAATTAACTAAATGCTTACTTTTGCCCAATTATAATATGTAAGTTTGGCGCGGTTAAAGTAAGCCATATTTTTACAAAAATAGTATTTAAACCTTTGCACACAAACTTATTTCATATCGTTTTATTAGCATTTTTCCTAACAACAGGAAGTCCCAAAATGCATGCGCAAGAAATAGGATCAGCAGCTCCCAAAATTCCGATAAACACCACTACTACTCCTCTAGAAAACGAAAAAATAGCCACGCCTATTGCCGACACCATTCGAGTTGATTCGATTAAAGCAAAAAAGCCTATTTTAGAAAGCAAAGTGCATTATAAATCAAGCAATTATGCCAAGCTCGATCAGAAAAAGAAAACCATTACGCTCTACGACAAAGCCGAATTATACTATAAAGACGTCGAATTAAAAGCCGGCATCATCGTGTTTAATTACGCCAATAATGAAGTCTATGCCGGACGAATCAAAGACACGAGTGGTGTGTATACGCAATATCCAAATTTCAAGCAAGGTACCAACGACGTAGAACCTGATTCGATTCGCTTTAATTACAAAACCAAAAAAGCCTTAATTTGGAATTCCCGAACCGAGCAAAATGAATTTCGCGTAAAAGCCGATGTTTCAAAACGGGTAAACGATTCGGTTTATTTTCTGAAAGGCGCCCGATTTACGACATCAAAAGACATTGAAGATCCCGAATATTATTTTAGAACAAGCCGGGTGAAATATGTTCCCGGAAAAAAAGTTGTTACTGGCCTCACCAATATGGTTATTGCCGATGTACCCACTCCAATCGCACTTCCTTTTGCGTTTTTTCCGATGACTACCGAAAACCAATCGGGTCTGATTATCCCAACTTTTAATGACACCCGTAGTCGCGGGTATTCGTTGCAAAATGGCGGATATTATTTGTCCTTGGGCAATCATTATGATTTGGCCATTTTGGGCGATTATTACACCAACGGCAGTTATGCTACCCGGTTTGAATCCAATTATTCCTGGCGTTATCAATTTAGAGGAAACTTTAATGTGCGATTTGAAAATTTGATCAACAGCGAACGCGGTTTTCCTGATTACAGTAAAACCAACATTTATAACATCCAGTGGTCGCATACCCAAGACCCCAAGTCGAGTCCAAATTCGCGCTTTTCGGCCTCGGTCAATTTGGGAAGTAGTAAATATTTTCAACAATCAGCCAGTCAGATTAACGTGGGATCTAGTTTAAACAACACCCTGAGTTCTTCGGTTTCGTATGCACGCACCTTCAATTCGGTTCCGCAAGTTAATATGTCGCTCACGGCAACTCATTCGCAAAATACCCAAACCGAAGCGATTAACATGACTTTGCCAACGCTACAATTGAGTGTAGATCGGGTGTTTCCGTTTGCGCCCAAAGACGGAATTAAAAAAGGCTTCTTTAAAAACATCAATTTGCAATACAATTTGCGCGGAGAAAATCGCATTACCACCAACGATACCGAATTTCTTAAACCCGAAATGTTTGCCAAGGCCAAAAACGGTTTGCAGCACAGTATTCCGCTGAGCACCAATTTTAAGTTATTCAAGTACTTTAGCGCAACAACCTCGGTCAATTACGAAGAGGTTTGGTACCTGAAAACCATTCGCAAAAAATATGACATCCTTACCAACAAAGACAGCATTACCGAACTAAGCAAATTTGATGCGTTTCGCACCTATTCGTTTTCTTCGAGTTTGGGAACCACTATTTACGGTACGTTTAAGTTTGGCGAGAACAAAAAAATTCAGGCCATTCGACACGTGATGCGACCTTCTGTTTCCTACAGCTATACGCCTAGTTTTGAACAATATTACGACACCTATGCCGCCGATGCGAGTGGAACAATGGTGAAAGAATACACCCGATTTGAAAATGGAATTTTTGGTGCGCCTGGCAAGTCAATTGCTAATTCAGTTGGATTTAGTTTGAGCAACACCTTTGAAGCCAAAGTAACCGACAAAGATTCTACCAAAACCGAGCCCAAAAAAATAATGCTGCTCAATAACTTGAATTTTTCTACCAGTTACAACGCAGCAGCTGATTCCCTGGCATGGGCTCCCTTGCGTGTGAGCGGAGGAACATTGTTGTTTAAGGATAAAATGAATGTGAATTTTGGGATGACTTTAAATCCGTATGCGCTAGATCGGAATGGAAAAACCATCAACACTTTTAATATGGACAACGGCGGAAGTTTATTTCGCATGACCAGTGCCAATATGACCTTAAATTATTCGATGTCCAGTCGAGATAACGACAAGGGCAAGAAAAACGACCAAGGCGTGCGCAACGGAGGACGTGACGATGATTTGTTTGGATCGAATACCGATTTTAGCGATCGCCGACAAAGCCAATTTAATGAAGATGACGAAGAAGAAAGCGAATTTAAGGGCTTTTACAATGCTGATTTACCTTGGGATATCACCTTTGCCTATCAACTCACCTACTCCAATATTCGCCGTGAAAAAGAAATATCGGGAAATTCCTTAATGGTTTCGCTAAATACTGATCTCACCCCGCGTTGGAAAGTAGGAGTTTCATCTGGGTATGATTTTGTTCAAAACGGGGTGACATTTACCCAATTTCGATTTGAACGGGATTTGCTTAGTTGGCGCATGGATTTTAACTGGACTCCTTTTGGGCAAAACGCCTATTGGAATTTCTTTATCGGGATTAAATCGGGAATCTTAAGTGACATCAAATGGGAAAAACGCACCCTACCCGATCGTGTTTTACGCTAATTTACATGTTATGAAAACTATAATCAACTCTACAAAAGCGCCTGCTCCTATTGGCCCCTATAACCAAGCCGTTCTTGCCGGAAATCTTTTGTATACCTCCGGGCAAATTGCCTTAGATCCGAGCAGTATGGAATTGGTTCTCGATTCTATCGAAGCCGAAACTACGCAGGTAATGGAGAACCTTAAAGCAGTTTTGGCTGCTGCCGAACTCACGTTTGAACACGTGATAAAAACCACAATCTACATTACCGACATGGCCGATTTTGCTCGAATCAATACTGTTTACGCGGCCTATTTTAACGAAAAAACCGCTCCTGCAAGAGAAACGGTTCAAGTGGCAGGATTGCCAAAAAATGTACACATTGAAATCTCCATGATTGCAATGCGCTAATTTTCTATTTGTTTATCGAGTGATAAGCAATCAATCCATCGATCGGTCTTCGCAACACGTTTCCAACTTTTATACCGTGTTTGCTTAATACTGTTTCTAATTCTTCTTTTAGATAAAAGGCAATTGATCCCACAAAATGCACCGGCACCTCGGTACAATTATCAAATTGTTTGATGTAATTCTCTACAAAATCCTCCATTTCGGCAAAAATAAATTGCTTGCACAACTCGGTGTCTTTGTGTTTAATAAGAAACTTAGCAAAAGTGGCCAAATAGGCATTTGGATTGGGTTCTTTGTATAAATTATTTTTTATAACGTCTGCATCAAGGTTGTATTCTTTTTCAAAGGACTTGGCCATCGTGGCAGGCATTTTATTAAAGTAATAGGCCCGCAATAAATGACGTCCAAATCGGTTACCCGAACAATCATCCATGGCAATATATCCTAAGGATTGTACTTTTTGATGCAAGACTACACCGTCAAAATAACTGCAATTAGAGCCTGTGCCTAAAATAGAAACAATCGCTTTTTCGTTTTTGGGTGTAGTGGCATAAACCGCAGCATAGGTGTCTTCGTGTACGGCTACAGTTGCATTTGGAAAATATTCTTCAAACACTTGTGTTAAGAAGTTTTTCATTCGGTCGGTTCCACAGCCGGCACCGTAAAAAAACAAATTGGATACGTTGTTTTTGTTGTGAGAAATATCAAACTTATCTTCTAAGCGAGTAATAATGTCAGCTTTATCTAATACTTCAGGATTCAATCCTAGAGTCTGTGTGGTGAACAATACTTTTCCGTTGTTGTCAATTGAAATCCAATCGGCTTTAGTAGATCCACTGTCAACTAATAATTTCATTTTGGGGTGGTTTTTAGTTTAGTATAGCAAATAAAAATCCCGTTGCAACTTGAGCTGCAACGGGAATTCATTTTATTATAAATTGGCGATGTGTACAGATAAATCAATTAATTTGCTAGAGTATCCGTATTCGTTATCGTACCAAGAAATTATTTTGAAGAAGGTAGAATTTAGTCCTATTCCTGCTTTGGCATCTACAATAGATGTTCTAGGATCAGATACAAAATCTTGAGAAACCACATCGTCTTCGGTATAACCCAAGATTCCTTTCATGGTTGTTTCTGAAGCGTTTTTCAATACGGCCATGATTTCAGCATAGGAAGTTTCTTTGGCTAATTTCACGGTTAAATCAACTGCTGATACATCAACAGTAGGCACACGCATAGACATTCCTGTTAGTTTTCCGTCTAGCGATGGAATCACTTTTCCTACTGCTTTGGCAGCTCCTGTGCTCGATGGAATCATATTTACCAAAGCCGAACGCCCACCGCGAAAATCTTTGCGTGAAGGTCCGTCATTGGTCATTTGTGTAGAAGTGGTTGCGTGAATCGTGGTCATTAATCCCTCTACGATTTCAAAATTATCGTGAATTACTTTGGCCAATGGCGCCAAACAATTGGTTGTACAAGAAGCATTAGAAACGACCAAATCAGACGCTTTGGCTTGGGTGTGGTTTACGCCCATCACAAACATCGGGGCATCAGCCGATGGCGCAGAAATGATAACTTTTTTGGCTCCACCTTTAATGTGTGCACTGGCCGTTTCGATAGTGGTAAAAAATCCGGTACATTCGGCCACAACATCTACGTCTACTTCGTTCCACTTTAAATTGACAGGATCGCGCTCTGCCGTAATGCGAATGTGTTTTCCGTTTACGTATAATTTACCTTCTTTTACATCTACAGTTCCGGCAAAACGCCCATGAACTGAATCATATTTTAATAGGTAGGCCAAGTGATCTACATCCAGTAAATCATTAATAGCTACTACCTCTACATTGTCTCTGTTGAATGATTCTCTAAAAACAATTCTTCCAATTCTTCCAAATCCGTTTATTCCTACTTTTACTTTTGACATGTTAATTTACGCTTTAGGCACACCGCATGGGGCTAATTGCCGGTTATATTTAATTTAAATTTGAGTTGATTTCTAGGTTGACATGATATCCGATACGCGCAACAATTCGCGGTCTATTTCGGTATGTCCTTTTATTGCTTGATCTAAGGGAGTTAAGGCTACTTTATCGTTTACTATGCCCACCATATAATTGGTTTTTCCTTCTAGTAAAGATTCAACCGCTTTTACGCCCAATCGACTGGCTAAAACCCGATCGAAACAAGAAGGTGATCCGCCGCGTTGCATGTGTCCCAAAACCGAAACACGCACATCATATTCGGGTAAATTGGCTTCTACATAATCTTTGAGTTCAAATACGTTTTTACCAATTTTGTCGCCTTCGGCAATCACTACAATACTAGACGATTTGCCTGAGGCTTTGCTGCGTTTCAAGGAGTCAAGTAAACGCTCCAATCCCAAATCTTCTTCGGGAATCAAAATTTCTTCGGCACCTGCACCAATTCCGGCATTCAAGGCGATATGACCGGCATCACGCCCCATCACCTCTACAAAAAATAAGCGGTTGTGCGAACTGGCGGTATCGCGTATTTTATCGATAACTTCTACTACTGTATTCAATGCGGTATCATAACCCAAGGTGTAGGAGGTACCAAAAATATCGTTGTCAATGGTGCCTGGAATTCCCATGACAGGAAAATCAAATTCTACATTGAATAATTCAGCTCCCGTAAAACTTCCGTCCCCACCAATAACAACTAGCGCATCAACTCCGGCAGCTACCAATTTTTCATGGGCCGTTTTGCGGCCTTCGGGCGTTCTAAATTCATTAGAACGTGCCGACTTTAGAATAGTGCCACCTTTGTTTACAATGTTGTTCACGCTGCGTGGTCCCATTTCTTTAAAATCACCTTCAATCATTCCTTGGTATCCGCGGTAAATCCCGATGCATTCAATGTTGTGAAACGCACAGGTACGCACTACTGCACGTATGGCGGCATTCATTCCGGGAGCATCACCCCCTGATGTTAGCACACCTATTTTTTTTATGTTTAATGACATTTTTTTTGATTTAAAATGTAAAATTAGCAAAGATTGTCAACTATTTAGGTAGTATTTTAAGATTATGAGAAAGAATCAGTAATTCAATCGTTTTCGTTGATAAGTTTTATTTATTTCTAAAAAACGAAGTTCCAAGCTTATTCTTCTGGCGGAATGGCTTCTGAATTTGGATTGGTGACTTCGGGATTTTTTTTCTCTTGGTTATTGAGGTGAATAAAATCGGGGAGCATTTCTGAATCTTGTATTTCTTTTTGTAATTGGGTAGCAGAAACTTTCTCTACTTTTTGATTGGCAAATATTTTATGGAGTAATTCCTTGAAGGTTTCAAAATTTACCTCATAGGAAATCCCCACGCCTTGCGTATAGCCCACGCCTTCACCCACAAAATAATTCACGTTATTTTCTTTGTTAAATACTTTTAGGTTCAAGGTCCCCTCTTCGTTCACGCGGTACTGAATTTCCAAATCGCCTACAATAGTTGATTCGTTTACTCCGCCAATGGGCACTCCTACTTTTCCGTTAATCGAAATGCGTTCGTTGAGTTTGGTGGTAAAATTTACTCCCACACGGCCATCGGTATAAGCACCTGGGTTTTTATCGGCCGAAACAATATCAACGCCCATCACAAATTTACCGTCGTTATCATTAAATACCGAACCAAACAAATCGCCTACTTTTTCATACAAATTATTTTTTATCGACGCCTGATTCAATCCATCTACACTCAAGAATCCACCGGTAGACAAGAGAATCAAGGCCTGTTTTTGGCGAATGTCTTTGTCGTCGAGTTTGGTTTGGATCTCCGATTGCAACACGGTACTCACCGTAGGAAAATTAATTTCAAAATTGGGTTCTGGATTGCTCAAATTACCTTTAAGTCCAATCACCACATCGGTTTGCACTTTCTTGTTGAAAGACGCATTTTCGATGAGCACGCCAGGATTAGCGTTGGTGGTGTATACGGCTTCCAAATTTAGACTCGCTCGCATTGGGTCGCCCTCCCAAGTAATGGAGCCGCCTTTTTTGACTTTGAATTTCTTATTGATTAAACCACCGTATCTAAAGTTATAGGTTCCTTCGTAGGCCTGAAAATCGCCCCACATATTAAATTTCCCTAACGTATTTATTTTAATCAACAGCGAACCAAATCCTTTGCCTTTCATGCCATGTCCGGTGTTGCGATCTAATACAATTTCTACTTCGGCATCGGGGGTAATGTCAAACTCAAATTCGAGGTCAATTCCGTTGTAATTTCGAATAGTTTCTGGGCCTTTATTGAGTTTGTATTTTTCGTTTTTGGTAATGAAATGCAAGGCGTTATTGGTTTCGGTCGATTCAGCATCGCTAATGGGGATTTTTACTTCGGTGCCTTTTTCTGACTTGGCCGCTACTTTGATAAACAAGCCGTCCAAAGGTCCTTTAATTAATGCATACCCATCCATAAATGCAGTACCGTAATAGGCTGAATCTTCTGAATAATCGGTGTCTAAGGCCAATAATCGCTTGGAATTAATTTGTAGATCAAATTTCCAATCCGAAAAATTCTTATGTGCAATGGTGCCGTTCAATACTCCAGAGGTATTGTATTTTTTTTCTGAAAGAGTGGCGTTGCTCACGTAAAAATTGGTTTCAGTCACATCGACAACCACCTCGTCAGCTATTGTATAATCTACATTGAGATACGGAATACGGAGGCCGGCTTTATTAATAAACAGTCGTCCATTAATATCCAAATTGGATAAGCTACCCGATAAATTGGAACGTCCGCTGGCCAAACCGCGAACATTCGTAATGATGTCGCCTCCAAATGAACTCAACACGCCCAGATTAAAGTTGTCAAAATTCAAATCCATGTTCAGGTTGGTTTTCTCGGTAGTAACCTCAAAATCCCCTTGAGCGGTAAACGACTCCACATCTTTGTTTTCGATAGTGGCCAGCAAATTGAATTTTCTTAGTTCTTCGTCCCCTGATAAAGCCACATTCAACCTACCTAAAGCAATGTCGTTGATAGACAAGTCGTCAATAGAAACGTTGGCTGTAGGTTGATAAACGCCTTTTATTTGCTTTAGATTGACAGAGCCATTCAGGTTTCCTTTGGGCGAAAAGTCATCAATTGTAGGGAGAATTTTTTCTATGGGAACACCCTTAAAATTCAAAAATAAATCTTTGTCTGTTTTGCCCGACAAGGTCCCATTTAAGGAAACTTGTTTGTCTTCGTGCGATAAGACTAAATTGTCAAAACTAAATTCGGTGAAGGCTTGATTAAAAATTACTTTGTTGTCGCTGTTGTCCTTTTCATTCAAATACCACAAAAAATCTTTGTATTTCAATTCTGATTTTTGAATTCCTACAATACTTTGTTTTAGTTTATTGATCGTATGGTATAAATTTAAAGAATAGTTGTCTTCGCCTTTATCGCCACCTTTAAACTCCGAACGCACAAACAAAGTATCATTCATCGTTACATTAATTAAACTAAAGTCGCGAATTTTATACTGCTCAGTTTTGATACTATCCAACTCAATATACGCATTAAACAAGGGATTCTTGTTGTCAATTTGCAGGTTTATTGCATTAAAGGTATTGGTGTAGGCGGTGATTTCGGGCGAACTAAAATGAAATTTAAACGCATTGGTGTCGGCGTTGATGTTTCCTTTAAAATCGGTATTGGTAGCCACAGATATACCCGGGTAAAACACATCAATTACTTTGTTGTAGACGGTAAAATCAAATTTCATAAACTGCCCTGCCTTCACTTTATTGGGTGAATAATTGGCATACAAACTACCCAAGGCATTCTCGAGCAAGGGTTGCAACTGATTCACCTGAAATTTGCCCTGTATGCTGCCATTAATAATATCTGGCGACTCCACGGCTATGGTGCGCACTCCGCCATCGTCAAAACTGGAACTAATGGAGAAATCGTCAAAATAGTAGATGTCTTTTTTATTTTGATAGGAAGTTTCAGACAAAGCAACTTTGCCTTTCAGGTTGTCTATAGTTGTTCCTATCAATTTGATGTCAATATCACCTTTAAAAATTGAAATGGAATCTTGGGTCACAAAATTCAATTCATGCAAATTGGCGTAATCTACCACCGCATGAAAATTATAGGCTATTTCTTTTTTGTTTAGGTTTACCGATCCCATAAAATCCAAAAACAAGTTGGGATCGTTGACAATGAGTTTGCCTGTAAAGATTGGATTTTTAAATCGGCCGTCGATTTGAATGTTTGAATACTGGTACTTATTAAAATTCAATTGCGTGATGTCGCCTTCAAATTTAGTATTCAGATGTTTAATTTCGAAACCACTTCCATCTACTTTCACGTTGAGCGAAACTTTTCCTACATCGCTGCGTTGTAATAGTTCGCCCAAATCAAATTGCGTCAAGCCAACCAAACCTTTGTAGTTTGCTTTTTCTATCTGCAGTAAATTGTCCATGATAAAATTGGCTTTGGCCAAGCCCAATTTCGATTGAATGCTGCAATTGGCCTTTAAGGAATTGGCAGTGAGTTCGGTAGTTCCCTTCACTTGAAAAGTGCCAAATCGGCTCATAACAGGCGGTAGATTTTCGCCTAAGACATTGGGCAACAAGGCAGTCAAAGTATTGTAATTGCTGGTTAAATTGGTAAAATCGCCCTTCATATAGAAAGGTTCATCGGGGCCACCAAACACATTTTTGAACACAATGGTTCCGGCAATTAACGAACCATTTCCGTCGGTGACACGCAATTTACGGAAGGTTAAGTTGTTGAGTGTTCCGGTAATGTTGCCTTTGAGGGTAAAGTTTTTGCCTTTGGCCAATTCGTCATAAAAAAAACGAATATCATCGCTAGCCAATGAGGCTTGATCAATTTTAAAGAAAAAACGCACCCGGTTGTTGAAATCTGAAAAATCGTCTAAGGTATAGTTGAGCGTCACATCGCCTTTGTATAAAGAATGTGGCGTGATAAGATCTATATTTTGCAAACGGATTTGCTCTTTGGTATAACTAAATTTCGTCGATGCATTTTTGACGTACAAACCGCGGTAATCCAAAAAAGACAATTTTTCAATTGTGGTAGTTACGTTTGAACCTAAGATTTTAAATTGGGTCATCTCTCCATTGATCTCATTAAATTCAGCTAGGCGTGCATCCTGAGAGTTGAGGTCTAAATACAAAAAACGGGCGTTGGTGAGGTAGGCATTTTCGGCGGTGAGCAAAAACGAATTGGTCGACGGCTTCCCGTCATCAAAGGCATCAATGAAGCGATCCAAATTAGAAAAGTTATCGCCCTTGTAGGTTTTCATCTGCAGATAGAAGCCATCCGCGCGCAGATCGCCAAATATCAAATCAGATTTATCAATTAATTTTCGAAAATCAAGTATAGAGGTAGCAATGCGATTGGCATAAATTAAGGTGTCTTGGTGCTCATCCAAAATCAAAACTTTCTTGAGTTTGATGTCTCCAAATAAAGTAATTGACGCTTGATCAATTTGAATATTAGTGTGGTAATCGCGATTAATTACATCGGTAAGGTAATGGGCGATTTTGGTTTGAACCACAGGCAAGGTCAATGCTATTGCGCCTGATAACAAAGCGAATACAAGAACAAACAGGGACCGAAATAGTATTTTGTATGGGCGTTTTATAGCTGCTTATTTTTAGTGTACCAACAATATAAATTAACAATTGAAATGCAACGGGCATTTGTAAAAAAAGGCTAATTTTGGGAACGTCGTAAAAATAACCATTTTTGTGGTGAATTCTCAAATAAAATTCAAAAAATAGCCCGTTTAACATGCACCCAACACCCGTGTATATATTAGCCATAGAAAGCTCCTGCGACGATACTGCTGCGGCTGTATTAGCAAACGACAAAGTGCTATCAAATGTTGTGGCCAATCAATTGGTTCACCAACAATACGGCGGTGTTGTTCCCGAATTGGCTTCACGCGCACACCAACAAAATATCGTTCCCGTAGTTGCCGCTGCACTAGAAAAAGCGGGGATTACCAAAAGTAAATTGAGTGCCATTGCTTTTACCCAAGGACCTGGGCTCATGGGTTCGTTATTGGTCGGAAGCTCCTTTGCCAAATCAATGGCCTTGGCTCTAGATATTCCACTATTGGCTGTGAACCACATGCATGCCCATATTTTTGCCCATTTTATAGATGAACCGGGTTATTCTAAACCTCAATTTCCTTTTTTAGCCCTTACCATTTCTGGTGGTCACACGCAAATTGTGCAGGTGAATGGTTTTTTTGATTTAAAAATTATAGGCGAAACAACCGATGATGCCGTAGGTGAAGCCTTTGATAAGAGTGCTAAAATTTTAGGTCTTCCCTATCCGGGTGGTCCATTGGTAGACAAACATGCACAACAAGGAAACCCAAAAGCTTTTGTGTTTACCAAACCAAAAATTCCAAATCTGGACTTTAGTTTTTCGGGGCTTAAAACAGCTATTCTGTACTTTATTCAAAAAAATGTGGCTGAAAATCCTGATTTTATTTCCGAACGATTAAACGACATTTGTGCCTCTATTCAGTATACTATAATTGAAATTTTGATTGATAAATTAAAATTAGCGGTCAACCAAACGGGCCTCATACAAATTGCACTAGGTGGCGGCGTATCAGCCAATTCGGGCATACGTGCCGCCATGGAATCAGCACAAAAACAATTTGGCTGGACAACTTATATTCCCAAATTTGAATACACCACTGATAACGCAGCTATGATAGGTATTGTGGGCTACCAAAAATTCCTAGAACAACAATTTGAAACAGCCGAGGTGGTTTCTAAAGCCCGTATCCAATTTTAAGATGCAATTATTTTACGACCCTACACTTACAGCTGCCGATACTGTATTTTCTTTTGATAAAGAAGAAAGCAAACACATCATTAAAGTGTTGCGTAAAAAAGATGGCGACATCTTGCATGTAACCAATGGTTTGGGATATTTATTTACTACACAAATTACCTTGGCTTCAGAAAAAAGTTGTACGGTGAAAATCACGGAGGCCGAGCTTCAAAAACCACTGGAGTATCAACTGCATTTGGCCGTGGCTCCCACCAAAATGAATGACCGTTTTGAATGGTTTTTAGAAAAAGCAACCGAAATTGGCCTAACAGAAATTACACCCATCTTGTGCGACCATGCCGAACGCAAACACATTAATTTGGAGCGCTTAGAAAAAGTAATTGTTTCGGCTATGAAGCAATCTAACCAATGTTATTTGCCCAAAATTCATCCGTTTACGCCCTTTACTGCTTTTGTGAAAGCAGAACGAACTGGCCAACTTTTTGTCGCGCATTGCGAAGAAACCGAACGCTTTTCGTTAAAATCAAAACTCAGCACGAATCAACAAACTACGATACTAATCGGACCCGAAGGTGATTTTTCTTCGACCGAAATACAATTGGCTTTAACTCAAAATTTCCAACCCGTTACACTCGGATCAACGCGCTTGCGCACCGAAACAGCTGCGCTGGCCGCTTGCCACAGTGTAGCCTTTATCCATCAATAACTATGAAAAAAATTGTACTCTTCGTCGCTTTACTTTCGCAAGTTGCTTTTGCGCAAACGCCCTTGGCTACCGTTACTGTAGAAAGTACCGGAGTTGTTTGTTCACCCGGACAATGCACTTCGTTAACGGCCAATTACTTTGCCGGCAATGCCACCACTTCCTATACAGTGAGCAGCATTCCCTATGCGCCAACTTTCCCCTTTACAGGTGGCACATTTATCAATTCAAATTTTGATGACACCTGGTCTTCGGCAATAAATTTACCTTTTGCATTTAGTTTTTTCAACGCCAATTATACTCAAATATTAGTTGGGTCAAACGGGCTCATAACCTTTGGAACAAGCACCTATCTTCCCAATGGATTTTGCAATTGGAATTTCAGTCAAACCATTCCCAATGCTACTTTTCCGGTAAAAAATGCGATTTATGGTGTGTACCAAGACACCAATATCGGTAGTCCACCAGTTACTAATCCGTTGATTCAAAACGTAAATTACTATGTATTAGATTCGGGTGTAAATGCAGCACCAAACCGCGTATTTATAGCCAATTTCAATGAACTCCCCGCCTTTTCTTGTGACGCAACCAACGGACTTCAGACTTCACAAATTGTTTTGCACGAAACCACCAATATTATTGAAATTATCATCAACAAACGAACACCTTGTACAACATGGATTGCAGGTAATGGATTAGTTGGTATTCAAAACAGTGCAGGAGCCTTGGCTTATGTGCCGCCCGGAAGAAACACAGGAAGTTGGTCTGCCACCAACGAAGCCTGGCGATTTACTCCTGCTGGCGCTTCAACTACCCAATTGAACTGGCAAATTAATGGCGTATTCATGAATTCTGCCGATAATCCCTTGCTCTATTGTCCGCAAGAAGATCAACAAATAGCAGCGGTGGTTGCCTATACCAACGGAACGCAAACCAATTACGTTTCGGGTACAGTGGGGTATCCGCTATTGGCTCCCATGCCGGCATTTGCAGATCCTATGGATTTAACTATTTGCAGCACCGAAAATCCACTGCAAGTAGCCGATCTATCTGCCAATACTTCATTGATTTTGAATAGTTTATCTCCCAGCGATTTTGAAATTCGCTATTATGAAAATGCCGAAGACGCAGGTAATTTAACCAACAATTACATCCAAACTCCAACAATTTTTGAGCTCAATGCTACCCAAACCATTTATGCCTCAATTGAATCAAACACAACCGGTTGTGTGTATGTAAAACCATTTCAAGTAATCGTTATTCCTTTTTTAACATCCCCTACAGGTCCTGGTACCCAAAATTTTACTGCTGGGCAAACCTTGGCCGATTTGACGGTGAATGGATCTGGAATTGTATGGTACACTGCTCCAATTGGCGGAACTTCGTTACCCAACACCACTCCGCTAACCGACAACAACACCTATTTTGCTGCCCAAAGCATAGGCGGATGCGAAAGTCGAAATACCTTGACCAACCGTTTGGCTGTAACAACTTTACTGGTTTTGGATGCCCCATCATTTTCGGCTAATACGGTGAAAATAAAACCAAATCCGGTGTTGGATGTGTTACAAATTGAAAGCAGTATACAAATTGAAAAAGCACAAGTTTTTAGTTTGGATGGCCGTGAAATACAATCAGAAACGATTCCGTTCAACTCGACTAGTATAGATTTAAAAAACCTAAATTCGGGGGTTTATTTTATTGTACTTTCTGCAAAATCAGGAAAAGTTACCCAAAAGATTATAAAAAAATAAGGGCATGAATCGGTACTTTTTTATTTTGTTGTTTATTTCTAGCACCAGCATTGGCCAGGAAATTGCGCTCCTGAAATACAGTGGCGGTGGCGATTGGTATGCCAATCCTACTTCTCTGCCCAATCTGATTAAGTTTTGTAACCAAAATACCGGTACCACCCTCAAGCCAAAACCCGCTACCGTTACGCCCAGCAGTCCCGATTTGTTTTCCTATCCGTTTGTGCACATGACCGGACACGGCAATGTCGTGTTTAGCCAAGCTGATATCGAAAACTTGCGCAACTACTTATTGGCCGGTGGCTTTTTGCACATCGACGACAATTACGGCATGGATGAATACATCAGAAAAGAGCTGAAAAAATTATTTCCAACGCAGAATTTACAGGAAATACCTGCCACACATCCCTTGTTTCAAAAACCATTTCCGTTTCCCAACGGAATTCCCAAAATACACGAACACGATAACAAACGTCCGCAAGCTTTGGGGATATTTATAGACGATAGATTGGTATTATTATATACCGTTGAGGTTGATTTGGGTGACGGCTGGGAAGACCAAGACGTGCACAACGATCCGGCCGAAGTACATGCCAAGGCCTTGAAAATGGGCGCCAATATGTTGAATTATATCTTTACCCATTGAGTGTGAGTTTTACTTTGTTGCTACAAAAAGAGATTCAAGAATATATTGCTGCGCACTCAGATGCAGACTGCAGCGCCTTGGCTCTTCAAAAAAATCCATTTCCTGAAATTCCTTGGCTGGAAATTATTCAGCAAATTCAATCCAAGCAAAAATGCGCCGGTAAACTACCCACGTGGTATGGCACTTCTCAGGTAATTTACCCTGTGAAATTATCGGTAGAACAAAGTTCGTCCGAGCAGACTGCAAAATATAAATCGTCACTGATTCAGGGGAAATCACTTCTCGATATGACTGGCGGAATGGGTGTAGATGATTTTTATTTTGCGCAACATTTCACTCAGGTAACGCACTGCGAATTGGCAGCAGATCTTTCGGCTACAGTACAACACAATTTTGAGGTATTCAATATCAAAAATGTAGATTTTGTAGTGGGAAACAGCTTGGATTATCTGCAACAAAGCACGCAGCAATTTGATTGGATCTACGTTGATCCTTCCCGAAGAAATGAAGCCAAAGGCAAGGTGTTTATGCTCGAAGATTGCTTGCCCAATGTGCCCGAAAACCTAGATGTATTGTTTGCGCACAGCGCCAATATTCTACTTAAAACGGCTCCAATTTTAGACATCAGTTCGGGAATAAAATCACTGCAATTTGTAGACGAAGTGCATATCGTAGCGGTAGACAATGAGGTAAAAGAACTACTTTGGATTCTGCGAAAATCAGCGGGGAATACACCCCACATTCGCACCCTAAATTTCACTAAAAACGGCACCGAACTTGTAGATTTTTGTTGGGAAGACGAGCAAGATTGTAGCTTTTCGCTGCCCCTAACCTATTTGTATGAAGCCAATAGCGCGATCATGAAATCGGGCAAATTCGCAGCCGTAGCCGCACAATTTGGAGTATATAAATTACATGAACATTCGCATGTGTATACCCACGAAACGCAGCAGCCATTTCCGGGACGAACGTTCAAAATTGAGGCTAGCTTGCCCTACAACAAAACGGAGATGAAAAAATTAGTCTTGTCCAAGGCCAACATCAGTACCCGAAATTTTCCGGACTCGGTAGAAGAAATTCGCAAAAAATGGAAAATCAAAGACGGAGGATCTACCTATTGCTTCTTTACGACCGACCTGAACAACCAAAAAATAGTTTTACTTTGCAGCAAACTAAATTAACCTCCATGAAAACCATCTATTGCTTTCTATTCCTTGCCGTAACTACTTTTTTTTGGGCACAAACTCCTTGCGAATTCACTCAAAATATTAGCGATTCGATTGGCACCTACAAAACCACCAAAGATTACCTGGTTTACGAACGAAATTTTGCAGGAAATGCCAGCTATTTATTCAACTCCATTGCGGTAACCGATGGCGTGCCGTTGTTAACTATACAGTTTATCGAAAAAAGTTCCGATTTCATTAAAGCCAAATGCTTGGACGCGAATTCCAAATTGTTCATTCAGTTGCAAAACGGAAAAATTGTTACGTTGATGCACACCCAACAAGAAACCTGCGGCACCCTAGTGCGCGACGCAAATGGAATCAATAATCGCATCATGACCGGTAATTTTTTGTTTAGAAAAGACGATTACCAGTCGCTCAAAGACAGCCCCGTTTCGTTTATTCGGATAAAATTTTCGACAGACAACATCGATTACATATATAAAAAGTCGTTGAAATCTGAATTGGACGGGCAGTTGTATGAACCCGAAGTATACTTCATGAAGGTTTACTCTTGTATTGAAGGAAATTAGTTACACGGCCAAGTAAAATTGGCTATGGGTAATTCCTGACCTCCATCAATGTTGTAATGCCACCATTCGGAAGGAAAGATGGTAAATCCACTTTCGGTCATCACTTTCTTGAGGTACGTTCTGTTTTTTAGCACCACTTTTTCGAGCTCTAAATAGGAATGACTGGCTTGTTCGCCAAAAAAATCAAAGGAAGTTCCAAAATCTAATTCGGTTCCGTTTTTATCCACCAAAGTCAAATCAACGGCACCTCCCCTGTTGTGCAAGGAACCTTTGGCGGGATCAGCCACATAGACAGGATCTGATACCAAAGCCCACATTTTTTGTTGCACCGAAAGCGGTCGGTAGCAATCAAATAATTTAAATTTATAGCCTTTGGATTTTATTTTTTCGTTTGCAACCAGTAATGCTTTTAAGGTTTTGTACCGCAAATAACATTCGCCGCAGTTGTATACTTTTTCACCCAAAAAATTATCTGTTGTAGCATACTTTAAATCATAAACAAAATCTGAACTGTAGGCACTCACTTTCACAAAAGAGGTGTCAGCTATAGTCGATTTTTCTTCAGATTGCTGTGCTTGTATTTGAGGAATCATTCCAATTGCTAGTAGTAAAATAAGGTGTATTTTCATGGTGATGTGTTTTGAATTTCAAATATAGAAATAAATGGCGGAGTTATTCACAGAGTATCCTATTGACTTTGAACCCCTTTCTTAATGTGCCTAAAAAAAACGAAAAAAAAAGCCTGTTTTAGTTGTTAAATAACGAATGAAAAGTTAAGTTTGCAACCGCTAAAATGAATTCGTTCTTTGAGCTTGGAGAGTTGCCTGAGAGGCCGAAAGGACATGTTTGCTAAACATGCGTATGGGAAACTGTACCAAGGGTTCGAATCCCTTACTCTCCGCTTTTTATCCTTCGGGGTGTAGCGTAGCCCGGTTATCGCGCCTGCTTTGGGAGCAGGAGGCCGCAGGTTCGAATCCTGCCACCCCGACAACGGACGCATAGCTCAGCTGGATAGAGCACCTGCCTTCTAAGCAGGCGGTCGAAGGTTCGAATCCTTCTGCGTTCACGAATAAACAAAAAAAAGAGTAAAAACGTCCAAGTTCACTTGAGCGTTTTTACTCTTTTTTTGTTTTCAAAGCGTCCCGCCCAAGGATGTTGCGCCAGCAAAATCCTTGGGGACGCTTTGCACAATGCCTTTAGGCGTTGTGGTGAACATCTGCAATTAATTAACTAGATAACTCTATTGCCTTAACGCTTTGCACAATGCCTTTAGGTGTTGTGAGTCAATTTCCAAATGAAACTCTACTTTATTGAATATAAAGGATGTTGCGCCAGCAAAATCCTTGGGGACGCTTTGCACAATGCCTTTAGGCGTTGTAAATCCACTTTCAAATGAACATCATCCTTGTTAAAGTGAAAGGATTTTAACAAAAAAAACGATCATAAACAAGCTAACTCGTACATTCTGTAAGCTAGAAAGCTTAACTAATAGTTACTAAATGTGCATAAAAAAGTATTGTTTATTATTCCTTTTTTGAATTGTTAACAGTACATTCGCAGCTGAATAAGTAACCCCACTACCATTCATCTTTATGTTTAACCACTCTATCTCCCGGTTTGATCTCCACCATGTGGCCGATTTCTTACCTTACCCTTTTATTATTGCCGAAGTAATTAATGGCGTGCATTACAACACTTTTATAAACGAAAGTTTTAAAAATGACATTGGATATTCGTTGGATGAAATACCAACAATTGAAGCTTGGTATGCCCATGCCTATCCCGATATCGATTACCGAAATCAAGTAATCAACAATTGGAATTTAGAGGAAGTACTCACCTTGAAAACAGGAAATGTTTTTGTCCGAAAAAAATCCCAAATTACTTGTAAAAAAGGGACCAAAAAATGGTACGAAATCAAAGCATCTGTAGTCAATGATTTACATGTAGTTGCCTTTATTGATTTGGATAAAGAAATTAAATTACAAGAAGAGCTCAAAAACATTAACAGCAACAACGACCGTATGCTTTCGGTGTTAGGGCATGATTTGCGCGCACCAATTGCCAACCTAATTGGAATTTGTGATTTGGCTTTAGATAATGATATCTTACAAGAAGATTTTACCACCTACATGCACCTCATTAATCGACAATCCTATCAGGTGTTAGAAATGCTAGAAACGACCCTGAATTGGTCGAGATCAAACTTTGATGCAATTCAGGTGAACCCGGAGATCATTCAAGCCAAACCTTGTATTGAAACAACTTTGGCCATATACAAAAACACCTATTCTGCCAAAAACATTTCCCTAACGGTAGAGGTTGACGATGATTCAACTATATATGCCGATAAAGAAATAGTGTCCATTATCTTGAGAAATATTGTTTCGAATGCAATCAAGTTCACACCAAACAATGGAAATATTCGATTAGAATACAGAAACAATCTCTTGCAAGTTTCGGATTCAGGTGTGGGAATGACTGCCGATAAAATTGATGCCATATTAATGCATAATTACAGTTCTACTCACGGCACTAATAATGAAATTGGCATGGGAATGGGTTTGCAATTGGTTCAAAAATTGGCCGAAAAAATCAACGCAAAATTATCTATAGAAAGTCAACTAAACGAGGGAACCGCTATACAGTTGAACCTGAATTAAAATTAATAAAATTTACCCCTTACTAAAATGCTTCTATAACCTAGAGGCATTTTTTATTGCTTTTTATTCTAACCGATCTGCAGGTTTAGGATTGGTTTTATGGGAATACGTAATTGAATCTATCACAAAACCTCGTTGCAGTAGACCAAACTGATCATCGGGATATAACCATTTATTTTTTGATACAGGGTTGGGTATCACGTCTTCCTCAATATGGGTTTCAGTCTGATTTTCTTGAGGTTCTAGAGGAGTATTGTGCATGATGCATTCCATAAAAATAGTTGATAGTAAATAACGGATTTCCAAAGAAATTTAGCCGAAAACTAAGCTACTCTTTTATTTAAAATCAACTTGGTATAAAACAAAATCTTTTTATTTTTTTCTACAGTCATTTATCTCAAAAAAGAGCGTGATGGCCTTTGTTTTTAATCCAAAACCATTTGGGTGTAATTTAAATTGGTTAAATTCGCGACCGAAGTGAGAACCTAATACAAAACCAACAAACATGAACAAAAAAGTAGTTATCGTAGCTGCTGCCCGCACGCCAATTGGAAGCTTTATGGGCGCTTTATCAACCGTACCTGCTCCACTTTTGGGTGCTGCTGCCATAAAAGGAGCTTTGGCACAAATCAATTTGGATCCTTCCCTAATAGATGAGGTTATTATGGGAAATGTGGTTCAAGCCGGAGTAGGTCAAGCACCTGCTCGTCAAGCTGCCTTACACGCCGGTTTATCTAATTCTGTAATTGCAACCACCGTAAACAAAGTGTGTGCTTCGGGAATGAAAGCCGTAATGCAAGGCGCCCAAGCCATTATAGCGGGTGATGCCGAGATTGTGGTAGCTGGCGGAATGGAAAACATGAGTATGATTCCCCACTACACCCACCTGCGTAACGGCTATAAATTTGGACCTGCCACTTTGGTTGATGGCATGCAACGCGACGGATTATCTGATGCCTACGACAACCAAGCCATGGGCGTTTCGGCCGATTTATGTGCCAGCGAACATAACATTAGCAGAGAAGCACAAGATGCTTTTGCCGTGCAATCCTATGAGCGTTCGGCCCAAGCGTGGAGCGAAGGTAAATTTGATGACGAGGTAGTTTCGGTTGCCGTGGCACAGCGCCGTGGCGAACCCATTATTGTAAGTAAAGACGAAGAATATACCAATGTAAAATTGGACAAAATACCGAGTTTAAATCCGGCTTTTACCAAAGAAGGAACGGTTACTGCCGCCAATGCCTCCACGATTAATGACGGAGCCGGTGCAGTAATTTTAATGAGCGAAGAAAAAGCGCTCGAACTGGGACTTACTCCCCTCGCCTACATTAAGAGTTATGCCGATGCCGCACAAGAACCCAAATGGTTTACGACAGCTCCGGCCAAGGCTCTTCCGAAAGCTTTAGCCAAAGTTGGACTCACTGTTTCTGATGTTGATTTTTTTGAATTCAACGAAGCTTTTGCTGTAGTTGGATTGGCCAATGCCCAAATTTTAGGATTGGATAACAACAAAGTAAATGTAAATGGTGGCGCAGTTTCCTTGGGACATCCTTTGGGCTGTTCGGGTGTGCGCATCATTATTACGTTACTTAATGTACTGAAGCAAAACAACGCCAAGTTGGGTGCTGCTGCTATCTGTAATGGAGGTGGAGGTGCGTCTGCCATTGTATTAGAACGCGCCTAATTTAACAAACAAAAAGATGTTTGGAATTTGCAATTTAGCGGTAATCCCTCTGCGACTCGAACCTTCTGATCGAAGTGAAATGGTTTCGCAGCTGCTTTTTGGTGAACAATTTGAACTAATTGATCGGCAGAAACAGTGGCGCAAAATTAGATTGCATTTTGATCAGTACGAAGGTTGGATCGACGAAAAGCAATTTCAAGAATTATCCGCCGATGAATACCAGGCATTAGCTAATTTACCAATAGCCTTAAATGGTGATTTGGTAGAATACATCACTTATCCTCCCAATCAATTGCTGCCCATTACCTTGGGTGCCTCGCTGGCGTTTTTGAAACTGGAGGAAATCAATCGACAAGGCTACAGTTTTGATGGACAAATTCGCACAGGAGTTCAACCCAAATCAAACGTGCTAGAAACGGCATATCACTATTTGAACGCGCCCTACTTGTGGGGCGGAAAAACTCCCTTTGGCATAGACTGTTCGGGTTTTACGCAAATGGTCTATAAATTGAATGGCTATTCCTTGCTTCGGGATGCTTCACAACAAGCCTCACAAGGAATTCCGTTGAGTTTTATCGAAGAAAGTGAAGCCGGCGATTTGGCCTTTTTTGACAATGACGAAGGAAAAATTATTCATGTTGGCATCATTATGGAAGACAATTACATCATTCATGCCAGCGGAAAAGTACGCGTAGATCGCTTGGATCACTTGGGCATTTACAACGCCGAACTCAATAAACATACCCATAAATTGCGGGTAATTAAAAAAATAATTTAACTATTGTTTACCTAAAATGTTAAAAATCATTGCAATTATAAGCTTATTTTAGCCCAAATTTTTACATCGATCTATGAAATCAACCAAAATACTAGTACTTAGTTTGTTCTATTTTACGTTTTCCTTTGCGCAAACGGAAGCCGACAAAATAAAAATTATAGCTGAAACCAATGTTGCCGAGCTCAATCGAATCGCCCCTATTTATGATTCGATTTACAAAGCCGACAAACGCCGGGCGATGGAATTGGCGGCCGTGAAAGGTTGGCAAGAATTTATCGCCAAACCCAATGGCGGAATAGCCGAATTGGTGCGCGTAGACGAAAACGAAAACCCCGTATATTATACCACTGACAATGCAGGAGCTGCGATAACTACCCGAGCCAATCGCCTGAATACTGGTGGAAGTTTGGGCCTACAATTGGACGGTCAAAACATGACTATTGGTGTTTGGGATGGCGGAAAAGTGCGCAGTACCCACCAGTTAATATCCGGAAGAGTAACTCAAGTGGATAACCCGACCTCTGTTTCAGACCATGCCACACACGTGTCGGGAACTGTAATGGGCGGTACTGCCAGCGCTACGGCCAAAGGTATGGCCAGTCAAGCCAATTTGAGAGCCTACGATTGGACCACCGATACCTACGAAGTAACTCAGGCGGCAGCCAATGCACTCTTGGTTTCCAACCATTCTTACGGAAACGATCCTGCATCAGTACCGGTGTACAAATGGGGGAAATATGATGCAGATGCTAAAACGTTTGACAATATTATGTATAATGCGCCCTATTATTTGTTTGTAAATTCAGCAGGTAATTCTAGAAACGCAGGATACAATACAACCAAAAATGGCTATGATTTATTATCAGGCAAAAGCACGTCCAAAAATGGAATCATTGTGGCGGCGGTAAATCAGGTGAGTAACTATACTTCTGCAAACAGTGTAACGATGTCCAGTTTCAGTAGTTATGGACCTACTGATGATGGCCGAGTAAAACCAGATATCTGCGGAAAAGGCGTGAATGTTCGTTCGTGTACTTCTACCTCTGACAGCTCCTATTCTTCCTACAGCGGTACATCGATGTCCTCGCCCAACGTAGCAGGAACTTTACTTTTATTACAACAACATTTCAAAAATGTAAAAGGCGGATTCATGCGATCAGCTACTTTGCGTGGGTTGGCCATTCACACCGCCGACGAAGCGGGCTCGGCGATCGGTCCGGATTATAAATTTGGTTGGGGATTACTCAATGCAGAGCGTGCAGCGGTGCTCATTTCTAATGACAATGTAGATGCGATGATCAAAGAGAATACACTAAATCAGGCGGCTTCGTATACCTTTAATTTTGAACCAAACGATGCGTCCAAAGCCATCAGCGGAACCATTTGTTGGACTGATCCAACGGGCACCATCGTCAATAATTCAATTGTAGATTATTATGCGCCAGCATTAGTAAATGATTTAGATTTTAGAATTTCAAAATCAAATACAACCAACTTCCCATGGAAATTAAATCCCGCAACAGTTACCGCTGCGGCCACAAAAGCCGATAACACAGTAGATAATGTAGAAAAAATTGAGGTAGCTGCCGGCGACGGAACCTATACGGTAACAATCAATCACAAAGGGAACCTCATGAATGCTTTGCAAAAATATTCGCTTTTACTGAGCAACATCAAAGGCAAACCAATTTTACTTTCTTCGAATGAAGCCATGACCAAACGTGTTTGTTTAGGTTCAACCTCTTCTTCATTCAATTTTCAGTTGGAAGCCAATCCAACCTTTAGCGGTGTAGCGCAATTTAGCATCAGCGGATTACCTGCAGGAGCTAGCGCTAGTTTCAACGCAGATTCTCTAACAGGCGCTGGATCGAATTCAATTGTATTGAGCGGTTTAGACGCCCTTACTGCAGGCACCTACAACATCACTGTTACAGCTATAACTGGAGCAATTAGCACCGATCTGTTTTACACCTTAATCATTCAAAGTCCACAAGCAGTTGGCCCAGCACTCACTTCTCCAGTAAACGAAGCCACTATTGCTACCAATACAACCACATTAAATTGGGAAAATATAGGTGATAATGTGGCCAGTTACAGCATCGAAGTTTCTACTGATCAATCCTTTACTTCGGCGGTACAAACCTATAGTTCAACAACCAATCAACTCAACTTACTAAATTTATTTTACGGAACAACCTACTATTGGAGAGTAAAAGCGGCAAACGAATGTGGTTTTTCTGACTTTTCGGCTGTAAATTCGTTCACCACCAATTGCAGTTCCAATTTAGTGGTTGCGGTTTCTAATGTGAGCATCAGCGGGGCAGCTTTCACTTGGACCAATCCAAACGGGGCAATTTCATTTGAAGTATTAGTAGTGCCCGCAGGAAGTGGATCTACCGGAACCTATACTACCGTGAACAGCAATTCTTATACAATTGACGGATTAAATTCATTTTCTTCCTATGATTTTTATGTACGATCCAGTTGTGCAGCAGGTACGTTTTCTAATCTAGTAACTAATACTTTCACCACTTTAATCAATCACTGTGTAGATGGCGTATTTTTTGATTCGGGAGGTCCAACGGCCAATTACAGCAACAGCGAATATTACACGACTACAATAAACCCAATCAATGCAGGCGACCAAGTGTCGGTTACCTTTACGTCATTCAATTTAGAAAACGGCATCGATCGCCTCACTATTTACAACGGACCAAGTACCACTTCTCCATTTATCGTAGAGCAATACGGCTTTACCGGAACCAATTCACCGGGAACTGTAACTTCTACCGATGCTTCTGGAAAATTGACTTTTGTATTTTACTCAGACGGGGCCAATAACGCGCCAGGTTTTAACGCAACCGTAACTTGCGCCAATTTGGCCAACAACCAAGTAACCAAAAGCAAATTCATCTACTACCCCAACCCTGCTCAAGCTGAGTTGTATTTTGATGCGGTTGAGCCAATTCAAACCATAAGTGCTTACACACTTTTAGGCCAACTGGTTATTCAACAAAACGTAAATGACCGCAAGGCCACTATCAACACCGAAGCCTTAGTGCCAGGCACCTATTTGTTTAAAGTGCAAACTACTTCGGCCACGCAAACGGTAAAGATCAACAAAAACTAATTCAATTTATTTTCCATAAAAAAAGCCATCTATTCAGATGGCTTTTTTTATGGAAATACCGAGTAACTTATTTTTTACCAATTTTAGCTTTTAATGCTTTTTTCTTGTCCATCATTTCTAACGCACTATATACATTAAGCAAAGTTGTTCCGACGTCTTCATTAAGTGGATTCAATTCAAACGCTTTCTCCAAATATGGAATCGATGACAGGAATAAACCGTCGCGTTGTTTTTTGAGCACCTCATATTTTTTCATGTCTTTATCTGATGTACCCAATTTGTTCATGTTGTCTACCAATATTTTTTCTCCATCCAAAATGAGAATGGCCAAGTTCAAATAGGCATTGATATAATCAGGCTTAATTTCGATGGCGCGCTTGTAGTATTGCTCAGCAGCTGCCGCATCAGTTTTTGAAGAGATTACACCCAAATTGTAAACCAAATCAGCATCGTTCGGGTTTTTGGCTAATACTTCTGAAATCAATTTTTTGTAGGTAACAAAATCTTGTAGTTTCAAATAGATATCTGCCTCAGCCAAGGTTAATGACGTATCATCTGGATTGGCTACACGGGCTTCGGCTAAAGCTGTTTTAGCTTCTTCGGTTTGGTTATTTTGTAATAAAATTAGCGCAATGTTTTTGTAAATCTCACCGCGTTTGGACGGAATCGCTTCGTCACGTGCATCGGTATACAATTTCAATTTTACTTTGCTGTCGCGATCTTCTTTTGAGCCAAAAAACTCTTCTTGCTCGTTCAACACATTCTTGGCATAATAGGCTGTTCCTTCGCCAGAATAGTTTAATCGTTTCAGCTCGTTGTAATAAGTCAATGCCGTGTCGTATTCTTGTGCATTTACCGCATAACTAGCGGCGTAGTACAATTTTTCTACATCGGTTTTGTCTACTTCATAGGCTGCATATAGTAATTGTGCGCCTTCTTTGTAGTTCTTTTGGTTACCCGCTTCAACCGCTTTAGAAATCATATTGCTTTTCACAGTGGCCAAAGCAGCTGTGGCTTGCTCAGAAAATTTTGATTTTGCGGCTGCTTTTTCAATCTCAACTACTTGTTTGTAGGAATTGGCCGCCAGGGTCAAGTTGGCTGTTGCATCTACATTTTTGTTGGCTAAATCGAGAGCCGCGTTTCCTTTCACAAAATGAAATTGTGCTTTTTCAGCAGGAGAAGCTGCTGCCAATACAGGTTCTGCTTGAGACAAACTGATCATTGCTTCTGCCGCATTGCCATTTTTTAAGGCTTTTTCGGCGGCTTTAATTTGATCCTTTTGGGCATACGTACTTATTGATAATACGAAAGCCGATGCAAGGAGTACATACTTACTTTTCATGTTTATAAAATTTAATTATTCTTCTGTTGTTTCTTCTGTTTCTGTGGCTTCTTCAGCTTCGTCAATTGTTTCAGCATCAGCTGAAGCCTCATCTTCGCTGCCTTCTGGAGCTTCTTCCTCTTTCATTACTTTGGTTACCGCCGCAATCGAGTCGTTTCCTTTTATGTTAATCAAACGAACACCTTGTGTAGCGCGTCCCATCACGCGTAAATCAGATACATCCATACGAATAGTCAAGCCCGATTTGTTGATGATCATCAAATCATCGGCGTCGGTTACATTATTAATCGAAACTAATTTTCCCGTTTTCTCAGTGATGTTGAGGGTTTTCACTCCTTTTCCTCCGCGGTTGGTAATGCGGTATTCGTCTAAGCTAGAACGTTTGCCGTAGCCATTTTCAGCCACTACCAAAATTTCACTAGTCATGTCATTTACCGACACCATTCCAATTACTTCATCCTGCTCATCGGCCAAGGTAATTCCGCGCACACCCGAAGCGGTTCTTCCCATTGGACGGGTTTTTCCTTCTTCAAATCGAACCAATTTACCCGACTTAACGGCTAGTAATATTTGGCTTTCGCCGTTGGTCAATTTGGCTTCAAATAATTCGTCGTCTTCCCGAATGGTAATTGCCGCAACTCCATTGACACGCGGTCTAGAATATTGCTCCAAGGATGTTTTTTTCACGATACCTTGTTTGGTTACCATGATTACATAGTGGTTGTTGATGTATTCGGTGTCTTTCAAATCTTTGGTGCAAATAAAGGCTTTTACTTTATCGTCACTTTCTATGTTGATTAAGTTTTGAATCGCACGTCCTTTGCTGGTTTTACTTCCTTCTGGAATTTCGTACACCCGCATCCAGAAACATTTTCCTTTTTGCGTAAAGAACATCATGTACTGGTGATTGGTGGCCACATACATGTGCTCCAAGAAATCTTGGTCGCGTGTTCCGGCACTTTTTTGGCCAACTCCACCTCTATTTTGGGTTTTGTATTCGGATAAATTGGTGCGTTTAATGTAGCCTGCATGCGAAATGGTAATTACCACGTTTTCATCGGCAATTAAATCTTCGATACTCACGTCACCGCCAGCATATTCTATGGTTGAACGACGATCGTCACCATATTTATCACGGATTTCGTGCAATTCGGTTTTAATGAGCTCCATGCGCAATTCTTTGCTTGCTAAAAGGGCTTTCAATTCTTGAATCAATTTCATGATGTCTTCATACTCAGCACGCAATTTGTCTTGCTCTAATCCTGTGAGTTGACGCAAACGCATTTCTACAATGGCACGCGACTGAATGTCGGACAAACTGAAACGAGTCATTAATTTTTCGCGGGCTTCGTCCGTATTTTTAGAACCTCTAATCAGGGCAATTACTTCGTCAATGTTATCAGAAGCAATGATCAATCCTTCTAAAATGTGGGCTCTTTCCTCGGCTTTGCGCAAATCATATTTGGTTCTGCGCACCACTACATCGTGACGGTGTTCTACAAAATAGTGAATCAAATCTTTAAGATTCAACATTTGCGGGCGACCAGCCACCAAAGCAATATTGTTTACACTGAAAGAAGATTGCAGTTGAGTATATTTAAATAAGGTATTCAACACTACATTTGGAACGGCGTCGCGCTTCAAGATGTACACAATACGCATCCCATTTCGATCTGATTCGTCTCGGATATTGGCAATGCCTTCTATCTTTTTATCATTTACCAAATCAGCGGTTTTCTTGATCATTTCCGCTTTGTTCACTTGGTACGGAATTTCGGTCACAATAATAGATTCCCGGCCATCTACTTCCTCAAATCCTACTTTGGCACGCATCACGATTCGGCCTCTTCCGGTTTTGAATGCTTCGCGAACGCCATCATACCCATAAATCACACCGCCTGTAGGGAAATCAGGTGCTTTTACATAATTGATTAATTCGTCAATTTCGATGTCGTTGTTGTCAATGTAGGCCAAGGTTCCGTCAATCACTTCACGCAAATTGTGTGGTGCCATATTGGTGGCCATCCCTACTGCAATTCCAGACGCTCCGTTGATTAACAAATTCGGAACACGCGTAGGCATTACTTTTGGCTCGTATAAGGTGTCGTCAAAGTTTAACTGAAAATCTACCGTTTCTTTGTCAATGTCTGCCATAATGTCTTCTGACATCTTTTTCATACGGGCTTCCGTATAACGCATGGCAGCCGGGCTATCGCCATCTACCGAACCAAAGTTACCCTGGCCATCAATTAACAAATAACGCAAACTCCATTCTTGCGCCATACGCACCATGGCGTCATATACCGAAGTATCGCCGTGAGGGTGGTACTTACCCAAAACCTCACCCACAATTCTTGCGGATTTTTTGTGCGCTTTATTAGAAAAAACACCTAAATCATACATTCCATATAGTACTCTTCGATGTACTGGTTTCAAGCCATCTCTAACATCAGGAAGTGCTCTTGATACAATTACCGACATCGAATAATCGATGTAGGCTGATTTCATTTCATCCTCAATGTTAATAGGAATTAACTTTTCTCCGTCAGACATATTCTAGTTAGTTTAAAATTTATTTTGTGTAAAAAAATCTCGTAAATATAGCCTTTTCGGTTGATTTTTTTATCAACTATTGGTCTTAAATGAGGCTATTTATTAACAAAATTCCACCTTAATTCAGTTGATAAGTTAGGGCTGACATTCCTTTTTTTATTAACTTTTTTTTTGTCTATTAGCTGACAGTACCCAAAGAAAGGAATGGTTTTTGAAACAGAGCCATTTAGCACTCAAAACTTACACGAAATTACACGCACATGGATGATAATTTTTCCCCCCGAGTTAAAGATGTAATAACCTACAGCAAAGAAGAAGCGCTGCGGTTAGGACACGATTTTATTGGCACCGAACACCTCATGTTGGGCATATTGCGCGACGGAAACGGCAAGGCTATCAACATCCTAAACAACCTTTCTATTGATCTCGATCACTTGCGCAAGAAGGTTGAAATTTTAAGTCCACCCAACCCCAATTTGGTAGGCAGCAACGAAAAGAAGAATTTGCATCTCACACGTCAAGCCGAACGCGCCTTGAAAACTACTTTCTTGGAAGCCAAAGTTTTTCAGAGCACATCCATCAGCACGGCGCATTTGTTGTTGTGTATTTTACGCAACGAAAATGATCCAACCACCAAATTACTCAACAAACTAAAAATAGATTACGATACGGCCAAAGAACAATACTTAAGTTTAGAGCCACATGAGGATAATTACCTCGAAAATTTACCCAAAAACGAGTCCTACAACGAGGATGGCTCTGGCGACGAAACATTTAAGGAAAGTAATTTTACCAATCCGACATCCAAAACCAATAAAAAATCTAAAACACCTGTTTTAGACAACTTTGGTCGCGACTTAACAGAAATGGCCGAAGAAGGAAAATTAGATCCTGTAGTCGGTCGTGAAAAAGAAATTGAGCGGGTTTCTCAGATCCTGAGCCGCCGCAAAAAAAACAATCCCTTGCTAATTGGCGAGCCCGGTGTAGGAAAATCAGCTATTGCCGAAGGCTTGGCACTAAGAATCATTCAGAAAAAAGTGTCCCGCATCTTATTCAACAAACGTGTGGTTACCTTAGATTTGGCCAGCTTAGTAGCCGGAACCAAATACCGTGGGCAGTTTGAAGAACGCATGAAAGCGGTGATGAACGAGCTCGAAAAAAACGACGACATTATTTTATTCATTGACGAAATTCACACCATTGTGGGCGCTGGTGGCGCAACCGGTTCGTTGGATGCATCCAATATGTTTAAACCGGCGTTGGCTCGCGGCGAAATACAATGCATTGGCGCCACGACCCTAGACGAATACCGCCAATACATAGAGAAAGATGGCGCCTTAGAACGTCGTTTTCAAAAAATCATCGTAGAACCTACGTCGGTCGAGGAAACGATTACCATCTTAAACAACGTCAAAAACAAATACGAAGACCACCACAATGTAACCTATACACAAGAAGCGATTGAAGCCTGCGTGAAATTGACCAACCGCTATATGTCGGAGCGGTTCTTGCCAGACAAAGCGATAGATGCGCTAGACGAAGCGGGTTCCCGCGTGCACATTACCAATATAGATGTACCGATACAAATTTTAGATTTGGAACGCCAATTGGAAGAAGTGCGCGAACAAAAATCGGCGGTAGTAAAACGACAGAAATACGAAGAAGCGGCCAAATTACGCGACGACGAAAAGCGCATCGAAAAAGACTTGGCTGTCGCCCAAGAACAATGGGAAGAAGATGCCAAATCGAATCGCATTATGGTAACCGAAGATAACGTTGCTGATGTGGTTTCGATGATGACTGGAATACCGGTAAATCGCGTTGCACAAACCGAAAGTAATAAATTAGCCAATTTACCCGAACTCATTGAAGGAAAGGTTATTGGACAAAAAGAAGCGGTCATAAAAATTGCCCGATCTATACAACGCAACCGCGCCGGATTAAAAGATCCCAACAAACCGATAGGCTCCTTTATCTTTTTGGGACAAACCGGAGTTGGAAAAACGCAATTGGCCAAAGTACTCGCCAAAGAACTGTTTGATTCAGAAGATGCCTTGATTCGCATCGACATGAGCGAATACATGGAAAAATTTGCCATCTCGCGTTTGGTTGGAGCACCTCCGGGCTATGTGGGCTATGAAGAAGGCGGCCAGCTCACCGAAAAAGTGCGCAGAAAACCGTATTGTGTGGTTTTATTAGACGAAATCGAAAAAGCGCATCCGGATGTGTTTAATATGTTGTTGCAAGTATTGGACGACGGCTACTTGACCGATAGTTTGGGACGAAAAATTGATTTCAAAAACACGATTATCATCATGACATCTAATGTGGGTGCGCGCCAATTGAAAGATTTTGGACAAGGTGTTGGATTTGGTACCGCCGCCAAAGTGGCCCAAACAGATGAGAACTCCAAAAGCATCATCGAAAATGCCTTGAAGAAAACCTTTGCTCCCGAATTTTTGAATCGTATTGACGATGTAATTGTGTTTAATGCCTTAGAAAAACACGACATCGATTTGATCATCGAAATTGAATTGAAAAAACTCATTGCCCGCGTGGCCGATTTGGGTTATCAGTTGGCTTTATCTGCAGAAGCCAAATCCTTCATTGCTGAAAAAGGTTTTGACAAACAATTTGGCGCAAGACCCCTGAAACGGGCCATTCAAAAATATGTAGAAGATGCCTTAGCCGAAGAAATTATTACTTCTAAAATAGGTATTGGCGACGAAATTTATATGGAATTAGATGCCGATAAACAAGAGCTGTTTATCACATTAAAAAAAGTTGAAAATCCAATCGAATAGTAGTGTATCAAAATAAGTGCAAATGCCTGACACCAAAATAATATTAGGAAGCGAAGAATGGTGTTCCTTCCCTGATCTTGGAATCCCGTTAATTAAAGCCCGTGTTGATTCGGGGGCAAAAACTTCAGCTTTACACGCCATAAACATTGCTCCTATTACAAAAGACGGAGAGGCTTGGGTGAAGTTTGACATCAATCCGATTCAAAATAATTTAAAAACCATCTTGCACTGCGAAGCCAAACTCATTGGCAATCGATTAGTGAAAAGTTCTTCTGGCTATAGCGAAAAGCGTTTTGTTGTACTTTCTGTTATCACCATTGGCAACCAAAGTTGGGAAATAGAACTCACCTTGACCAACCGAGATTCCATGGGTTTTCGGATGTTATTGGGTCGAGAAGCCATGAGTGGCAGAATTTTGGTTGATCCCGAACAAAAATATTTGTTGGGCGATAGAACCGAAGATACCATTCGTGAATTGTATGCGTCTTCTACCATTCAAAAAAAGGGATTGCGTATTGGTTTATTGGCCAGTAATCCCGAATTATTCAGTAACAAACGCATCATGGAAGCGGGTTCCTTTCGCGGACACGAAATGCATTTTTTGAACATCAAAGAATGCTACATGAAACTCGATGCCACCAAACCCGAAATTCATTACCGAGGAGGCCGAGTGCTGGATAATTTTGATGCGGTGATTCCCAGAATTCGCCCCAGCATTACTTTTTATGGCTGTGCCTTGACTCGTCAATTTGAATCGTTGAAAGTGTTTTGTTTAAACTCGGCGGCGGCCATTACCCAATCTCGTGATAAACTTTTTTCCTTGCAGTTGCTTTTGAATCATGGCGTAGATATTCCTACTACTGGTTTTGCCAACTCGCCTTTGGACACCGATGATTTGATTAAAATGGTAGGTGGACCACCACTTATTGTTAAACTTTTGGAAGGAACGCAAGGAAAAGGAGTGGTTTTGGCCGAGACCAAAAAAGCTGCCGAATCGGTAATTAATGCCTTCAAAAGCTTAAATGCCAACATCTTGGTGCAGGAATTCATTAAAGAAGCCAACGGAAAAGATTTGCGACTGTTTGTGGTTGATAATAAAGTTGTGGCGGCCATTCAGCGGGAAGCTTTGCCGGGAGAATTTCGGGCCAATATTCATTTGGGCGGAACGGCCTCTGTGATAAAACCAACTTCTGATGAAAAACGAATTGCCATCAAAGCAGCCAAGGCCATGGATTTACGAGTGGCCGGTGTGGATATAATTCGTTCATCAAAAGGACCGCTTTTATTGGAAGTTAACTCTTCTCCAGGATTAGAAGGAATAGAAAATGCAACAAATAAAGATATCGCGGGCGAAATGATCAAAGCCATTGAACGCTATTGTAAATGGCTGTAATCATGAACGAATACCTAGATATTGTTATTCGAAGTTTAGGTGTCTGTTTTTTTTATGTTGCTGGCTTTGAGGTCTATGATGAAAAATAATTATCGCAGTTAAACTCCGCCGACATTGTTCTCATTTTACTCATCAGTAACGCGGTGCAAAATGCCATGGTAGGAAACAACACTACTTTAGCTGTTGCAATTACCGCGACATTGGTATTGTTTTGGTGAATTTTCCATGAAGAAAATAGTGTGGTAATTCCCTAAACTAGTTTTCCAACAACTCAAAGTCTATTTGGAAACTGGCCAAAAATTCTACTGAATTTATAATATCGGTGTGCAAGATTCTGTCCTCAGTAACCAATGGACAAATGGCTCGATACGACTGTAAAAACTGCTCAATTATCGCACTAGATTTCAGCGGTGAACGATAGGAAATAGCTTGAGAAGCATTCATTAATTCAATAGCTAAAATGCGCTCCAAATTGTCAACAATGCGCAAACATTTGGTCGCTGCATTGGCACCCATGCTCACATGATCTTCTTGTCCGTTTGAAGAAACGATACTGTCAATACTAGCCGGAGTAGCCAATTGTTTATTCTGACTGGCAATACTGGCTGCGGTATACTGCGGAATCATAAACCCAGAATTTAATCCCGGATTTTTTACTAAAAAAGCGGGTAAACTTCGGCTTCCCGAGATGAGTTGGTAGGTTCTGCGCTCAGAAATACTGCCCAGTTCAGCCAAGGCGATTCCTATAAAATCAAGCGCCAAAGCCAAAGGTTGTCCGTGAAAATTTCCGCCCGAAATTATTTGATCGCTTTCGATAAATACATTGGGATTGTCGGTCACCGAATTGATCTCGGTTTTCATCACTTTTTTCACGTAATCAATGGCGTCTTTTGATGCCCCATGTACTTGTGGGATGCAGCGAAACGAATACGGATCTTGAACCTGTGTTTTGTGTTGGGCAATGATCTCACTGCCTTCTAAAAACTCGTTGATGCGCATGGCGGTATTAATTTGTCCTTTGTGCGGTCGAATAAAATGAATCAATTCTGAAAAAGGCTCTTTGCGTCCGTCAAAACCTTCTAAGGAAATGGTGGCAATCAAATCAGCCAACCAAGACAATTTCATGGCTTTTAGAGTTATGTGGGTTCCGTAGGCACTCATAAATTGGGTTCCGTTGAGCAAAGCCAATCCCTCTTTGGACTGCAAATCAATAGGCGACCAATTGAATTTGGCTAACACTTGCGCGCTAGACATTTTGTTTCCTTCAAAATAGACTTCACCTTCTCCTAATAAGGGCAAGGACAAATGCGCCAACGGAGCCAAATCACCGCTTGCTCCCAAAGAACCTTGGGTATAGATTACCGGTAAAATATCATGGTTGTAAAAATCGACTAAACGTTGAACGGTTTGCAATTGCACCCCCGAATAGCCGTAACTCAAGGACTGTATTTTGAGCAATAGCATGAGTTTAACCAATTCTTGTGGTACCTCTTCCCCTATTCCACAGGCATGGGATTTGACCAAATTTTCTTGCAGTTGGGTTAAATTTTCCGAAGATATTTTCACATTACACAGCGATCCAAAACCCGTGTTGATGCCGTAAATCGGTTCATCGTGCGCTTTCATTTTCTCATCCAAATAGGTGCGACACTTTTGGATGTTGTTTTGTGCTTCTTCTGAAAGGGCAAGAGTTTTATGTTGACTTAGAATTTCTTGGAGCAACTCCAAACTCAAGGTCTCGCTGCTGATATAATGTATGTTGTCCATGGTTTGATATAAAGTGGTTCAAAATTCCACAAACAAAGAGGAATACGCAAGCAAATGAGGAATTAATTAATAATGAAAAATTAATAATTAGTAATTAACAGACAACCGACAACTGATAACCGTTGCTCGATGACCGCTTTTCGTTTATCGCTTAATAAAGCTTAAACGGTTAAACCAGTATACAAAGATAATCGGAATACGGAAAACGATGGACGGAAAACAAACAACCGAGATCCGTGAACCGAAAACAATTTTAAGTATTTTTGCGGCACTCAATTAATTACACACTGAACATGAAAAATACTGCATTGCATCACATCCACGAAAGTTTAGGCGCCAAAATGTTGCCGTTTGCGGGCTATAATATGCCCATTACCTATGAAGGCGTCAACGCCGAACACGAATCTGTTCGAACAGCGGTGGGCGTTTTTGATGTGTCACACATGGGTGAATTTTTGTTGACGGGTGAACATGCTTTGGCTTTGATTCAGAAAGTAACCTCAAACGATGCGTCAATGCTCACGATTGGTCGGGCACAATATTCGTGTTTACCTAATAATGACGGAGGTATTGTAGACGATTTGATCGTATATAAAATGAAAGATGACCAGTATTTATTGGTGGTGAATGCGTCCAACATTGAAAAAGATTGGAACTGGATAAGCAGTCACAATGATTTGGGCGTAGACATGCGCAATGTATCTGACGACTACTCGTTGCTAGCCATCCAAGGACCAAAAGCGGTTGAAGCGATGCAAGCCCTAACGGCTGTTGATTTGAGTAGCATTGCCTACTACCATTTTGTGGTGGGCGATTTTGCAGGCTTTGAACACGTGATCATTTCGGCTACGGGTTATACCGGTTCGGGAGGTTTTGAAATTTATTGTAAAAATAGCGAAGCAGAAACCATTTGGAACAAGGTATTTGAGGCTGGAGCAGATTATGGCATCAAACCTATTGGTTTGGCTGCGCGCGACACTTTGCGCTTGGAAATGGGATTCTGCTTGTACGGAAACGACATTAACGACAGCACCTCGCCTATTGAAGCCGGTTTGGGATGGATTACAAAATTTTCCAAAACCTTTACCAATGATAAAGCATTGTTGGCCCAAAAAGAAAATGGCGTAGCGCGAAAATTAGTTGCCTTTGAAATGCTAGAACGTGCAGTACCTCGTCACGATTATGAAATTGTGGATGCCGATGGAACTGTAATGGGTATTGTTACTTCTGGAACCATGGCGCCGAGTTTAGGAAAAGGAATTGGTATGGGGTATGTGCATACTGCGCATGCGGCTGTTGATAGCAACATCTTTATTCGCATCCGTAAAAACGACGTGGCTGCCAAAGTAGTGAAGTTGCCGTTTTATAAAAAATAAGTTGGGAGTTGGAAGTGGGAAGTGGGAAGCGTGAAGATGGAAGTTGGAAGTTGGGAGTTGGAAGTAAGCTCACGAAGAATATTATATAAACAAAAAATCCGCTAGTAAAAGCGGATTTTTTATATTTAGAAATAGAGGTATTACAATTTAAAAACGGCACCCAAATCAAAGCTACCGTAACTATTTTTAATCTGATTTTGACTGTCTTTGCTCACTTTTGATAAGCCCGACATACTTTGGTAATCCAATAAAATACTGAATCTATCGGTGAGCTGAAGTTTGTAGCCAATGCCTACTTGTAAACCGTACTGAAATCCGTTGGCTTTTGATTTAACATCTTCGCCATTGGCAGTTGCTGAAGTTAAAAGCCCTAGCGTAGGTCCAAAATTCAAGTTCCATTTGCGGGTACTTCCAAAGTGCCAGTTGGCATTAACAGGAACACTGATGTATTTCAATTCTTCGATATACCCCGGAAATTGCGAACCCATAGTTTGAAACAAAAGTCCCGAACGTAAACTCCAACGAGAAGAATAAAAATAATCGCCTTGCACACCAATATTTAGGGATGAAATGGGGGTACTATAAAATAAACTGTTTGTTGTACCGTAGTAAATAGAAGTTGCTGATCCAATTGTAGGAATAAGTTCGGTGGTTCCTTTTTCGCGAAGTTGTGCAAAACTTAAAAAACCAAGTAGTAAGAAGCTGAATAAAATGTATTTTTTCATGATAGTAGGTGTTTATTAGTGGGTGCGAATGTATCCAATATACGGTAGATAAAAAAGCAGACAAACATTTTTTAAAAATTAATGTATTGACTAAGTTTGCATTCTAATTTTTGAACTAGATATAGAAATGGGAAGAGCGTTTGAATTCCGAAAAGGCAGAAAAATGAAACGTTGGTCAGCGATGGCCAAAGCGTTTACACGTATTGGAAAAGACATTGTAATGGCTGTAAAAGAAGGCGGACCAAATCCGGAAGCCAATTCGCGTTTGCGTGCTGTAATACAAAATGCCAAATCGGCCAATATGCCTAAGGAAAATGTGGAACGCGCCATCAAAAAAGCAACCGATAAAGATACAGCCAACTACAAGGAAGTTTTGTTTGAAGGCTATGCTCCTCATGGCATTGCGATATTAATTGAAACCGCAACCGACAATAACAACAGAACTGTTGCTAATATTCGCAGTTACTTTAATAAATGCAACGGAACCATGGGAACCCAAGGCTCAGTTGAGTTTATGTTTGATCATACTTGTAATTTTAGAATACCCAAAGGCAATTTAGATCCCGAAGAATTGGAATTGGAATTCATCGATTTTGGTGCCGAAGAGGTATTTGAAGACGAAGATGGCATCTTAATTTATGCGCCTTTTGAGAGTTTTGGAGCCATTCAAAAAGAATTAGAAAACCGTAAAATCGAAATTTTATCGTCTGGTTTTGAACGTATTCCGCAAGTAACCAAAGCGTTGAGTGCAGATCAAATGGCAGAGGTAGAAAAATTACTCGAAAAAATTGAAGAGGATGACGATGTGCAAAACATATACCACACCATGGAAGAAAATTAAATTCAATTTATCACACAATAAAAAAAGTCCCAATCTGCAAATTGGGACTTTTTTTATTGAATATATTCTATTTCTTGATCGGCTTTATTCGCCGTAAATCCTTGTTCTTGCATCCATTGGTCGCTGAATACTTTACTCATATACCGTGAACCGTGATCGGGGAAAATGGCCACTACTCGACTGTTTTCATCAAACTCGCCTGCGGCAGCCAATTGCTTGATGGCTTGCATAACTGCTCCCGAGGTATAGCCTACAAATAATCCTTCTTGGATAGCAATTTCTCGGGCAGTATAGGCGCTTTCTTCGTCGGTGACTTTGGTGAACGAATCGATTACATCAAAATTAGTGGCTGAAGGGATCAAGTTTTTTCCCAGCCCTTCTATGCGGTACGGATAGATTTCAGTAGTGTCAAATTCTTTGGTTTCGTGGTATTTTTTCAAAACCGAACCATAGGCATCAACGCCTAATATTTTTATAGACGTTCCTTGTTTTTTTGCTTGTTCTTTTAAGTATTTGGCTGTGCCCGAAATGGTACCACCGGTGCCGCTACAGGCCACCAAATGCGTGATGGTTCCTTGTGTTTGCTTCCAAATTTCTGGACCCGTTGAGTGGTAATGCGCCGCACTATTCAATTCATTAAAATACTGATTTATATACACCGAGCCAGGCGTTTCTTGGTGCAAACGTTTGGCTACGCTGTAATAAGACCGTTCATCATCGGCTGCTACATCACATGGACATACATAAATCTTGGCGCCCATGCTGCGCAACATATCAATTTTATCGGGTGATGATTTTGAAGTTACAGCTACGATACATTTATAACCTTTAATAATGCTCACCATTGCCAAACTAAAACCGGTATTTCCCGAAGTAGTTTCTACAATTGTTGCACCTGGTTTTAGTATTCCTTTGCGTTCGGCTTCTTCGATTATATAAAGTGCAATGCGGTCTTTGGAGGAATGGCCTGGATTGAAGGCTTCAACCTTGGCATAAAACGAACCCGGAAATGATTGGGTCATGTTTTGCAACTTGATTAATGGGGTGTTCCCTATTAATTCCAAAACCGATTGATATGCTTGTACTTCTTTCATTAATCTAAATTTTGTAAAAAGGCTTGTAGTAAATATGACGCGTCAAAATTAAAACTAATAATCTAGTTATTGGTCTATTTTTTCTAAATCTAATAAAAAACTAAACTCCTTGGCCAATTCCCGCAAGGCTTCAAAACGTCCTGAAGCACCTCCGTGCCCGGCATCCATATTGGTATCGAGATACAATTGGGTGTTGTTGGTTTTTAGTATGCGCAAGCGGGCCACCCATTTGGCGGGTTCCCAATACTGCACTTGCGAATCGTGCAACCCAGTTGACACATACAGATGCGGATAGGCTTGCGCTTTGACGTTATCGTAGGGCGAATACGATTTGATGTAGTTGTAATAGTTAATTTTATTTGGATTTCCCCATTCGTCGTATTCACCAGTTGTGAGTGGAATGCTCTCGTCCAACATCGTGGTTACCACATCTACAAAAGGTACTTGGGCAATTACGCCGTGATACAAGTGCGGTGCCATGTTGCAAATAGCGCCCATGAGCAATCCACCGGCTGATCCGCCTTCGGCATAGAGATGCGCGGCACAGCTGTATTTTTCTTGAATTAAAAATTCGGTGCAGGCAATAAAATCGGTAAAGGTGTTTTTCTTTCGCAACAATTTTCCTTGCTCATACCATTCTCTACCCAAATCTTCACCACCGCGCACATGGGCTATCGCATATATAAATCCGCGGTCTAACAAGGACAAACGCGTGCTAGAAAAATAGGCATCCATTGACATCCCATAAGATCCATAGGCGTAGAGCAACAGTGGATTTTCTCCGTTTTTAGTGAGTCCATTTTTGTACACTATCGAAATGGGAACTTGAGTGCCGTCTTTGGCTGTGGCCCAAACACGCTCTTCGGTGTAATTGGCTTTGTCAAATTGCCCACCCAATACCACTTGCTCTTTGAGTACTTGCTTGGTTTTGGTTTTCATGTCAAACTCAATTACCGAGGCCGGAGTATTCATCGATTGGTAACTGTAACGCAATAAAGATGTCTCAAAATCAACATTAGTGGTAGTATAAGCTGTATACGTTTCGCTTTCAAAGGGCAAATAGTAGGCTTCGCTCCCATCCCAAGGTCGAATTTGAATTGTGTTCAAGCCATTTTCCCGCTCGGAAACCACCAAATAATCACGGAATATTTCGATGTCTTCCAGCAAAACAGCTGTGCGATGCGCAATCAAGTCGGTCCAATATTCCTTTTGTGTATTCGATTCAGGGGTAACCATCAATTTAAAATTAGTGGCTTTGTCTTTGTTGGTCAAAATATAAAATCGATCTCCGAAATGCGAAATGCTGTATTCTAAACCGCGTGTTCGTTTTTGAAAGAGTATGAATTTTCCCGATGGCGAATCGGCAGTTAAAATTTGGTATTCAGAAGTGAGCGTACTGGATGATGCAATAACCAAGTATTTTTTTGATTTTTCTTTGTAAACCGTTACATCAAACGTGTCGTCTTTTTCAAAGTAAACCAGGGAATCGGTTTGGGGTTGCATGCCCAAAATATGTTTGTAAACACTGTCCGCGCGCAAGGTAACGGCATCTTTTCTGGTGTAAAACAAGGTTGCGTTGTCGTTGGCCCAAGTGGCTGTTCCGGTCACGTTTTCTATTTTATCGGGAGCCAATTCGCCACTCACTAAGTTCTTGATTTGCAACGTATAGATGCGTCTCCCAATCGTATCGACTGAAAAAGCTACCCATTGGTTATTGGGTGAAATAGTTAGGCCTTTTAGATTAAAATAGGCAAAACCTCTGGCCATTTCGTTGCAATTAAACAGGATTTCTTCAGCTGCATCTAGGCTTTCTTTTTTTCGGGAATAGATGGGATAATCGCCTCCTTTTTCAAAACGAGTGAGGTAATAATAGCCGTTATAAAAATAAGGGACCGTGCTGTCGTCTTCTTTGATGCGAGATTTCATTTCCAAAAACAAAGCCTCTTGAATCGGCTTGCTGTGCTTGGTTTGTTCTTGATAATAGGCGTTTTCGGCATTCAAATAGGCAATGACTTCCGGGTTTTCTCTGTCATTCAACCAAAAATAGGGATCGATGCGGGTATCGCCATGGTTTTCTAAAACAACGGGGATTTGTATAGCTACTGGGGCTTTTTTCATCTGCATTACAAACTAATTTTTGCCAAGGTTTCGAGCACATAGGTGTGCATCACTTCTTTGTAATCCAAGTGGGTCACTAAACGTAATTTTCCATGTCCCATGTTGCTAATAGCAATTCCTTTTTGCTTGAGGTAATCAATTATATCAATTTCATTTAAATCAGGTTGAATAGAAAATATAACGATATTGGTTTCGATGGGTTCAACGGTTGAAACCCAAGCTAAACTAGCCAATTGCTGTCCCAATTCTTTGGCTCTGCGGTGGTCATCGGCTAAGCGTTCGATGTGGTGATCTAAGGCATATAAACCGGCTGCGGCCAAATATCCTACTTGTCTCATGCCACCACCCAATTGCTTGCGGATGCGCAAAGCCCGGTGTATGGTTTTTTTATCGGCTAAGAGTAATGAACCAATAGGTGCTCCCAAGCCTTTGGACAAACAAACAGATATCGTATCAAATAGCTCTCCGTACTGTTTGGGATTTTCTTTTTTGGCTACCATAGCGTTCCAAATTCGGGCGCCATCCATATGAAATTTAAGTTGATGTACATCGCAAACGGCTTTAATATTGCGCAATTCTAGCAAATCATAACAAGCGCCTCCGCCTTTGTTGGTGGTGTTTTCTACACAAACCAAACTCGTGAGTGGGCTGTGGTAAAATTCGGGATCCGTAATCGCCGAAGCCACTTGTTTGGCCGTAATCATGCCGCGGTGTCCATCGAGTAAACTACAAGAAACGCCACTGTTAAATGCTACTCCTCCGCCTTCGTAATTGAACACGTGGGCCCATTTATCGGCAATGAGCTGTTCACCGGGTTGAGTGTGTAATTTAATAGCCGTTTGATTGGCCATGGTGCCCGAAGGAAAAAACAAGGCTGCTTCTTTTCCGAAAAGGGCGGCTACTCGTTTTTCTAGGGCTATAACTGTGGGGTCTTGTTTGTATACGTCATCTCCTACTTCGGCCGAAAACATATATTGCAACATCTCGGGTGTTGGTTTGGTAACCGTGTCACTTACTAAATTTATTTCCATAGGTATTGGATAAAACCTTTTTAATTAAATGGTAAAAATGAGGTAAAAAATTAGTTATTTTTGCGGTACAAACTTAAGTAAATTATGACAAATACCGAACAAATAAAAGGTATTGTGGAGCGCCTTGGTGCGTTGAGGAGGTATCTTTGACATTGATGCCAAACTGATTGAAATTACCAACGAAGAAGAAAAAACCTTTGCACCCGATTTTTGGAACAATGCCAAAGAAGCCGAAGTAATCGTAAAAAACCTACGTTCCAAAAAAAAGTGGGTCGATGACTATAATCTAGGTATGGCGCTCGCTGACGAATTGCAATTGGCCTACGAATTTTATAAAGAAGGCGAATTGTCCGAAGCCGAATTGGATGCCCAGTATTTACTTACCAATACCCACCTCGAGGATTTAGAATTCAAGAACATGCTTTCAGACGAAGGCGATACCCTGAGTGCCGTGTTGCAAATTACGGCTGGCGCTGGAGGTACCGAAAGCTGCGACTGGGCTCAAATGCTCATGCGCATGTATATGATGTGGGCCGAGAGTTACGGATTTAAAATCAAAGAACTCAATTTTCAAGGGGGCGAAGTAGCGGGTATTAAAACCGTTACTCTAGAAATAGAAGGCGATTATTCGTTTGGCTACCTGAAAGGCGAAAACGGTGTGCATCGATTGGTGCGCATTTCGCCCTTTGACAGCAACGGCAAACGACACACCTCATTTGCTTCTGTATATGTGTATCCGCTAGCCGACGATACGATAGAAATTGAAATTAATCCATCTGATATTTCTTGGGAAACCATGCGATCAAGCGGTGCTGGTGGCCAAAATGTAAATAAGGTAGAAACAGCAGTACGATTGCGCCACCACCCTACCGGAATTATTATCGAAAATTCGGAAACCCGATCGCAATTAGACAATAAAACCAAGGCCATGCAATTGTTGAAATCGCAGTTGTATGAAATTGAATTAAAAAAGAAACAAGCGCTGCGCGATGAAATCGAAGCCAAAAAGATGAAAATCGAATGGGGATCACAAATTCGAAATTATGTGATGCATCCCTATAAATTGGTCAAAGACGTGCGAACCGGTCACGAAACCAGCGATGTAGAAGGCGTAATGAACGGAGAAATTGATTCGTTTTTAAAGGCCTTCTTAATGATGATGGGGCAAAAAGAAGAGGAATAACTTAGGAAAACACCCGAATAAGCGTTGGTGAAATTATCTCTACTTGATACTGGGTTAAATTTCTAGTCGCAGGTCCTCGTGTTACCACACCTGTACTACTAAACTTTGCATTGTGGTTTGGGCAAATGAATTCATTTCCAGGTGCACTAAAATTTACAGATGTTCCTTGGTGTGTACAGGCTGAAGAAACGGCTAAAAATGTTCCTGCCAAGGTGCGTGCAATTATAATTCCATTTAGAACCATGAATCCCCCATTATTGACCAAACTACCTGTAGTGGTGTCAACTGTAAAATCTACATTAGACGGAGGATTAGAAGCATTTCCATCACTTGAACAACTTGAAGTCAATCCACCGATGCAAGAAGGAACCAATAAAAGAGCTGCGCCAAATCCTACTTTTGAAAAAAATTCTTTACGATCCATGATATTTAATTTAATGTTGAACTCAAATGTAGGCAGCTAAATTCGGAAAAAAAAATATCCCGAGTTAAATTAATAGCAATAGCCTACTTGTTAAATTAGTAAACAAATTGTACTTGATGTTGCAAAATTTAAAGTAATATTGGAAACAATATAAAAAATTCTCCATGAAAACATACTCCATTCATGCCATACATTCCTTAATTGGCGGTGAACTTATAGGTGACACAAGCACGCAAATTACCGCACCCGAAGAATTAGATAAAGCAACTGAAACCGATATTAGCATTATTGGCACCAAAAAATACGAACGCCTTTGGGCTAATTCAAAAGCGTGTTGTGCCATTGTAGGCGAAGACATTAGCATAGAGCCCGGTGAGCATAAAGCCTTTATTAAAGTGAGCAATCCCGATTTGGCGATGTCCAAGGTACTCGAACTCTTTGCTCCAACTCCTCCAGTTTTTCATACTGAAATTCATCCGACTGCAACAATTGATGCGAGCGCAAAAATTGGCGAACATGCCAAAATTGGTGCACATGTTTATATTGGACCAGATGTAACGATCGGTGCGCATGTTGTTATTTACCCTAATGTAACGATATTAGATAAATGCTCCTTGGGAGACCACACCGTAATTTGGCCTGGAGTAATCGTTCGGGAACGCTGTCATATTGGCAATCATTGCATTATACACCCCAATGCCTCGATTGGTGCCGACGGATTCGGATTTAGACCTTGCCCAGAACGTGGCTTGGCCAAGATTCCACAAATTGGCAATGTGGTAATTGGTAACTATGTAGAAATTGGTGCGAATTCGTGCGTAGATCGCGGCAAATTTAGCTCGACTATTATTGGCGATGGCTGTAAAATTGACAACTTGGTACAAATAGGACACAACTGCAAGCTGGGTAAATTTTGTATCATGGCTGGAGCCAGTGGACTGGCCGGCTCGGTTACCTTGGGAGATGGTGTAATGGTGGGTGGAAGCGCTTCTATAAAAGACCATACAACAATAGGTGCTGGTGCCATAATTGGCGCTGGATCTGGCGTAACTGGCGATGTAGAAGCTGGTAAAACCATGTTGGGCTATCCGGCAGTCGAAGCGCGAGATGCTTTGAAACAATGGGCCTTACTTAAACGAATGGTGAACGAAAAAAGATAATAAAAAAGGCAAACTAATAAGTTTGCCTTTTTTATGTTTTATAAAATCGCAGAAAACAAATAGTAAAATAGACCTGCAATAACCGCAGATACGGGAATAGTAAGAATCCAAGCCCATAATAATTTTACGGTAACTCCCCAACGCACGGCAGAAACGCGTTTGGTTACGCCAACCCCGATAATTGAACCCGTAATGGTGTGGGTGGTCGATACAGGAATTTTAAAATGTTCAGTTAAGAATAAGGTTAATGCACCAGCTGATTCGGCAACGACGCCCTCGAATGCATTTACTTTGGTGATTTTAGATCCCATGGTTTTCACGATTTTCCAACCTCCACTCAATGTACCGAGTGCGATTACAGTGTAACAGGTGAGCGGAATCCAACTGGGCATAATCCCGTCAATTTTTATACCGTCCTTTTCTGAAGGTAAAACCACATTCAGATCTAGCCAGCCTGCAGAAAGGTCAATGTGTGGATTTGATTTAATGTACACTGCCACAGCTGCAGCAATAATTCCCATTACTTTTTGTGAATCGTTTCCGCCGTGTCCTAAACTAAAGGCTGCAGACGAAATTAACTGCATGCGTTTGAGTACTTTTTCAGCTTTTGAGGTTGATAAACTACTGAATACCATATTGAAAAAAGCCAAGGTGTAAAAAATTAAGGCTACCAAAAACCACTTGATGTTGGCCGGATGACTGATCACATACCAAAATTGGTTATGAAATCTAGCTTTTACTGGGTGAATATCAAATTCAATCACGGTAGACATAAACCAAGCAACCAATCCCATCAAGACCAAGGTGAGTAGTTTTGGGTAAATGTTCTTGCGCGAAGCATACATGAGCCACAACGAGATAAAATAAGAAATGATCATACCCAATAACGGGGCAAATACTATAAATAGAATTACGATCACTACTCCCGAAGGCAACAATTCACCTGCTTTGGCCGCATGGTACCAATTTACAATTTTGAATCCCGCATGTTCAACATCGGTCACACCACTAAAACCGTGGGCAATAGCAGCGCCGGCAAATCCGCCTATGAGTGTATGAGAAGAAGAGGAAGGAATTCCTTTCCACCAAGTAATTAAATTCCAAATGATTGCTGAAACAATTCCGGCCAATATTACAATGAGGTTGATGCTGCTTGTGTGCGCTGTTTTGGCAACCGTATCGGCCACACCAAAACCAAAAACCCAATAGGCTAAGAAATTAAAAAAAGCAGCCCAAAGTACTGCTTGAAAGGGAGTCAACACCTTAGTGGCGACAATGGTAGCTATGGAATTAGCCGCGTCGTGAAATCCGTTGATGTAATCAAACAACAAAGCTAAAACTATAATAACTAAAAGTAGAACCATCAGATTACGTGCTTTATAGAATTAAGAGTGTTTGACTGAAATTTGCTCCATGATGTTAGAAACACTTTTGCATTTGTCAGAGGCCGTTTCTAAAGAGGCTAACACTTCTTTGTATTTGATGATGTTTTTGATGTCTACTTCGTTTTCAAATATATCAGCAACCGCCTTATCAAAAACCGAATCGGCTTTGCTTTCTAATTTGTTGATTTTGGTACAGGTATCTTTAATTAAATCATGATTTTTCATGGTTTTTAATTCCTGAATCCCTACTCCTATTAGCTGACACGCTTCTAGATTGATCTCGGTTAATTTACGAATGGATTTCGTAATTTTTTCTACCTGGTACAACTTCATTTTGCTGGCTGCGCCATGCATATAATCGGCGACATTGTCAATAGATTTAATCAACACGTGTATGTCTTCTCGATCAAATGGTGTAATGAAGTTTTTGCTTAATTCTAAGTGAGTCTCGTGGGTAATTTCTTCAATGAGCGCTTCTAATTCGTCGATTTTTTTAAAGTACTCTTCGCGTTCGTTTTGCTTTACATTAACCACTTCGTGCAAAATTTCGGCAAGGAGAATCAAATTAGCGGTAGCTTGTTCAAATAAAGGAAAGAATTTTTTGTCTTTGGGAACTAAAAACTGGAATAAGCGATTTAATGTCATGAGTGAATATAATTTGCTCAAATGTACTAAGTCAAAACAAATAAATTGCAAATAAATCATTAATATCATGTTATTAAAAAGCCTCATTTATATTTTTTAATTGAGCCTGTTATCTAATACTACGATTTCGTAAATTAGCCGCACAATCAACCTAGTTATACTGAAAATGGACTTAAACTTCAACAAAAACGAAGACCACAATAAATTGCTCCTCACCCAATTAAAGCAACGCTTCGCCAAAGTAAAATTGGGCGGTGGTGAAAAGCGCATCGAAAAACTGCATGCCGAAGGCAAAATGACGGCTCGAGAGCGCATCGATTATTTGTTAGACAACAAAAAACCAGCCATAGAAATTGGTGCATTTACCGGAGAAGGCATGTATGCCGAACACGGGGGTTGTCCATCGGGAGGCGTGGTCGTAAAAATTGGATACATTCAGGGCAAACAATGTTTAGTTGTGGCCAATGACGCTACTGTAAAAGCAGGTGCCTGGTTTCCGATAACCGCCAAAAAGAATTTACGCGCCCAAGAAATTGCCCTAGAAAATTACTTGCCTATTATTTATTTGGTGGATAGTGCGGGTGTTTTTTTGCCCATGCAAGACGAGATCTTTCCTGATAAAGAACATTTTGGCCGCATCTTCAGAAACAATGCCATCATGAGTAGCATGGGGATTACCCAAATTGCCGCTGTGATGGGAAGTTGTGTGGCGGGAGGTGCCTATTTGCCTATCATGAGTGACGAGGCGATGATTGTAGATAAAACCGGGAGTATATTCCTGGCCGGAAGTTATTTGGTGAAAGCGGCCATTGGCGAAAACATAGACAACGAAACCTTGGGTGGCGCGACTACACACTGCGAAATTTCAGGCGTTACCGACTACAAAGCCAAGGATGACAAAGATGCATTAGATCGCATTAAGCGCATTGTAGGCAAAATTGGCGATTACGAAAAAACTGGCTTTAACCGCGAAATTGCTTGCAAACCAACCTTGGACGAAAAGGAAATTTACGGCATCCTACCAAAGTTACGCACCGAACAATACGACATGCTCGAGATTATTAAACGATTGGTTGATCATTCGGAGGTTGATTTATACAAAGGAGATTACGGCAAATCAATAATCACTTGCTATGCGCGAATTGACGGCTGGGCAGTTGGGATTATTGCCAACCAACGCAGCGTTTCCAAAACCAAGAAAGGTGAAATACAATTTGGGGGAGTAATTTATTCAGATTCTGCCGATAAAGCCACTCGCTTTATTGCCAACTGCAACCAAAAGAAAATTCCATTGGTTTTTCTACAAGATGTAACTGGTTTTATGGTGGGATCAAAATCGGAACATGGCGGGATCATTAAAGACGGAGCCAAAATGGTCAATGCAGTTGCCAACTCTGTGGTGCCTAAGTTTACTATCGTGATCGGAAACAGCTATGGTGCCGGAAATTATGCCATGTGCGGAAAAGCCTATGATCCTCGACTCATTGTTGCCTGGCCTAGTGCCGAACTCGCGGTAATGGGCGGATCGCAAGCGGCCAAAGTATTGGTACAAATAGAAGCGGCTACGCTCAAAAATAAAGGCGAAGTGGTTGACGAACAAAAAGAACAAGAATTGTTTGATAAAATTAAAGCCCGCTACGACGAGCAAGTTTCTCCCTATTATGCCGCAGCCCGTTTATGGACCGATGCTGTAATAGATCCCTTAGATACCCGAACTTGGATTAGTATGGGAATTGAAGCGGCTAATCAAGCGCCTATCACTAAAAAATTTAACATGGGTATTCTCCAAGTTTAATATCTTGCTATGAAAAATATTACCCTGCTATTTATCCTAGCAGTAACCCTTACTCAAGCCCAACAATTTACCCGGAAAGATTCGTTGAAAGGCGGCTTGGCTGTGGAACGGAAATGTTTTGATGTAAAAAAATACAGCTTGGATATTGCGTTAGATCTTGAGCAAAAAAGTATTTGTGGTTCAAATACCATCCGCTTTGCAGTCACAGAAAAAAGCAAGCGAATTCAGTTAGATTTGTTTGCCAATATGGTCGTGGATAGCATTGTGTATAACAAACAAAAATTGACGTACACCCGCGAATATGATGCCGTATTTGTAGACTTCACAACTGATTTAACCCCAGGAATTTCGGAATACTCGCTTCAATTTTATTACCATGGCCAGCCCAAAATTGCCGCCAATGCTCCTTGGGATGGTGGATTTGTGTTCAAAACAGACGGAAATGGTAACCCTTTTATAGGTGTTGCGGTGCAAGGCGAAGGAGCCAGTTTGTGGTTTCCGTGCAAAGACAGCCAAAACGACGAACCCGACCAAGGCGCCACGATGAGCTTCACGGTTCCAACAAAACTTATGGCCGTGTCTAACGGAAGATTTATAGGTAAATTTCCCGTAAACGCTTCCAGCGTTCGTTGGGAGTGGGAAGTAAAAAATCCCATCAATGCCTATGACATTACTTTATACGTAGGAGATTATGTTCATTTTGGCGAAAACTACAAGGGATTGGATTTAGATTATTACGTACTGCGAGAAAACGAGGCCAAAGCCAAAATCCAATTTGCCGAAGTGAAACCCATGTTGGATTGTTTTCAAGAAAAATTTGGCCCCTACCCTTTTGCCACTGATGGCTTTAAATTGGTAGAAGCACCCTATTTGGGCATGGAACACCAAAGTGCCGTAGCCTATGGAAATCAGTTTCAAAAAGGGTATTTGGGAACTGACCTATCGGGAACTGGCAAAGGCTTGTTATTCGATTTTATTTTGGTGCACGAAAGCGGACACGAGTGGTTTGGCAACAGCATCACGGCAAAAGATGTAGCCGACATGTGGATACACGAAGGGTTTACTTGTTACAGCGAATCAGTTTATTTGGAATGTACCCAAAATAAAGAAACGGCCCTTACCTACTTGAATGGGCTGAAAAAAAATGTGAGAAATGACCGACCAATACTAGGAACTTACGGAGTGAAAAACGAAGGATCGGGCGACATGTACTACAAAGGAGCATTACTCCTAAATACAATCCGAAGTTTCATTAATAACGATGAACGTTGGTGGCAGATTATAAAAAATTTCAGCACCACTTTTTCCCATCAAATTATTGATAACCAAAACGTGATTCAGTTTTTTTCTGAGCAAACTGGGTTGGAGTTGGCCCCGGTATTCAATCAATATTTGGCACACAAAGAACTGCCGGTATTGGAATGGAAATTGGCCAATAAGCAATTGAGTTTTCGCTGGAATTGTGCAGAAAAAGGGTTCAATGTTCCGGCTACATTTATAATTAAGGGTAAAGAAATTCGGGTAAATCCAACTAAAAATTGGAAGTCAATTTCCGGTAAAGTAAAACTCAAAAAAGACGTCGCCGTAAAAACAACTGATTTTTATATTCTTTCAAAAGGACTTTAATCGGGTAAAATGCGAATTACTTTGGCTGTCGCCGTTTCTTTAAAAGCAGGTAAAAAAAGCACTTCTTTTGGTTTTTCATATTTGCCTAATTCAGCAAATACGGTTGGCGCTAGTTCATAGGGATTTCCTTCGATAACCAAAACCACTATTTCTCCCCAAGTTGCATCGGGTTTGCCCATAATATAAAAACGCTGCGGAATAAAATTGGCCAATTTTTGCTCAATGAGTTCCGGAAATAATTTCACTCCTCCACTGTTAATCACCGAATCAGCCCGGCCAATAAAAGCAAATTGGGTTGTATTGATGAGCTGAACGACATCTTTTGTAACCAATATTTTTTCGGCTATACGTGGCGCATCGATACACAAACAATCGCTTTCAGTTGAACTAAATTGTACACCAGGCAAGGCTGTAAAATAAGGTTCTTGAATTGATCTAACCGCGATATGAGTTACGGTTTCGGTCATCCCGTAGGATTCAAACGCATTAATTTTGAGACCGAGCAATTGTTGTTGTAAAACAGCAGGAAGTGGCGATCCGCCTATTAACAACAACTTGATTAGCGATATTTTATCAAGTGAATTGGCTACTTGCAACGGAACCATAGCCGCAAAATCATAGCCTTTATCTACTTTTTGCAACGGATTGGCCTGTGGTTGTATAGCATCGAGCTGCCAACCCAATTGCATGGCGCGCACCAACATCATTTTCCCAGCGATAAACTGGACTGACATACACAACAGAGCCGAAATTCCGGCATCTAACTGAAAAAATTGGGCAGTTGCTTTGGCCGATTCAACTAGGGCCTGTTTGGAAAGAGCGATTTTTTTGGGTGGTCCTGTTGTACCCGAAGTTGTGAGTTCCAATATATCGGAATCGTCAAACCAGTTGAGCAAAAACAACCCAATCTGTTGTTCGTATTCGTCTCCTTCCTTAATATAAGCATAGGCAACACGTGACAAATCAGCTTGGGTAAAGGAAAACCCATTGAGTGTAAACTGCGGATGAACAAATTGATAATCAGCCATTGGAAGTACCTATTTGCTTAGTTTGGTAGGGTGAATTTTCCAGTTAATTTTTCTTTCCAATTGGTCCATTTGTATTTTTTACGCAATACCAATAGAATAAGTGGGTAAATGATAAAAACAGGCAATAACACATCAAAGCCAATTTCGGGTTCAGAAACGTCTTTAAGAATCGAATGCGTCTGAAATACAGACCATGAAGAGGTAACCAACAAGGCGCCTATTAAATTATTCGCAGCATGAAAACCCATCGCCAATTCTATCCCGTCATCCAGCAAAGTGAAAATACCCAATAACAAGCCTGTTCCGATGTAATAGATCAATATACTGTAGCCCATTTTTTCTACTTCGGGGTTAAAGATATGCATGCCTCCAAAAATGAGCGAAGTGAGGAGTAACGGAAACCATTTGTTGCCCGCCAAATTGCCAAATCCTTGCATCAAATAGCCCCTGAAAATTAATTCTTCGCAACTGGTTTGCAAGGGCAACATGACACCCGCAACCAACACCAAAAGTATAAACGAGGCCCAATTCAAGTTGAACACATAATCGGTTGGATGAAGCAAATAGTCTAATGATGTAGTGAACACAACCACTGATGCCCATAAGCCAAAAGCAAAAAAGAAGCGGCTCCATCGAATGGACCCAAACGGATTGATCAACGATCTTAAAGATTGCTTGTGGATCCATTTTGCCACAAAATACAAGCCAATGATTCCGCCAACAAACGTTAAACTCATGAGAAACAAGGAGAGGTTGGAGTCTAACACATTTAGAATATCTGTGGTGGAGAGTTGAGCCAAATTGGTGGTGTGCGGCGATAAAAATACAGCCAAAATTAAAGGAATTTGTGCCAAAGAGGAGGCCAATATAACAAATAGAGAACCGACAAGGTACTTCCAAAATTTGTTTTCTTTTTTGATTGCTTGTTCGATAAACATAGGAAAATATTTTAGTATGATAGGTTCGAATGTACTGATTTTAGTTGAACTACAAAACAGGAAGCTGGGTAAAAACTTTCCCAAAATTAACATATTATTTCGGTTACGCATTTAAACCAAAAGCTATCTTTGCGCTTGTTGAAAACAGTTAAAATTCCTTTCATGAAATACCTATACCGTTGTTGGATTGTGCTTGCTTTTTTTCTGTCATTTGCCGTTTCAGCCCAAGACAAATCAGCTAAAAAAATAAAATTAAAAGGCAGCGTTGTCGAGAAAGTGAGTAAGCAACCTTTAGAATACGCGACCATTTCCTTAGTAAATCCTATTTCAAAAAAAATTGAAGGCGGCGGAATTACCAACAACAAAGGAGAGTTTGAAGTGGTGATCAATGCTGGATTATACGACTTAAAAATAGAGTTCATTTCCTTTAAAACTAGCCTATTTCAAAATCAGAACTATTCCGAAAGTAAAAATTTGGGGCAGTTGGTTCTTGAAGAAGATTTTACCCAATTGAACCAAGTAGAAGTGCGTGCCGAAAAAAGTACCGTAGAAATAAAGCTCGATAAAAAAGTTTACAACGTAGGCCAAGATTTATTAGTTAAAGGCGGAACAGTAAGTGACGTATTAGATAATATTCCCTCGGTAACTGTTGATGTGGAGGGAAATGTTGCCCTGAGAGGCAATGAAAATGTTCGAATACTTATAGATGGCAAACCCACAAATGCCATTAATATTTCGGAAGCATTGCGACTCATTCCGGCTGACGCTATTGACAAAGTAGAAGTAATTACCAATCCGTCGGCGCGCTATGATGCTGAAGGTGGTGGTGGGATTTTGAATATCATCTTGAAGAAAGGCAAAAATCAAGGTGTCAATGGAACGCTTTTGGCCTCAGTTGGATCTCCTGAAAGCTCAAGTATTTCCGGGAATTTTAACGTGAAAAGCGAATTGGCAAACTTCTTTACAACTATCGGATACAACAATCGCAACGGGCCGGGTAATACCATGATTAACCAACAAAATTTTGATAACAGCAACAATTTAGTTTCTTATATAGAAGAGAGACGAACCAACCAGCGTTTGTCTGAAGGATTTAATACTATAGTTGGCATGGAGTTGATTTTGGACAAAACAAGTTCCTGGACGAATTCCATTTCCCTCCGAAAAAACAATGGAGGAAATCCTGAAAATGTATTTTATAACGAGTACTTGCCTTCAGGAGATTACTTTAAATCCGGACGATTTAACGACATCAAACGAAACACCAAAAACGTAGAATACAATACCAACTACATTAAAAATTTCAATAAACAAGGACACAAACTTACCATTGACGGATCATTTTCTGTGAGTACTGATTTAGAAAATTCAAGTATTTTGGGTACAGACATTATTCCTGTCTATGCTGTAATTACAAATGAAATCACTAAAAATACTCAAGAACAAAGCCGCAATTTAATTCAAGCCGATTACGTCTATCCGTTTGGAAAAAGTCAGTTTGAAGCAGGATTTAGAGGCAATTATTCGGCATTATTTTCTGATTTTAATGTGAAAGAAGATTTGCTGGGTAACGGAACATTTACCACAAATCCATTTGTGACAGGTATATTAGATTACCAAGAAAATGTAACAGCCACCTACACTCAATATGGTTCAAAATATAACAAAATATCCTACCTATTTGGGCTTCGGATGGAGGATTCCAATATTGTAATTGATCAAATCTCAAATGGAATTAGCAATACCAAAAGCTATGTGAACTATTTTCCAAGTGTGTTTTTAAATTACACGCTCAAAGAAGGTACAAATATTACGTTCAGTTATAGCAAACGTATTAATCGACCACGAGATCGCTTCCTCAATCCGTTTTCGTCCTATTCGAGTAATATTAATTTGTTTTTTGGAAATCCTGATTTAGATCCTGCGTTGAGTGATGTGTATGAGATTGGGATTCTTAAAAAATGGAAACAAATTACTTTAAATAGTTCTGTGTATGTCAATAACACCACTAATTCGTTTCAAATTGTCCGAAAAGAGCGCGGCGACTATATCAATGGCATTCCGGTTATTATCAATACACCCTTTAATTTAAGTACCGAAACTAAATTAGGATTTGAATTTACCTTGAATTACACACCCTTCAAATGGTGGAAATTAAATTCGAATTTCAACTTTTTTCAAAACAAAACAGATGGTCGCTATACCTACACGAGAACGACGGGTGAGGTGGTAAATATTGATTTCAACAATTCGGCCAGTAGTTGGTTTACTCGACTTTCTTCAAAAATTAACTTGCCCTACAAAATTGATTGGCAAACCAATTTTACATATTACGGCGAACAAAAAACGGCTCAAGGAAGGTCATTGGGGATTGCTAGTGCAAATATTGGTTTTAGTAAAGATATATTCAAAGAGAAAGGAACGTTGGCCTTGAATGTGAATGATATTTTTAATTCCCGCAAACGCATCAATGATTTGGTGTTGCCCAATGTGAACTCCTATAGTGAAATGCAATGGAGCCAGCGTCAAATAACCTTGTCGTTTACGTACCGTTTTAACAAATTAAAAACCGATAAGGAAAAAACACCAAAACGAGACAGCGAAGGTGGTGGAGATGAATTCTAATCAAAAAAAAAGAAACTAAATACTAGTTCCTTTTTTTTTGCAATAAGCTTAAGCTGATTGTTCTTTTTTTGCTTTTCTTTCCTTGTACATTTCCCATAAAGCACCACCTATCCAATACTGGACAAAAGCTACTAAGAAAAACATCAACCAAAAACCGATGGTTAAGATGGTTAAGAAAAGTAAAAAGCCTAAATACTGTTGAAATTCAAACATGTTTTCCGGAATTTTTTTGAATTATGAGCAAATGTAAGTGTATTATTTTTTCTTACCAATTAAAAGCAAATCAAATTTTTTAAAATAACATTTATGCCTAAATTTGAATGAAATTTTCACTCCATTGTTGGTTGAATATATCCTTTAAATTAGTCCTTTAAAATCCGAAGAAAAATGAAATTTAGAATCGAAAAAGACACCATGGGTGAAGTGCAGGTTCCTGCCGATAAATACTGGGGTGCACAAACCGAACGCTCCCGCAACAACTTTAAGATTGGTCCATCGGCTTCGATGCCCAAAGAAATCATAGAAGGCTTTGCTTTCCTGAAAAAAGCAGCGGCTTTTGCCAACTGCGATTTGGGTGTTTTGGCAATTGAAAAAAGAGACGCTATCGCGGCTGTATGCGATGAAATTTTGGCTGGTGAACTGGCCGATCAATTTCCGCTCGTAATCTGGCAAACCGGCTCGGGCACGCAAAGCAATATGAATGTGAATGAGGTAATTGCCAATCGCGCACAAGTATTGGCTGGTTTTGCCATTGGCGAAGGCGAACAACTCATCAAAGCCAACGACGACGTGAATAAATCCCAATCATCCAACGACACCTTTCCAACCGGAATGCACATTGCAGCCTACAAAGCCGTTGTGAGCAACACCATTCCTGGTGTAGAAAAATTGCGCAATACATTAGATCAAAAAGCAAAAGCCTATGCCCAGGTAGTGAAAATTGGTAGAACCCACTTAATGGACGCCACTCCACTCACCTTGGGGCAGGAACTTTCGGGCTATGTGGCCCAATTGGATTATGGGTTGAAAGCGGTAAAAAATACCTTGGCGCATTTATCTGAAGTTGCCCTAGGAGGTACTGCTGTAGGTACCGGACTGAACACTCCTGCAGGCTATGATGTAAAAGTTGCCGAATACATTGCGCAATTTACGGGCCTTCCGTTTGTAACGGCACCCAACAAATTTGAAGCCTTGGCCTCGCACGACGCCATTGTAGAAGCCCACGGCGCTTTGAAACAATTGGCCGTTTCGCTCAACAAAATTGCCAATGACATTCGGATGTTGGCCTCTGGACCGCGTTCTGGGATTGGTGAAATTATAATTCCAGAAAACGAACCGGGATCTTCGATTATGCCTGGAAAAGTGAATCCTACCCAATGTGAAGCACTCACCATGGTTTGTGCACAAGTAATGGGAAATGATGTAGCGATCAGCGTAGGTGGCATGCAAGGACACTATGAATTGAACGTGTTTAAACCGGTTATGGCGGCCAATTTCTTGCAATCGGCGCGATTACTGGGTGATGCCTGTGTATCTTTTGACGAACATTGTGCAAGCGGCATCGAGCCCAACTACACACGCATTCAAGAATTGGTAGACAACTCTTTGATGTTGGTTACGGCCTTGAATACTAAAATTGGCTATTACAAATCGGCCGAGATTGCGCAAACCGCACACAAAAATGGCACCACCTTAAAAGAGGAAGCCGTGCGTTTGGGTTATGTAACCCCCGAAGACTTTGATGCTTGGGTAAAACCCGAGGAAATGGTAGGAGGTTTAAAATAGTCTTTCATTCTTATACAATTAAATACCTGCTTTATACGGCAGGTATTTTTTTTGCATCATAGTAAGTCATAAAAAAAGCCCCACTTTTCAGCGGGGCTTTTCTACTTATGAGAATGAAAAATTATTTCTTTTCTTTCTTTTCCATTTTAGCTTTCAAATCGGCCAAAATATCATTGTTGTCACCCAAAGTTGCAGCTGGAGCGTTGGTGTTGTTGTTTGAAGTTGACTCAACAACAGCTTTCACGTTTTTCTCTTCTTCTTCACGGAATATAGCCGTGTGTGAAGCAACTACTCGTTTGAATTCTTTGTTGAACTCAATTACTTTGAAATCGGCAACTTCGCCTTTTTTCAATTTCTTCCCGTCTTCTTTTTCTAAGTGACGAGTTGGAATAAAGGCAACGATATCATCTCCAAATTCTACTGTAGCTCCTTTGTCAACGATTTCAGCGATAGTTCCGTTGTGTACAGTTCCTACAGCAAATGAAGCTTCGTATTTATCCCAAGGATTTTCAGTAGTTTGTTTATGACCTAAAGACAATTTACGTCCGTCAACATCTAATTCTAATACCACTACATCTAATTTTTCACCTACATTGATGAATTCAGATGGGTGTTTGATTTTCTTAGTCCAAGATAAATCTGAGATGTAGATCAATCCGTCGATACCTTCTTCTAATTCTACAAAGATTCCAAAATTGGTAAAGTTTCTCACGATACCTGAATGTCTAGAACCAACAGGGTATTTAGACGTAATATCTGTCCATGGATCTTGTGACATTTGTTTGATACCCAAAGACATTTTACGATCTTCTCTATCTAAAGTTAAGATTACTGCTTCAACAACATCACCTACTTTTACGAAATCTTGAGCGCTACGCAAGTGAGTAGACCAAGACATTTCAGAAACGTGGATCAATCCTTCAACACCTTCAGCTACTTCGATAAATGCACCGTAATCAGCGATTACAACTACTTTACCTTTTACTTTGTCACCAATTTTCAACTCGGCATTCAAGGCATCCCATGGGTGTGCGTTCAATTGTTTTAATCCTAATTGGATACGTGTTTTCTCATCATCAAAGTCAAGAATAACTACGTTCAATTTTTGGTCTAATTCTAATACTTCACTTGGGTGATTGATTCTGCTCCAAGATAAGTCAGTAATGTGAATCAATCCATCAACACCACCTAAGTCAATAAATACTCCGTAAGAAGTGATGTTTTTCACCACACCTTCTAGTACTTGACCTTTTTGTAATTGACCGATGATTTCTTTTTTCTGTACTTCGATGTCTGCTTCGATAAGCGCTTTGTGCGATACCACTACATTTTTGAATTCGTGGTTAATTTTCACCACTTTGAATTCCATCATTTTGTTTACATATACGTCGTAATCACGGATTGGTTTCACATCAATTTGTGAACCTGGTAAGAACGCTTCGATACCAAATACGTCTACGATCATACCTCCTTTGGTTCTGCATTTCACGAAACCATTTACGATTTCGCCTGTTTCGTTAGCCGAAATAACGCGATCCCATGATTTGATAGTTCTTGCTTTTCTGTGAGACAATACCAATTGACCTGTTTTGTCCTCGCGGATGTCAATCAATACTTCTACTTTGTCACCCACTTTTAAGTTTGGGTTGTAACGGAATTCATTCAACGAAATAACGCCTTCAGATTTCGCGTTGATGTCTACAATAGCATCACGGTCTGTGATACGTACGACAACACCTTCTACTACTTCTTCTTGATCAGTATCAATGAAAGTTTTTGATACTAATTCTTCAAATTCTTGTAAGTTTTTTTCATCTACTGCATCGATTCCTTCTTGGAAATTGTGCCAGTTAAAACTGCTTAAAAACTCTTCTTGTGATTTTTGTAATTCAGACATGCTGATAAAAAATTTGTATTCTGTTTTTACGGTGTTTCTTCATGCAGAACAAAAACAGAAGTTGTTTTACGTAACTAGTTAATACCTAATGGAAACACCTACTGCCAAAAGGTGTGCAAAAGTAAGGCGTTTTTCTGGAAATGCAAATTTATTTTGGGGAAAAGTTGTCGGTTTTCTGTTGTCTGTTCTCGGTTCTCAGTTGTGGTTTGTCAGTTTTCAGTTATTATAATACTGTACAAACTCCTTTGGACTTTAGACATTCGACTTTATAACTTAAAAACTCCCCTCTTGAGAGGGGCTGGGGGGTGTGTTTTAAAGATAGAGATTAAAAACTAAAAGATCGGTTGTCGGTTGTCGGTTTACAGTTATCAGTTATCTGATGGCAGTTTTAGAATTTAACCTTTGATCCATTTTCATCGTGATTGGAATTTATTATTTGTGTATTCGTGGCTAAGAGCTGAAAGCTAAGCGCTGACAGCTAACAGCTGTTCTTATTTACTTTCAAATCAAAAATCATCCCGAAGTTTCGGGACAAAAATCGTTAATCGTTAATCGGTTCATGTTTGTGTTTAAAGAAAATCGCAAACAACACCGTAATTACTAATGCATAGACGGCAAAAGCAAACCAAATGCCTTGCCAGTCGCGAACGCCTTGGGCATTGGTGTAGTAAGCGTCAATAACCAGACCACTAAGAATACCACCAAAAAAGGCACCAAAACCGTTGGACATCATCATAAACAAACCTTGTGCTGATGATCGAATAGACGCATCGGTGCTGGTTTCTACAAACAAAGAGCCCGAAATATTAAAGAAATCAAAGGCCATTCCATACACAATGCAAGAAACAATAATCATCCACAAACCGTCCATGGGATTTCCGTATGAGAATAAACCAAAACGCAACACCCAGGCCAACATCGAGATTAACATCACTTGCTTGATGCCAAATCGTTTCAAGAAAAACGGAATCGCCAAGATGAACAGGGTCTCTGATATTTGAGAAATCGACATGATAATCGTAGAATATTTCACCACAAACGAATCGGCATATTCGGGCACATTGGCAAACTCAGACAAGTACACGTCGCCATACATATTAGTAAGTTGAAGCGCACCGCCCAAAAACATCGAGAAAATAAAAAATAAAGCCATTTTGTAGGTGCCAAATAATTTAAAGGCGTTCAAACCCAATTTTTCGGTCCAATGGGCATCACTATCAATTAAGTTTTGTGGGGCACATTTGGGTAAGGTAAACGAGTACACTCCCAAGATAAACGCAGCTAAAGCAGCCAAATAAAACATATTGACTGAAGCTTTGTTTCCGGTAAGGTTGGTAATCCACATCGCGGCAATAAAACCTACAGTTCCCCAAACTCGAATGGGCGGAAACACCTTCACCACGTCAAAATTGTTGTTTTTTAAAATAGAATAGGCCACCGAATTACTCAACGAGATGGTAGGCATATAGCACAACATGGCTGCAAAAATTACATAATAAAATGTAGTTGGATTATCTACTTGTGGCAAATAACACAAGGCCAATGCTCCTAATATATGCAGTACCCCGTACAATTTTTCGGCATTCACCCATTTGTCGGCAATAATTCCTGTAATGGCTGGCATAATGATCGAAGAAATTCCTAAGGTTGAAAAGATAGCTCCAAACTCAGCTCCGCTCCATTGTTTGGTTCCAAACCAATAATTTCCAACCGTAATTAACCAGGCTCCCCAAACAAAAAATTGAAGGAAACTCATAACGGTCAATCTAAACTTTAAATTCATATTCCTATTTTTTTGGAGGTTAGTGAAGTAAACTTACGCTATAATTTGTGCAAAAACACTATTCGGCTAATTTCTCGGCAATCAACTCCAATACCACTGCTAGTTGTTCTTCGCGGGATAAGTAGGAATTGTCAATTTCTATGGCATCCTCGGCAATTACCAAAGGTGAATCGTCGCGGTGGGTATCAATGTAATCGCGTTCTTGTACGTTTTGTAAGATTTCTTCAAAGGAAACCGCATCACCTTTGGCCAACAATTCGTCATAGCGACGTTGGGCGCGGGTTTCGGTACTGGCAGTCATGAATAATTTTAAATCGGCATCTAGAAACACAACTGTACCAATGTCTCGACCATCCATTACAATTCCCTTGTTTAGCCCCATGGCTTGTTGTTGTTTCACCAATAAACTGCGTACAGCCGAAATTTCAGCAATTTTACTCACCAAATTAGAAACTGCCATCGAACGTATTTCTTGTTCGACACAAACACCATTCAAAAACATTTCGGCAAATCCCAAACTGGAATTGTACTGAAAATGCAATTCAATTTGATCAATAGCGCTAATTAATGAATCGGAATCTAAATGCGTGAGCGAGATATAACCCTTTTGCATAGCAAACAAGGTCACTGCCCGGTACATGGCTCCTGTATCTACATAAACGTAGCCGTATTCTTTGGCCAATTGCTTGGCTAGCGTACTTTTACCTGTTGACGAAAACCCATCAATTGCAATAGTGAGTTGTTTCATTAGTGGTCATTAAAATTGATGGTTAGCCCCAACATACTGGTATTAGACGCCAAGGTATAGCGGCTGTAGGAATAATCAAATTTATACTTGCGCATTTTGAGACCGAAACCCAGGGATATTCCGGAGAAATTTCGTTGCTCGAGCAAACGCAACTCCTCGCCTCTTCTAAAGTTGTAACTCACTCGGAGGTTGAATCCTTTTTTGGGAAATAACTCGGCACCCAAAATTAAGTGGCGTAAGGCGTTGTTAAATATAGATACTTTTTCGGGTGTACTGTTGCCGTCAATTGAGTTTTGCGCACGCGCCGGATTGGAAAAAGCTACATTCCATTGCTGCATATTTTCTAGCGTAATGTGCCAACGAATAGGTACATTTTCGAGTTGTTGAGAAACCCCAATCATCAATTCAGTAGGCAAAGACTCTTTGTTGCCCGAATAGCTGGTAAATTGGGTGCCCAAATTGCGCAGCACAACGGCAAAATTTAACTGTCTAACATCGTCTATATACAAGGCACCAAGATCAATGGCTCCGCCAAATGACGAATAACTTTCTAGTGTTGAGGATATAAATTTCGCATTCATTCCTACATGCCAATTGGTTTTAGGAATAGTAATAGCATAGCCCATAGACAACGCAATTTCACTCCCTGTAAATGAGGTGGTCGGATTGCCAACTTCGTCATAGCCTTCAAAAGTGCCGTAATTGATGTATTGCACGCCGGCTTGAAAAGTTTGTAGATGTCGGTCATAAGTATGCGCATAGGCAGCGGTTCCGTAGCGCACATCGCCAAAATAACTGGCATAATTGGTAGACAAGCGATTGTCCATTTCTTGATTAATAGAAGCGGGATTAAAGAGGGCTTGGTTTACGTCCTGATCGTAAATAGTGATAATCTTACCGCCCAAAGCAGCTTGTCGGGGCGAAGGAACTAGATTTAAAAACTGGTATACTGATTGTCCTCCTACCTGTGCAGACGCAAAGGTTTGTAAACCCAAAAAACAGCACAAATAAATGTTTTTGATCATAGAGTAGAATTAGCGAAATGCAAAACCACAAACGCCTTTGCGAAGATATTATTTTTACTAAAAAAACGGCTACACTAGGCAGCCGTTTTTCATTATAATTTTTTAGCGTTTTTCACCTTCTGATCGGTGATGGCAATTTGCAATACCTCACTCATTTCTTTCACGTAATGAAAAGTTAAGCCTTTGATATAATCGGGTTTAATCTCGTCAATATCTTGTTTGTTTTCACTACACAAAATAATTTCTTTGATGTTGGCGCGTTTGGCAGCCAATATTTTTTCTTTAATTCCACCCACGGGCAATACTTTTCCTCGCAAGGTAATTTCGCCGGTCATGGCCATATTTTTCTTGATTTTCTTTTGAGTAAACAACGAAACCAAAGACGTGAGCATCGCAATTCCGGCACTCGGGCCATCTTTTGGTGTAGCTCCTTCGGGCACATGCAAATGGATGTTGTAGTTGGAAATCACATCAGAATCCAATCCCAAAAGCGCGGTGTTTGCTTTGATGTATTCTAAGGCAATCGTTGCCGACTCTTTCATCACTGTTCCCAAATTTCCCGTTATGGTCATGGTTCCTTTTCCTGGTGACAGCAAAGATTCAATAAATAAAATATCGCCCCCTACTGCGGTCCAAGCTAAGCCAGTTACTACTCCGGCAACATCATTGCTTTCTGATTTATCCCTTGCCATGCGGGGCGCACCCAACACCAAAACAATATCTTCATCCGTCACTTTTTGGTTGTACTCCTCCTCCATGGCTACCGATTTGGCGGCATGGCGAATCACTTGGGCGAGTTTGGCTTCTAAACCCCGAACTCCTGATTCACGAGTGTAACCCTCGACAATTTTTTCGAGTTGTTTTTTGCCAATGGTTAATTCTTTTGAAGTCAATCCGTGGGCGGCCAATTGTTTGGGAAACAAATGTTGGCGTGCAATTTCCACTTTTTCTTCGATGGTATAGCCCGACATTTTTATCACTTCCATTCGGTCGCGCAAGGCGGGTTGTATAGCCGATAAATTATTAGAAGTAGCTATAAACATCACCTTCGAAAGGTCGTAGCCGTGTTCTAAAAAGTTATCGTAAAAGCTGTTATTCTGCTCCGGATCTAATACTTCCAACAAAGCCGAGGAAGGATCGCCGTGGTTGCTGTTGGACAATTTATCAATTTCGTCTAATACAAAAACAGGATTAGAAGTTCCTGCTTTTTTTAAACTTTGAATAATGCGTCCAGGCATCGCGCCAATGTACGTTTTACGATGTCCGCGAATCTCGGCCTCGTCGCGCAATCCACCCAAAGAAATGCGCACATATTCTCTGCCTAGCGCAGCCGCAACTGATTTTCCTATCGATGTTTTTCCCACACCTGGGGGCCCAGTGAGGCATAAGATGGGTGATTTCATGTCGTTGCGCAATTTCAGTACCGCCAAATGTTCGATCATGCGTTTTTTTACTTCTTCTAAGCCAAAATGGTCGCGATCTAAAATCTTTTGGGCGCGGGTCAAATCAAAATTATCTTTAGAAAATTCGTTCCAAGGCAATTCTAAAAACAACTCCAAATAATTGCGTTGTATCCCAAAATCGGGCGCTTGCGGATTCATACGTTGCATCTTGGACAACTCTTTCTCAAAATGGGTTTTGGTCTTCACGTCCCATTTTTTGGATATGGCTTTTTGACGCATTTCGTCGAGTTCTTGTTCCTGCGAAACGCCACCCAGTTCTTCTTGGATGGTTTTCATTTGTTGGTGCAAGAAGTATTCCCGTTGTTGCTGGTCTAAATCAAAACGAACTTTAGATTGAATGTCATTTTTTAATTCGAGTTTTTGCAACTCGACGTTCATGAACCGCAAGGTTTCTAAGGCGCGTTCTTTGAGGGTGTTCATGGCCAATAAATTCTGTTTTTCGATAACCGACAAATTCATGTTGGACGAAACAAAATTGATTAAGAACGATTGGCTTTCAATGTTTTTTATGGCAAAAGTAGCTTCTGTTGGGATATTGGGACTCTCTTTGATGATCTCAATGGCGAGCTCCTTGATTGATTCGACAATAGCTGTAAATTCGGTATCGTGTTTGCCCGGGCGTTTCTCTTCTACCTCTTTGACTGTCGCCTTGATATACGGTTTTTCGGTTGTTACTTCATCTATTTCAAAGCGTTTTTTGCCTTGTAGAATCACTGTAATATTTCCATCGGGCATTTTCAGCACACGCAAAATACGGGCAACTGTTCCTATGGTGTGGATGTCGTTTTTGGTAGGATCTTCTATGTCCTCATTTTTTTGGGCTACTACCCCAATAATTTTATCACCTGCATTGGCGTCATTAATCAACTTAATTGATTTGTCACGCCCAGCCGAAATGGGAATTACCACTCCCGGAAACAAAACAGTATTACGCAAAGGCAAAATGGGCAACGAGGCGGGCAGCTCTTCGTTGTTCATTTCTTCTTCGTCTTCGGGAGTCAATAAGGGAATGAGTTCAGAATTGGAATCAAATTCTTGGAGATTCAATTGGTCAATACTGAGGAAATTGATGTTAGACATAGGTGAATTATATTCGGGTTATAGGGAAATAAGGGAGGCAAATATACTACAACAAACTCGCAAAAAAAGATAAAATCGACGAGCGACAACTTTTTTTAACGGAACAAAAAATCCGCTATACAGCGGACTCTTTTTATCTGTTAAATTGAATTAATAACGAATATTGGTAAACACACCATTCGTAAATAGTTTTGTGCCCACATTGGTTCCGGTTCCGCTGTATCCGGTGCAGGAAAAAGTTCCTGAAACCGTTTGATCTGTTTCATTTACAGCAGTGATGTTTATTTGACCTGTATCGGCCGTGGCATCAGCAGGATTAATACTTTGATACACGGGAGAACCAGTTCCAGCACTGTAGGAAATGTTGTTTAGATTGGCCGGGTAATTTCCTGGTGTAGTTCCATTAATAGATAAGGTGAAAGATTCCAACTGGGTTCCTTTGTAGGCCGTGACAGACAAAACACCGGCATTCATCACTGCATTAAACTGAGTAGCAATATAGGTTTGTCCGTCAAAATTTACGCGAAAAGTAGCCGGCAACACCGGTGGGACAACAGGATTTAAATTGATAGCCGAATCGACAGGTTCATTTTCGCAGGAAATAAATGTGAGGGATAATAAAAGTGTGCCAAATAAAGCAAATGCTGCAATGCGTTTCATAGGGTAAAATTTTAATTTTCAAATATAGCGAATTCAACCAAATGCGCGAGTAAAATTATATCGACAACTGTTTGGCTTTTTTGTGGACGCGAAGCAAAAGTATAATGCCTACAAAAAAGAATAGCCCCAAAAACACAATGGATAATCGTGGACTTCCCGTAATTTGGTCGATGATGCCGTAGACGCACATGCCAATCACGATGCCTACTTTTTCGGCTACATCAAAAAAACTAAAATAGGAAGCGGTATCCTCGGTCTCGGGCAATAATTTAGAATAGGTAGAACGCGATAAGGATTGAATGCCTCCCATTACAATTCCCACCAAGCCGGCCATGGCATAAAAATGAATGGGCAATGTAATAAAGTAAGCTAAAATGCATAACAACAACCAAAAGCAGTTGATAACCAATAAGGTGGGTAGATTTCCATAACGTTGGGAAGCTTTTGCCGTGAGTTGTGCGCCTGCCACTGCTACCAATTGAATCACTAAAATACAGACGATGAGCCCCATGGTTCTCTCGCTATCATTGGCCCACAAAATTTCTTGGGCGCCAAAATAGGTTGCAATGAGCATCACAGTTTGCACGGCCATACTGTAGACAAAAAAGCCACCCAAATAGCCTTTTAAGATTACATTGGTTTGCACTTGTTTCCAGACCATTTTCAGCTCACGAAAGCCATTATAGAGTAAAGCTTTGGTCACTTTTCGGTTGGAATTGTGGTTTCCTTTGGGAAGGTAATAATAGGAATATTGACTGAAAATAATCCACCACACGCCCACCATCACAAACGAATACCGCATGGCTTTCATCGCGGCTTCTCCTTTGGTACCCGAGATATGAAACAAATCGGGTTGTAAAACCATGGCCAAATTGACCAACAACAACAAAATACTACCCACATAGCCCATCGAAAATCCTTTGGCACTCAAGGCATCTTGTTGTTCGGGATAGGCAATGTCGGGCAAATAGGAATTGTAGAATACCAAACTGCCCCAGAAACCGATTAATCCCAAAAAATAAAACAGCAAGCCGACGTAAATATTTTCGAGGCTAAACCAATACAAACCCATACAAGACATGGCGCCGAGGTAGCAAAAGAATTTCATGAATGATTTTTTGTTTCCCACATAATCGGCTATGCCCGAAAGTAGTGGAGAACAAAAAGCCACAATCAAAAAAGCAAAGGCGGTCACAAACGAAATGAGAGCCGAATTTTTTAATTCAAATCCAAAAACGGCGATATAATGACTTCGATCGGAAAATAAGGCCTCATAAAAAATGGGGAAAATAGCCGAGGTGATTACCAAGGGATACACCGAATTGGCCCAATCGTAAAAAGCCCAAGCGTTGAGTAATTTTTTGTCTCCTTTTGCGAGTGGATTCATAGAATTGATTTGTCCCGAAGTCTCGGGATTAATATTTGGAAATGCTTGAAGCAAATAAACAATAATATTCTAAATTTCAAACAAGCAAATCGTTTCTAATTCATTAAATAAATTATTTTAGATTTGGAACACGGATCTATATAATTTTAGAAATTTTAAAAATCTTTTAATCTCGTTGAATTAAATTATCAACAAGAAATTATATCCATTTCTCGGATTTCTTCAATCTGTGTTGCAAAATCTAATTTAGTGCTTATTTTAATTTTGCCGCTTGTACCTTCACTTCAGGAATCAAGGCTTTTATTGCCGCAATACGAGTCGCATCGGCCGGGTGAGTACTCAAAAATTCGGGTTGAGTTTGACCTGATTTTATGGCCGACATGCGTTCCCAAAAAGAAATAGCGGCGTCGGGATTGTAACCAGCGATTGCCATGAGTAACAAACCAATTCTATCTGCTTCTGATTCGTGACTGCGGCTAAACGGCAACATCACCCCTACTTGCGAGCTGATTCCATAGGCTTGTTGCCACAACTGTTTATTTTCGTCACTTTGATTTTCAGTGGTCAAGGCTACACCTACTGCTCCCAGTTGCTGCAATTGTGCCGCACTCATACGTTGGGCGCCGTGATTGGCTAAGGCATGCGAAACCTCGTGCCCCATAACGGTGGCCAGTCCAGCTTCGTCAAGTGTAATGGGTAAAATGCCCGTGTAAACCACAATTTTTCCACCGGGCATACACCACGCGTTTACCTCTTTATTATCCACCAGATTGTATTCCCATTTATAATCCTTGAGATAATCCGGATGGCCATTGGCGTTGAGCCATTTCTCGGCTGCAGCTTTAATTTTTTGGCCTACACTCTTTACTTGTTGCGCATCGGGTGTTCCATTTATTACTTTATTCTCCTTCAAAAAAGCATCGTATTGCTGAAACGCAGATGGAAACAACTGGCTATTGGATACAAAATTCAAATTGTTTTTCCCGGTAAACGGATTGGGAGCGCAGGATTGTATAACTATAAAAACGAAAAGAACAAAAGAGAATCGAATAAGACGCATAGTACATTTTTTTTGAAACACAAATTACAATCATTTCACGCGTTACTTCCAAAAAAAATGTGATTATTCTTTTTTTAATCTAATAATGATGGCATTCCCCTCGAGTTTACATTTCATTTATGTAGAAGCATCTGTTACCTCTCGGGTCGGGCACTGCGCTACAAGTCCTCGCCGCTTCGTTTCCCTGCGCGGCTGTGGGCTTTTCGCTGCGGTCCCTAATGCATGCGGTTGACGGTTGTCGGTTGGCGGTTGTCGGTTGACAGTTGTCCGTTAACAGCTATACGTTTACACCACCCTAAAGTTCTTAGAA
>CAMCVA010000010.1 GCA_945879625.1 Flavobacterium psychrophilum
GCGGAGAAAGAGGGATTCGAACCCCCGGACCTGTTACAGTCAACAGTTTTCAAGACTGCCGCAATCGACCACTCTGCCATTTCTCCAATAAGTCGTGCAACCGTTAATTGCGGTGGCAAATATAGAAACATTTTTAGAATTCGGAAACATTTTTTTAAGGAATGCCCATTTATTTTACACGGCGGCAATTAACCCTTTCATCCTGTTGGGTTTACTTGTTTTCTTGGGCTAGCAATTGTTTTCTAAACACCCAAACCAACAAGAAAAAATACCCCACATAAGCCATAGCTTGTGCCATAACCACGCCCTGCAATTGGAATCGAGGCAAGCAAATGAGCGTGCATACATAAAACGCACCCAACGAGGCCAACTCACACAAGATAAACGAAACCGTCATTTTTTTAGCAAAAAACTGGTAGCCCAAAATCAGAGATGCTGCTTTGAATACATCTCCCACCATTTGCCATAAAAACAGGTCGGTGACGGGCGAAAAAGCTTTAGAAAACAGGAGTGGCACCCAAAAATTTCGGCCGAGATATAAGATAAATAAGCCCAACACAAACAAGGGCAATACCAATTTGTAGTACGAAAAAAACACTTGTTGCGTCGCTTTATTGGTTTTGGCTTGGCTGAGTTTGGGCAAAAAATAGACACTCAACAAGGTGGCGATAAACAAAAAGTAATAGGAAGAAATACGGGTCATAGCTTCCCAATAGCCGGCTTGCACCAGACCCAATTGGCCGATCACTATGTTTCGAACCTGCACATACACCAATGGTCCGAGTACTGTGGCTACCAAGGCCATGAGCGAATACGAACTGAGTTGCCACAAGAGCTGACGGTCAAATGCCTGCCACGAAAGCAAATCGCTAAAGTGTATTTTTTGATTCAAATAATAGCACACAACTACAAATAACAAGGCCGGCGGAATCACCAAAGACAACAATGCCCCTTGGGTGTGCAGCTGCCAAACCAAGACGAGCGAAATGAGCAATCCCAGGAAATTTCCCCACAAATTTACGCGGATCACCTGTTGAAACTGTCCCAAGCCATTGAGCACCGAAACCAATAAGATACTGGCGGCATACCACGGCAATGCCAAAGCTAGTGCTATAAAAACGATATGAAATTCGGAGGCAGGGCCAAACAACCAAACCGACCAAAAGTGAGCGAAAAGTAGCAAGCCGGCGCTCAACAATACAACCATAGCAGACAAACTGATAAATACAGTGGCCAATACTTTTTGCAGAGCAGGTGGATCATCTTTAGCATCGACCACATATTTTACCACCCCGTTCTGTAATCCCAAGGTGGATATCGTTTCAATCGAGGTGATGAAATTGCGAAAATTACCCACCAAAGCCAAGCCCGAAGGGCCTACAAACACCGCCATTACTTTGGAACTCACTACCCCTACTCCAATTTTTACGAGCACACTGAGGCTGTTCAAGGAAGTGATTTTGAACAAGGGCAAGCGGTGGATGTAGCGCAGGAATTTCAATTAATAGGAATTTAGAACTGCGATTACCCGGTCTACTTGTGCGTGACTCATAACTGGACTAATTGGCAAACTCAACACCTCGCGGTGAATGGCTTCGGTGATGGGAAATGATTGCGTATTCCAAGCGGATAAAGCGTTTTGTTTATGCGGCGGAATGGGATAATGAATCAAAGTTTGGATCTCATGCTGAGCCAAATAGGCTTGCAACTGATCCCGTTGTTCCGTGCGAATCACATACAAATGAAACACCTGATCTGCTTGACCAGTATAGATCGGCAATTGAATTTTAGGATTTGAAATTTCAGCAGAATATCGCGCTGCAATGGCTCTTCTGTGGGCATTATCTTGATCAATCTGAGGCAATTTAATGCGCAAAAAAGCTGCCTGCAATTCGTCAAGGCGGCTGTTCAGGCCCAAGTAGGTATTGTGGTATTTTTGCATCGAGCCATAATTTCGCAGGTGTTGAATCACCTCAGCCAATTTTGCATCGTTGGTGGTTACGGCTCCGGCATCGCCCAAAGCACCCAGGTTTTTTCCTGGATAAAAACTAAACCCAGCTGCATCGCCCAAATTGCCTGCTTTTTTTCCCGAATTCAATTGGGCTCCATGGGCTTGTGCGGCATCTTCAATCAGCAAGATATTATTTGTTTTCGCCCAAGCACTTATCGATTCCATATCGGGCAATTGCCCATACAAATGAACCACTAATGCAGCCTTGGTTTTTGGGGATCTATTTTGTTCTAATTCATGGGCTTCAACCAAAAAAGTGTTGGGGTTGGGCTCAACCAAAATCGGCACTAAGCCCGCTTCTATAATCGCTAAGATACTCGCAATGTAGGTATTGGCTGGCACCAAGACTTCGTCGCCTTTTTGCAATTGACCCAATTCAATATATGCTCGCATAATAAGCGTCAAGGCATCTAAACCATTGGCTACCCCAATGCAGTAAGACGTTCCGCAATAGGCTGCAAATTCAGTTTCAAACTGCTGCACTTGTTCGCCCAAAATATACCAACCCTTATCCAACATGGCTTGCAATTGGGTATGAAACTGGGCTTCGTAGGGCGCATTTATTTGCTGTAAATCTAAAAAGGGTATTTTCATAAGGCCTCGAGTAAATGGGCGTTTTGCAAGGGTAAAGTCCAATAAGTTTGTACAATGGGTTTGGCCCCAAAGCTTTCTTTCCAGTAGGCCAATCCTTGGTTTATTTTAAGTCCGTTCTGTTCGGAAACATTGCCAAAACTCACGTGATGTGTGGAGTGATAGCGTTGAATCACGTAATCAAACAAGACATCGAGTGCAGCGGTATCCATGCGGTCGTTGGTGCCTGAACTGTATTGAAAATGAACGACATTAGGCATAATAAACAACACACAACCGGCTTTGAGCTCCCCATCTAAATAAGCGTTTAATAGCTTAATTTGTTGTGGAAATGCGGATGCCAATTGCGTAATTTCATCCAACGAATGCACTGGATTTACCCCAAAACGCTGTTGTAAATTGGGTGTGAGTACATCATTCCAAAATGAATCATACTGGGTTTCTTCTTTAATTTCAATGCCTAATTCCTGAGCTACTTTTAACGCGCGCTTGCGGTTTCGGTTGGGCTGATAAGATTCGTTTTTGTCGACCACCAAATACAAATCGCTACGGGTTTGCTGGGCTTTGGTTACAAATAAAGCCTGCGCGATCTCGTCTGAGAAACCGTACTCGTATATGCGGGGAATGGGTTTGAGGTGTAAATGCGTAAAATCATGCGCGATCAAATACTGGCAGAGTGCCGAAAGTATTCCAAAATAGTCAGCCGTGCGAATGTTCGGCAACACCAATAATCCACCGTAGGAAAGGCCTTGGTGCGAATAAATTTCATTGCCCACCTTATTAGCTGGCAATACTGCAACCCATTTATCGTTTTCGGTAACCACCAATGAATAATCGGAAAAACGATCTTGGTGATACTCCATAAAATCGCGGTGAAACAAAAAAGTGGCATTTTTGGCTTGCCCCACAAAGGCATTCCAATTGGCCGCAAACTTGGGTTGATACAATTGAACCGAATATGTTTTCACGAATGCAATTTAAACTGTCGAAAATTAGGCAAATAATTTCAAATCAAACTCACTTTCCCGGGTTGAAATATTATTGCTACTTTTAATGCCCAATAGAAAAACCCGTGCAACCAAAACTCCGTTTTCTTGTATTTAGTATTTTGCTTGTGTGTTTGGCTCCAGTTCAGGCCCAAACTATTGAGCTGTATGCTCAATTTAACGGCCGCTATGACTTTGTTTTTGTGGGCAACACGATGAATTTGGCCGAAAACGGAACAGGAGCATCGTGTGTGATCAACACCAGTTCATCGGCTTCACTGGCACTCAATACTAGCTCAACCATAGAAAAAGCCTATTTGTACTGGGCCGGATCGGGCAATGGCGATTTTGATGTGAACTTAAACGGCACTGCACTTACCGCGTCTCGCACCTTTGGACTCACACAAGCCACTTCGGGGCTGCCCTTTTTTAGCGCCTTTGTCGAAGTGACCAACTTGGTGCAAACCACCGGAAATGGATTATACACCTTAGCTGATCTTGATGTGTCCAACGTGCTCACCCCATCCGCATACTGCAACAACGGCACAAATTTTGCCGGCTGGGCTTTGGTTATAGTCTACAGCGATTCAAGCTTGCCGCTCAATCAGTTGAATGTTTACGATGGTTTGGATTATGTGCCTACCGACATATCAATTACTTTGAACAACTTGAATGTGATTGATAACCAAAATGCGGCCATTGGCTTTGTAGCTTGGGAAGGGGATCGCGGGTTGGCCGTGAACGAATCGCTCAAGATTAACAACATCCTTATTGGTAACCCGCCCTTGAATCCCAACACCAATGCGTTTAATGGCACCAACAGTTTTACCGGCGCCACCGATTTGTACAACATGGATTTGGACGTGTATCCGATACAAAACACCATTCAAATTGGCGACACTTCGGCGCAAATCCAGTTGAGTTCGGGCCAAGATTTTGTAATGATCAACACCATTGTAACCAAGTTTAACAGCCAATTGCCCGATGCGACAATCTCTATCGATCGCGCCTTGATGGAATGCAACAGCCTAAATTTTCGTGTAAACTATACTGTATACAACAGCAATTGTACCGATCCGTTGCCTGCCGGTGTGCCGATAGCTATTTATTTGAACGGTGCCTTTTGGCAAAGCACAAGCACCCAAGCCGAAATTGCCATTAACGGCAGCGAAAGCGGAACTTTGAGTTTTACTTTGCCCGATGGAATTGCCAGCCCGTTTGACTTGAAATTTGTGGTGGATGATGACGGAACCGGTATTTCACAGGTGATTGAATTGAACGAAACCAACAACACGGCACTCACTTCCTTAACGCTCGAAACAGCCGCTGCCTTACCTACAGTAAATCCGCTACAAGTGTGCAACGAAGGATTTAGCCAAGGCACCTATTCCTTGGGTTCTACTGCAACTCAACTGCAGCAATCGGGAACCAATACAGTTATTTTTTACCCCAGCCAAACCGATTGGGTTGCACAAACAAACGCGATAAGCAATTTGGCAAATTACTCGGCTGTTGCACCAGCCACGCTTTTGGCCGAAGTTTCCAATGGCCGTTGCTACCAAACTGCGGAGTTAGATTTGCAGCTAAAAAATTGTCCGCCCCGCGTGTACAATTATGTTTCGGCCAATAATGACAACTACAACGACAGCTTTAGTATTGATTATTTGCGAAATATTTTCTTGCAATATACCATTGACATCTACAACCGTTGGGGCAAAAAAGTGTGGACCGGCTCAGCTGAAACAGCCGACTGGGATGGTACAAGCAATACCGATTTGATTGTTGGATCAAACAACTTGCCCGACGGCACCTATTTTTATGTGATCAATTTAAATGACACCGACAATCCACAACCGCTCACTGGTTTTGTATATCTCACCCATTAAACACACAATTGCTTACTTTTACGCCTCCATTTAGAACGAAATTCCTGTGAAACACATTAGCTCCAGTCAAAACGCCTACATCAAATCGTTGGTGCAACTCCAAGAAAAAGCCAAAGTTCGTAAGGAAACGGGCACTTTTCTCATAGAAGGCTTGCGCGAAATTGCATTGGCTTTAGCGGGTGGTTACGTATTAGAAACTATTTTGTTTGATCAAAACCTAATGGACAAACACAGCTTGGAAAAACTGGTTTCAACAACAACCGAATGGATTGAAATTTCGGCTGAAGTATACCAAAAACTGGCCTACCGCGACACCACTGAAGGCGTATTGGCCATTGCACAAACCAAATCGATTAACCTTACTGATTTACAATTGGGCGCAACTCCATTAATATTAGTAGCCGAAGCACCTGAAAAGCCCGGAAATATTGGCGCTATTTTGCGTACGGCCGATGCTGCCAAGGTAGATGCCGTTTTGATTGCCAACCCAAAAAACGACATCTATAACCCGAACACCATCCGATCGAGTGTGGGTACTGTATTTACCAACCAAATTGCGACGGGCAGTTCAGAAGAGATTATTGCCTATTTGCAAGCCAATAACATCTCTATATTTAGCGCCATTTTGCAAGAAAGCGAGCCCTACTATACGCAGGATTTCACCGCTGCAACTGCCTTAGTTGTAGGAACTGAATCCACTGGACTCACTCAAGCTTGGCGAGATGCTGCCACCCAAAACATACACATTCCCATGCAAGGCAGCATTGACAGTATGAATGTATCGGTCGCGGCGGCAATATTAATTTTTGAAGCCAAACGCCAACGCGGTTTTTAGGTCAAATTTCATTTTCCTACTTGCACAACTCGAAGCAATGCCGTACTTTTCAGCATTGATTTGCACCCCTTCTTATGGCAGAACTAGATATCGAGAAAGAAAACAAAGCCATTGCGCAAGAATACAAAGAGTTGCTGCGCATCAGTTACCAAAAACTGAGTGCAGATGACAAAAAACTCATCCGTAAAGCCTTTGATGTATCTGTTGAGGCCCACCAAAATCAACGCCGAAAATCGGGGGAAGCCTATATTTTTCATCCCATAGCGGTGGCCAAAATTGTGGCCTCCGAAATTGGCTTAGGCGCCACCGGAATTGCAGCCGCATTATTACATGATGTGGTCGAAGACACTGCCACTACTTTATCGGACATCGAAACCTTATTCAACCCCAAAGTAGCGCAATTGGTTGAAGGATTAACCAAGATTTCGCAGGTTCAAAAAGACCTCAACGTGTCGATGCAGGCCGAGAATTTTCGAAAAATGTTGCTCACGCTAAACGATGATGTTCGGGTAATCTTAATCAAACTAGCCGATCGCTTGCACAACATGCAAACCATGGAAGCTATGGCCGAGTACAAGCAGGTAAAAATTGCGTCTGAAACACTCTACATTTACGCACCTCTCGCTCACCGATTGGGTTTGTACAACATCAAAATGAAGCTCGAAGACTTGGGCCTAAAATACACCGAACCAGCCATTTATAATGAGATTGTCAGTAAAATAAAGGAAACCAAAGAAGAACAAGAATCCTACATTGCCGACATTTCTCACGTTATTCAACAATCCCTAGACGAAGAACATTTAGATTTTGCGATCAAAGGACGACCCAAATCGGTCTATTCGATTCGCCGCAAAATGCTCAACCAAAATGTTCGTTTTGAAGAGGTGTATGACAAATTTGCCTTGCGTATTGTATATAAATCCAAACCCCACGACGAAAAATTCCTAGCGTGGAAAATTTATTCCATTGTCACCGATCATTACCGACCCAGCCCCAGCCGTTTGCGCGATTGGATTTCTTCGCCAAAATCAACCGGATATGAAGCGCTTCACCTCACTGTGATGGGTCCAAAAGGCCGATGGGTTGAAGTGCAAATTCGCTCCGAACGCATGGATGAGATTGCCGAGAAAGGCTACGCGGCCCATTACAAATACAAACAAGGCGCCACCGAAGAAAGTGGGTTGGACGTCTGGCTCAATTTACTGAAAGAAGCGCTAGAAAACTCCGAAAGCAACGCGGTTGATTTTGTCGAAGATTTCAAAATGAATTTGTATGCCAAAGAGATTTTTGTGTTTACCCCTAAGGGCGAAATTAAATCGTTGCCCAAAGGCGCTACTTCGCTCGATTTTGCGTTTAGTATTCACTCCGAAATTGGCGTGAAAACAAGAGGTACTCGGGTAAACGGCAGATTAGTTCCCTTGAATTTTGAATTGAAAAGTGGCGATCAAATCGAGGTGATTACTTCGCCCAATCAAAAACCGACCATGCATTGGCTGGATTATGTAACCACTTCCCGGGCAAAAAATAAAATCAGAAATGTCTTAAACGAAGACACCAAAAAAATCGCCGAAGACGGAAAAGAGCTGTTGCAGCGCAAACTCAAACACCTCAAAATCACACTCAACGAGCAGGTAATCAACGAAATGGTCAATTATTTTAGACTAAAAACTAGTTTAGATTTGTTTTACCGCATGGGGATTGGCTCGATAGAAAATCAACAGCTCAAGGATTACGCCGCCCAAAAGAGCAATACCTTGATGAATTTCTTTAAGAACAAAATCAAGCGTTCCACGCCCAACACCGCCGATGCCGATATCCATAAACCCGAGATTAGCAGCAACTATGATATGCTGGTTTTTGGGATTGATCAAGATAAATTAGATTATACCCTTTCTAGCTGTTGCAGTCCCATTCCGGGTGACGATGTATTTGGTTTTGTAACCATCAACGACGGCATCAAAGTGCACAAAAAAGACTGTCCAAACGCCATCAGCTTGCAATCGAATTATGCCTACCGCATTATTTTGGCCAAATGGATTGATTCGTCTCAGCAAGAATACAAAGCCATACTCAACATTACCGGCATGGACACGCTGGGCCTCACCAACGAACTTACCAAAGTGATTTCCAACAACATGCATGTAAACATCCAAAGCATCTCCTTGAGCGGCGAAGCAGGAATCTTCAACGGACAAGTCGCAGTCATTGTGCGCAACAACAACATTTTGAAACGCCTCATTGACAACATCAAGAAGATTGATGGGATAGAGAAAGTAACGCGGGTGTATAAGAACTAAGATTGTTGATTGTTGATTGTTGATTGTCGATTTTTGATTTTTGATTTACTAGAAAGCTGTACATAGTATACAGAGTCTTTCGACTTTATGACTTTCGACTTTTGACTTTATGACTTACAATTGTTAATTAATCCCCATCTTTTGTTAATTAAAAAAAAATCCAACCCCTATTTTAGTTCCGTCAATTTGATAAAAAAAGTATCTTTGCGGCATGACTTTAATAGCGAAAGATAATAGTTCCAATCAAGAGATCGTAAAGAATGTTTTTACGCTCTATCTTGAAAAAAATGGCCACCGAAAAACACCCGAGCGCTTTGCGATTCTGAGTGAAATTTACGACAGCGACGAGCATTTTGACATCGAGCATTTGTACCTCAAAATGAAGAACAAAAACTACCGCGTGAGTCGTGCCACCCTATACAATACCATTGAGTTGCTTTTGGATTGTGCCTTGGTGCGCAAACACCAATTTGGACAAAACCAGGCGCATTACGAAAAATCCTATTTTGACAAACAACACGACCACATCATCATGACCGACAGCGGTGAAGTGATAGAGTTTTGTGATCCGCGTATTCAACTGATCAAAAAAACTATCGAAGAAATATTTGACATCGAAATACACAACCACTCGCTGTACCTCTATGGAAACAAAAAGGTAATTAAAAATGAATAATTAAAAATTAAATGGCGTTCCCTATCGGTCGGGCTTTTCACTCCCAATCTTTTTTCGCCAATGCCTGACGCAAAAAGGATTTCCGTTTCAATCCCTAACGCACATAACAACAACAACTAGATAACTACACATGACTGCAGACTTACTACTCGGATTGCAATGGGGCGATGAAGGAAAAGGAAAAATCGTTGACGTACTCACTTCCAATTATGACATTATTGCTCGTTTTCAAGGCGGACCAAATGCTGGACACACGCTAGAATTTGACGGCATCAAACACGTGCTGCGCACCATTCCTTCGGGGATTTTTCACCCCAACTCCATCAACATTATTGGCAATGGCGTCGTGATAGATCCGGTAGTTTTCAGCACAGAGATTGACGGATTGGCCAAGTTTAATCTCGACATTACCAAAAAATTATTCATTTCCCGCAAGGCGCATCTCATCTTGCCTACGCACCGTTTGCTCGATGCTGCCTCAGAGGCTGCCAAAGGAAAAGCCAAAATTGGATCAACCCTAAAAGGAATTGGCCCAACCTATATGGACAAAACCGGTCGCAACGGAATTCGAGTGGGCGACATCGAACTGCCCGACTTTCAAGCCCGATACCGAGCCCTTGCCGACAAACACGAAGCCATGATTTCCTATTATGAAGTGGCCATTCAATACAACTTACAAGAACTCGAAGCCGAATTTTTTACGGCCATCGAAGAACTCAAAAAATTGACATTCATCGACAGTGAAGAATACTTGTTTCAGGCACAAAAAGCAGGGAAATCCATTTTGTGCGAAGGCGCGCAAGGTTCCTTACTCGATGTAGATTTTGGAACCTATCCGTTTGTCACCTCATCCAATACTACGGCCGCTGGCGCTTGTACTGGTTTGGGTATTGCACCCAACAAAATCAAAGAAGTCTACGGGATTTTTAAAGCCTATACTACCCGCGTGGGCAGCGGACCGTTTCCTACCGAAGACTTTGAAGAAGCCGGCGACATCATGGCCAAAGTGGGCAACGAATTTGGTTCGGTTACCGGTCGAAAAAGACGCTGTGGTTGGCTCGATTTAGTAGCCTTGAAATATGCAGTTCAGATTAACGGCGTTACCCAACTGATGATGATGAAAGGCGATGTACTTTCGGGTTTTGAAACCTTGAAAGTATGTACGGCTTATCTATACAACGGACAAGAAATTGCACACTTGCCGTATAACATCGAACCCGAAAACGTTACTCCAGTGTATACCGAATTCAAAGGGTGGAAAGCCGATCTTACAGGTATGCACAGCTATGAGGAACTGCCAGCCGAACTCAAAGCATACATTGCGTTTATTGAAGCTGAACTGGGCGTTCCGATCAAAATTGTATCGGTAGGTCCTGACAGAAAACAAACCATTACCAAATAACAACCCAACGCTTTGAGAAATCAGGGCGTTTTTTTTCTTAATGAGAGCAACCAAGGTATTTACCGAATTCTTCAACAACGAAAAAGCCAGCGGTTTGCTGCTCATTGCGGTTACCCTGATTTCGCTGGTTATGGCCAATTCGGTTTTTCAGGAATCGTATATTCAGTTTTGGAAAATGCCACTTGGCAGCCACACCCTAGTTGAATGGATCAACGACGGGCTAATGGCTATTTTTTTCTTGCTCATTGGGCTCGAATTAGAACGCGAAATTTATGCGGGTGAGTTGTCCAACTTGCGAAAAGCCAGCCTGCCTTTGTTTGGCGCCTTGGGTGGCATGTTGGTTCCCGCCGGAATTTATTTGGCCTTCAATTGGGGAACTTCAACCCAATCGGGAGCTGGAATTCCCATGGCAACCGATATTGCTTTTGCCGTGGGCGCATTATCATTGTTGGGCAAAAAAGTACCCACCTCACTCAAAATATTCCTTACCGCCCTCGCCGTAGTCGACGATTTGGGTGCCATACTCGTGATTGCTATTTTTTACACCAAAAGTTTAGCCTTCCTAAACCTGGGTATTGCTATTGGTATTTGGCTCGTTTTATTGTTGCTCAACCGCTTGCGCATTCACACCTTTTGGCCTTATACAATTGGCGGAATTGCGATGTGGTATTTTATGCTGCATTCAGGCATACACGCCACCATTGCTGGGGTATTACTGGCATTTGCTATTCCATTCGGAAAAGGTGACAAAAGCAGCTTATCTATCAAACTCCAACACCATTTACATTGGCCTGTAGGCTTTCTTATTTTGCCCTTATTCGCCTTGGCCAACACAACTTTGCCTTTGGGCGGTGCTATCGGAGAAGCCTTATTGAATTCGTATAGTATTGGGATTGTTTTAGGATTACTTATCGGGAAACCTTTGGGGATTTTTCTGTTTGCCTACATTTCAACCAAACTCGGATACAGCAGTTTGCCCCACGACATCCAATGGAAACACCTCTTGGGCGCAGGAATGCTAGGTGGAATCGGGTTTACCATGTCTATTTTTATTAGTCTATTGGCGTTTCAAGACGAGGCCAATATTGAAGGCGCAAAACTGGCAATTTTATTGGCTTCAACCGCAGCTGGTATCTTGGGCTTTTTGTTTTTGAAACGCAGTTTTTCCAAGTAAATTCCGATTGATAATTAATTGTAAAATACCGTCCTCCTTGGGTGGATTTTCTTAAATTTGGCCAAAATTCCAGCTTTTGAAAAACGCAGTTGTTTGTATCGCATGCATATTCCTACTTGGTTTTACAGCCAAGGGTTGGTCGCAGGAAGCCAAAAAAATTGTCATTGAATATGCCGATTTTGCCGACGTGAACCAAACCGAAATTCCCGATGCCTTGTTGCTTTCTGGCCACGTGCGCATGAACCACGATGGCGTGCGGTTTTTGTGCAACAAAGCCTATTATTTTCAGAAAGAAAACTACGTGAAAGCTTTTGGTGACGTGCAAATGATACAAGGCGACACCTTGTTTATGAATAGCAAATACGCCGAATACAATGGCAACGTGAAGCAAGCCTACGCCACCGGAAAAGTAAATTTGCGTTCGCCTGATATGAACCTCGCCACCGACACCCTGCGTTTTGACCGAAACAGCCAACAAGCCTATTATACTTGCAACGGCGTAATTACCAACCGAGAAAACGTGCTGAAAAGCAAATCGGGCCGCTATTTTGTAGCCGAGAAAAAATTTCAATTCCTCACTGCTGTTACGGTAACCAATCCCAAGTATGTGGTGAAATCCAACCACTTGGATTACTACAACAATTCGGGGCATTCCTATTTGTTTGGCCCTTCGACCATTACCAGCAAAGAAAATTTTATATATACCGAAAAAGGTTTCTACGACAGCCGAAAAAATGTGGGGCACTTTTTGCGGAAATCCTACATCAAATACAAGGACCGCCGCATTGAAGGCGATAGTTTGTTTTATAACCGCACCAAGGAATTTGCCTCGGCATCCCGCAATGTAAAAATCACGGATTCGATCAACAAAGGGATCGTAAAAGGCCATTATGCCGAACTCTACAAACAAAAGGATTCTATGTTTGTGACTAAACGCGCAGTTGCCATCAATTTGGTAGAAAATGATTCGATTTATATCCACGGAAAATTGCTCATGGTGACCGGCAAACCCAACGAACGCTTAGTGCGCGCCTACCCCAACGCTCGATTTTTCAAAAAAGATTTGAGTGGCAAATGCGATTCGATTCATTCCAGCCAAAAAACCAACCTCACCCAGCTCATCGGCAAACCCATCTTGTGGAATTTTGACAACCAAATGACCGGTGATGTGATGCACCTGATTGGAAACAACCAAACCGAAAAACTCGATTCCTTAAAAGTGCTGAATAACGCCTTTATTGTCTCACGGGATACGTTAGGTACGGGCTACAATCAGGTGAAAGGCGTCAATTTATTTGGCAAATTCAAAGACAACAAACTCTACGAAGTCGATGTGATCAAAAACACCGAAGTGCTGTACTTTTTGCGCAACGACCAAAAGGAACTCATTGGCATCAACAAAAATGTGAGCAGCCGCATCAACATGACCATGGAGGGCAACACCATCAACACGATGACCTTTTTTACCGATGTTGATGGCGACATTTATCCCGAAAACGAATTACCCGAAAACGCCCGAAAACTCAAGGGCTTTATTTGGCGGGAAGACGAGCGCATACTAGACCAAGAATGTATTTTTCCCGATGAAGAAAATGCAGAAAACGAACGCCTAGTCAATTTGCACAAAGCCGAACTGGCCAAAGAAAATGTCCCGATGAAAATTCGGAAGGAAACCCTAAACTACGACAAGAACAACCCCAAACCTAGTCCTGCCGTTAAGTAAATTAGCCCTCATGGAACAGCCTATAAATCAAGATTTTTTACGCTACCAAGCCCAAACCTCGCCCTATCCGCTGGGCATGGAGGTGGCTTATGCCAAAGGATCTTATATTTATGACCAAAACCAAAAACCCTATTTGGATTTTGTGGCGGGCGTATCGGCTTGTGCGTTGGGGCATCAACACCAGCGGGTGAATGATGCCATCAAAAAACAATTGGACAACTACTCACACGTGATGGTCTATGGCGAATATGCACAAGGACCGGCGGTGCAGTACTGCAAATTATTGGCCAGCTTATTACCCGATCCATTAAATAAAGTTTACTTGGTCAATTCGGGAACCGAGGCCTGCGAAGGCGCACTCAAATTGGCGCGACTAGTTACCGGTCGCAAGCAACTCATTTCCTGTTACAACGCCTACCACGGCAATACTATGGGCGCGATGAGCGTGATGGGATTTGAAGAACGCAAAACACCCTTTTTACCGCTGCTTGAAGATGTCGATTTTATTACGTTTAATACAGAGGCCGATATCCAAAAGATTACCACCCAAACCGCGGGAATCATCTTGGAAAGCATACAAGGTGGCGCCGGATTTATTCAACCCGAAAATGACTTTTTGGGCAAAGTACGTCGGCGTTGCGACGAAGTAGGTGCGCTACTCATTGTTGACGAAATTCAACCGGGATTTGGCCGTACGGGAAAATTATTTGGCTTTGAACATTTTGGCATTGTCCCTGACATTATCATCGTGGGCAAAGGCATGGGCGGCGGAATGCCTGTTGGCGCTTTTATTGCCAGCGAAGCCCATATGGATTTGTTGAGCCACAGTCCAAAATTGGGACACATAACCACCTTTGGCGGACACCCGGTAATCGCGGCCGCTTGTTTGGCCACCTTACAAGAAATTACCGAAACCAATCTTATGGCCGAAGCGCTCGAGAAAGAAGAATTGTTCCGTTCGCTTTTACAACATCCGTTAATTAGCGAAATACGCGGCCGAGGCTTAATGCTTGCAGCCATGACACCCAGCAACGAAATCACTAACAAAGCCATTTTGGCCTGCCAAGACCGCGGACTCATTTTATTCTGGCTACTCTTTGAAGGCAAAGCCATTCGCATTACCCCACCACTCACGATTTCTAAAGCTGAAATTGAAGTAGGCTGCAAAATTTTGTTGGAGGTGTTGGATAGTTTAGTTTCAAGTTTAAGGTTTCACGAAATGAACAATTCCGCTTCGCTATAGTACTTATGTTTTGTTTCAGGTTTCAGGTTTCACGAAATGAATAATTCCGCTTCGCTATAGTTCTTATGTTTTGTTTCAGGTTTCAAGTTTCAGGTTTCACGAAATGAACGATTCCGCTTCGCTATAGTACTTTATATTTAATTGATCTTAGTATAATTCTCATAACTTGAAACCTGAAACCTGAAACTTGAAACCTGAAACAATGCGTTAGCCTTTGTTAATTATTTTGTTCACAACAATTCGTTAAACAAGCTGTTTTGGGACAAAGTAGCCTTACTTTTAATGTGCCCAACAAAAAGCTAATCTTATGCCTATAAGCGACGAAGAAGAAGCACACAATATTTCCTTGTCTCGATTTGAATCCATGCTGAAAACCAACAAGGTATTCTTTTTTGATTCAGAGGAATTTGAAGAAATCATCTTGCATTACTTGGACATTGGCAAAACTACCTTGGCCAAAAAAGCACTCAAATTGGCCTTAGATCAACACCCGCGATCCACAGGATTGAAGCTGGTTCAGGTAGAATTATTGATCTTTGAAGACAAACTGGATCAGGCCGAAAAAATGCTCAATGACTTGTATGCCATTGAACCCCAAAACGAAGAAATTTACATCCAAAAAGCAAATATTTATTCCAAACGCGATCAGCACGAAAAGGCTGTGGAATTGTTGAAAACGGCCTTGCAATACACCGATGATTTTGCCGACGTCTACAATCTAATTGGCATGGAATATTTGTTTATGGACCAATTGGAATTGGCCAAAGAGAATTTCATCAGCTGTTTGGAAGAAGACCTAGAAGACCAATCGGCCTTGTATAATGTGGTGTACTGTTTTGAGTTTTTAGACCAAAATCAAGCGGCGGTTGACTATTTGATAAAATATATTGAACGCAATCCCTACAGCGAAATCGCCTGGCACCAAGTAGGTCGTCTCAACTACGGACTTAAAAAATACGAAGAAGCCCTGCATGCGTTTGATTATGCTACGCTGATTGATGATGAATTTCTAGGTGCTTTTATGGAACAAGCCAAAACCTTGGAGCGACTCAAACGCTATGATGAAGCAATAGAATGCTATACGCGTACCATTGAGCTGGATGATCCAACCTCCTATGCCTTATTGCGCATTGGAAAATGCCATGAAAAACTAGGGCACAAAAAATTGGCTCTGGAATTTTTTACCAAAACAGTGCACGAAGATCCCTTATTAGACAAAGGATGGATAGCCATTACGGATTTTTATGTGCGACAAAAAAACTTCCAAAAAGCTTTACATTATGTGAACAAAGCCTTGCATATTGACAACCAAAATCGATTTTATTGGAAGCGCTATGCGGCCATCAACAAAGAGTTAAATTTCTTTGAAGAAGCTGAATTTGGCTACCGAAAAGCAGTAGAATTTGGCGATTACCAGTTGGACACTTGGTTGTTTTGGGTTGATTTATTGCAATTCTTGGGCGAATTTGATAGCGCCATTTCCACCCTCATGCAAGCGGCCGAATATTTCCCCGAAGAATACGAAATTGAGTACCGCTTGGCCGGCTTGAATTATATGTTGCAAGAAACCGAAAAAGGGCAATTTCATTTAAGCAATGGCCTGCGATTAAACTTTAATAACCACACCATTTTACAAGAACTTTTTCCGGTAGTTTGGTTGCAAAAAAACGTGCAAAACCAAATTAAAAAATACCCGAAACAAAACTAATTCCTACTGTATACGCCATGCAAAAAAAAATAGTTGGGTTGTTGGGAAAACACCTTGAACACTCCTTTTCAAAAAAATACTTCACCGAAAAATTTGCCACCAAAGGCATTACCGATTTTGAATACGAGAATTTTCCGCTCGATTCCCTCGATAACTTCGAAGCACTATTGGATCAGAATCCTGAGTTGTGGGGCCTAAATGTCACGATTCCCTACAAACAAACAATTATTCCCTATTTAACCAAACTGAACAGCCATGCCAAAAATATTGGCGCGGTCAATGTGATTAAAAAACGCAGCGACGGTACACTAAAAGGCTACAATACTGACTACTATGGTTTTCTAAAATCACTGTTGCCTTTGTTGGAACCTCACCACAAAAAAGCCTTGGTGTTGGGAAGTGGCGGCGCGTCAAAAGCGGTGCAATATGCGTTGAAAGAATTACAAATTTCCTACAAAGTGGTTTCTAGAACACCCAAACGCTTGCAGTTAAGTTATGCTAAACTTACCAAAAAGGTCCTATCCGATTACCTCATTGTGATCAACTGCACCCCGCTTGGAACCAGTCCGAATACAGCTGAATTTCCTGAAATTCCGTATGAATTCTTGGGCGCACAACACATTGCTTTTGACCTCATCTACAACCCCGAAGAAACAGCCTTTTTAAGCAAAGCAAAAGCACAAGGCGCCGTAATAAAAAACGGCTACGAAATGTTAGTATTGCAGGCCGATGCGAGTTGGAAAATATGGAAGAAATAAAAAAAAACCTTTTCACGTTGATTTTTGGCTATTGAATTTTTACCGGTGGCTTGCGCAAATTAACTTGTCTGGCTTGTCTGTCGGCTTCTTGTTTCTGAAAGATTTCAAATTGTTCCGGGCTTAGCATCGATTTGATTTCGGCTTCTCTTTGAGACGCTAAAATTATTTTTTTTTGTTTTTTTTCTTCGGGTGTTAATACACTTCGTCTCAATTCACCCAGCAAAGTTGCATAGCGCTTAATGATTTCGCGGTAAGGCGTTTGTTGCTCTTTGGTGAGTTGCAACGGGTCTTGAACAACCGGTACCGGAGCTGGTGTTGTGGCCGGATTTTCTTGGGCAGAAACAGATTGTACAGTAAATAAAGTAGACAGCAAAAAAATAAAAAGTACATTTTTCATAGGTATTACAGCTAAAAATTTGAATGGCTAATGTACAACTTCAATCAAAAAACTCCAATACTTTAACAACTTCAAAACAGTCCAAATAAAGTGGCTAAAAATCAAGCAGGTAGGGCGCATTTCTAGCCGAAACCTTTTGAATATTAGTGTTGGTTTACTATCTTTCGCCCTCAAAATAGTAGAAACCTTACACATGTAACGATGTTAGAAGAAAAGAATGATAACCTGCCACAAGCAGATGGAGAGCAAAACGAAATTCAACCCACTGAAATTCAAACAGAAGCAACTGAAAATCACGAAGAAATTACAGCTGATGCTGCCGTAGAATTGGAGGAAACAGTTGAGATTGAGGTTGAGATTGAGGTTGAGGTTGAAAATGATACACAACCGGAAGCTGTAGTTGCTGAAGTGTCTGAAGCTATCGAATCTACTGTAGAATCAGATACAGAAGACATTGAACATGCAGAAGAACTACTTGAGGTGGAAGCTGCTGTGGAAGAAACTGTAGAATTGGAAGAAATTAGTGTTGAAACCGAAACAGAAGTTGCATCCGAAACAGTGGAAGAAGCAGTGGAAGTACTTGCAGCACCCGAAGTTTCAACCCAGCACGATGCGGTGATTGAAGAAATTGCCAACGCCAACGCCGAAGCCAGTGAAGACGAAAGTATCCGTGCTGAAATTCCGATGCAAGATTATGAAACCATGACCTTAGAAGAATTGGTGGACAACTTGGAAAGTTTAGTCGCTACAGAAGCTGTTTTGGCGATTAAAGACCATGTGGAAGAGCTCAAAAAATCATTCTTAGCCCAATTCTATCATTTGTTGGATGAAAAAAAGGAAGCCTTCTTGGCTGAAAATCCGGATACAACGGAGTCTTTTCAGTATCAACATCCATTGAAACCCAAATTTGATCAATTATATACCCAATACAAAGCGCGTAAAAACGCTCACTTTAAAAATTTACAAACCAATTTAGAGCACAATTTAACTGTTCGATTGGCTTTGGTCGATGAACTCAAAAACCTCATCAACCCACAAAATAACATCAAAGACACGCTGAAGCAATTTAACGATTTGCGCGAACGGTGGAAAAATGCTGGGCCGATTCCCAAAGACAAATACAACCACGTGTGGAATAATTACCATTTCCATATCGAAAATTTCTACGATTATTTACACTTAGACCGCGAAGCCCGCGACATCGATTTTAAGCACAACTTGGAGTTGAAACTCAAAATCATTGCCCGTGTGGAGGAATTGGTGCATGAAACCGACATCTCCAAATCGTTCCGCGAATTGCAAGATTTGCACCGCATTTGGAAGGAAGATATTGGACCGGTTTCTAAAGATCACCGCGAAGAAATCTGGACGCGTTTTAGCGAATTGACCAAGCAAATGCACGACAAACGCGAAGAATTATTTGAAAGTCTTCGTGCTGTTGAGACCGTCAATTTGGTTACCAAACAAGCTTTAATTACTGAGTTGGAAACTTTGGCACAAGAAAAAGTAAATTCGCATGCCGCTTGGTTGGGACAAATCGAAAAAGTGGAAGCCTTGCGCAATGCGTTTTTTACCGCCGGCAAAGTACCAACCGAGGTGAACGAAGCCACTTGGAGTCAGTTTAAACAGGCCGTGCGTGCATTTAATGTCTTGAAAAACTCCTTTTACAAAGAAATCAAGAAAGACCAAACAGATAACTTAACCAAAAAACAAGCCTTGGTTGCACAAGCCAAAGCCTTGGCCGAAAGTACCGATTTTGTGGCGACCACTCCCCTGATGAAAAAAATTCAGGAAGATTGGAAATCCATTGGGCATGTGCCGCGCAAATATTCGGATAGCTTATGGACCGAATTTAGAGCTGCCTGCAACACCTATTTTGAAACGGTTAAATCACAGAAAAAAGAGGAAAACCCAGAAGAAGTAGAAGCCTTCGAAAAGAAAAAAGCCTACTTGGAAACCTTGCGCAGTTTTGAACTTACCGGCGTGCACAAAACCGATTTGGACGCTATTAAAGCCCATATTGAAGCCTGGAAAAGCTTTGGTAAAGTTCCGTTCCCGCGCCGCCACATTGAAGGCAAATTCAATAAAATATTAGACGCCTTGTTTGAGAAACTAAGCCTCAGCAAAAAAGAAGGCGACATGATGCGTTTTGCCAACCGCATGGATCAATTTTCTGATTCTAACGACATGCGCAAACTAGAAGGCGAAAAGATTTTCTTGACGCGCAAAATAGAAGAAGTGCAAGCCGAAATCTTTCAATTGGAAAACAACATCCAGTTTTTTACCAACACCAAAAATGCCAAAAAAGAAAACTCCATTGTACTCGAAGTGCGCAAAAACATCGAGAAACACAAAGAAGAAATGGCTGTGTTGCGTGATAAGTTGAAGAAATTGAGAGAGATAGTTTAGGTTTTCTGTTGTCAGTTGTCAGTTGTCGGTTTAAAAATATACTAAGAACTTATTATGAGTTTTGAGTTATGAGTTATGAATTATGAGTTTTTTTCTTTCGACCGTCTTTCATCTCTCATCCTTTTGTCTATTATCTTAAATATAATACACATCACCAAGCTCCCCTCTCGAGAGGGGTTGGGGGTGTGTTTTTTTTTATCAGTTGTCAGTTATCGGTTATCCGTTGTCGGTTTAAAAGTATACTAAGAACTTATTATGAGTTTTGAGATATGAGTTATGAGTTATGCGTTTTTTTCTTACGACCGTCTTTCATCTCATACCTATCAGTCTATAATCTAAATTATATTTACCGGCAAGAAAATTACCATTTTAGACAAAGCCAAACTCAAGCGAATTTCAGAATAAGCGTTACAACTTCTTAGCCTCATTCCAAAACACATCCATTTCGGCCAAGGTCATATCGGCCAAGGATTTGCCCAATTGCTCTGCTTTTTGTTCCAAATACTGAAAGCGACTGATGAATTTTTTGTTGGTTCGCTCCAAGGCATCTTCTGGATTTACTTTTAAAAATCGGGCGTAATTGATGAGCGAAAACAACACATCGCCCAGTTCGGCTTCGATGGCATCATGGTTTTGGGTGAGCACCTCGGCTTGTAGTTCTTGTAATTCTTCTTGCACTTTTTCCCACACCTGCGCCGGTTCTTCCCAATCAAAGCCCACGCCTTTGGCTTTGTCTTGAATGCGGCTGGCTTTTACCAAGGCCGGTAAACCTTTGGGCACGCCTTCCAACACCGATTTCTTACCTTCTTTGAGTTTGAGTTTTTCCCAGTTGCGTTTCACCTCTTCTTCGTCGGCTACTTGCACGTCGCCGTAAATGTGTGGGTGTCTAAAGATGAGTTTCTCACACAATTCGTTGCACACATCGGCAATGTCAAAATCTTGGGTTTCGCTGCCTATTTTGGCATAAAACACAATGTGCAATAACACATCGCCCAACTCTTTTTTTACTTCGGTGAGGTCGTTATTTAGAATTGCATCGCCCAGTTCGTAGGTTTCCTCGATGGTGAGGTGACGCAGCGATTCCATAGTTTGTTTTTTGTCCCAAGGACATTGGGCGCGCAAATCGTCCATCACGTCGAGCAATCGACCAAAAGCTTCTAGTTGTTGTGCACGGGTATTCATATGGCTGGGTATTTGGTAAAAAAAATCCTACCTCTGAGTGTAGAAATAGGATTTGTTTGTGGGTTATATATTTATCTTATGCCTCTTTTTTCGGGGCTTTTTTGGGTGCTTTGGCTTTTTCTTTTTTCACTTCTTCTACCACTTGCTCTTTGATGGTCTCTGCGTTTTCAACTGTAGGTTCTTCTTTAGATACCAAGCCTTTTGCTTGTAATATGCCGTACCAATTGATTACTTTTTTGATATCAGAAGCGTAGACACGGTCTTGGTCGTAATCGGGCAAAATCTCGGTAAAATAGGCCACCAATTTAGCAGAATCTTCTTTGGCCGAAATGGCAGGACCTTCGTTTTCTTTGATGGCAATGGCGCGCATCACCTCAACCAACGGTTTCTCGGCAGTGTGTGTGTACATCGAAATCTCTGATAACAAACTCACATTGCTGCGCAAACCTACGGTAATGCGTTTTCCGTCAAGCAACGACTCGGCAACAAAGCCTGTACGGGTTTGTACTTTTAAGGCATATAATCCCGGTTTTCCTGAAATCGCTAATATTTTATCTACATTCATAAAGTTCTTTTTTTGGAGGCACAAATATATTTATTGTTGGCAAATAGTGGCCAAATTAGCGGCCTTTTTTTCCGAAAATACGCATCCTGTAATCGGCCTTGGTTTTGCCTTCCATGATGTTTTGTAATTTCTTTTTGATGAGTTGTTTTTTGAGTGGCGCAATTTTGTCGGTAAACAAAACGCCTTCAATGTGGTCGTATTCGTGCTGAATCACGCGGGCCGTGAGGCCATCAAATACTTCGGTGTGCACGTTAAATTCTTCGTCTTGGTATTGTAATGTAATGCGTTCGTGACGAGACACGTCTTCGCGCACGTTGGGAATGCTGAGACAGCCTTCGTTAAAACTCCACAATTCGCCTTCTTCTTTCAAGATGTTGGCATTGATGAAGACTTTTTTGCATGCTTTGAGCTTTTGTTGCTCCTCGGGGCTCATGTCTTCGTCGTCGCTAAACGGCACCATATCAATTACAAACAAGCGAATGGGCAAACCCACTTGTGGCGCCGCCAATCCAATCCCGTAGGCATTGTACATGGTGTCAAACATATTAAATATTAGTTCTTTCAGGTTGGGATAATCGGCAGCGATGTCCTCGCCTACTTTTCTCAAAACCGGATCGCCGTAGCCCACTATTGGTAGTATCATGTTGTGCGGAGTAGTTGAATAATGCGGCAAATGTAGGAAAAAATGTGAAGAGAGAGTGCTGAGAAATTGTAATCTTAGGAGTATACTAAGAGCTTAGGTAGCTGATAACTCGAAGTGGGAAGTGGGAAGTTGGAAGTTGGGAGTTGGAAGTTTTTATAAGTATACAAAGAACTTCGGTAATGAATAATGAAAATTGAATAATTGAGGGAGTATACTAAGAAAGGCTGATGGCTTGAAGTGGGAAGTGGGAAGTTTTTATAAGTATACTAAGCACAAATTTAGTGCTAAGAAATTTTGCGCCGACCATAGGATTTGGCAGGGCAGGATCCGCTGGGTGAAACTTACGTTAAGAAACACAAGCTGTCTGAGGCCGGAAGGCATCGAGCGGGCGAGTTTTTGTGTTTTAGGAAGTGAACCACTAGTGGATGGCCAAAAATCCCAGGTCTTGATTTTTTGTTTCTTTTTCATCAAGGAAAAAGAAAAGATTTACGATTTAAGATCAACGAATTTTAATATTTGATTTTTGAATTGAGGAAGTATACTAAGAACAGCTTAGCGTTATCAGCTGACTGCATAAAGCACAATTATTTTCAGAAAGAAGTTTTATTATATTTGTCGATGCAAAACGAATTAAAACATGAACTACACCTTGTCCTTTCAGGAAAGAGCCAAATTAGGTTTGGAACAGCTATCCAAGCAATTGCCAGTTACCTTGACCATGGCGCGCAAACAAGCTCAACTGTTGAAAACGAAAAGCAGTACAAAAACCAAGAAACAAAGAGCTTAGAAAAATACATTTCAGAAAATTCCCTTTGGATAGAGATTGACCTTTCACAATATGTTAGTGAAGGTGCCGAACAAAAAGTTTACCTCAAAGATGCTGAACACGTTTTAAAACTTAACGACAGTATTTACTACAATTGCTGGAAAGATTATTTTGATAATTTATTGCTTCACAATTATTTTTTTCCAGATACAGCCTACAATTTAATTGGTTTTACCAAAAACAACGAAATCGTATATGCCGTTGTTAAACAAGCCTACGTGTCTATTACAGAAAGTACAAACTTAGAAACTGTAAAATCCTTTTTGACGCAAAATGGCTTTGTAAATAACCGAAATAACGATTATTACAATCCCGAATTGGGCATTATTTTAGAAGATTTACACGACGAAAATGTACTTACAAGAAATGGAGTTTTATACTTTATTGATACCGTATTCTATCTCACCGATACATTTTGGAGAAACGATAGTTGATTTATCATTGATGCAACAAACGCCATTGCGAGGAGGAACGACAAAGCAATCTATTTTGTCGAAAGTGGAAAGTCATAAAGTCGAAAGGAATGAAGTATACCAAGAATTGCTGATGGCTTGAAGTGGGAAGTGGGAAGTTTTTATAAGTATACTAAGCACAAATTTAGTGCTAAGAAATTTTGCACCGACCATAGTATTTGGCAGGGCAGGATCCGCTAGGTGAAACTTCCGTAAAGAAACTCGAACTGTTTGAGGCGCCAGCCGAGTTTTTGAGTTTTAGGAAGTGAGCCTATTTTGATCGCTGAAAATCCCAGGTCTTGATTTTTTGTTTCTTTTTCGTCAAGGAAAAAGAAAGGCTATTATCTTTTTGCCACGAATGCACAAATTATAAATCCCAATACCGCGGATTTCCTTCGGCAGTCGCTTCGCTCGTGTACAATCGTGCCCGCAATCAAATCAACACTCCCTGAACCTTCCTGACTTTCAGATCTTTTTGGAGTTCATGCTACCTAACGCATAACCCTTCAAAAGTTATTAGTATATTATGTACGCTAAAAGCTGACAGCTATCTAGATCTTATACCTAACCAAATAATCCTGCAACAGTATCGTAGCCGCCACCTCATCCAGCAACGCTTTGTTTTGCCGTTGTTTTTTGCGCAGGCCGCTGGCAATGAGCGTTTGTACCGCCATTTTTGAGGTAAAGCGCTCGTCAACCCGCACTATTTTTTTGTCGGGAAATTGCTGCGCAAATTGGGTTACAAATACTTCAATGAGCGGGGCGCTTTGAGAGGGCAAGCCGTTCATTTGCTTGGGTTCGCCAATGAGCACCGTACTCACGTTTTCGGTAGCAAAGTAGCGGGCTAAATAATCCATCAGCTGTGGCGTATCTACTGTGCTGAGACCCGAGGCAATGAGTTGCAATTCATCGGTCACGGCCAGTCCCGTGCGTTTGCTTCCGTAATCTATGGCGAGTATGCGCGGCATCGTTTTTTTTTCAAAAGTATAACTTTAATTCAAATCAAAACCAGCGGTGTGCAAAAGCTGTTTTTGGGCAAATGGGCGCAGCGCTAGTTAAAAAATTTGCCCGTATATTTGCCAAAACTTTTTCTAGATGCACACGTTACAAACTACCATAGAAGCCGCTTGGGACAACCGAGCGTTACTCCAAGAAGCAGCTACCACAGCAGCCATTCGCCAAGTGATTGATTTACTCGACGCCGGAACCCTCCGCGTAGCCGAACCGACCGCCACAGGTTGGCAGGTAAACGAATGGGTAAAAAAAGCGGTGGTGTTGTATTTCCCGATTCAAAAAATGGAAACGGTTGAGGTGGGCATTTTTGAATACCACGACAAAATTCCATTGAAACGCGGCTATGCCGAGAAAGGCATTCGCGTAGTGCCACATGCCGTAGCGCGTCATGGGGCCTATATTTCAAAAGGCGTTATTTTGATGCCGAGCTATGTGAACATTGGCGCCTATGTTGATGAAGGCACCATGGTAGATACCTGGGCCACGGTGGGCAGTTGCGCACAAATCGGAAAAAATGTACACCTGAGTGGTGGCGTGGGTATTGGTGGTGTATTAGAACCCTTGCAAGCAGCCCCCGTAATTATAGAAGACGGCGCGTTTATTGGATCGCGTTGCATCGTGGTCGAAGGCGTGCGTGTAGAAGCCGAAGCGGTGCTGGGTGCCAATGTGTGTCTCACCGCTTCTACCAAAATTATTGACGTAACAGGCGATACGCCCATCGAAATGAAAGGGGTAGTTCCGGCTCGTTCGGTGGTGATTCCCGGCAGTTATACCAAGAAATTTGCCGCGGGCGAATACCAAGTACCTTGCGCGCTCATCATTGGCAAACGCAAACCGTCAACTGACCTCAAGACTTCCTTGAACGATGCCTTGCGCGAATATGATGTGGCGGTATAAGTGCATCAAACCAATTGGATAAGAATCGTTCGCTTATGAAAATACTGGTAATTCAACAAAAAATGATTGGCGATGTTTTGGTGAGTTCGCTTATTTGCAACAACCTGCGAAAAGCCTACCCTGAAGCGCACATTGCCTATTTGATTTACCCGTTTACAGCTCCTGTTGTGGAGAACAATCCTAATATTGATGAACTTATTTTGTTCAAAGACGAATACCGCAAAAGTAAAATCGCTTTATTGAAATTTTTGTGGCACATTAAAAAAGCCCATTTTGATCTGGTTATTGATGCCTACGGAAAACTAGAAAGTCAGTTGGTGGTGGCCTTTTCGGGAGCCAATACAAAAATTGGATTTGCTAAAAAATACAGCAACTTCCTGTATACGCATGCCATTCCAGAATTGACCACGCCCAAAACCAATGCCGGTTTGGCCATCGAAAACCGACTCAATTTACTGCAGCCGTTGCAGCTCCCTATTGCGCTAGACAACGAACCCAAGATCTTTTTGTCGGAGGACGAAATTGCTCAAGGGAAAGCCATTTTGGCAAAGCACCAACTTAATTTATCGCAAAAAATCTACATGATTGGCGTGTTGGGCAGCGGCATTACCAAGACGTATCCGTTTCCCTATATGGCCGAGGTGTTGGATGCTATTGTGGGCCAAACGGGCGCGAGCTTGCTCTTTAATTACATGCCCAGCCAACAAGCGGAAGCGCAAGCCATTTTTGATTTGTGCCAACCCAGTACCCAACAACACATTCACATAAATTTGGTGCCCGGAAGTATTCGGGAATTTTTGGCGATTACCTATCATTGCTCAGCCTTGATTGGCAACGAAGGCGGCGCGGTTAATATGGCCAAAGCGCTAGGCAAACCAACCTTTACCATTTTTTCGCCTTGGATCATTAAGGCGGCCTGGAACTTTTTTGAAGACGGCAAAAAGCACGTATCGGTGCATCTGCAAGAGCTAAAACCGGAATTGTATGGCGACAAAAACGCCAAACAAATGAAAGATGAAGCCCTAGATTTGTATACCCAATTCACACCGGATTTGTGGTTACCTGTTTTAGAAAACTACTTGAAAATTAATTAGATCGGATGCCGTTGGGCGTTTCAATCACTTTATTCGCCTTGGTGTAGGCACGAATGGTGTTGTTTTTTTTCCACACTTCTTCCGAGACATAGCCACGGGCGTGATCCAAATGGACACAAATGGCGCTGTACCGAATTTGCTTGGATGACAAGCCGTAATGAAACAAGCGTTCGCCCAATTCGCGGTCTTCTCCGCCGTATTTCATTTCTTCATCAAAGCCATTCACAGCCAATAAATCAGCTTTCCAACCCGAAGCGTTGTGTCCGTTCCAAGAAGGTGTGGTGGGCGTGAGCGCGTTCAATACATTGGCCCAAAAACCTTTGGCGAATAGTTTTAAAGATTTAGTCGTATAGGAAAGTCCATGGGCATTGAGCCAGGCCAATTGAAAACAATGTTGTTGCAGCACATCGATTTTTGAAATGGTCAAAGAGGTAGCCATGGGCAACTTGAAATAGCCGCCCGACAAAAAATAGCCGGCTTGTTTGTAGCGCAAATGGGTTTCTACAAAATCAGCACGTGGAATGCAGTCGCCATCGGTAAAAATGAGGTAATCGGCTGTGCTGGCCAAAATGGCTTTGTTGAGTATTTTGGTTTTTTGAAAACCGTGATCTTCGTGCCAAACGTGAATAATCGAGAGGTTTAATTCACTGCGCAGCGCATCAATTTTCTGTTTGGTATCGGCGGTTGACCCGTCGTCGGCAATAATCAGCTCAAAATCAGTAATTGTCTGTGCGCTAAAACCCCAAATGACTTTCTCGAGCCATTCGATTGAATTGTAGGTACTCATAATTACTGCTGTACGCATAAAATTTTGATTTTATTAGGCACAAAAGTAGTTAATAAATTATATTTGCAGCCAAGTACTTCTAAATGGATTTAAATACAAATCGTGCGATTTCGGCCTTGATCATTACCTTGAATGAAGAAATTCATATGCAGGAATTGTTGAACGATTTGCAGTTTGTAGACGAAGTAATTGTGGTGGATTCGTTTAGTACAGACCAAACCAAAGCCATTGCAACTACTTTTGCCAATGTGAAATTCATCGAAAACCGCTTCGAAAATTACACCGCCCAACGCAATTTTGCCATTTCCCAAGCCAAAAATGATTGGATCTTATTTCTGGATGCCGACGAGCGCCTTACGGCCGAACTGAAAGCCGAAATTGTTCAAACCGTTCAGCTAGAAAAACCAGACAACGCCTATTTGTTTTACCGCAAATTTATGTTCAAGCAAGCCGTGTTGCGCTTTAGCGGTTGGCAAACTGATCGAATTTTTAGGTTGTTTAACAAGCATTTTGCAAAATACACGACCGAGCGGTTGGTGCACGAAAAACTAGATGTAAATGGGAGTATTGGCACGCTAAAAAATAAGCTCATCCACTTTTCGTATTCGGATTACGCGGCCTATAAATCAAAAATGTACCAATACGGAAAACTGAAAGCAATAGAAAAATTCAATAAAAAAGTGAAGCCTAGCTTTTTGTTGCAAATTTTGCATCCAGCCTATAATTTCTTGTACAATTTCTTGGTTCGATTGGGAATTCTAGACGGAATAAAAGGAATTATCATTTGCTATTTGAATGCCTATAGTGTGTACGTTCGCTACCAAGAACTGCGTAAAATTTGGCAAAAAACTACTGTTTCTAAACCTTAAGTCGTTGTTTCATCCGTTTCTTCCGGGCAAAAGCTTCTTGAAATTGCTGGGTATAAAACCACAGTCGTTCGTTAATTTCGGCCGTTGATTTTTCCAAATACTTTTCGGCATAAAACGCACTCATTTGCTCTACCATGTCTGGTTTGGGTGTGAGGCGCGACATATTTTTCATGCGCATTTCAAACGACATCTCTTCGTGAAATAGCATGCGATTTAAATCGACTAGATAAAACTGATAGTGTCCAGGAGTTGTTTGTACAATCAAGGTGTTTCCGGGCGAATGATCTAAGAACTCGACGCCTTTTTCGTGCAATTCAAAACAAAAATGCATGAACTGTTGCAAAATAATCGCATGTTCGGGATAGTTGGGAATTTCGACCAATTCACGGAAAGTTAAATTGCAATTTAGGTGCTCACATACATAGTAACTCTGTTGCAACCCAAGCCAATTGTAATTCTCAAAATAAGCGATGGGTTGTGGGCTTCCTACACCTATTTTTATTAAGGTTGTGGCAAACTCAAATGAGCGATTTGCTTTTGATTTTCTGAGGTATTTATAGGCAAGCTTATTTATGAAGTTTGGAATCTTGAAGAATTTAATATTAATTGTTTTTCCTTCAATTTCAAATAATTTTATTTTATTTCGATCTCCGTCCCCAAATACAACCCCAGCAGAGTCAAAATTTTTGATAAAGGCAGTAATTTGTTCCTGTTTACCTGTGTAATTTGCACTAAAAATTTTTATCATTTTATTTAACTTTTTACGGAAGCAACAGTAGCGTATTGAACATTTCTAATGTCCAGTTGTGTAAAAAGAAAAAGGATGTTAAAAATTAGCGGCTTGATTGATTTGGTTTTGTTAATTCCTTCGTGAATTAAAATTGAGTAGCCTAAATCTTCGTACATGCGTCTAATACTTTTTCCGGTAAAGAATCGCAAATGGGTTTTATCCATAACACCATGACCCTCATATTTCCAATCTTTAGCAAACAAAACTCTTGAGAAAGTTCTGTAAAATCTAACATTGGGAATTGAACTTATGATGACACCGTTGGGAGCCAACTTAGACTTCAAAATCTCCAAGACAGAATAAGGGTCGACCAAATGTTCCAAAACATCATTTAGGTAGATTGCATCAAAATAGTGTTCTGGAAGTCCTGAAATATGATTTTCGCATGGTCCTACAAAAACGGTATCCAAAACATCTTGGGCTAATTTTGCTTCTTGACTCATTAACTCAATACCCCAAACCTCAGCTTCATTTTTTTGTTTTACTACTGAGGCAAATGCTCCATTTCCACAACCGACATCTAAAATTTTTTTTGCGTGATCTGGCAAGTATTTTAACATCTCTTTCCGCACATTATCGTAGTATCCTTGTGGCTTATTTTCGTAGTATTTCATTGATATTTATAGGATTTTTTTTAAGAAAGGAATGCGCAGTAGACAGGAATAATTTTCACAAATATAAAAATTAATCCTAACTTGCCTCATTATTTTTTTGGCATGACACACCCGCTTAGTTGCTCTCTCATAACACCAACATACAATTGGCCAGAGGCGCTCGAATTATTACTTTTGAGCGTACTCAAGCAATCGGTTTTGCCCAACGAAGTGATTATTGCCGACGACGGTTCTACACCCGAAACCCAGGCTTTGATTGCCAATTTTCAACTCAAATTTCCGGTTCCTTTGCGCCGTGTTTGGCACGAAGACATCAAAAACCGCAAACCGATGATCATGAACAAGGCCATTGCCCTAGCGCAATTTGACTACATCATCGAAATTGACGGCGACATCATCCTCCATAACCATTTTATTGCTGATCATTTGCGATTTGCCCAAAAAGGCCATTATCTGTTTGGATCTAGAGCCAACATCACCCAAGCGCATTTGCCTCAACTTTTTGCCCAAAAGCAAACTGAATTTCATTTTCTTTCGCACGGAATCAAAAAACGCGGTCGTACCATTCGCTTACCGTTTATGATGAATTGGGCGCAAATTACCGCGACACGTTCATCCAAATTGCGGGGTTGCAACATGTCGTTTTGGCGCGAAGATTTTATTAAAATCAACGGATTTAACGAGAATTTAGTGGGCTGGGGCATCGATGATTCCGAAATGATCGAACGCCTGCACAATAGTGGTGTTTTGGGAAAACGACTGAAATTTGCCGGCTTGGCCTACCATATTTATCACCCGGAACAATCCAAATCGCACATCGCGATTAACAATGAAATCGAAGCGCAAACCAAGTCTCAAAAACTCACTTTTATCGAAAAAGGAGTACAACAATACCTCTAATGTTTGATTTAGCCATTATTCTCATCAATTACAATTCGAGTGAATTTACACTTCCTTGTTTGGATAAAATCTACGAAAAAACAAGTCCTAACTTGTCGTTTCAAGTCATCGTTGTAGACAATTGCTCGGCAGACGAGGATTACCAAAAAGTAGTGGACTACTGCATATCATCGGGCTTTCCGAATTTAAGTTGCCACCAAACGCTCATCAACTGCGGATTTGGGCGCGGCAATAACTTTGGTTTTTTGCAAGCTAATTCCAACTATGTCGCTTTTTTAAACAACGATACTTTAGTGCTCAATGATTGTTTTAACTTGTTGATTTCCTTTTTGAAACAACATCCAACAGTAGGAATGGTAGGTGCTCAGGCCTTCAAGGAAAATGGTGACTTCATGGTTTCACTCGATCATTTTGCCTCGCCAACACGGGAAATTTTAGGTCGGAATTTTTTGGAACTGATTTCCCCAGCCACACATCCCAAACGTAAAAAACACCACCAAAAACCAATTCAAGTAAATTTTGTTCCAGGCAGTTTTATGCTGCTTCGCTCGGCTGATTTTGATGAAGCTGGCCAATTTGATCCGGCAATTTTCTTGTATTACGAAGAAACCGATTTGTGTTTGCGTTTGTTGAAATTAGGAAAAACTACTTTTTTAGTGCCAGAAGCCCAATTTATTCATTACCACGGTGCCAGTACCGGCAAATCGATGGCCATCAAAAAAGAAATTAAAATTTCGCTTTTTTATATACTACGCAAGCATTATGGCAACTGGAGCAGGCAGCAAGTGCGTTTGTTTTTATTGCTCAAATACGGTTTGAGTAGTTTGGTGAAAGCCAAAAACCGGGACTTATTTGGCCTCATCTGGAAAGGAGCACCGCTTTCGGAATCCTTGCAACACCTGCAACAGTCCAAAACAACCCACTCAATTTAAAAACACATTTTTATACCCTATGATCCCCACAGACCTAAATTCTGAAGTACACCAAGCCTTTGAAGTGATTCAACAAGGCGGTATAATTTTATATCCCACCGACACCGTTTGGGGAATTGGCTGCGACGCGACTAATGCAGAAGCAGTTGCCAAAATATATGCCCTGAAACAACGCGAAGAAAGCAAAAGCATGATTTGCTTAATGAACGGCGAAAAAATGATGTACAACGTGTTTAAAGACATCCCAGAAACGGCTTGGCAAATCATTGATTTATCTGAAAAACCCACCACCTTAATTTTGGACAAACCCCGAAATGTGGCCCCCAACATCATTGCCGAAGACAACACCTTGGGTGTGCGTCTAGTGAAAACACCTTTTTGTTTCAAGTTAATGGAACGCATGAAAAAACCATTGGTTTCTACCTCGGCCAACATCAGTGGGGCACCTACGCCCATGACATTCAAAGAAATTAGTCCCGAAATTATAAAGGGCGTGGACTATGTTGTAAATTTGGACCGCGAAAAAACCGGCGGACGTCCGTCAACGATTATCAAATTAACACTCGACGCCCAGGTAAAAGTGATTAGAAAATAGAAATTTGAAGATTTGGTCCCGAAGCTTCGGGATGGAAATGAAACGCCACTTTCAAATCACAAAATTAAAGCATGAAATACACCGCAGCCCTCAGTCATCCGATATTTAAATTGGTATCTCAAGCAGCCCAGGAATTGGGCATGGAAAGCTATGTGATTGGTGGTTTTGTGCGCGACTATATTTTGCAACGCGATTTCAAAAAAGACATTGACATTGTTGCTTTGGGTTCGGGCATTGATTTGGCACTGAAGGTAGCCGAACTGATTCCGTATCATCCCAAGGTACAGGTGTTCAAAAACTATGGTACTGCCATGCTTCGGTATGAGGATACCGACATCGAATTTGTAGGCGCTAGAAAAGAAAGCTACCAATTTGAAAGCCGCAATCCCGTGGTGGAAATTGGCAGTTTGACCGACGATCAAAACCGTCGAGATTTTACTATAAATTCATTGGCAATTTCTTTACATCCAACTAATTATGGCAAATTACTTGATCCGTTTAATGGAATAAAAGACCTAGAAGAAAAGCGCATCAAAACTCCACTAGATCCCGACATTACCTACTCGGATGACCCATTGCGCATGTTGCGTGCCATTCGGTTTGCGACGCAGTTGGGCTTTGAAATCGAAGAAGAGTCGTTTGCTGCCATCAGCCAAAACAACCACCGAATTGGCATCATCTCGGCAGAACGCGTTGTAGAAGAACTGCATAAAATTTTGGATACAAATCAACCTTCTGTTGGTTTTTTACTGCTCTACAAAACCGGACTCTTGGATCTCATCCTACCCGAATTGACTGCCTTGAACCAAGTGGAAGAGATAGAAGGTCAAACCCATAAAAACAACTTTTACCACACCCTAGAAGTAGTCGATAATATTTGTAAAAACACTGATGACGTTTGGTTGCGTTGGGCAGCCTTGTTTCACGACATTGGCAAAGCGCCCACCAAACGGTTTGTAAAAAAGCAAGGATGGACCTTTCATGGACATGAATTTTTGGGCGGAAAAATGGTGAAGAAAATCTTTGAACGTCTGCACATGCCGCTCAACCACAAGCTGAAGTTTGTTCAAAAAATGGTGGTCATGAGTTCGCGGCCCATCGTGCTTTCGCAAGACGAAGTAACCGACTCTGCTGTGCGACGTTTGGTATTTGACGCTGGCGAGGATGTAGACGCGCTAATGACTTTGTGTTCAGCCGATATCACCACCAAGAATCCACAAAAATTTAAAAAATATCACCACAATTTTGAAGTGGTGAAACAAAAGATTATCGAGGTGGAAGCCCGAGATCATGTGCGGAATTTTCAGCCGCCCATCAGTGGGGAAGAAATTATGCAGTTGTTTAATTTGGGTCCTTGCCGCGAGATCGGTCAATTGAAAGAAACCATCAAGCAAGCCATATTAGATGGTGAAATTGCAAACGAATACAACGCTGCTTATGCTTTTATGCTAAACAAAGCTAAAAAAATGAATTTGAAGATTAACGTTTGTTAATTCTTGGCTGCAGTAATTTGCCTTAAATTTGCGTACTGAAATATATTCTAGCCCCGATAGCCAGATACTATCTAGAGGGAAATCTTCAAAAAAATGATACAAAAAGAAAACAAATCGGTGATTATTTGGCTGCTTTCGGGCTGCTTGTTGGTTTTTATTATGGTAATTGTGGGTGGCATTACCCGACTCACCAATTCGGGCCTTTCGATGACCGATTGGCACCTGATAACCGATACATTTCCGCCACTCACGGAAGCCAAATGGAACGAGGCTTTTGAACAATACAAGCAATTTCCGGAATACCAACTCGTGAATAGCCAAACTAATTTTACGCTCGCCGACTACCAATACATTTACTTTTGGGAATGGTTTCACCGCTTTATTGGCCGCATCATCGGCTTGGTTTTTATCGTGCCATTTGTGTATTTCTTACTCAAAAAGAAACTGAATGCTGCCACGTTGCGCAAGTGTTATGTGCTTTTGGGTATGGGTGCCTTGCAAGGGTTTTTTGGATGGTACATGGTGAAAAGCGGACTAATAGACAACCCCGACGTGAGCCACTTTAGACTTTCGCTGCATCTCACTTTTGCATTTTTGACCTTTGCGTATACACTTTGGGTAGCCTTGGATTTACTGTTTCCGGAACGCAAAACGGTTGAACTCCAATTGCGAAATCTAGCACGCATTGCCTTGGTATTTGTATTGATTCAAATTATATACGGCGGTTTTGTAGCAGGGCTGAATGCAGGACTCATCCACAACCATTGGCCACTCATGAGCGACGGACAGTTGATACACGAGAGTGTTTTTATGGAACAAAAAACGCTGTTCTTAAATCTGGTAGAAGGAAAAAGCGGCGTACAATTTGTGCACCGAACTTTGGCTTATGTAGTGGTGGGACTGATTGGATTATTGGCCTATCGAAGCCGAAAGTTCACGCTCGACACACAACAACAAAAAGGAATTTATACGGTGCTTGTGGTGGTGTTTTTGCAATTTAGTTTAGGGGTGTTTACCTTACTTTTTGGAGTACCAATTTGGTTGGGACTGGCACATCAGATTGGCGCATTTGTGCTCTTGGCTTCGCTCACGTTCACGCTGCACAGATTGAGTAAATAAGAGGAGATTTTGGCGGATTTTTCACTATAAGTTAAATCTATACCAAACCATCATTACGCTGATTTTCAGTATTATGATGGTTTTTATTTAAACCTATATTAAAACCATTTTTTACGTTTGAAATACCACGCCATTCCAAGCGCAACCACGGCCATAAATCCCACCACCATATAATAACCATAGGTTAATTTTAGTTCGGGCATGTGCTCGAAATTCATTCCATACACCCCTACAATAAAGGTTAAGGGCATGAAGATTACTGAAACCAGAGTGAGCACTTTCATGATCTCATTCATGCGGTTACTTTGAGACGAAAAGTAAAAACTTGAAGCGCTGTCTAAAGTGTTAATGTCGTATTCTATTTGCTCTAAAATCTCGATTAACTTTTGATGCAAACGCACAAAGAACGTATAATTAGCTTGGTCTATATTTGACAGCGAAACATCGTCTTGTTCGCTTTTTAGATTGTACAACGCATCGCGCAAAGGCAAAATGGAGCGCTTCAGGAAATTCAAGTTTTCTCGGTAGCCCTCAATCTCTACCAGTACCGCAGGATCGTCGTTGGACTTTGATTTAATCAATAATTTTTCGATGGCCTCTTCATAGAACTCAATGGTGATGTAGAAGTTTTCCATAACTGCATCGAGCAGCAAATACAACAAATAATCGTTTTGTTTTTTACGCACAATGCCGCTGTGGGTTTTGATGCGTTCGCGAATATGGGTAAAAAAGTCGCTTTTCTTCTCCTGAAACGAGACCAGTAAATTGTCTTTTAGCACAAAACTTATTTGCTCCACGTGCACGTGTTGGTCGTCTTCCCCTGGCAAAATAGACTTGATACTAAAAAACAAGATTTGATCTAATTCCTCAGTTTTGGATCGCTTGGAAACGTTTAGAATATCGCTCACAACATGGGGCTCTAGTCCAATTAGTTCACCTGTTTTTTTAATTAAATCAATATTATGTAAGCCGTGGATATTTAGCCACTTAACATCATTTTTTTGCAGTTCATCTTGCAGTTCTTTTGCCACTCGATCCAAACTCACTTTTTTGTATTCTTCGAATCCCTTTTCGTTGTATACAAACAACTGCATTTCTACCGGATCGGTGGTATACACACCCGTATATTCAAAATAATTGGGTTGAATTTTTCGAACTTTTTTGTAGCTAACTCGTTTCAAAATAGAATAATTTGAGGGAAAGGTAGGAGTTTTTAAAATTCCAATTTACATTTACCCAAAAAAATCGGCATGTCTATTTTACTCACCAACATTAAGTCCTTGCTTCAGATTCGCCCAGCATCTATATCCAAAGTCGTTGGCAATGCTATGGCCGAATTACCGCAACTCGAACAAGCCTATTTGCGCATCGAAAATGACTGCATTGCCGACTTTGGTCCTATGGCGAATTGTCCTGACATTTCTCAATACGAGGTAATTGACGCAACCGACCGCTTTGTGTTGCCTTCTTGGTGCGACAGCCATAGTCATTTGGTTTATGCAGGCAACCGCGAACAAGAATTCGTAGACCGCATCAACGGATTGAGCTACGAAGAAATCGCAGCCAAAGGCGGTGGCATTCTCAATTCGGCCGAAAAACTCCATTTAGCCACCGAAGACGAATTGTACCAACAGGCCGAATTGCGCCTGCAAGAAATAATGCATATGGGAACTGGCGCACTCGAGATTAAATCGGGTTATGGCTTAACCCTTGACGGAGAACTCAAAATGCTGCGCGTCATTCAACGATTAAAAACCAATTACCCAATAGCCATCAAAGCGACATTTTTGGGCGCACATGCCTTTCCTAAAGCTTTTGCCAAAAATCCTTCTGGTTATATAAATTTACTCTGCAACGAAATGTTGCCAGCCATTGCCCAAGAAAACTTGGCCGACTATATCGATGTGTTTTGCGAAAAGGGCTATTTTTCGGTGGCTGACACGATTCAAATTATGGAAGCGGGAGCCAAATACAATTTAACACCTAAGATTCACGTCAATCAGTTTAATGCGATTGGAGGAGTCGCTGCAGCGGTTGAACACCACGCGCTTTCGGTTGATCATTTAGAAATTATCACAGCCGAGGATATTCTCGCGTTGCAAAACAGCGAAACCATGCCAGTAGCTTTACCGGGCTGCTCCTACTTTTTGGGGATTCCCTACACGCCAGCCCGCGAAATTATGAATGCCAATTTGCCCTTGGCTTTGGCCTCAGACTTTAATCCAGGCTCCTGCCCTTCTGGGAACATGAATTTTGTAGTGGCTACGGCTTGCATCAAGATGAAGATGACGCCCGAGGAAGCGATTAATGCGGCTACGCTAAACGGCGCCTATGCCATTGGATTGAGCGAAACGCACGGCAGCATTACCACTGGCAAAAAAGCCAATTTGATAATCACCAAAAAACTACCTTCCTACTACCAAATACCCTATGCATTTGGCAGCAATCCGATTGCGCAAGTTATCTTGAACGGAAAAGTAATTGCATAAAAAAAGGAACCAAATGGTTCCTTTTTTGTTTTTGTAGTGTGCTATTATTTCAAGGTGAAATTGGTTTTGGAAACCAATTCGCCGTTGTCAAATAAATTTACGGTGTAGGATCCTTTTTGAAAATTGGTGCCTTGTAAATCTTGCGAAACATCAACTGTATTGTTTTCAAATTTCACGGTAGAAATAAAGCTATATGTTAATATGTTTCCGTTGAAATTCTCTGATTGTTTGTCACCCAATACATTATTTTTGCTGTCAATTACTTGCACGTAGTATTTTTTGTCACCCGATTTGGCTACTTTGTTTTCAGCTATCGTGAAGCTGATTTTTAATACATCGGCACTTTTGGCTTTTTCGGTAGCGATTTGTCTGCCTTTGCTTTTCAATTTGTAGGCAGCCGTTTTTAAATTGGTGATGATTAATTTGGAGGCAACTTCTACGGTTTTTGACAACTCTTGGTTTTGTCCCACCAACACTTCGTTAAATTTTTTGGCCTCACCCAACACCATTACGGTACTGTCACGTTGTACAGTTAAGGTTTCGTTGGCTTTTTTGAGCACTTCATTTTCCTGCATCAATACTTTCATTTTCTCTTCCAATTCCAAGTATTGTTTTTTGTATTTGGCCATCGATGCGACATCTCCTTTTGATCGTTTTAAATCAGCCAACAAATTCACTACTTTTTCACGCTCGGCGATCAATTCATCTGACATGGACGTGTTTTCAGCAATAGCGGCATCATAGGTTGCTTTTAAGGCTTCTAAATCTTTGGTAACACTGTCTTTTTCTGACGTAGTTTTTGTCAACTCAGTTTGCAAAGCTTTGGCGTCCGACGTAATTTTAAAAATATAAACCAAGCTTCCTACAAGCAATACAGCAAGCACAGCAATGATGGCTTTTAAATTTGAATTGTTTTTCTGATTTTCCATAATTTTTTGATTTGTTTCGACAAAAATAATAATATTTGAACGAATAACGTAAGTTTGTGCCAATATATTACAACTACAGCTCTACCGCTCTAATTATGGAAAAAATAATTCCTTTTCACGCTTCCGAATTAGCAAAAATAACCAACCACCGCAGCGGCGAAATCAAATTTGGTGAACGCATGCTCACGGTTCCTCAAGAGGTAAAATTGGAGGATTTTCTTGTAGAATGCCCTGCCCGATTTGTGTTGTTTGGTATCCCCGAAGATATTGGCGTACGAGCCAATTTTGGCAGACCTGGCGCAGCATCGGCATGGAAAAGTGCCATAAGCAGCATTGCCAACATTCAATACAATCCATTTTGCAAAGGAAAAGAACTACTGGTATTGGGGCAATTGGACGTGCAAAAAGAAATGGACGAAGTGCAACAACTCGATTTTCATCAAACGGCCGATCGCAAGCGAATGAACGAATTGGTAGAGGCCGTTGACAAAGAAGTTACACACCTCATCACGCAAATTGTGCGTGCCGGAAAAATACCCATCGTAATTGGTGGTGGACACAATAACGCCTATGGGATGATTAAAGGAACCGCATTGGCCAAAGGACAAGCCGTGAGCGCCGTAAATTTTGACGCCCATTCTGATTTTCGAATTTTAGAAGGACGCCACAGCGGCAATGGCTTTTCGTATGCGTTTGAAGAAGGCTTTTTGCAGCAGTATTTTATTTTTGGCTTACACGAAAACTACACCTCCAAACAAGTCTTGTCCAACATAAAAAACTTGATTCACCGCGTGCGTTACAATACCTATGACGAAATTGCCATTCGCGGAGCCAAAAAATTTGAAACCGAATTGCAAAACGCAGAACGCTTCATTGCGGGATCGGCCTTTGGGATTGAGTTGGATTTGGATGCGATACCCAATATTGCCAGTAGCGCCATGACACTCAGCGGATTTTCAGTAGAACAAGCCCGACAGTATGTGCATCATTTTGGCAAAAATCAAAACGCAGCCTATTTGCACATTTGCGAAGGTGCTCCCGAATTGGGCGACGACAAAAACCAGCAATTGGTTGGTAAGTTAATTGGCTATTTGGTTACCGATTTTATGAAAGCCAACAGCCCGGCAGATAAAAAAATCCTGAACATTACTGTGAACTGGTAAGAAAAAACCAAGCAAATTTAAATACCCTATCTTTGACACCGTATTCCATTACTTATTTTGGGGTATGAAATTTTATAGTTATGTTATTTGAAGAATTATCCCTTTCCAAGAGTATTCAACGCGCCGTATTCGAAGCCGGCTATACCGAAACTACTCCCATCCAAGAACAAGCCATTCCCATTGTATTAACTGGCCGCGATTTAGTGGGCTGTGCACAAACCGGAACGGGCAAAACAGCAGCCTTTGCTATTCCCATTATTCATCAGTTGCACCGCATGGTAGGTTCATCCAAAAAAGCCAAAGTCATTCGTGCCTTAGTGATTACCCCTACTCGCGAATTGGCCGTGCAAATTGGCCAAAATTTTGAAAAATACGGCCAATACACCAACCTGACTCAACTCACCATTTTTGGTGGAGTTTCTCAAATTCCACAAGTTGATGTATTGCGCAAAGGCTTGGACATTTTGGTTGCCACACCCGGACGCTTATTGGATTTACACAAACAAGGGTATATTGATTTAGATCAATTGCACACCTTGGTGCTCGACGAAGCCGATCAGATGCTCGATATGGGTTTTGTGAACGATGTGAAAAAAATCGTGAAACTCACGCCCAACAACCGCCAAACTCTATTGTTTTCGGCCACCATGCCTATTGCCATTCGCGAATTGGCCGAATTGTTTCTAAAAGATCCAGCCAGCGTGACGGTTTCTCCAGTTTCCTCAACCGCCGAAAAAGTAGAACAACGCATTTACTTTGTAGATAAAACAGAGAAAAGAAATTTATTGTATCACCTCATCCGCAACGAAAAACTGAGCGATGTATTGGTGTTTTCGCGCACCAAACACGGTGCCGACAACGTAGTAAAAGCCCTGCGCAAACACGGCGTAGCAGCCGAAGCCATACACGGCGACAAATCACAATCGGCCAGACAACGGGTGTTGGATGCCTTTAAAAATAAAGAAGTTGGCGTTTTGGTGGCTACCGATATTGCCGCCCGAGGCATCGATATTGATTTGCTTCCTTTTGTGATCAATTTTGATTTACCCAATATTCCAGAAACCTATGTGCACCGCATTGGCCGAACCGGTCGTGCAGGCAGCAGCGGGGTAGCCATTTCGTTTTGTAGCAAAGACGAGGCGCCCTACTGGAAAGACATTCAAAAATTAATCAAAGTGGATGTGCAAGTGATTACTGATCATCCGTATCCGTGGCACGAAGGAAGTCCAAGTTTGGAAACAGCACCACCTCCCCAAAACTCCAACCGCAGCGGAGGCGCACACAAATCAAGAAAATCGACACAATCCAAACAAAACAAAAAACGCTGGTATTAACCAGCGTTTTTTTATACAATTTAGTCCCGAATTAATTTGCGGTACTTGATACGTTTGGGAGTTAAATCGCCTCCCAAACGTTTCTTCTTGTTTTCTTCGTAGTCCGAGAAACCGCCTTCAAAGTAATACACTTCTGATTCACCCTCAAAGGCCAAAATGTGCGTGCAAATACGGTCCAAGAACCATCTATCGTGCGAAATAACTACCGCACAGCCGGCAAAATTCTCTAATCCTTCTTCTAAGGCTCTCAAGGTGTTGATATCTAAATCATTGGTTGGCTCATCGAGCAACAACACATTGCCTTCCTCTTTTAACGTCATGGCCAAATGCAAGCGGTTGCGTTCTCCACCGGAAAGTGTGGCAACTTTTTTGTTTTGATCGGATCCGCCAAAATTAAAGCGAGACAAATAGGCTCTCGAATTCACCTGACGCCCGCCCATCATAATGAGTTCTTGGCCGTCGCAGAAATTTTCCCAAATCGATTTGTTGGGATCTATATTGGAATGCGCCTGATCGACGTAGGCAATTTTTACCGTTTCGCCAATCTCAAAGGTTCCGGAATCGGCTGCTTGTTCGCCCATAATCATGCGAAAAATGGTCGATTTACCTGCTCCATTGGGCCCAATAATCCCCACAATACCCGCTTGTGGTAGGGTGAAATTCAAATTATCATACAACAATTTATCGCCGAAGGCTTTAGCTACATTTTTGGCTTCGATCACATTGGTTCCCAAACGCGGTCCGTTGGGGATATAAATTTCTAAGTTTTCGTCTAGTTGTTTTTGATCCTCGTTCAAGAGTTTGTCGTAGTTCTGCAAACGGGCTTTTTGCTTGGTTTGACGGCCTTTGGCACCTTGTCGTACCCAGTCTAACTCACGCTCTAAGGTCTTGCGGCGTTTGGACGCTACTTTTTCTTCCAATGCCATACGGCTTGATTTTTGATCCAACCAAGAGGAGTAATTTCCTTTCCAAGGAATGCCTTCGCCACGATCGAGTTCTAAAATCCAACCGGCCACATTGTCCAAGAAATAGCGGTCGTGCGTGACGGCAATTACGGTTCCGGCATATTGTGCCAAATGTTGCTCTAGCCACAACACGCTCTCGGCATCCAAGTGATTGGTAGGCTCATCGAGCAATAATACATCGGGCTGTTGCAACAACAAACGGCACAAGGCCACTCGTCGGCGTTCTCCTCCCGATAAATTTTTAATGAGCATATCGGGTTCTGGCGTGCGCAAGGCATCCATCGCAATTTCGAGTTTGGTATCAATTTCCCAAGCGCCCAAGGCATCAATTTTGTCTTGCAAATCGGCTTGGCGATCCATGAGCTGCTGCATTTTATCGGCATCTTCATAGACTTCTGGCAAACCAAATTGGTCGTTGATTTTGTTGAACTCATCCAAGACAGCCATGGTTTCGGCCACGCCTTCGCGCACGATGTCAATCACAGTTTTGCTGTCGTCTAGTTGCGGCTCTTGCTCCAAATAACCCACGGTGTAGCCCGGAGCAAACACCACATCGCCTTGGTAGTTTTTATCGACTCCAGCAATGATTTTGAGCAAGGACGATTTACCGGAACCGTTGAGCCCTAGGATTCCAATTTTGGCTCCATAAAAAAAGCTTAAATAAATGTTTTTTAATACCTGCTTGTCGCTGCTGGAGTAGGTTTTACTCACGCGCTGCATGGAGAATATGACTTTTTTATCGTCTGACATAGGGTGTGTTTATAAAATTAATTAGTACTGTGTATTAGATGTATTCTATTTATTTCATCTTTAAAATATAGGTAACAATCTCTGCGGCTTCCGCTTGGCTCAGGCCAGGATGAGCGGTCATGGGGGTTTCTCCCCAATTGCCTTTTCCGCCTTTAATGATTTTGTCGGTCAACATGGAAATATCTTTTGTGGTATAGCGCTCGGCGATTTGTGTGTACGAAGGCCCAATGATGCTCTCTTTTTCTTGGTGACAAGCCGCACAATCATTGGCTGCAAGTAATTCTTCAGCCGACATAAGCTGCCCCATCGCCGTCAATTCAGCAGCTGCATTGGTAGTGCGTTTACAGGATGAAGCAATACAAAGCAACATCAACACTACACATAAATGGGTATAATTCATTCCTTTTGACATTATCCTACTGAATTAGCATTGATCTAAACTCTTCCTTTTAGTGCATTAAACACCCAGGCAATGGCCAAAAAGCCTACGCCTACTGCCACAAATCCCCAACCGGCCACATCGTCATATTTGAAAGCGCCCAAAACAATGAGCAACAGTCCCATAATAATCATTAATAAGGTAGCATAACCCAAGACCGTATTTTTATTCATCTTTTACTTTTAAATTCGTACAAATATCTGAATTACAACTTGCAATACAAACAGCCTTTGGGCTAATTAAAAATCGTGACCAACAATTCTTTGTACAAGTCATTAACAGGCAGGCTATTGGCGCCAACCCCTTTGTTTTTTAAATCTACATCGCGCAGTTTGGTTATCACCGCACTCACTTTTTTCATCGGAAAATTGCGTGCCGCCAACTCGTAATCTTTGGTGAAATATGGACTGATTTTTAAGGTAGCCGCGACATTTTTGGACGATTTATCTTTGAGTCCGTGGTATTGCAGCAGTTGTTGATAAAACCCAAAGACCAAGGTTACCACCATTTGAAACGGCGCTTCTTTGGGGTTTTCAGAAAAATACTGTACAATTTGATAGGCCTTGAGTTGGTTGCGTTCGCCCAGGGCTTTGCGCAATTCAAACACATTAAAATCTTTACTAAACCCAATATTATCTTCGATATCCTTGGCCGTAATGGTACTTTGTTTGGGCAATACAATTTGCAATTTTTCGAGCTCATTGTTTATTTTACTCAAATCGGTGCCCAAAAATTCGACCAACATGGCCATGGCTTTGGGTTCGATGCCATAGCCTTTGCTTTGCAACAAACGCTTAATCCAATCGCCCACTTGGTTTTCGTAGAGTTTTTTACTCTCAAAAAGCACGCCTAATTTTTCGATATTTTTGGTGAACTTCTTGCGCTTATCGATGGTTTTGTATTTGTAACAAAACACCAATACGGTAGTGGGAACGGGATCGTTGGTGTAATTCTCCAATTGATCAATGGTGCGCGACAAATCTTGGGCTTCTTTCACAATAATCACCTGGCGTTCGGCCATCATCGGAAATCGCTTGGCTGAACTCACAATATCATCAATACTCACATCGCGTCCATAATAGACAGTTTGATTGAAGCCTTTTTCTTCTTCAGAAAGTAGATTTTGCTCCATGTATTCGGCAATTTTATCAATGTAATAGGCCTCTTCACCCATTAAAAAATAAATGGGTTTAATTAGGCCGTTTTTGATGTCATTGACAATTTTTACTGCTTCATCCATTGGTCTATGTTCGTTGTTCGATTATCGATGTTCGATTTCCGTTTTTTGTTTTTTGTTTTTTGTTTATGCAGCTAATTAATTATTTTTGTTTGGTAAAGAATCTTGAAATTTTTCAATCATTCAATCTTTAAATCATATCAAAAAATTTACTTTTACCTCATGCATCAACTTGAGTTTTCCCCATTTTGCTTCCGATTCAAAAATAGTGAAAATAAAGTCGCCATTTTTGATGAAATTCGGAAAAAATTCATCTTGCTCACCCCAGAAGAATGGGTGCGTCAGCATGTGGTGCATCATTTTATTTATGAGAAAAAATTTCCCAAATCACTCATAAACGTCGAAAAACAAATACAGGTGAACGGCCAAACCAAACGCTATGATGTGGTGGTGTACCATCCCGATGGACGATTGCGTGTTTTGGTTGAATGCAAAGCGCCCGAAGTAGCTATTTCGCAAGCAACCTTTGACCAAATTGCCCGGTATAACACAGCCTTGCGTGCCGATTTTTTAATGGTAACCAATGGATTGAATCATTACTTTTGTCAAATGGATTTTGAAAACGAAAAATATCATTTTTTACCTGAATTGCCGGCCCATCAATCCTAATTAATTTCCATGAAAAACACCGCTGTAGTCATCTTGAATTGGAACGGACAAAAACTACTCGAACAGTTTTTGCCCTCAATTTTACTCCATTCTGGCGAAGCCGTAATTTATGTGGCCGACAATGCTTCTACTGATGAATCTGTTGCTTTTATTCAGAAACAATTTCCACAAGTAAAAATCATCCAAAACGCGGGCAATTTTGGCTTTGCACAAGGGTATAACGAGGCGCTCAAGCAGGTACACGAAACCTTTTTGGTTTTGGTTAATTCTGATATTGAGGTTACCGAAAACTGGCTTAGTCCCCTAGTAAACATACTGCAACAACAACCCAAGGTGGCTATCGTGCAACCCAAAATTTTAGATTACAAAGACAAATCCAAGTTTGAATATGCAGGAGCAGCGGGTGGTTATATCGACCAATTCGGGTATCCGTTTTGCCGCGGGCGATTATTTGACAGTATCGAAGCTGATCATGGTCAATACAACGATACCAAATCCATATTCTGGGCATCGGGCGCTTGCTTACTTATTCGAAAAAACGTATTTACCCAATTGCACGGTTTTGACACCGATTTTTTTGCGCACCAAGAAGAAATTGATTTGTGTTGGCGAGCCAAAAACCTCGGACACGAGATTGTGTATTGCCCTGAATCAATTGTGTACCACGTGGGAGGCGCTACCCTGCAAGCGAGTAATCCGCAGAAAACCTTTTTGAATTTCCGGAATTCGTTGTGCATGCTCACCAAGAATTTACCCTTGAGAGCCTTGTTTCCTGTATTATTTATTCGGTTGCTCTTGGATGGATTGGCTGGCCTACAGTTTTTCCTGCAAGGAAAAGCAGCGCATTGCTGGGCGATTGTGCGGGCGCATTTTGGGTTCTATGGTTTGTTTATAAAGATGTATCGCAAACGTGGATCACGACAACAGAAAAAATACTATAAAATAAAAAGTGTGGTCTATCGTTATTTTATAAGAAAGCAACAGTCCTACTCCGAATTACTTTAATTAAACTTTTAAAAATCTTGCTTTATACTCATTTATAAATCCTAATTTTGCTCCCGATAAATTCAATTATTATGAAAAAAATCCTATTTGCCTTATCGCTTGTTGCTTTGGTAGCAACTACTTCTTGCGGAACCAAGAAAAAAATTGCCGATTTAGAAGCCAAAAACAAAGAAGTTCAAGATTTATTGAACACGGCAACTATAAAATTAAACTCCTGTCTTACCGAAAAAGAATCGCTTGGAGGTCAAATTGATTTCCTTAAAAAATCAAATACCGATCTGATCAACAACATGAATAATGTAACTACATTATCTGCCAAAGGCGCTCAAAACATTGAGAAAGCCCTTGAAACCATCAAAGAAAAAGACTTAAAAATTACCCGCATGCAAGATGCTCTGACTAGAAAAGACAGCATGACACTTGCTTTGGTAACCAGCATTAAAGGTGCCGTGGGTATCGCTGATCCAGACATAGAAGTGAATGTAGAAAAAGGGGTAGTTTTTATTTCGATTGCCGATAAATTATTATTTAAAAGCGGCAGCTACGTGGTGAGTGACAAAGCCAAAGAAGTATTGGCCAAAGTGGGAAAAATCATCAACAGTAAACCTGATTTTGAATGCATGGTAGAAGGCCACACCGATAATGTACCTTTCACTGGAAACGCAATTTTGCTCGACAACTGGGATTTGAGTGTGAAACGTTCTACCGCCATTGTTCGCGTGTTAACCAACGATTTAAAAGTAAATCCAGCGCAATTGATTGCCGCCGGTCGTGGACAATTTATTCCTTTAGTTGAAAATAATTCGTCAGCCAATCGCGCCACCAACCGACGCACCCGCATTGTGATTTTGCCTAAAATTGATCAGTTTTACGAAATGATCGAAAAGGAAATGAAAAAATAAAAACAAAAAAAACGCCTTACATACTAAGGCGTTTTTTTATTCCCACTCCCCTTTACCGGCTCGAATTAAAACCGGCTCGTAACCTGAAAGATCTACAATGGTTGAGCCCATGTTATCGCCATAACCACCATCAATTACTACATCAACGAGGTTTTGCCATTTCTCAAAAATCAATTCGGGATCGGTAGAATATTCCAAAACAGCATCTTCGTCGTGAATGGAAGTCGAGACAATCGGATTGCCCAACTGCTTCACGATTTCTAATGCAATCGCATTATCGGGCACCCGAATACCGACGGTAGTTTTTTTCTTGAATTCTTTGGGTAAATTATTATTTCCGGGTAAAATAAAGGTGTACGGCCCAGGCAAATTGTGTTTTAAAATCTTGAAGGTAGGCGTATCAATTTGCTTCACATAATCGGACAAATTACTCAAATCGTGGCACACAAAGGAGAAATTGGCCTTCTCCAATTTGATGCCTTTGATGCGGGCAATGCGTTCTAAGGCCTTAGAATTGGTAATATCACAGCCCAATCCATAGACCGTGTCGGTGGGATAAATGACCAAACCGCCGTTGCGCAGCACGGCAACCACTTTTTGGATTGCGGCCTCACTGGGTTTATTTTCGTAGATCTTGATGAATTCGGCCATGGATAATTTAACTAATGATTTGTAATTTGGTAAATCGCAACAACAGCGTTTTTAATCCGCCCACATCAAATTTAATTTCGGCACTTTTGTCGGCTCCCGCCCCTTTGAGCTGCACCACAATGCCTTTGCCAAACCGTTCGTGCATTACTTCGGTTCCGGGAGCCAATTGGCCATCGTAATTGGTTGGTGATCCACCTGGTCCGGCTGAAGAAATGGGCTTTAATTTGCGAATAGTAGGATTGTTTTGGGCTTCTGGATTCCTAGGCGGAATACCACTTTGGGGTTTAATTAATCGCAGTTTGCTTTTGTCGATATCACCAAAAATATCGGCATCGATCATCGGCTTAAATCGGTAATTGGTTTCGGTGGGCGTGAGGTATTCCAGGTATTGCCCATCAATTTCTTCGATGAAGCGCGATGGCTCGCTGTCGGTGAGTTTACCCCAGCGATAACGCGATTGCGCATAGGTTAAATAAGCTTGTTTTTCGGCTCGCGTCAAAGCCACATAAAACAAACGGCGTTCTTCTTCTAAGTCGCTGCGCGTACTTAAACTCATGGCACTCGGAAACAAATCTTCTTCTAATCCCACCACAAATACATACGGAAACTCCAAACCTTTGGCCAAGTGAATGGTCATCAAGGCCACGCGGTCTTCGTCGCCGGTATCTTTGTCAAGGTCGGTGGCCAAGGCAACATCTTCTAGAAATTCGGCCAAGGCTCCACGCGCACCTTCAATTTCTTTTTGCCCTTCGGTAAAATCCTTGATCCCGTTGAGTAATTCTTCGATGTTTTCGATACGTGCAATACCCTCGGGCGTAGCATCTTTTTTTAATTCTTGTACCAAACCGGTTTTTTTGGTCACCATGTCGGTGAGGTAAAACGCATCTTGGTTTTCGTTCACCACCTGAAAACTCTGAATCATGGTCACAAAATCGAGCAATTTTTGCTTGGTACCTGAATTCAGTTTTAAATCAATTTTATCAATGTTTTGCATCACCTCAAACACCGAACGCTTGTAATGGTTGGCAGCGATAGTCAGTTTTTCGATGGTTGTGTCGCCAATTCCTCTGGCCGGATAATTGATCACGCGCATCAAGGCTTCTTCGTCTTTGGGGTTAATCACCAAACGCAAATAACACAACACATCTTTAATTTCTTTGCGCTGATAGAACGACAAACCGCCATAAATACGGTAGGGAATGTCGCGTTTGCGCAAGGCGTCTTCCATGGCGCGCGACTGGGCATTGGTGCGGTATAAAATGGCAAATTGCCCGTTGAGCAACTGGTGCTGCATTTTTTGTTCCCAAATGGTGCTGGCTATAAATCGGCCTTCTTCGCCATCGGTAATGCTGCGATTCACTTTTATTTTTGGGCCAAAATCATTGGCGGTCCACACTACTTTGTCGAGCTTGGTTTTGTTTTTTTCAATGATTGAATTGGCTGCCTCCACAATGTTTTTGGTGGAACGGTAATTTTGCTCCAAGCGGTACGTTTGCACATTTTCGTAATCTTTTTGGAAATTCAAAATATTGTTGATGTTGGCTCCGCGAAACGCATAGATACTCTGGGCATCGTCGCCCACCACACAAATGTTTTGAAATCGATCAGACAAGGCCCGCACAATCAAGTATTGCGAATGGTTGGTATCTTGGTACTCATCGACCAAAATATAGCGAAAACGGTCTTGGTACTTGGCTAAAACATTTGGGAAACGAGAGAGTAATTCGTTGGTTTTGAGCAACAAATCATCAAAATCCATGGCGCCAGCCTTGAAGCAACGGTCTACATAATTTTGGTAGATTTCACCCATTCTGGGTTTTTTTGACATGGCATCAGCCTCTTGCAAATCGGGATTATTGAAATAGGCCTTTACGGTAATCAAACTGTTTTTATACGAAGAAATTCTACTCAACAGCTGCTTGGGTTTGTAGATGTCTCGATCGAGTTGCATTTCTTTGACGATAGCCGAAAGCAAACGCACCGAATCTTGGGAATCGTAGATGGTAAAATTAGAAGGATAACCCAATTTGTCGGCTTCGGCACGCAATATGCGGGCAAAAACCGAGTGAAAAGTTCCCATCCACAAATTTTTGGCTTCGCCAGAACCGACAATGCCGGCTATACGACTTTTCATTTCGCGGGCGGCTTTGTTGGTAAAGGTGAGGGCCAACACATTAAACGCATCAACACCCAAACTCATCAAGTAGGCAATGCGCACGGTGAGCACGCGCGTTTTTCCCGAGCCTGCACCGGCTATAATAATCATCGGTCCGTCCTTTTGCAGCACGGGTTGTTGTTGGGCTTCGTTGAGTTCGTTGATGTAGCGTTGCATAGCAAATGTAATTTCTCCAAAAATAGAACTCCTGTCACGTTAATACAATTTATTTGGTAGTGATTTATCAACTAAAATTCTATTTTTGTTCAACTAAAAATTACTCATGGATTCAGCAAAACTTTTAGAAATTCTAGCCTATACCCTTCCTTCCTTAATTACTGGTGGTGTGGCCTATTATTTGTTTACAGCCTATTTTAAAGATCAACAAAACTCCCGCCGTTGGTTGTTGCAAAAAGAAAACCAAAAAGCGTCTTTGCCTTTGCGACTGCAAGCCTACGAACGCATGGCCTTGTTCTTGGAACGCATCAATCCCACCAATTTATTGGTACGCGTGACGCCGCATTCATCCGATAAAAATCAGTACGAAAATTATGTGATTGCCCAAATCGAACAAGAATTTGAGCACAACCTCACCCAACAAATCTACTTGAGTGACGACTGTTGGACCGTAATTACCACCGCCAAAAATGCGACGATTCAACTGATTCGAAAAGCCAGCATGAGCGAAAAAGTTGAAAATGCCGACAAATTGCGAGAAGTAATTTTGAGTGAATTGTTTGATAAATCTTCCCCAAGTTCGTCCGCTTTGGGCTACCTGAAATCAGAAATTAAGCAGTTTTTATAACGATTTTCCTTCGGCCAATAGTCGCTGCAATTGCGTCTTCTCGCGTATGGGCAAGCCCGGAACAAAACCTTCCAATATCGTTTTGTACTCGGCCACCTTTATCAGCTCTCGCAATTTGTCTTTGGCAAATTTGGCAAACTGCCAGCGATGGCTGCTCGTGGAATAGACCAAACTTTTGAGCACCTCTGGAGTTTTAACACCCAAATTCAATAACACATTGAGTGCGTTTTGCTGCAAATTGGAATCGTAATTCGTGCTGGTGTAATGCAGTAATTCCCGGTAATACGCACTTTTTTGCTGCATATCTGCGGCTTGCAAATAGGCCAAATTCAAGTAAGCCAAGCGCAGGTTTTTGTCCAAAAAACCAGTACGATTTTTATATTTATCCAAGTAGCGATCCCTTTCAGTGGGCGCGTTTTTCCACAAGGCATACAAGGCTATTTCTTGGGTTTCATAGGACGGATCATCCATCAAGGTTTCAAAACTTGCACGAAAAGATTCCGGGAATTCGGGCGTGGTGGCGGCTACGGTTTGACGAACGTTCACATCTCCCGTTTCTAATGCTGCATGTAGTAAAAAGTACTTATCTTCGAAACGGGCATTTTTGTGTTGGTAGAGCAACAATTCTTTGAGTGGTGCCGGAAATTTTCCGTTCATCCAATACAACAAACTGTCCCGTTGGGTTAAAGCAATTGGCCGATTGCGCAGCAACAAATACTGCACCATGGTTTTGTTCTTTCGCAGCAAAGTAATAGCTTCTTCTTTAGGGAATTCGGCCGATTCCAACCAGGTTTTTTGAAAGTCTTGCGTATTAAATTGGGGCGCCACTTTGTTGATCTCAGTCAAGAAATCAGTGGTTGTGACGTTGGTAAACTGATGCTTTTTGAGGTAGGATTTCACCGCTTTTTGAAAGGCTTTGGTGCCAATCGTTTCGCGAATTACATGCAAGGCCCAAGCGCCTTTTTGGTAAAAACTCAACGAACTGGCTTTGGGATTGAGCACCGGAATGCTGTCGGTTTTGGCGGCTTGGATGAGCTGTTGCGACGACTGAAAGAGTTTGTTGTAAAAATAATCATCGCCAAAAACAGATTTCTCTGCTAGCAAGGCATAATACGTAGCAAAACCTTCTTGCAACCAATGGTCTTTCCCCGATTGAGCGGTTACCAAATTACCAAACCACTGGTGCGCAAGTTCATGCGCATTCACATTCACGTAATTTCTATCATTAAACCCTATTGAATCGACTAGGTATTCGCGAGAAAAAATGGTTGCCGTGGTGTTTTCCATGCCGGCATACAAAAAATCCCGAACGGGCACCTGGCGGTATATTTTCCAGGGATATTTTACGCCAATTTCGCGCACCAAATAATCCATAATTTGTTTGGAATACCTATAGGTTGGCTCATAACGTTGGATATCTTCGGCTTCGTAATACTGTTCCAACGGCACGCCTGTTTTGCTTTTGATTGTTCGTTTTTGAAAATGACCAATGGCCAAGGCCACCAAATAACTGCTCATGGGCTGTGTCATTTGGTACTGCCATTCGATATCCTGGCCAATCGCTTTTTGCTGAATTAATTCACCATTCGAAACTACCGCAAAACTCTTGTGAAAACGAACTGTTGTGGCAAATACCAATTTTTCGTTGGGATCATCAAAACTGGGCAACCAATGGCTGGTGTATTTGCCCTGACCCTGTGTCCAAATTTGGCCTTGCACTTGTTCGGGGGTTTGCACGGTGGATGAAAAATCCCAATTCACAAAATACATCGTTTGGGTGGGAAAGGCTTCGTAGTGAAATTGCAGCGTGTTTTCTCCGAGTTGATACCCTTGGTGCAAAATGAATTGCTTGTTGTTGTTTTTGAACGGAACCGGCTTACCGTTGAGCAGTACTTGGGTGAATTCCATTTTTTGGGCATCGATGCGAATGCTGTCTACCGTTGATTTTACCGTAAATCGGAAGCTCACCTTTCCGATTACATTGCGTTTCACCGGATTGATTTCGAGCTTGGCCTGGCAACTTATAAAGTTGACGGCCTTTGGGTTTTGGGCAAAAACAAGCGCTGAAAAAAGCAATAAACCAAAACGAAGCCACATAGTTTTCAATTAAAAATTATCACAAATATACACAGACTTGGGCTGCAATTTTAGCCCGAAGCGGCTTTCGTGATTTCAAATTATAGCCTATCTTCGAACTTTCGAAAACCGATGGATGTTTTGCAAACTGCTATAGAATACCTAAAAGGCGTAGGCCCGAGCCGCGGACAGTTGTTGCGCAGTGAATTAGGCATCAACACCTATGCCGATTTGCTGCAACTCTACCCCCATCGTTATATAGATCGTACGCGTTATTACAAAATAAATGAGCTACAACCTAGCTCGGCCGAAGTACAGTTGGTTGGCAAACTCATCCACATCAAATTAGTAGAGCAAAAAAGAGGAAAACGCCTAGTCGCCACCTTTGTGGACGAAACCGGGCAAATGGAATTGGTGTGGTTTCAGGGCCATAAATTCATCAAAGACCAATTGCAACTCAATGTGCCGCTAGTGATTTTTGGAAAATGTTCGGTGTTTAATGGCACGTATTCGATGCCACATCCGGAAATTGAATTATTAAATGACCACGAACAAAGTTTGCGTTCGGCGCTGCAAGCGGTCTATCCTTCTACCGAAAAACTAACCAATAGAGGCATTTCCAACCGGGTGCTGCACAAATTGCTGCAACAACTATTTATCGAAACCCAAGCCCGTTTTGAAGAAACCTTGCCTGCAGCAATGCTGGATGAGCTCAAAATGATTCCCAAAAACGCAGCGCTGTTTAACATCCATTTTCCCAAAAGCACCGACGCCTTGGCCAAAGCGCAGTTTCGGTTAAAATTTGAGGAGCTCTTTTTTATTCAGCTGCAACTCATTTCGAAGAACCTCATTCGCAAACAAAAAATTAAGGGCCATGCCTTTACGCAAGTGGGCGACAAATTCACCACGTTTTTTGAACAGCATTTGCCCTTTGATTTGACCAATGCCCAAAAACGCGTGCTCAAAGAAATCCGAAACGACATGGGCAAACCGGCACAAATGAACCGCTTGCTGCAAGGCGATGTGGGTTCGGGCAAAACCATTGTGGCTTTTATGAGCATGTTGTTGGCTATTGACAATGGGTTTCAAGCCTGTTTGATGGCGCCGACCGAAATTTTGGCCAACCAACATTTTGTGGGATTGGGCGAATTGGCCGCACGCTTGGGGATTGAGATTCGATTATTAACCGGCTCCACCAAAACAGCGGCGCGCAAAGAAATTCACGAAGGGTTAGAAATCGGCTCCCTCCAAATACTAGTAGGGACGCATGCCTTACTGGAAGATAAAGTACAATTTGCCAATTTGGGCTTGGCCATCATAGACGAACAACACCGATTTGGCGTAGCCCAACGGTCTAAATTGTGGCACAAAAATGAGATTCCGCCGCATGTGTTGGTGATGACCGCGACGCCCATTCCGCGGACCTTGGCCATGAGTTTGTATGGTGATTTGGATATATCTGTTATTGACGAATTGCCTCCGGGCCGAAAACCCATTCAAACCGTGCACCGCTTTGACGCCAACCGCTTGAGAGTGTGGAAATTCATGAAAGATGAAATTGCCAAAGGCCGTCAAATTTATGTGGTGTTTCCGCTGATTAAGGAATCTGAAAAATTGGATTTCAAGAATTTGATGGAAGGCTATGAAGGCATTTCTCGCGATTTTCCGCTGCCTCAATACGCGATTTCGATTGTGCACGGGCAAATGAAACCCAGCGAAAAGGATTCCGAAATGAAGCGATTTGCCGAAGGAAAAACCCAAATTATGGTGGCCACCACCGTGATTGAGGTGGGTGTAAATGTGCCCAATGCCAGCGTAATGATCATCGAAAGTGCCGAACGTTTTGGTCTCTCGCAATTGCACCAGCTTCGTGGTCGTGTGGGTCGAGGTGCCGAACAGAGTTTTTGTGTTTTAATGACCTCGCATCAGTTGTCATCCGACAGCAAAACCCGTATGGAAACCATGTGCAGCACCAACGACGGCTTTGAAATTGCCGAAGTCGATCTGAAACTGCGCGGTCCCGGCGACCTATTGGGCACCCAACAAAGTGGCATTTTGCAATTGCGCATTGCCGATTTGGTGCGCGATCGTGACCTCTTGCAAATTGCCCGCCACGAAGCCAGTAAATTGCTCAAAGCCGACGTGCGCTTGGAACTTCCCGAGCATCAAAACCTGCGCAAAGCCTATCTAGAATTAGTTAAAAAGAAAAATATTTGGAATTTTATAAGTTAAATTATGGTACAGTACAACCCAAAAGATTGGATTACGTTTATTTTCCGGTTTCACAAATCGGATACGTTTCGACAATTGATTCCCATGATGATTTTCATCGGACTTTATTCAGGAGGAATAGCCTATGTAGAACTCAACCTCTGGCAACTCAAAGACACCAGTGTGGTAAAAAACATTTCGATTATGCACGGAATGCTGGGATTTGTGATTTCGTTGTTGTTGGCCTACCGCACTAACACCGCCTACGACCGCTGGTGGGAAGGCCGGAAACTGTGGGGCACTTTGGTGAACAACAGCCGAAATTTGGCCTGTAAACTGGCCGCGATGCTCAAAGAAGATAAAGACAAAAAATACCTGCGTTTTCTAATTTCGACCTATGCATCCATTTTGGCCAAACATTTAAACAACGAAGCGGTTGGTCAAGTGCTTTTTGATGGGGTTGAGTTGGACATCAAAGCAAACAGGCATGTGCCCAATCAAATTGCGGCGATGTTGTTTCAAAAAATTAACGACCTCTATGTTTCGGGCAAAATTTCCGGCGATCAACTGATCCTGTTGAATACTGAATTTCAGTCGTTTAATGAAGTGTGTGGCGCCTGCGAACGCATTAAAAACACGCCTATTCCCTACTCCTACAGTGCGTTTATCAAGAAGTTTATATTTTTCTACGTGATGACTTTGCCTTTTGGCTATGCCCTGAGTTTGGGTTATTTGGTGATTCCGGTGGTGGTATTTATTTTCTATGTCTTGGCCAGTTTAGAACTCATCGCCGAAGAAATTGAAGATCCGTTTGGCACCGACTCGAATGATTTACCCACCGTGAAAATTGCGGCGAATATTAAGAAGCATGTTGAGGAGTTGTTGTAAACGATGTTAATTAAGAATTAAGAAATAGCTGTAATATATAAAGGACTAGATTTAGTCATAAAGTCGAAAGTCGAAAGTCATAAAGTCTAGAGGATTGGAGTATACTATTAAGGTCATTGCGAGGAGGAACGACGAAGCAATCTCATTCTTGCATAAGTGGCAACCAATATTTATTCACCTGTAAGAAGAAAAAAGCTTTCAACAAGTTAGCAGCAACCAAAAAAAACCGAACCTGAAAATGCCGATACTTATTATACTTCATCTCATAATTATACTAGCTTTACTATTGTTATTTATTGTTGGACCAATTGTTATGATAATTGGAAAAACCAAAAAAAATAAAAAAGTATTAAAAATTGGTTTTAGACTTTTTATTATTCCAATATTGATTTGCAGTACTGCGCTAATTTATAATCTAGCCCTTAAAAAATTTGGAGTAATACCAACGAAAACTGAACTAGTTGGTAATTATAAATTAACAAAATCGTGTGCTTCAAAATTGGGAAATGCAAATTTACGCTTGTATGAAAATGGCAATTTTGAAAAATCATTTATGTCAAATCACGGATTATGTGAAAAAGGAAAATATAGTTTATATGATAATGAAGTTTGGTTTAGATGTAATAATCATTCATCAACAGCAAAAATAGTAAGTAGTTTTACTGATTTTAAACTTAAGTTTATTATCGGAAACGATCCCGACGACGACAACAATATTATTTTTGAAAAAGTACAAAACTAAAAGAGTTCGGCAGCTGTCTACACTTGCTAATACTCATGGCTAGTTTTTCGATTGAACAACACAGATTTGTAAAATCTAGGAAATCGAAAAGATTTTTATAATCCGTGTTCAAAAAAATCCATCCCGACACTTCGAAACCAATTTCCAATTCTGCTGTTTCAGGTGCAAATTTTTCAATCTTTAAATCATTAAATTTTTCAATAATTTTTCTCCCCACAAATCCGCAATCCGTATATTTACGTCCTTAAAAAAGTACGCCGCCCGCTATGAAAATATCTTACAATTGGATCAAACAATTTCTTAAAATAGACTGGAAATCCGACGAAATTGCCGCCCTACTCACCGACTTGGGACTGGAAGTTGAAGCCGTAGAAAAATACCAATCGGTAAAAGGCGGACTCGAAGGAATTGTGGTTGGACACGTACTGAGCTGTGAGCCACACCCCAATGCCGATCGACTCAAAGTAACTACTGTTGATGTAGGCACAGGCAATCCCTTGCAAATTGTGTGTGGCGCCAGCAATGTAGCGGCCGGACAAAAAGTTCCTGTAGCCTTAATTGGCACTACCCTATACGATAAAAACGGCGATGCCTTTGTGATTAAAAAAGGGAAAATTCGCGACGTAGAAAGTCACGGGATGATTTGCGCCGAAGATGAATTGGGTTTGGGCGACAGCCACGACGGTATTTTGGTATTGGATGACAGCTTAACTCCCGGTTCTTCGGTAGCGAGCGTATTTAAAATAGAAAACGACGAAGTATTTGAAATTGGCCTCACACCCAATCGTGCCGATGCCATGAGCCACTGGGGAACTGCCCGTGATTTACGTGCCGGTTTGATACAAAGTGGCGTACAAGTTGAGCTCATTACACCCTCGGTGAGTAATTTTCGGGTAGACAAACGTACCTTGAAAATTGATGTACAACTTGAAAATCCAAAACTGGTAGCTCGCTATTGTGGGGTAACTATTTCGGGTATCACGCTAAAACCTTCACCCGATTGGTTGCAAAATAGATTGAAAGCCATTGGCATTCAACCCAAAAACAACATTGTCGATGTGACCAATTATGTAATGCACGAATTGGGACAACCCCTGCATGCATTTGATGCGGCCAAAATCAACGGAAAAATTCAGGTGAAAACGGTAGCAGCGGGAACCAAATTTACCACGCTGGATGATGTTGAACGCAACTTGCACGAAGACGATTTGATGATCTGCGATGATCAGGGCCCTTTGTGTATTGCGGGCGTTTTTGGCGGAAAAGAATCGGGCGTGAGCGAATCTACCCAAAATATATTTTTAGAAAGCGCTTATTTTAATGCGGTAAGTGTGCGAAAATCGGCCAAAAGACATGGACTCAATACCGATGCTTCGTTTCGATTTGAACGCGGAATTGACCCCACAATTACCGAATATGCGTTGAAGCGTGCCGCCATTTTAATTCAAGAAGTGGCCGGCGGCGAAATTACCTCGGACGTAATTGATGTGTACCCAAAAAAGATAGAAGACTTCCCTGTGTTTTTGAATTTTGAAAAAACCACTAAGTTAATCGGGCAAGAATTGTCAAAAGAAATTATCAAAATAATACTGGCTTCTCTAGACATCAAAGTAAACAGTTCTACCGATGCAGGTTTGGGCTTAATTGTTCCTGCCTACCGCGTCGATGTGCAACGCGAAATTGACGTGATCGAGGAAATATTACGGGTGTACGGTTACAATAACATCAACTTTAGTAAGAAATTACACGCCACGATGGCCAATTCGTCGCGTACTGAAGATTATAAAATTCAAAATACCATTGCCAATCAATTGAATTCCCAAGGGTTTCATGAGATGATGGCCAATTCGCTTACCACGCCTGATTATGTAAATTTGAGTGAACAACTGCAAGTCGAACACAATGTAATTATGCTCAATCCGTTGAGTACCGATCTTTCGGCCTTGCGTCAGTCGCTGTTGTTTTCTGGTTTGGAAGCCGTAGCCTACAACTGCAACCGCAGAAATTCGGATTTGAAGTTGTTTGAATTTGGCAAAACCTACCACTACAAAGCTGGAAGCTATAGCGAACCCAAGCACTTGAGTTTGTTTGTAAGCGGCAACCGCACTAGCGAAAACTGGACACAAGCCAGCAAAGCCAGTGACTTTTTCTTGTTCAAAGGTTATATTGACGCCTTGTTGTCGCGCATGGGCATTGACAAAGCCAAAACCAAGCCACTGCAATCGGATGTATTTGCGGAGGGTGTTCAATATGCCATTGGCAACGACACCTTGGTAGAATTTGGCACCGTAAAAAAAGCAATCCTCAAGTATTTTGACATCAAACAAGAGGTATTCTATGCCGACATAAATTGGAATTTGGTCTTGAAATTGGTTTCGACCAAAACAAAATTCCTAGATATTCCCAAGTTTCCCGAAGTGCGTCGCGATTTCTCGATGCTTATAGACGAAGCCGTGAGTTTTGATGCCATCTACCAATTGGCCAAACAAACCGAAAAAATATTGCTCAAAAACATTCAGTTGTTTGATGTATACCAGGGCGACAACTTACCCGAAGGCAAGAAATCGTATGCGGTGAGTTTCATTTTGCAAGACAGCAGCAAAACCCTAACCGACGAGCAAATTGATGCCGTGATGAGCAACTTACAAGAAAAATTAACTACCGAATTGGGCGTGAGTTTACGCTAATAAAAAAATAGAATATGGTTTATAAATTTAGAGTGATCCTCGATACCGAAGAAGATATATTTCGAGACATCGCGATTTTGGAAAACGACACCTTAGAAGATTTGCACAACGCCATTGTGAATGCCTTTGATTTTGACGGGCAAGAAATGGCCTCGTTCTATACCTGTGACGACAAATGGAACCAGGAAGACGAAATTGCCTTGTTTGACACCGGCGATACACCCGGCGAACAACGCATCATGAGCGAGTATGTTTTGGCCGATTTATTAGACAAGGAAAACACCAAAATTATCTACGTGTACGACTTTCTAAACATGTGGACATTCTTGGTAGAATTGGCCGCTATTGAAGAGGTGAGCGCTTCCGAAACCTATCCGGCTACCTTGTTTAGCCATGGGTTTATGCCTGACGAAGCCGATGGCAAAAACTACGAAGCCGATATGACCGAGGGCATCTACGACGAATTTGAAGACGACCTCGACCAAGACGATCTCGATTTATTTGACGACAACGAAGGCGGATATGAAGACAACAGCTACGACGACTATTAGCATTCGCCCAAATACCTGATTCACGAAATTGAATTACACCGTGTAACCAAGAAGCTGAGATTCCTTACTTCTTGGTTCTTTTATCTAAAATATTAAACGAAAACCCCTTTATGATTAATTTGTACAACACCCACATCGAAAATTTATCCATTCACCGTGTGGGCAATAAAAGCCGAAACGAAGCGTTCTTTTTATCTGACAAACCTTATAATTTAAACGACGAGCTTGTACCGTTGTTGAAAGAATATTTCTTTAAACCCTTACGAGACAAAGAAGAAAACTACTACCAATTTGCTCACGATGTAGATTTAGAATACAACGAAATGTATAAGTTGGTTACCCAAATATTTACCGATCCATCTTCAGTACACGAGGTTTCCAAAAAAATAACCCAGCATTTATTTGAGCAATCCAATCATCCGCACATCAAAAATGGAGAGGTCTATGTGGCCTATTTGAGTCATCTATCGATAGACAATACCGTGGTGGATGCGGTGGGAATTTTTAAGAGTGAGATACAAGCCGACTTCTTGCAATTTGAAGAAAAAGGATCAACCCTCGAGATGATTTTGCAACAAGGCATCAACTTGAACAAATTGGACAAAGGCTGTTTGGTGTTTAACCACAAAAAAGAGGAAGGCTATAAAATTTTGACCGTAGACAGCAACCGCTATGACGCGCGGTATTGGTTGGAGCATTTCTTGTCGGTAGATGCGTTTGAAGACGAGAATTTCATCACCAAAAAATACTTGAAATTTTGCCAAGGATTTGCCAAAGACGTGGTGTTTCCCGCCGAAGACAAAAAAGAAGAGGTGATGTTCATGAATCGTTCGGTGAATTATTTTGCCAAAAACGACCAGTTTGAAGAAACCAACTTCCTCAACGAAGTACTCGACAACCCCGATTTGATTCCGGAATTCAAAAGCTACAAAGTAGACAAAGGCGAAAAATACAGCATCGAAGACGTAACCTCGTTCCCGATTGCCAATGCAGCCGTTTCGGACGCGCGAAAATCGATTAAAAACATAATTAATCTAGATACGCACATTCAAATTAAATTGGATTTCATCAATCCTGAAAGTGCCGAAAAGTTTGTAGAAAAAGGCTGGGACGAAGAAAAACAAATGTATTACTACCTGGTGTATTTTAACAAAGAACAAAAAAGCTAAACGGCTCATCACCGGAAAAAACCTATGAAATTAAGCGGCTACATTCAACTATTTAGTATTCTATTCTTGCTACTAGCTGAGTATTCCTATAGCCAAAATGTTTCTATTGATGACACCTATACCGCACAACAATTGGTCGAGAACATCTTGATTAACAACCCCTGTGCCGCGGTCTCCAATGTAACGGTGAGCGGTGATCCCTTTAGCGGAGCACAAAAAAGTTTTGGCTACTTTGCCAACGGCGGCGGAACCTTTCCCTTTGCCAACGGCGTGATTTTATGTACTGCTCGGGCCACACGTGCTGCTGGCCCTAATACAAATCTCATTGATGAAGGCCAAAATACTTGGCAAGGCGATTTAGATTTAGAACAAGCGATTAGCATGACCAATACCTACAACGCAACTACTTTAGAATTCGATTTTACGCCCCAAAACAGCAACTTTCGATTCAACTATATTTTTGCGTCTGAGGAATACCAAGGCACTGCGCCTTGCCGTTACTCGGACGGATTTGCATTTTTACTGAAAGAAGTGGGTAGTTCGGCGCCCTATCAAAACTTGGCCTTGATTCCAGGGACAACTACTCCTGTGCTCGTCACTTCGGTGCATCCCGCTATTTCAGGATCTTGTGCGGCAGCCAATCCTACTTTTTTTGGCGGATACAACGGCTCGACGGCTCCCATCAATTTTAATGGGCAAACAATAGTCATGACCGCGCAAGCTACCGTAATTCCAGGACGAAATTACCACATCAAATTGGTGATCGCCGACCACGAAAATGTGCGGTATGATTCGGCTATTTTTTTGGGTGGCGGCAGTTTTAATTTGGGAATAGATTTGGGTCCCGATCGATTAGTGGCTGCCAATAACCCAATCTGCGAAGGCAACCCGATCACCTTAAACGCCACCCAAGCTGGCACTAATTTCTACCAATGGTTTTTAAACGGAAACCCGCTGACAATCGAAACCAATCCAACACTCACCATTGCCAATTCGGTTTCGGGAACCTACAGCGTGGCCATTACCGCAGCCAGCAGCAGTTGTGCCAGTACCGGCAGTTGTATACTCGAATTTGTACCCAAACCAATGTTGGTTCCCTCTACCCTCTTGGCTTGCGACGACAACCTAGATGGTTCGGCCGTGTTTAATCTTACAAAACTCACTACGCTAGTTACCAATAACAACAGCAGTTATGGACAAGTGCTCTATTTTGAATCGGGAACTGCAGCTCAACAATTTGATGTAAATCTGGCCATATCAACCCCAACTACATATTCATCGGTACCCAAAACCATCTATGCCGCCGTGCAAACTAATTTTGGTTGTGTGGCAGTGGTTGTGATACAATTGCAAATTTCTTCGGCTACTGTTCCGCAAAACCTTAGCTATGCCAGTTGTGATTTGGACGGCACAGTCGACGGTTTTTTTGGATTTACTTTGGCCAATATTAATCCGCTATTACTCAATTCGTTGCCTACAGGTTTGGTGATTCAATATTACGCCAACCTAGTTGATGCCCAGGCCGAACAAAATGCGCTACCCGCTGTTTTTACAAACACCACGATAAATCAGCAGACAATTTATGCCAAGATTTCCAACGGCCCCGATTGTTTTGGCATCAGCCCCATTAGCCTAGAAGTAAACCGCAACGAGCCAGCAAATTTTGCCGATAGCAGCTTGTATTTGTGTCCGTTACAAACGCTAGATTTGGCCGTTGATCCTATTTTTAGTTCCTATTCTTGGTCCAATGGCCCATTAAGTCCAGGCATTCGCATTGACACAGCCAACACCTATACGGTAACCGTAACCGATGCCAACGGCTGTGAAGCACGTAAAAATTTCATCGTAATCAATTCGAGTGCACCCAACATTACAGGAGTAGAAATTGATCAATTTCAAGCTAACGGCGCCAGTATTCAAATTACTGTGAGCGGAACCGGCAGCTACGAATACAGCCTCAACGGAATCGATTTTCAGAGCAGTTCCCTTTTCACCCAAGTGCCGCCAGCCGCCTATATTCTTACTGTTCAAGATATTCACCGCTGCGGAAATGATACCGAGATCATCTATGTATTGGATTACCCGCGTTTCTTTACACCCAATGGCGATGGATTTAACGATTTGTGGCGCATTGAAAATTTAAAATTTGTATCTAAAGCAAAACTGCGTATTTTTGATCGCTTTGGTAAATTGCTCAAAGAATTGTCAGAAGCCAGCGAAGGTTGGGATGGTAATTATCTAGGAAAACAATTACCGGCTGATGATTATTGGTTTAGTATTTACTTTGACCAATCCGAAACATTAACAGGAAACTTTAGTCTAAAACGCTAAAAAAATTATATTTATTCTATGAAAGTTAAAGCACTGCTGCTTCTTATGGTATTACTTGCCTGGCAAGGATACGGTCAATTTAGCAAAACCCATTATTTGCCCCCCTTATCTGGTTCAGACAATAATGGATCAAGCGCGCAAGAGCAATATATTTACATTTCTACACCAAACGTTAATCCCGTAAATTTTGTAATCAAACGATTGGGAGGAACAAATGTGTCAGGGACGGTTTCAAAGTTAACACCCTATGTCTATAATGTAGGATTTGGTTCAAACACGCAATTAATGGTTCCAAACATCCAGGCCAGTACAGTTCGAACTGACAAAGGAATAATTATTGAAGCGGAAGATCTGATCTACGCCACCGTGCGCATCATTGCCGGAAACGGAAATCAATCTGGAGCAGTGGTGTCCAAAGGAATTGCAGCCTTGGGGAAGGAATTTCGTATCGGATCTTTTCTCAATCCAAACAATGGCGGCTTGGGCAACAATGTGCATACATTTATTGCTATTTTGGCCACCGAAAACAATACAACGGTTCAGTTTGGCGAAATCCAACCCGGAGTTACATTAATTAATAATGGCGGAGGAAGTAATCCGGCTCCAGTAGTTTTAAATAGCGGCGAAAGTTATGTACTGGCTGTAGAAGGACCTTCAGCGGCCAACCTAACCGGATTAATTGGTTCCTTGGTTACAGCGGATAAACCTATTGCTGTAAATTGTGGTTCGTTTACCGGATCAAATGCCTCCCAAAATTTAGACTTGGGTTTTGATCAGATTGTTTCTGCCGAACGGACAGGCAAGGAATATATTTTCATCAAAAGTACCGGCCAAGATATCGTAGAACGAATATTGCTCATTGCTCACGAAGACAACACCGAAATTTACCTCAATGGCAACACAACCACCGCTGCCTATACTCTAAATGCTGGAAATTACGTGGCTCTTGATGGCAGCAATTACTCGACAAACGGGAATTTGTTTGTGTCCTCCTCCAAAAATGTTTTTGCCTATCAAACCATTGGCGACGACAGCCGCACCGATTTTGCCAACCAAGAACTATTTTTTGTACCACCCTTGAGTTGCGAAACCCCACATGTAATTGACAATATTCCTTTAATCAATGAAATTGGCACTCGCGTATACCCCATTGCGCGCATCACCTTATTGACAGAAACAGCAGCCACCTTGAGTTTTGAAGTAAATGGAGTTCCTTATGCCTTAGGTCAATTAGCCTTTCTTACGGGGGTAACAGTAAACGGGCCCATCGCTGTAGTAGGCAATCCGGCATACGAAACCTATACGATAACCGGTTTGTCTGGAAATGTAGCGGTATTTTCGTCGGCGCAATTGTATTTGGCTGCCTATGGCACGGATGGCGCAGCCACTTTTGGTGGATTTTTCTCTGGATTTACCTTCAAACCCGAAGTGAGTTTTGACTTGCTAAATGTGGCGCAATCCAATTGCATTCCCAACACTACCATTTCGGTCAATTCGATTAGTCCGTTTGATGTGTTTCAATGGTACTACAATAATGTGGACATACCAGGCGCGACAGCTAATAGTTATTTGCCTTTAGCTCCTGGCTACTATTATGTAAAGGCCACGATTGCCACGTGCAGCTCTACCTTGGTTTCTGACAATATTCCGGTGAGTGCCTGTGCCAGCAATACCGATAGTGATGCAGCCAATGACAACATTGACTTGGATTGGGACAACGACGGCATACCCAATTGCACCGAATCCTTGGGCAATCAACCCATTGATGTGTCTGATATCAGTAGCTTGAATGTACTCACCGGCGGGACAGCGTTACCCTCTCCTACACCATTTACAGGAACAACTTTGGGAAATTTTATCACAGAAACACCAATAGGCAAAGGCAATTCAGTACAATTTACGAAGACATTTTCTCAAGCAACTGCCTATGTATTGCGGTATCCAGCTTCTGGAGACCCCACAGCCTTGCTCGATGGAAATACCGAATTTATTCTCAATTCGGACACCGATCAAACGCTTACCGTGCTCAATCCTGGCAATCAATTGCTCATAGACACCAATTACGATGGCATTTTTGAGAGTAATGTGACGCAATTTTCTTCGTTTGAGGTGCGCTTCCGACTCAATAGTGCTGCACCATTGGCTTTTGGAACAGCCAACTTTAGTTTTCAGGCAGCTTCTAGCAGCAGTTTGCGTTTCACCCAAATAAACCTCTCAGACAATTCCATAGCCAAAGTGCAATGGGAATTACAAGCAACTTGTGTGCCACGCGATAGTGATGGGGATGGCATTGCTGATGCTTTAGATCTCGATAGTGACAACGACGGCCTACTCGATACGACCGAAGCATTGGCATTAAACACGGTTACCCCAGCAATCGATGCCAATTCGGATGGTTTGTATGACGAATTTGCGGGCTTGGTTGTGGCCGATACCGATAGCGATGGGGTGCCCGATTATTTAGATTTGGACAGCGACAACGACGGAATATTTGATTTGGTTGAATCGGGTTGTACTATTCCCGATACCGATTACAATGGGATGATTGATGCTGCTACTATTTTTGGAGCGAACGGTTTGGCCAATTCGCTCGAAACTGCTCCCGAATCGGGTCAACTCAATTATACGGTAGCCAACGCTGATCCTGATGCAGCAGCCAATTATATAGATCTAGACAGCGACGACGACGGTTGTTTGGATGTCCTTGAAGCAGGTTACCTAGACGGAAACGCTGATGGAGTGGTGGGCAATGTTTCACCAGTCCTAGTAAATTCGTGGGGCGTAGTAACCAATGCTGCCTCAGGATATACGCCCTTGCCTAATCAGAATTATACGGTTTCGGCACCGATAAGCATAACTTCTCAACCCGTTTCAATAGCTGTTTGTGCTTTGCAAAACACTTCATTTACCTTAGATTCTACTCCGGTGGACAGCTACCAATGGCAACAAAATATTGCCGGGGTTTGGACCAATTTGAGCAACACTGCAATCCTATCGGGCACCCAAACGAACCAATTGCAATTTACGGCTGTCCCCACTTCATTTGATGGGGCCACTTTTCGGGTGCTGTTACAAAAAAATGGAAACAGCTGCAATTTGTATGCTGACACTGTAACCTTGAACGTTTATGCCTTACCTGTGGTGAATAGTCCTGTAGTGATAAAACAATGTGACGACGATGCGCTAACAGATGGCTTTACTTTTGTGAATTTAAAATCGGTTGAACCCCAACTTTCAGGATTAGCAGCCCTAGAAACATTTACCTATTATATTTCGCAAGCTGCTGCACAAGCGGGTAACACGTCTAGTCCCGATTACATTTTGGTGCCGGAACAATTTTTCACCAACTCGAATACCGTTTGGGTGCGCGTAGAAAATGCCAATGGCTGTTTTAGTCTGGGTTCGATATCTATTTTGGTTTCGGCGACTCAAATTCCGGCTTCGTTTTCCAGAAGCTTTGCCAAGTGTGATGACTTTTTGGATTCCTCAGGAAACAACAATGCCAACAATGACGACCACGACGGCTTGGCGAGTTTCAACTTTAGTAGTGTTACTGCTGATGTGACTGCTTTGCTACCGGCAACTTCTAGTTTTACGATTAAATACTACAAAAATGGCGTTGATGCCTCAGTAGAAACCGATGCCTTGGGCAATTCGCTCGAAATTTCCCAAAACCCAGCCGATCCCAATTCCATATACAATTACCGCAATAATGGCTATCCCAACCAACAAGACATTTGGATTCGGGTAAAGAGTACAATCGACAACGCCTGCTATGCCTTGGGACCTTATATCCAACTTACAGTTGAAGCGTTACCCGTACTCGATGAAATTACTCCAGGAAATGTGATACGGGAATGTGACGACAACCATGACGGGCAGTTTTTGTTTGATACCTCCACCATTGACTCAGCTCTATTAAATGGACAGACTCAAGTAAGCTTGAGTTATTTTGAGTCAAATGGAAATCCTCTCCCGAGTCCGTTACCCAATCCGTTTGTAGTCAATACTACAACAACGGTAACTGTGCGGGCCACCAATGATGTGACCGCCGATCCCAACGGAGCCTGTTTGGAGGAATCCACCCTCACGTTTATTGTAGATGATTTGCCAGAGGCCTTTCCAATTAGTTCAGCCCTAACTCAACTGTGTGATGACGAACTATATCCCATCGACCAAAATGGAACAATTGGTTTTGATGCTGACGCTATAGAATCAGCACTACTGAATGGACAAACAGGTTTAACTATAAACTATACCGATGGAGCAGGTCAGCTGTTGGGGTATCCACTACAAAATCCATTTATCAGTTCCTCTCAAACATTGACCGTATTACTAGAAAATATAATCAACAACAGTTGTGCCGTTACAGCATCCATACCGCTTGTGGTACTTCCGCTTCCACAAATTGATTTGAACGAATTGGGTACCGCCAACGTGCTTATTTGTTCGGACGATCCAACCTTTACTCGCGTACTCGATGCCGGCGTTTTGCCTGGAGCCAATCCCGCTGATTATAGTTATCAATGGTACCTCGACGGAAATTCCATAGCCGGCGCTACATTCTCGACATTGACGGTAAATACCGAAGGCGAGTATAGCGTTGAAGTAAAAACCACAACCGGTTGTCCAAAAACAAGAACCATCCAAGTAACCGCTTCTGAAAAAGCAACAATAACAAGTCTTGTGGTAACTGACATCACCGAAATCAATTCGATTACGGTAAACACAAGCGGATTGGGTAACTACATTTATTCACTTGATTACCCCGATTTTTTCCAAACCAGCAATTACTTTTATAACGTGGCACCCGGCACTCATGAAGTGTATGTGAAAGACATAAACGGCTGCGGCACCATTGGACCTGTTGAAGTGAATGTGTTGGGCATTCCCAATTTCTTTACGCCCAATGGCGATGGGACCAACGACTTTTGGAATGTGAAAGGCGTGACGGAAACATACAATGCCAATACAATAATTCGTATTTTTGATCGAATGGGAAAACTGGTCAAAGAAATTTCTCCGTTGGGAACCGGCTGGGATGGCACCTTTAATGGAGCTCCCCTACCCGCCGATGACTATTGGTACGTGATTTTCTTTGAAGACCAACGCCTGGTGAAAGGTCATTTTTCCCTAAAACGATAACCGATGAAATCAATGCTCATTTGTTTGTCAATTCTTGTACTTCCTTTTGGAATACATGCCCAACAACCCGCTGTTAGTTCTGGTACACTCGAATATATTGCCGATTTTCCTTCCAAATTTGTAGCCGCGCGTGCCATAGAAATTTGGTTGCCCGACGGTTATTTGCCCACCAAAAAATATGCGGTGTTGTACATGCACGACGGGCAAATGCTCTTTGATGCCTCAATTTGCTGGAACAAACAAGCCTGGGAAGTAGATGAAACCGCAAGCAAACTACAAGCCGAGAAAAAAACACGCGATTTTATTGTAGTGGGCATCAACAATTCAGCCAAAAGACATCCGGAATATTTTCCGCAAAAGGCCTACGAATCCTTGAACCTTGCGCAACAACAATTCGTGACGCAAGCCCTGAAAGAGAAAGGACGAATTACCGACACCTTTACTCCCTTGGCCGATGCCTATTTGCAATTTATCGTTTCTGAACTGAAACCCTATATTGACAGTCATTATGCGGTTGATCCAAAACCCGAAGCAACTTGTATAGCCGGTTCGAGCATGGGCGGATTGATTTCGATGTATGCAATCTGCGAATACCCCGAAGTGTTTGGCGGTGCCGCCTGCTTGTCAACCCATTGGCCAGGTATTTTTGCGGTGGATGGCAATCCCGTACCGGATGCATTTATGACCTATATGCGCAACCATTTGCCCAACCCAAGCACGCATAAAATATATTTTGATTATGGCGATCAAACGCTAGATGCTTTGTATCCGCCTTTGCAACAAAAGATTGATGAAGTAATGCAAGAGAAAGGATTTGATTCTTCAAACTGGAGTACGCAATTTTTTCCGGGCAAAGATCATTCGGAGCAATCGTGGAAAGAGCGCCTGGCTATTCCGCTGCAGTTTTTGTTGCAGGCCAACTAGCCCAGATGGCAGCAGCATCCTTTTGAGAGGAACGAACAAAAGATACCGCGGACAGCTGGAAACAGCTTCCATAAAAAAACCCATTCTGCAGTAGAATGGGTTTCTTATTATAACTAAACTATACTTAGATTTTGTATCGCTTACGATCGGTTTCGGTTAAATAAATTTTACGCAAACGAATTGATTTTGGCGTAACTTCTACGTACTCGTCTTTTTGAATGTACTCCAAGGCTTCCTCTAATGAGAAAATGATTGGTGGAATAATACGGGCTTTCTCGTCGTTTCCGGAAGAACGCACGTTAGACTGTTTTTTCTCTTTGGTCACGTTTACACACATATCATCTCCACGCGAGTTCTCTCCAATTACTTGACCTTCATAGATTTCGACATTTGGTTCAACAAAAAACTTACCGCGGTCTTGCAATTTATCGATAGAATACGGAATCGCTTTTCCTTTTTCCATAGAAATTAATGACCCTTTGTTGCGTCCAGAAATTTCCCCTTTAAACGGTTCGTATCCGATGAAACGGTGTGCCATAATGGCTTCACCTGCGGTAGCGGTGAGTAATTGATTACGCAAACCAATAATTCCACGCGATGGAATATTGAATTTTACAATCATACGTTCGCCTTTGGTTTCCATACTCAACATTTCGCCTTTGCGTAAAGTGACAAATTCTACAGCTCTACCCGATAACGATTCGGGTAAATCAATGGTGAGTTCTTCTATAGGTTCACATTTTTTACCGTCAATTTCTTTGATGATTACTTGGGGTTGACCAATTTGCATCTCGTAGCCTTCACGACGCATGGTTTCTATGAGCACAGACAAGTGCAATACGCCACGGCCAAAAACCATAAACTTATCGGCGGAGTCAGTTTCGCCCAACTTCATCGCTAAGTTTTTTTCTAATTCTTTGGTCAAACGATCACGTATGTGTCTAGATGTTACAAATTTTCCTTCTTTACCAAAAAACGGTGAATCGTTGATGGTGAACAACATGCTCATGGTTGGTTCATCGATGGCAATGGTTTGCAAAGCTTCTGGATTTTCAAAATCGGCAATGGTATCGCCAATTTCAAATCCCTCTACACCCACAATTGCACAAATATCACCGGCAATAACTTGGGCAACTTTTTTACGGCCTAAGCCCTCAAACGTGTGCAATTCTTTGATGCGGGATTTCATGACTTGTCCATCGCGTTTCACTAAGGAAATAGGCATGCCTTCTTTTAATTCGCCGCGCTCCAAACGTCCAATAGCGATTCGACCGGTAAAGGAAGAAAAGTCTAATGATGTGATGAGCATTTGTGGAGTTCCTTCAGACACTTTGGGAGCGGGTACATTTTTGATGACCATGTCTAATAAAGGCTCTATATTTTCGGTTTGATTTCTCCAGTCGTCAGACATCCAATTGTTTTTGGCCGAACCGTATACGGTTGGGAAATCCAATTGCCATTCTTCGGCACCCAATTCAAACATCAAATCGAATACTTTTTCGTGTACTTCTTCTGGGGTACAGTTTTCTTTGTCTACTTTGTTGATTACTACACACGGTTTTAAGCCCAAATCGATGGCTTTCTGCAACACAAAACGCGTTTGCGGCATAGGCCCTTCAAAGGCATCAACCAACAAACAAACACCGTCGGCCATGTTTAACACCCGTTCTACTTCGCCACCAAAATCGGCGTGGCCCGGAGTATCAATGATGTTGATTTTGGTTCCTTTGTACATTACGGAAACATTTTTGGAGGTAATGGTAATTCCTCTTTCACGCTCCAAGTCGTTGTTGTCAAGAATTAAATCACCGGCGTTTTCATTTTCGCGAAAAAGTTGGCAATGGTACATAATTTTGTCTACCAAAGTAGTTTTACCGTGGTCAACGTGGGCAATAATAGCAATGTTTCTGATCGATTCCATCTGTGATTTTTAATGGGTGCAAATCTACACTTTATTTTTACATAAAAAACCTTTAATTCATTAAGTTAAAGGTAAGTTCATATGCGAAAAATTAACGGTAATTAGTTGGCGAATACCGGAGTCGATTTGGTATATTTTTTTATATTTGAAACAATGAAAAAGAAGTCGAATAAAATAGCCCTATATTTTCTATTTTTATTTTTACCACTGGCCATTGGTAGCTATTTTATATTGACATCCTTTGTTTTTCCCCCGGCAACTTTATCCCTGATTTACCTGATTAAAGACCTCTTTTTTGTGGGAATTGCGGCAGCTTTTTTGTATTATGTATTAGGCAAAAGCGAATCCAAGAGCTTGGCGTTTATAGACACCCTTAAACATACCGATGACGAAATAAAATCCTCAAACGAACGCTATGACATTGTAGCCAAAGCCACCAGCGATACCATTTGGGATTGGAAAATTCAGGAAGATTTTTTCATTTGGAACAAGGGAATCGAAGAAGTTTTTGGGTATAAAAAAGAAGAGGTAGGCCATACTTCGAGTTGGTGGTTTGACCGTATTCACCCAGAAGACAGCATTAAAATGTCGGTGAGACTGTATTCGTTTATTGAACAAAAAACAGAGAAATGGCAAGATGAATACCGTTTTCGTTGCGCCGATGGAAACTATAAATTTGTGTATGACCGAGGCTTTTTGGTGAAAGACGAAAACGATACGGCCATTCGAATGATTGGAGCCATACAAGATATTACCAAACAAAAAACAGAGGAACAGCGATTGAAACTGCTCGAAACCGTAGTTACCCAAACCAAAGACGCGGTAATGATTACCGAATCGGAAAAATCGTACCGAACGGTTCCTAAAATTGTATTCGTGAATCCGGCCTTTACCAAAATTACAGGATTCAAGCCCGCGGAAGTGATTGGCAAAACACCTTCTGTATTCATGTCAAAAGATTCGGTAGCCAAAGTTTTACCGCAGATAGCCAACGCGCTAAAAACCAAAAAATCGTATCAGTTTGAATCGTATAATAAAGACAAGGCGGGCGAAGGCTATTGGGTAAATTTTTTGATGTTGCCCATTACCAACCAAGAAGGCGAGCATTCGCATTGGGTGTCCATTCAGCGCGATATTACCGCCGAGAAGAGACAGGAAAAAGAAAAAGAGCAACTGATCCGTGAGCTCACCCAAAACAACACCGACTTAAAACAGTTCTCCTACATTACCTCACACAACCTGCGTGCACCACTGTCTAATCTTTCGGGTTTATTGACCTTGTTGGATGATATGCCGATAGACAATCCGGAACTCAACGAAATATTAGGTGGATTTAAAAAATCAACTTATTTATTAAACGAGACAATTGCCGATTTGGTAAAAGTGATTATCATCAAAGACAGCCCGTCTATACTTCGCGAAGTTGTGCGTATTAACGATGTTTTTGAAAATGTTTTTGGCCAATTAAATTACTTAATCAGCACCACACAGCCCATTCTTAAAATGGATCTAGACTTAGCCCCAACCCTACATGTAAATAAAGCCTACCTAGAAAGCATCCTTTTAAATTTATTTACCAATTCTATTAAATACCGCGCAACTGATCGTCCACTAAAAATTAGCATCACAACCAAAGAAGTAGAAGATCGGGTTGTAATGACAGTAAAAGACAATGGCATTGGCATAGATTTAGTGCGCAACAAAGACAAAATTTTTGGATTATATCAACGCTTTCACAACTACCCGGATAGCAAAGGATTGGGCTTGTATTTAGTAAAATCTCAAGTGGAATCTATGGGAGGAAGTATAAGCGTAGAAAGCAAAGTAGACAAAGGCACCACATTTACACTATCATTCACCAAATAAACCTACCCCCCTATTATGGATTTACTTTTATGTGTAGACGATGACTCCATCACGATTATGTTAAGCAAAATGGTCTTAACAAGAGCTGCTTATGCCAAAGAAATTGTGATGGCCCATAACGGAGAAGAAGCGCTGCTGTATCTTGATGATTTAATTGCCTCTAAGGCAACCACTGTGCCAGCTTTGATTTTCTTGGATTTGAATATGCCTGTTATGGGAGGCTGGGAATTTTTGGATGCATTTTCTGAGGCCAAATACCGCGACGTATTCCCAGATTGCAAAGTGGTTGTTCTTTCCTCAACCATTGATCCCAAAGACATCGAGAAATCTAAGTCCTATTCGATGGTGTTAGATTTTATGGCCAAACCTATTTCCAAAGAATTATTAGAAGTGGTAACCCAAAAGTTATCATCATAAAAAAAGCTCCTAAAAAGGAGCTTTATATTAAATTGCAAGTTAATCTGATTATAACTTGGCTACGTGTCTTGTTAATTTAGATTTTAAATTTGACGCTTTGTTATCGTGGATGATATTTTTCTTTGCCAATTTATCGATCATTGAAATTACACTTGACAATTTTGCAGCAGCATCTGATTTATCAGTAGCCATACGCAACGCCTTGATGGCATTACGAGTTGTTTTGTGTTGGTAACGATTTAAAACTCTTCTTTTTTCGTTACTTCTGATTCTTTTTAACGCTGACTTGTGATTTGCCATTTTATGTTTTTTTCTTAAATTATTTAATCTTGTAGCCCGTAGGGGAATCGAACCCCTCTTACCAGGATGAAAACCTGGCGTCCTAACCGATAGACGAACGGGCCTAACTTTTGCAATGCGGATGCAAAAATACAACTATTTTTTATTCGTACAAGTTGTATTCTATTTTTTTTCTGTTTTTTTTAGTAGGCCTTTGCAAACAACACTCTACCAGTAGATTCGGCTCCGGTAAGCACACATTTTCCTGGGGTTAACACCCGATCTAACGCCAAACAACGAATGGTGGCTTTGGTAAAATCTTTGATTTTTTCTTCGGTTTCAGAAGTACCATCCCAATGGGCTGAAACAAATCCGCCTTTGGTTTCTAGCACGCTTTTAAATTCCTCAAAAGAATTCACCTCCGTGATGTGTGTGTCTCGGAAGTGTAAGGCCTTGGCAAACAAATCCTGTTGCATGCGCAGCAGTAGATCTTGCACGTAACTCACAATTGCGGTTTTCGAAACAATTTCTTTACTCAAGGTGTCTCTTCGGGCAACTTCGAATGTGCCATTTTCTAGATCTTTTGGCCCTATTGCAATGCGAACAGGAACACCTTTGAGTTCGTATTCGTTAAATTTAAACCCGGGCTTTTGTGTTGTTCGGTCGTCATATTTGATGGCAATTCCCAATTGTTTGAATGAGAAAACCAATTCGTGAGCTACGGTCGATATCTCGGCCAATTGCTCCTCTGATTTATAGATTGGGACAATCACCACTTGAATAGGCGCTAAATTGGGTGGCAATACCAAACCTTGGTCATCTGAATGGGTCATCACTAAAGCGCCCATTAAGCGGGTGGAAACACCCCAAGAGGTCCCCCAAACGTATTCTTGTTTGCCTTCGGCAGTGGCGAATTTTACCTCAAATGCTTTGGCAAAATTCTGGCCTAAAAAGTGAGAAGTTCCGGCCTGCAAGGCTTTTCCGTCTTGCATTAAGGCTTCAATGCAATAGGTTTCTTCGGCTCCGGCGAAACGTTCGGTTTCTGTTTTTACTCCTTTAATAACGGGAATGGCCATGAAATTTTCAGCAAAATCGGCATAAACATTCATCATTTTTTCAGATTCCTCTATGGCTTCAGCTTTGGTGGCATGGGCCGTATGTCCTTCTTGCCATAAAAATTCGGCAGTGCGCAAAAACAAGCGGGTACGCATTTCCCAACGCACCACATTGGCCCATTGGTTGATGAGTAACGGTAAATCGCGATAGGATTGTACCCAGTTTTTATAGGTACTCCAAATAATGGCTTCACTGGTGGGACGAACAATGAGTTCTTCTTCGAGTTTGGCATTGGGATCAACCATTAATTTACCGGGTTTATCCGGATCATTCTTGAGTCGATAATGGGTGACGATAGCACATTCTTTGGCAAAACCCTCGGCATTTTTTTCTTCGGCCTCAAACATACTTTTGGGAACAAACAACGGAAAATAGGCATTGCTGTGACCGGTTTCTTTAAACATGCGGTCTAATTCGGCTTGCATTTTTTCCCAAATCGCATAGCCGTACGGTTTAATTACCATACAGCCTCTCACACCTGAATTCTCGGCTAGATCGGCCTTAACGACCAATTCGTTGTACCATTTGGAATAATCTTCAGCGCGTGTAGTTAGGTTCTTACTCATCGTTTATTGGCTCAAAAATTGTTTAACTTTTTTTAACTAAAATGTTCGGCAAAACTAACTAATTTTGTTGGGTTCAACAATAAAAATAGCAGATATGAAAACGAATTCTTTTTCCTCGCGCACAGTGTTCTCCTTTGCTTTCTTAGGATTTTTTAGTGTTTTTTTTCTGTCTTGTGGGAGCTACCAAAATGCCTCCTATATTGATCGAGATGGCATTTACGGATCGGGTAACGAACCCGCACAAAACCAAGCCAATCCTGTTGCTGAAGCCAACACCTATCAAAACTATTTTGGCAGCCTGCAAGAACCTCAAGCTACTCCAGAAACGTTTACCAATGTGGAGCAATACAGCTCCGTTTCTGACAGTATTCCTGCTCAACAGTACACTACTCCAACTACCGAATATGCCCAAAGCAATCCTGCTTGGGAAAACTCGGCTACTTCTATAAATTATAACTTTTACAACACCAATTGGGGCATGTCAAATTATTGGTACAATTCCTATTGGAATACTCCTTTTTTTTATTGGGGATGTGACTTCTGGTATAGTCCGATGTATATGGGTTGGGGATATAGTCCCTATTACATGAACTTTGGCGGCTATTATCCCTACAATAATTACTATTACAACCCCTATGCGCCCAACTGGTATTACAGCAATAATTATTACCACGATGGTCGCCGATCTAATACCGGCCGATACACAACGCCTTATTACTACGGACAAAACTACCCCAGCCGAAGCAACAACAACCCGCGCGGAACATCGCCAAGCAACCCTAGAAGTCCTGTGCGCAACAACCCCAATTACAATCCCAACCCGAGAAATAACGCGACCAATCCAAGAAATGGAGTTCGCACAGATGTATCAGGTACCCGGAATTATGAATCGCCGCGATTTAACACCACAAATCCACGAACAAATCCCAACGGAACCCGCGATTATCAGGCGCCACGCAACAATGCAACCAACTCCAATTCGGGAACGCGAACTGAAAGCAACACCCCGCGCTATTACAATTCGGGAGCAAGTACACCGAGAAATCAGAGCGCTCCAGCTCAAGTTAAGGAGTCAAACGACACCCCATCACGCAGTTATACACCTGCGCCATCCAATCCCGGAAATTACAATTCAGGTTCCTATAGCACACCAAGTTCAGGCGGCGGAAGATCATCCGGTGGAGGCAGACGTTAATAACTTTTAAATCAACAACCCATGAAAAAATTTGTTATCCTACTTTTTATATGTTCCGCTACAAACATTTGGGCTCAAGGCGTTTCTCAAGCTTTGCGCTACAGCATGACACAAACCAATGGAAGCGCAAGGTTTAGAGCCATGAGTGGTGCTTTTGGCGCTTTGGGTGGCGATTTATCGGCGCTAAATAGTAATCCGGCCGGTTCGGCGATTTTTACTACCAACCAGTTTTCGACTAGCTTAAACAACCAACACACCCAAAACAGCTCGACCTATTTTGGCAACACCACAACCGAAAACAACATCGCGTTTGATTTGAATCAACTTGGCGCTGCCTTTGTTTTTCTAGCTACTGATCCAAAAACTGATTGGAAAAAATTGAGTTTTTGCATCGCCTACGAAAACGACAATAATTTTGACAATTCAATTTATGCCGTAGGCAATAACAACGCAAATTCGATTGCCAATTATTTCTTGTATTATGCCAATCCCAACGCCAATCAGGGTGGTATTTACTTGGACACCCTATTAAACAATTATTACGAAGATTTAAATTACCAAGACGAGCAAGCCTATTTGGGGTATTATGCCAATGTAATTACCAATGATCCCAGTAATCCCAACAACGACACCTACCTCGCCAATTTTGCGCCAGCCAGTAGCTATTACCAAGAAAATTATGTGATAAGCAGCGGCTATAATGGGAAACTAGCATTCAACGGCGGATTCCAGTACAAAGACAAGTGGTATTTTGGTATTAACCTCAACACCCACTTTACCGATTACACCAAAACAGCTATTTTTTATGAAGAAAATGCTGCCGATCCTGTACTTGTAAAGAAAATTCAATTTGAAAATAACATCCACACCTACGGCAATGGGTTTTCGTTTCAGGTAGGTGCGATTCATAAATTTAATAAATCGTTTCGGGCGGGCTTGAGTTATAAATCGCCTACTTGGCTCACACTCAATGACGAAGTAAACCAGCGGTTATTCTCTAAAAACTTCACACCCAATTACAACCCCATGAACGCTTCCGCTACTTCTAATGTAATCATGGTCTACAGTCCCTACCAGTTGCGCACACCACATGAATTTACCGGTAGTTTGGCTTATATTTTTGGCAAAAAAGGATTAGTTAGTTTTGATTACATCCTTAAAGACTACAGCAATTGCCAGTACCAGCCCTCAAATGAATTTTCGGTGGCCAATGCTTCAATCAAAAGCAGCCTAACCAATACCGCCGAAGTTCGGGTAGGCGCCGAATACCGCATCAAGGAATGGAGTTTACGCGCAGGATACCGCAACGAACAAAGTCCGTATAAAAACAAATATACGGTAGGCGGTTTGCACGGCTATTCGGCTGGATTTGGATTTAATTTTGGCGCAACCCGACTGGATTTGGCCTATGATTTGGCGCAACGCAATTCGCAACGTTCGTTTTTTACCAATGGATTTACCGATGGAGCTGCCGTAAAAACGAGCATCAATTCGTTTACCACGACAGTTACTTTTGAACTGTAAGCAAACAATCTCTCCATTAATAAGGCCTTTAGGGGCCTTTTTTTTGTAGTGAAAATCAAGGCCAATTCAAACGAAGTTTCTTTTAAGAATTAATGTACTTTTGCAGACCAAACCACAAAAATGAGAACAAAATCAACCAAGCAAAATAAAATCAACGTCATCACTTTAGGCTGTTCCAAAAATATTTATGACAGTGAAGTGCTCATGGGTCAATTGCGTGCAAGCGGAAAAGACGTAGAACACGAAGCACCTGCCGAACGCGAAGGCAACATTATTGTGATAAATACCTGCGGATTTATTGACAATGCCAAAGCCGAATCGGTGAATATGATTTTGGAATATGCCGACAAAAAAGAACGCGGTTTGGTTGATAAAGTTTTTGTAACTGGTTGTCTTTCTGAACGTTACCGACCCGATTTGGAAAAAGAAATCCCCAACATCGATCAGTTTTTTGGCACCACCGAATTGCCCCTATTGCTCAAAGCTTTGGGTGCCGATTACAAACACGAATTATTGGGCGAACGACTCACGACTACACCCAAAAATTATGCCTATTTAAAAATTGCCGAGGGCTGTGATCGTCCGTGTAGCTTTTGCGCCATTCCGTTGATGCGCGGCAAACACGTGTCGCAACCCATCGAAAAATTGGTCAAAGAAGCACAAGGATTGGCCAAAAATGGCGTGAAAGAACTCATTTTAATCGCCCAAGACCTCACCTATTACGGCCTTGATATTTACAAAAAAAGAAACTTGGCTGAACTGCTCGAAGCCTTGGTTCAAGTAGAAGGAATCGAATGGATTCGGTTGCATTATGCCTTCCCAACCGGCTTCCCAATGAATGTATTGGAGGTAATGAAACGCGAACCCAAAATTTGCAATTACTTGGATATTCCGTTGCAACACATTGCCGATTCAATTTTAAAATCGATGCGCCGCGGAACTACGCAGGCCAAGACTACCCAATTGTTGAAAGACTTTAGAGCAGCTGTTCCGGGTATGGCCATTCGTACCACACTCATTGTGGGCTATCCGGGAGAAACCGAAGCCGATTTTGAAATCTTGAAAGATTTTGTGCAAGAAATGAAGTTTGATCGCATGGGTTGTTTCGCCTATTCGCACGAAGAAAACACACACGCCTATTTGCTCGAAGACGACGTACCCGATGAAGTGAAACAAGCACGCGTTACCGAATTGATGGATTTACAATCGCAAATATCTTGGGATTTGAATCAGGAAAAAGTGGGCAAAACATTTCGTTGTATTATTGACCGAAAAGAAGGCGGTTATTTTGTTGGCCGTACCGAATTTGACAGCCCCGATGTAGACAACGAAGTGTTGATTGACGCCACCAAATTTTACTTAAAAACGGGAGAATTTGCACTAATCTCTATCATTGACGCCACCGAATTTGATTTGTACGGCGAACCTTTACAAGCAAACTAGTCCAACTGCACGCAAGGTTTTGAGTGGTTTGGATTGCCAAAACAACTCGAAATTTTCAAACTCTTGCTCATAAGAAGCCTGCATATCAGCCAACTTCATTTTTTGAGGATGATTGATTTGACATTGGTTTAGTATTTTCTCCAACCAAACTCCTTCGGCTTCGGGGAATTGTATCGTAAAACTATCTTTCAAGTCATGGAACTGCAGTTGTGCAATTGGCCATTGTTGGCCGCGTTTTGATTTGGTCTGCACGGAAAGTTCGGGCAAATTCCCCAACCATATTACCCTTGCTGTGGGTTTGGGATGGTGAATAAGTTGAGCATCAATAGCCTGTTCAATAAAGTACGGCGATACCGTTGTTTTGGGAATCTTAAATTCAAACCAATCCTGTAACGGCAGCTCAAAGCAAATGCCATGCATATAATTGTATAACGACTTCTTCAATCCAAAGCTAAACTGATCGTGATCTATGCCGGTTGCATCAGCAAACAACAAATCATTGTTGGCAAAGGTTCCGGGCTCTTTATTAAGGATTGTAATACCATATTTCTCCGGATTCATTCCAATTGGGCTGTGTGCCGTGAGCGCAAACTGATGCCAAAATCCCGATTGCACCACACCCATCTCAAACAATTGCCGCACCATTTCCAAGCTATCGACCGTTTCTTGTATGGTTTGCGTGGGGTAGCCATACATCAAATAGGCGTGCACCAAAATACCTGTTTCGGTAAAGTTCCGCGTAACCTGAGCCACTTGTGCCACCGACACGCCTTTGTCAATCAAGGCCAGCAAGCGATCGGAAGCCACTTCGAGTCCGCCAGAAACGGCTATGCAACCCGATTTTTTGAGCAGCAAACACAAATCAGCGGTGAAACTTTTCTCAAATCGAATGTTGGTCCACCAACTCACTACTAAATTTCGGCGGATAATTTCTAATGCCACCTCCCGCATGAGCGCTGGCGGAGCAGCTTCGTCTACAAAATGAAATCCCGTTTCGCCTGTTGACGCGATGAGTTGTTCCATGCGATCCACAATAAGGGCTGCTGCAACAGGTTCATACAAACTAATGTAGTCGAGAGAAATGTCACAAAACGTGCATTTGCCCCAATAACACCCGTGGGCCATGGTGAGTTTGTTCCAGCGGCCATCGCTCCACAAACTGTGCATCGGATTGAGCACTTCAATCACCGAAATGTATTTGGTTAAGGGCAATTTTGTATAATCGGGCGTACCCACTTGGGCTTGCTTATAATCGGGCTGAGTGGCATTATTCACATAAATCACTGCTGCGTTTTCGAGCAGAAAAGTGCGTTTTAACTGGCGCGGCATTTCCGGTTGCTCCAGGTGTTGCCAAAGTAATTCAAGCGGCAGTTCGCCGTCATCAAGCGTTATAAAATCAAGGAATTCAAATACCCGCGGGTCTGAAACGGAACGCAATTCGGTATTGGGAAAACCGCCGCCCATGGCAACTTTGCAACTTGGAAAATGGTGTTTTATCCATTGGGCACAACGAAAAGCACTGTATAAGTTGCCTGGAAAGGGCACCGACAAACACAGTAATTTTGGTTGAATTTCGTTGATTTTGGCTGCGAATAAGGCAAGACTAAGTTGATCGATAAACGTATGTTCTTGTTGTAATTTGGTGTACAAATCGTTAAAGGTTGAGGCACTGCGTCCCAATCGTTCGGCATAGCGACTGAATCCAAAATTTTCATCCACAACCGATACAATAAAATCGGATAAATCTTCTAAATATAAGGTGGCCAGGTGTTTGGCCTTGTCTTGCATACCCAACGTACCAAATGCCCATTCGGTTTCTTCTACTTGTGCAAATCGACTGGCTTCGGGCAAAAAATAACCCGAACATATTTGCTTGGCCAGACTGGGACTTTTGCCTTGTAAAAAAGCAATTACCGATTCAATGGTTTGAATATAATTGGCTTGTAATCCAAAAATTCGGCGGTCATTTTCGGTCCAATTGGATAGAGTTGTTTGTTGCGCTGCATTCTCAAACAATTGGCTCAGTCCCGCTTTAGAAAACAATACCAACAAAGTTTCAATTCCCAAATCATATTGATGTGAATCGATTTGTTTGGTAGTTAAAAAACCTTTCAAATAGGCCGTTGCCGGATACGGTGTATTCAGTTGAGTAAAGGGCGGCGTGAGGAGTAATATGGAATTCAAGGCAACTAATTTGTACAAAAGTAATCGAATAAATGACAATCAAAAGCAAATCGAGGAATGCCAAAGTAGAATTGGTTTTTTTGCTATTTTTACCAAAAATTTGATGCTATGCCCGATGATTGTTCAACCTACGCCTACTCTTCTTTTTTTAGCCCTTTAATACACGATTACCTGCAAGAAAAGGAGCAGCTCAAGCCGTTGTACCATCGGTTTCCCAAACTAGAAAATTTTAAAGCTCAACTCGACGAAAAAGCCACCAATTATCCTACTCATTTTCGGGATGTTTTGGCGAATACATTGGACTCGCAATACCAAAACATTACCACAAGCGAAGAGACCCAACGCAATTTAGCGCGATTGCGGCAGACAAACACCTTTACCATCACGACCGGACATCAACTGAATATTGGGACCGGACCGTTGTATTTTATCTACAAAATTATTTCTACGATAAACTTGTGTAAACAACTGCAAGAAACCTATCCAGACCAGCATTTTGTGCCGGTGTATTGGATGGCCACCGAAGATCATGATTTGGCCGAAATCAATCACTTGTTTGTGAAAAACCAAAAAGTAGTTTGGCACAAACAAGGAACTGGAGCTGTGGGCCGATTGGACACCGAAGGAATGGAACAAGTAATTGCTGAAATTCATGTGCTTTTGGGCAGTTCCGAAGTTTCACAAGAATTGATTGCGCTGTTTACCAACGCCTATTTATCGAGTGCAACATTGACTGAAGCCACTCGAAAGTTGGTGAATAACCTGTTTGGCCAATATGGACTAGTGATCATTGACGGCGATTCTCGGGAATTAAAATCCCTATTCACTCCCCATATACAAAACGAACTAGCCACCCAATTTTCGTTTGCGGCGGTAAATGAATCAACTGCCTTATTGCAGGAATATAAAATTCAGGTGAACCCAAGGGAAATCAATTTATTTTATCTGGACAACAACTTGCGGGAGCGAATTGTATTTGAAAACAACCGCTACAAAGTATTGAATACGACTTTGGAATTTTCGGCAGAACAAATACAGCATTTGGCAGCAAACGAACCTGAAAAATTCAGCCCAAATGTCTTGCTTCGCCCATTATATCAGGAAGTTATATTGCCTAATCTGTGCTACATTGGAGGAGGAGGCGAACTTGCGTATTGGTTGGAATTGAAATTGATGTTTGCCAAAGCACACGTGACATTCCCTGTTTTATTGTTGCGCAATTCGGTGGTAATTGCCTCGAGCAAAACAAAAGCAAAATGGGACAAAACGCCGCTTGAATGGGAAGATCTATTTTTAACTCCTCGGGAATTGACTGCCCAATTTTTATCAAAAACTACTACAAATACAGTAGATTTTACCGATTTGAAACAACAGCTGGCAAGCCAATTTTCGGCCTTGCATGATCAGGCAACGGCAACTCATCCTTCGTTTTTATCTATGTTGAAGGCTCAAGAAGTGAAGCAAAATAAAGGATTGACTGCGCTGGAAAAAAGATTACAAAAAGCACAAATCAAAGCAAATCAAGAATCCATTGACCGAATTTTGGCAATCCAAAACGAAGTGTTTCCCAACCAAAGCTTACTGGAACGGAAAACAAATTTTTCTGACTACTACCACACATTTGGCGCAGTATTTATTGAAAAACTTCTTTCCCAATTGGATCCACTGCACATGAAATTTACCAGTCTTTTTTTAGATTAATCAAAATTGAATGGGTAGAAATTATTTATTAGGCTGTAAATAAGCAATCTGGAAAAAATAACAATTAAATAATGTTATTAACACGAAAACGTTTTCGTAGGTATATTTAACTAATGTATAAAGACCTATTTATTAAAATTACTTACTTTTACACAACTTTTTTAACAATTAAAACTAAAACTATGAAAAGAAATTTACTTTATTCTTTGCTTGTTATGCTTTTTGTGAGCTTTAGCAGCAACGCACAAGTGTCAATGATCGGACCTGGTGCTTCTGGCGCTTGGGATGTTGACGCGAACCTAAGCTCAACAGACGGTGTAAACTGGACTTTAGACAATTTTATCATGCCAGGTGGGGAATTTAAATTCCGTTTAGATAACGCTTGGTCTGTAAACTGGGGAGCTACTACTTTCCCTGACGGAATAGGAACACAAGATGGTCCGAACATTCCTGCAATTGCTGGAACATACAATGTTACTTTTAATCAATCAACTGGTGAGTATTCGTTTACAGGTGGTGCTCCTATCCCAACTGTAAAATTGATTGGTACTGCTGTATCTTCAGTGGATGGGTTAACTATGTCAACTGCAGATGCTGAAAATTACTACTTCAACAACGCTACGTTGTTGGACGGAACAGCTCAATTTGATGTTGATGCAACTGTTTATGGTGGAGATACATTCCCTGGTGGTGTTGTTTCTGATGCTACCTTATTTATTCCTGTTACAGCTGGAGATTATACTTCTGTAAATCTTAATATTGCAACTGGAGAGTACAGCTTTACAGCAGCTCCTATTTTTCAAATTATTTCTATTATTGGATCAGGTGCAGCAGGATGGGGTACAGATACAGACTTAACTACAACTGATGGAATCATCTACACTATAAGTGGATTGACTCTTACTACAGGTGAGATTAAATTCCGTCAAGGAAATGACTGGGCTGTAAACTGGGGTGACTCAGCTTGGCCTACTGGTGTTGCAACACAAGGCGGACCAAACATTCCTTGTGTAGCTGGAACGTACTCAGTGACTTTCAACAGAGAAACAGGTGATTACAATTTCTTCTTTCCGATCGTTAGCCTTACAGGTAGTGCTACAGGTGGATGGGGTGACGGATTTGATTTTGACTTAACTTCTACTGATGGAGTAAACTACTCAAGAGCAAATTTTGAATTAATCGCTGGCGAATGTAAATTCCGTGAAGGAAATTCTTGGGCAGTAAACTGGGGTGGTGCTGATTGGCCAACTGGTATTGCTACATTAGGCGGACCAAACGTTCCTTCTGTTCCTGGATTCTATGACATTACTTTCAACAAAGTAACAGGTGATTATAACTTCGCTCCTGCTTTGTCAAATGTAACTTTTGACAACGGAAACTTTAAAGTATACCCTAACCCATCTCAAAACGTATGGAATGTAGCTTCTGCTAACAAAGCTATTACTTCTATCCAAATTGTGGATGTATTAGGTAAAACAGTTATGACTGTTGCGCCTCAAGCTACATCAGCTGTGGTTGATGCTGCTGCTTTAAACAGCGGAATCTATTTCGCAAGAATCGCTACTGCTACTGCAACTTCTACTATCAAATTAGTAAGAAACTAAGCAACCGCTTTTAATAATAAAGAATCCCTTGTTACTCTGTAGCAAGGGATTTTTTTATTTCTACAGACTAGCCCTGATGGGAGCGGCATCCTTTTTTTACTGAACCGCATTATTTTGAATTTAGGTTCAAAAAAAGATACAGCGGACAGCAGGAATTGCTTCAAAAAAAACTATTTTTGCAGCAAAATCTAACAACAAGAATACATGACAACGAATAGAACATTTACCATGATTAAGCCTGATGCGGTAGAAAACGGGCACATTGGCGGAATCTTACACATGATTTCAGAAGCGGGATTTAAAATCGTTTCTTTAAAACTTACACAACTTACTGTAGCTGATGCGCAAGCTTTTTATGCGGTACACGCGGCTCGTCCATTTTTTGGCGAATTGGTTGAATTTATGACTAGAGGTCCAATTGTTGCGGCTATTTTGGAGAAAGACAATGCAGTGGATACATTCAGAACCTTAATTGGCGCAACCAATCCTGCAGACGCTGCCGAAGGAACTATTCGTAAACGATATGCAGCTTCTATTGGAGAAAACGCGGTGCACGGATCGGATAGCGACGATAATGCAGCAATTGAATCGGCTTTTCACTTTTCGGGTAGAGAGCAATTCTAAATCGCGACACCAGTATAAAAAAAGTCCCGCTCTTTCGAACGGGACTTTTTTTTATCGTAAAATGACTTTGTTGATTACTTCTCGTTTGCATTCGTCGTTAATTAGGACAATTATTTTGTCCCGGCCGTGGTGCAATTCTTCCCGCAATACCGCCGAACTCAATACCACATAGAGTGTTTTGTTTTTTACTTGCAACTCTCGGGTATAGGTGCCAACGCCGTTTCCCATGAGTGAAAACCAAGCGGCTTTTACGTCTACTTCGTCTAGACCTGTTTGCAATTTATTGGTAGAGATAATCTCCGATAAAATTGCGCCAATTGGGCTGTCATTTCCTAGTCGTTTTGCCATTATTTTACAGAAAAGGTTTGGGGTCTTTTGTAGTGATACTCATATTTTTCTTCGCTCACTAAAACCAACTGACTTTCATCAATCGATTGAATTTGCTCGGACCAGGCAGACAAAAAGGTTTTATAATTCATGTAAAATTTATTCTCTTTTGTAGCAATTACAAATTCATCTTTTAGATCATTTACCAAATAATTCCCGGTAACCAAGGGCGAAACTTTTTTGCGGAAGCCTTTTGAGTTCTTGAACTCATAATAATCATGCGTTTCGCTGGGCGGCAGTATTTTTTCGCTTCCATCGGGAAATACTACCTTTTGAACTTCCCAATAACCATTCAAGTTTTTCAGTGATGATTCGTTTACGGATGAACCGCATGCAGCAAAAAGTAAAGCGGTTATAAATAGATAGAAGCTGTGTTTCATATGAAAAAAATTACTGGTTAAAATTACAGTTTAATTAAAGGCTAAAAAAATAGAATTAAACTAATTTGTATTTTTAGTGTCGGAAAAAAAATCTTTTTTTATGAAACAGGTTGTTTTAAGTTTGACGCTGCTTTTGCTTTTGGGCTGCAGCAGTAATTCTGATGTGGTAAATCCTATTCCAAATGACTTCTTGTACTTTCCGCCCACAACTGGAGTTTGGGAAACCACTGATCCCAGTAGTTTAAATTGGAATTCTTCGGCCTTGCAAGAATTGTACAACTATCTGGAATTATCCAACACCAAAGGATTTATTATTTTGGTCGATGGGAAAATTGTGGTAGAACGCTATTTTAATGGACATTCCGAATCGGCAGCTTGGTATTGGGCTAGCGCCGGAAAAACACTCACCTCAACCGTATTTGGTATTGCCGAACAAGAAGGGCTGTTGCAACGCGGCGATCGAGTTTCTGATCACTTGGGCTCAGGTTGGACCTCGGCACCATTAGTCAAAGAAAATTTAATTTTATGCAGCCATTTATTGAGCATGACTTCTGGCTTGAGTGACGAATACAACGACAATAATACGCCACCAAACACCAATACAAGCGACGATGAATGCGTGACTCCCGATTGTTTACAATATGAAGGCAACGCCGGATCAATTTGGGCCTATGACAACGTATACGTAAAATTGCAAGCTGTAGTGGCCTCAGCAGCTAACACCACTTGGGACAACTACTTCAGCAACAAACTTAAAAACAAAATTGGCATGACCGGTGCGTGGTACCAATCAGACAACAATAGCGTGTATTGGAGTACCACCAAAAGTATGGCGCGTTTTGGGTTGTTGTGTTTAAACAAAGGAACATGGGATACCACCGAAGTGATTAATCAAAACTACCTGAATACAGCTACGCAAAGTTCTCAAAATCTCAATCTATCGTATGGGTATTTATGGTGGCTCAACGGAAAAGCATCCTATCGTCTACCCGATTTGAATGTTACTTATACAGGAAACCTCATACCCAATGCCCCGGGAGACCTGTATTGTGCACTGGGCAAAAACGATCAAAAATTGTATGTAATTCCCAGTAAAAAAATGGTAGTCGTGCGCATGGGCGAAGCAGCAGGAACGCAAAACAATGCACTTTCTGGATTTGATAATACGCTGTGGGGGAAAATCAATGCAGTTTGGCCGTAATTATTTTTTACCCCTTGATTCGATAGCTGAAATAATGCTGTATAAAAATATAAAAAAGGCAATTAATTGCAGGCTCAAAGCGGCATTTGGAAAACGAAAATGATCAAGTAGTTTTCCGGTAAATATCAACACAACCGCTATAAGAATAAGCCGAAGGACTTTAATTGATTTAAATTTCTGAATAATACTCATGCTACTACTTAAAAAATGAATCTACAAATTCGGTTTTGTGAAACACTTGCAAATCGTCGATGCCTTCGCCTATACCAATATAACGCACTGGGATTTGAAATTGATCAGATATGCCTATCACTACACCACCTTTGGCCGTGCCGTCTAATTTGGTTACTGCCAATGAACTCACTTCGGTGGCCGCTGTAAATTGTTTGGCTTGCTCAAAAGCATTTTGACCAGTTGAACCATCCAACACCAACATCACATCGTGGGGAGCCGTTTCGACTACTTTTTGCATCACGCGTTTCACTTTGGTGAGTTCGGTCATGAGGTGTGCTTTATTGTGCAAACGACCTGCTGTATCAATAATTACAATATCGGCTTCTTGCGCCACTGCGGATTGTAAGGTGTCGAAAGCAACCGAAGCCGGATCGCTTCCCATTTGTTGTTTGACTAAAGGAACGCCTACGCGATCAGCCCACACTTGCAACTGATCAATGGCGGCTGCACGAAAGGTATCTGCGGCACCCAACACCACCTTATAACCTGCTTTCTTGTATTGGCTCGCCATTTTTCCGATGGTGGTTGTTTTTCCTACCCCATTCACTCCTACAACCATAATTACATAGGGTTTTGCGGTAGATGGAATTTCAAAATCAGTAGCGTTATCGACATTGGTTTCAGCCAACAAAGCCGATATCTCTTCGCGCAGTATCCGATTTAATTCGTCGGTGCCCAAATATTTATCAGCAGCTACGCGTTTCTCGATGCGTTGGATAATTTTTAATGTCGTGGCTACACCCACATCAGAGGAAACCAAAATTTCTTCTAAGTTATCTAAAACCTCATCGTCTACTTTTGACTTCCCGGCAACTGCCTTGGTTAATTTGGAAAAAAAACTAGTTTTCGATTTTTCGAGTCCTTTGTCTAAGGTTTGCTTGGCCTCTTCGCTTGTGCTGGGGTCAATTTTGGATGAGGAAAATAATTTTTTAAAAAAACTCATTCGAACAACTATTAACGGGATGAATTGAAATGGGGATAAATATAAAAATAAAAAAGCTACTTCCGAATGAAAGTAGCCTTCTATATAGTGTGTGAAAAATTATTTCTTTCTCAAGAACGCATCTACTTCTTCGGGAGTCATAATTGCTTCTACAAATGTGTAAGCTCCCGATTTAGGCGATTTTACCATTTTGATAGCTTTTGATAATCTCTTTGAAGATGTTTGTAACGATGCTACGGTTTTCTTTGCCATGATTCAATTATTTTGGAACGAAACTTTATACTAAAAGCTTCTTATTATTATTTAATTTCTTTGTGAACTGTAACACGCTTCAAGATCGGGTTGAATTTTTTAATTTCTAAACGATCTGGTGTATTTTTTTTGTTCTTGGTGGTAATGTAACGAGAAGTTCCAGAAACACCGGAAGTTTTGTGTTCTGTACATTCTAATATAACTTGAATTCTATTGCCTTTCTTTGCCATCTTGCTATCTTTTTACTTTTGGAAGGATTATTTAATGAATCCGTTAGCTTGTGCTTTTTTCAAAACAGCAGTGATTCCATTTTTATTTATTGTTTTGACTGTAGATGCAGCTACTCTTAGGGTAATCCATCTGTCTTCTTCTGGAAGATAAAAACGTTTTTTCACTAAGTTCACTGAAAACTTTCTTTTCGTTTTGTTCATCGCGTGAGAAACGTTATTTCCCACCATCGCTCTTTTACCTGTAAGGTCACAAACTCTTGACATTATGCTTATCTTTTATCGTTATTCAATTCGAGGGTGCAAATAAAAGAAAAATAAACCTATATCCAAAATAATTAAACTAGATTTTTTAAAATTTCTTTTTGCAGTAGTTCCAAACTTTTATTCACTGCTCTATCGATTACTTTTTCTCGGGGTTGACCAAAACTAAACTCCTCAACCACTGTTCCTTGCGCCGATGCAATCGCAATAAAAACAGTTCCCAGCGGCACCGATTCGTCGCCCAAACTTGGCCCAGCATTTCCGGTGGTTGCTATGGCGTAATCGGATTTCAGGAGTCGGCGCACACTTTCGGCCATTTGCACCGCAACAGCAGCACTGACTACTCCTTGTGAAGCAATTAATTTAGGGTCCAGTCCAAGCACTTGCTCTTTTACCGCAGTTGCATAAGATACTACACCTCCTTTAAAATAGGCCGAAGCACCCGGTACACTGCTAATCACTTGGCTTATCTTGCCTCCTGTACAACTCTCGGCAGTGGCCAAGGTGAGTTGTTGTTTTTGCAGCAAACGCCCCACAACCACCTCTATCGTATCTTCTTCCTCAAAACCGACGATAATATCCCCAATCAACAGTTTCAGTTGGGCTATATTTTCTTGCAAGGCCGATTCCAAAATCCCTTTGTTGGTTCCGCGTGCCGACAAGCGCAAACGGACCCTGCCAGGACTGGGCAAGTAAGCCAATTTGATAAAAACAGGCAAATTGTTTTCCCAATCTTCTATGCGTTCGGCTATACGACTTTCACCTTGACCATAAGTTAAAATGGTTTGATGAATGATATACGGCCGTTGGTATTCGCGCACCAATTTGGGCACCAATTCATTGGTTACAATGGCTTTCATTTCATAGGGAACGCCTGGTAATGAAACGAATACGGTTTGTGCTTTGCGCATCCACATACCCGGAGCGGTGCCAAATGCATTGTGCAAAATTTCACAGCGCGAGGGCACCAAGGCTTGGTCTTTGTTTACTTGCGTAGCCACCAATTTGAGTTTTTGGTGAAACAAATCAATCACATGTTGCTCAACCGCAAGATTGCGCTGCAACTCATCGCCAAAATATTCACAAAAAGTGTGTTTGGTTATGTCGTCTTTGGTCGGGCCTAAACCGCCGGTAATCAACACTAAATCTACTCGATCTTGAAAACACGCAAAGGCATCCAAAATAGCTTGTTTATCGTCGGCTATCGATTGCATTTCACACACTTCGATCCCAATTTTATCTAATGATTTGGCTATAAAACTCGAATTGGTATCAACAATTTGTCCAATTAAAATTTCGTCGCCAATAGTAAGAATTGCTGCTTTCATTGGGTATTGATTCACATAAAAAAAGAGCTTGAAAATAAGCCCTTTCTTCCTAATTATAGATAATTTTTACAAATTGAAATCTTTGCTGATTTCTTTGACCGCTTTTTCGATTTGCGCTTCTACGCTGTCAAAAACAGGTTTAATTTCTTTCTTTTTTCCTTCGGCTTTCGTCCAGGCTTCTATTTGAAGTATTTCCTGAAACGCTACATCCATACCCAACAAATCTAAAGTCGGTTTAATTTTGTGGGCGTAGCTGTAGGCCAAATTGTGATCACCCTCTTTTATCCCTGTTTTCACCTGCTCTAAATCAGCTGGGACTTCAGAAATAAACAACGAAATGATTTGTTGCACAAAATCTGGATCGTTGTCTGAAAGTGCGTATACTTTTGCTAAATTGTAATGTAAAGCCATACTATTTTATGTTTATTCTGAATACTTTTTCGTTTTCGAGGAACCCTTCCAACACATCATTTGGCATCACTTTCGCTACGCCTTCTGGAGTTCCGGTAAAAATAATATCTCCAATTTTTAACGTAAAAAATTGGGAAACGTGCGCAATGAGTTCATCTATATTCCACAACATCAAACCCGAATTTCCCATTTGAACCGTTTGTCCGTTATTTTTCAATTCAAAATTAATGTTTTCCAGGGAACTAAAAAGTTTTTTTGATCTAAACTCACCAATTACAGCAGATCCATCAAACGCTTTGGCTTTTTCCCAAGGTAAACCCTTGTCTTTGAGCTGTTGTTGCAGGTCTCGAGCAGTAAAATCAATGCCCAAGCCAATTTCATCGTAATACTGATGGGCAAATTTGGGATCAATGTACTTCCCTACTTTTGAAATCTTTACCAGCAACTCTACTTCATGGTGAATGTCGCTAGAGAAAGCCGGAATCACAAACGGATGCTGTTTGAGCAACACGGCCGAATCGGGTTTCATAAAAACAACTGGTTCAGCAGGTCGCTCGTTTTGCAACTCCTCGATGTGCTTCACATAGTTTCTGCCAATGCAAATAATTTTCATGCTGCTACTAGAACTTGTTGTTTAACTTTCTCAATTTAATGGCCGTCAAAACTTTCTTGGTATACAACGGAAAATCTGCGTTTTGAATCCAGCCAAAATAGCCGGGCTCGTCTTCCAATACTTTTTCTACGCGAGCTCCTTTGTGTTTGCCAAATGTAAATACCTCTTGCCCTTCGGCATCCATGGCAATGAAGCCTGCAAAATCAACGCTTTTTTTGCGTGTCGTGTATTCAGACAAACTCTTCATGTCGTTTTCTAAATCGGGATAACGATCCAATTGGGCCTTTAAAATTTCGTAGGTCGCCATCGTATCGGCCTCGGCAGAATGGGCGTTTTCTAGCGATTTTCCACAGTAAAATTTCAAGGCAGCACTCAGGGTGCGTTCTTCTTTTTTGTGAAAGAGGGTTTGCACGTCAACAGATACCCGATTTTTCATGTCAAAATCAACGCCTGCACGCAACAATTCTTCGACCAACAACGGAATATCAAAACGATCGGAGTTGAATCCAGCCAAATCAGAATCCTTGATCATATTGTGAATTTGGGGTGCCAACTGACTAAAAGTCGGTTCGTTGGCCACTTTTTCGTTGGTAATGCCATGTACGGCAATCACCACATCGGGTATGCGCATCTCGGGGTTCACCAACCAAGTTTTGCTTTCTTGGGTGCCGTTGGGATATACTTTAAAAATAGAAATTTCTACAATGCGGTCTTTGGCCACCTCAATGCCGGTGGTTTCGAGATCAAAAAAGCAGATGGGTTTATTGAGTTTGAGTTCCATGGTGAATTTTTAGAGGACCAAAGATAGGATAATTAAGAATGTATACTTAATAATGAAAAATTAAGGACATATAAAGACAAGCAAATAGCATTTGTGGGTTTTTAGTTTATTTTAGCGGTAAGATATTCCCCTGATTTGATTTACGATCCTTTAATTTAATGACATAAAAAAGTATCCAAAATGTCTACCGAAGAATTAAAATACCCCATTGGCATCTATTCCAAACCGCATGAAATTACCCAAGAACTGTTGAGCGAATACATTTTGGCGATTTCAACATTTCCTAAAACACTAAAAAATGAAGTACACAATTTAACGGACGTTCAATTGGACACGCCCTACCGACCGGGCGGCTGGACCATTCGGCAAGTGGTGCACCATTGCGCCGACAGCCACATGAATAGTTTAGTTCGTTTCAAACTAGCCTTGACAGAAGATAACCCGACCATTAAACCCTATTTTGAAGACCGCTGGGCCGAGCTGGCTGACAGCAAATCAATGCCGATTGCACCGGCTCTAAAACTGTTAGAAGGGCTACACGAAAGATGGAGCGTACTTTTAACAAATCTCTCTACTGTAGATTTATCGAGAACTTTTATTCACCCGGAAAGCGGCAAGCAAATTCAATTGGATGAAAATATGGGCCTCTATGCCTGGCATTGCAAGCATCATTTGGCGCACATTACTACTGCAAAAAAAGCAAACAAGTGGTAACCGAATTCGTATTTAATAAGTCTTAGCTTGTATCCACAAAAAAAGCCCCTTTTTCAAGAGGCTTCATTTTTAATTATTCATTTTTAATTTAAAAACTCCTGTTTTCATCAAAGGCTTCCATGTATTCGGCTACGCGTTTCAAGAAGCTTCCGCCAAGCGCCCCATCCACTACGCGGTGATCGTAACTGTGCGACAAGAACATTTTTTTGCGGATGCCAATAAAATCGCCTTCTGGCGTTTCGATTACGGCAGGTACTTTGCGGATGGCGCCCAATGCCAATATTCCTACTTGCGGTTGGTTGATGATGGGTGTGCCAAACACACTGCCAAAAGTTCCCACATTGGTTACCGTATAGGTTCCGCCTTGGGTGTCATCTGGTTTGAGTTTGCCCGCTTTGGCTCGGTTGCCCAAATCATTGACCGCTTTGGCCATGCCCAACAAATTGAGTTGATCGGCATTTTTTATAACCGGAACAATTAAGTTTCCGTTGGGTAAAGCCGCAGCCATACCCAAATTGATATTTTTCTTTTTGATGATGTAATCGCCCTCTACCGAGATGTTCATCATCGGGAAATCCTTTAATGCACGGGCGATAAGCTCCATGAATATCGGTGTAAAGGTGAGTTTTTCGCCTTCGCGTTTTTCAAAAGCATTTTTATTTTTCTCGCGCCAATCCCAAATGGCCGTTACATCCACTTCTATAAATGACTGCACGTGTGCCGAAGTTTGCAAGGATTGAACCATATAGCCCGAAATCAACTTACGCATGCGGTCCATTTCGATAATCTCGTCTTGACCATTCACCGAAACCGGCATTGCTTTGGCTACTGGCGCCTCATTCGAAGCAGGTTTAACAGCAACTGGCTGCGCAGTTGAACTAGTTTGTGGACCTTTTGCAATAAAGTCCAAGATGTCATTTTTGGTTACGCGGCCTTCTTTTCCGGTACCCGAAATTTGATCCAATTGTGCCAAAGAAATTCCTTCTTGTTTGGCGATATTTTTGACTAAGGGAGAATAAAATTTGTCTGATTGGCTAAAGTCGGGAGCCAATACAGGAGCGGCTACCGCATCTTGCGCACTCACTATAGTTTGCATTACTGCTTCGGCTGCTTGAGCAACAGCAGGTGTTTCAACAGGAGTAGCCGCTGAGGCTTCTGTTTCAATAATAGCAATGGTTTGGCCTACTTGCACTAAATCATCTTTGCCAAACAATTTCTCGATCAAGATACCCGACACTTCTGAGGGCACTTCGCTGTCTACTTTGTCGGTAGCAATTTCCAAAACGGCTTCATCGGCAGCGATGGTGTCGCCTACTTCTTTTAACCAATTGGTGATCGTAGCTTCTGCCACACTCTCCCCCATTTTCGGGAGTTTTAATTCAAATTTTGCCATAGTTGTAACCCAATGGTCTCTTTTTTATTATTGCTTGCGAAAATACTAAATTTAATCTTGTTTGTATACGAATTATTCAATTTTCAATCGAATATTTTTTAACCCAAATCTCACCAGGATATCACTGATCCTCTGTCATTGCTGTGGTTGCTTCCTAGTATGAAATTTGCATTTTTGGGTTTTATTTTGAACGTCAGGCCTGCCTTAGACAAGTGTTTCATTTGTGCAATACACGCTTTATTTGAGATAAAATCAGCATCAAATAGCACTTCCTGATTTGCCAAAGCTGGTTGAATCTGAAAATCCTCTATGCGAATAACCGGCACTTGTAACTGCGTTTCTAAGGTTGCTCGCAAGGCTTCCTGATTGGAAACCAGCACATACGAACTAATGGAGTTGGTAGTTGATACAGCCTGTTTCTTTTTTTGAAGCGAAAACAAAAATGCGCCCACACGCAGGCCAATCATAAAAAACCAAGAAAAAACCGATTGCCCAAAATGCTTGCGGTAGAAAAACTGCATCGCTTCCTGAAAACGAAGCATGTAGTTGTGGTCGCGCAACGTGCTTTCCCCTTTGTAATGAATTACTGTAGTCTCTGCAAAATACCAATTGATATAGCCTTTTTTTAGTAAACTATAACTCAGGTCAATGTCGTCTGCATACATAAAACAGTTTTCGTCAAATCCACCAACTTCTGTATAAACTTCCTTTCGCACAAATAAAAATGCGCCCACCAAAATCTCGACTTCCCCAGTTTGGTTGGGCAATAAATGCTGGGCATAATACTTTGTGCAAATTGACCAGGAAGGAAAAAATTTATACAGCCCTGTAATTTTGGTAAAGGCCACCCAGGGCGTTGGAATTCCGCGTTTGGATTCGGGTAAAAATTGGCCGCTGCCGTCAATGAGTTGACAACCCACCATACCCAATTGGGATTTGTTTTGAGCAAAAGCTACTAACTTACTAAAGGTATCCTCAGCCACCACAGTATCAGGATTTAGGATGCAAATAAATTCTCCTTGGGCTTGTGCTACGCCAATATTATTTCCTTTGGTGAAGCCAATATTTGCGGTATTTTGGATGAGTAAAACTTCAGGAAAAAGCTGTTGCATCATCGCGCAACTGTCGTCGGCTGAAGCATTATCGACCACAATGATCTCGGCCTCAATTCCGTTTAAGGCTGCTTGTACTGAGCGCACACATTGCTCTAAAAAATAGCGCACATTGTAATTAAGGATGATCACCGAGAGTTGCATGCCACAAATATAACCTATCCGTTCTAAAATTGGAAGATATGCGGATTTGAAAATGATGACACCATTTAAAATACTACTTTTGCTCCACCAATTTCACTATTCCATTTTCAAATTGGCACATCTTCAAATTTTCAAATTGCAGCAATGAATTACGTATCGGTTGAAAATATTTCGAAATCATTTGGCGAACGCACGCTGTTTGAAAACCTGTCTTTTGGCATAAACAAAGACCAAAAAATTGCCTTTATAGCCAAGAACGGCTCAGGCAAAACCTGTATCATGAAAATTTTGAATGGCGAAGATGAACCCGATACCGGACAAGTCGTGGTGCGCAAAGACATCAACATGGCCTTTTTGTCACAAGATGCCGCCTTACAAGAAGAATTGACCATCGAAGAAAGCATATTCGCCTCCGACAATGCCACCCTGAAGGTGATTGAACAATACGAAAAAGCACTCGAAAACCCCGACGATGCAGAGGCCTACCAAAAAGCCTTTGACCAAATGGACCAATTGAATGCCTGGGATTTTGAAACCCAATACAAGCAAATTCTCTTCAAATTAAAACTAGAAGATTTTAAACTCAAGGTAAAAAACCTGTCGGGCGGACAAAAAAAGCGCTTGGCCTTGGCCATTATTTTGATTAACCGACCGGATTTATTGATCCTAGACGAGCCTACAAACCACCTCGATTTGGAGATGATTGAATGGCTGGAAAGTTATTTTGCCAAAGAAAACATCACGCTCTTTATGGTGACGCACGACCGCTTTTTCTTGGAGCGCGTCTGCAACGAAATCATCGAATTGGACAACGGAAAAATTTACCAGTACAAAGGCAACTATTCCTATTATTTGGCCAAAAAAGAAGAGCGAATCGCTTCAGAAAACGCCAGCGTAGACAAGGCCAAAAACCTATTTGTCAAAGAATTAGAATGGATGCGCAGACAACCCAAAGCGCGTACCACCAAATCAAAATCGCGTCAAGACGATTTTTATGTGATCAAACAAAAAGCCGAAAGCCGACGCAAAGAAAACGTAGTCGAATTGGAGATCAACATGGAGCGCATGGGCAGCAAAATTATTGAACTGCACAAGGTGTCTAAGAAATTCAAGGACTTGGTTATTTTGGACAACTTTAGTTTTGATTTTCAGCGGGGTGAGCGCATTGGCATCATCGGCAAAAACGGCACCGGAAAATCGACATTTTTGAACTTGCTTACCGGAACAATTCCACTAGATCAGGGGAAAGTAGTCGTGGGCGATACCATCAAAATTGGCTATTACACCCAAAGTGGCATCAACCCAAAACCGGGGCAAAAGGTCATTGACATTATTAAAGAATACGGCGAATACATTCCGCTCACCAAAGGCAAAATTATTTCGGCCGGACAACTGTTGGAACGTTTTTTGTTTGACCGCAAAAAACAACATGATTTTGTGGAAAAACTAAGTGGCGGAGAATTGAAACGCTTGTATTTGTGTACGGTTTTGATTCAGAATCCGAATTTTCTAATTTTGGATGAACCCACCAACGACTTGGACATTGTAACGCTCAATGTGTTGGAGAGTTTTTTATTGGATTATCCGGGTTGTTTGTTGGTGGTTTCGCACGACCGGTATTTTATGGACAAAATTGTCGATCACTTGTTTGTGTTTCGCGGACAAGGCGAAATTGAAGATTTTCCAGGTAATTATTCCGATTTCAGAGCCTATGAAGACAGCACCGATGTGCAACAAAAAGAAGACAACAAGGCCGAGAAGAAAGAGTGGAAACAGCAAAACAACACCTCGAACCTGAGCTTTAATGAGCAAAAAGAACTGCAAAAAATAGAGCGCGAAATCAAGGACTTGGAATACGAAAAGAAACAAATCGAAGGATTATTTGCCGAAAATAAAGTAGCCGATAGCGACATTACCACCAAGGCCATGGCACTTCAAGAATTGATCAAAAAACTAGAAACCAAAGAAGAACGTTGGTTTGAGCTTTCGAGCAAAATGTAGAAAACTTGAAATTTGCAACAACAATAGTATCCTACATCAAATTCCTTTGGCAATCCACCAACCAACACGGCGTGCATTCGCCTTTTGTGTTTAATTTGGTGACCAAGTGTTTGTACGACCGCAAAAACTACCCAGAACATGCACAATTACGTGCCTATAGAAAATCGCTCTTAGCAAACCACCACACCATTGAAGTGACTGATTTTGGTGCGGGTTCACGCGTATTCACCTCAAATACCCGAACCATCTCGAAAATTGCCAAAACGGCTGGCATTTCTGCTACAAGAGCCGAATTATTATTCAGAATTACAACCTATTTTCAACCTACCACGATTCTTGAAATTGGCACTTCCTTGGGATTGGCGACTTCTGCCCTAGCCTTGGGAAATCCAAAAGCTAAAATCACCTCGCTTGAAGGCTGTCCTGAAACACAAAAACAAGCAGAAGTCCATTTACAAAAGCAAGTATCAAATTTTCAAAACATTGCATTTGAGAATACAGAATTTGAATCCTATTTTAAAACCCTGAAACCTGAAACATTAAACCTGAAACCTGAAACCATTGATTTGGTCTATTTTGATGGAAACCATACCCAAGAAGCCACGCTGGATTATTTCAACCTATTATTACCAACAGTCACCAACGATACACTTTGGATTTTTGACGACATTCATTGGTCAGCTGATATGGAAGCCGCTTGGGAAACAATAAAAAATCACCCGAAAGTGACCGTCACGGTGGATACCTTTCAGTGGGGTTTGGTCTTTTTTCGGGCCGAACAAGAAAAAGAACATTTCACAATACGCTGTTAATTCGCCAAAAAATAAAAACACTTTTGTACTTTAGGCGTCCAAAATAATACAACGAATCAACCTTACTTTATGGCCAATACGCTTATTCAAATTAGCAATATCAAACGTGATTTTGTGCTGGGCAACGAAATTGTCTATGTACTAAAAGGCATTGATTTACAGATAAATAAAGGCGAATATGTAGCTTTGATGGGACCTTCGGGATCGGGCAAATCAACCTTAATGAATTTATTGGGATGTTTGGACACGCCTACTTCTGGAACCTATATTTTGAACGGAAAAGACGTGAGCCAAATGCACGACGACGAGTTGGCCGAAATTCGCAACAAAGAAATTGGATTTGTATTCCAGACATTTAATTTATTGCCGCGAACCACTGCGCTCGATAACGTGGCACTTCCCATGGTGTATGCGGGCTTTCCCAAGTCAGAGCGCAACAAACGTGCCACCGAAGTGTTGACACAAGTAAATTTAGCCGACCGAATGGATCACCAACCCAACCAATTGTCGGGTGGACAGCGCCAACGGGTAGCCATAGCAAGAGCGTTGGTAAATTCACCCTCGATTATCTTGGCCGATGAGCCGACCGGAAATTTGGATAGTAAAACCTCGGTTGAAATTATGAAATTGTTTGGTGACATTCACGCCCAAGGAAATACGGTAATTTTAGTGACACACGAAGAAGAAATTGCGGCCTATGCACATCGCGTGATTCGCTTGCGGGATGGAATTATAGAAAGCGATACGAAAACGAGTTGATTAACGATTGTTGATTGCTTCGCCTGTTCGAGCAAAGCTCTCGGGTGTTGATTTTGGTCCCGAAGTATCGGGTTGGAATTTATAAAAATGGAATTTTATGAAAATATATACAAAGACTGGCGATGCCGGAACGACCGCTTTATTTGGTGGAACTCGTGTAAACAAGGATCACATTCGCATCGAAAGCTATGGTACGGTAGATGAATTGAATTCGTATTTGGGTTTGCTGCGTGATCAATCGATAGACGAAAAACACATTTCTACACTGCTTGAAATTCAAGACCGTTTGTTTACCATTGGAGCCATTATGGCAACTCCACCAGATAAAGAAACCTTGAAAAACGGAACAGCGAGACTACAAAATTTAGGAATTATTCCGGAAGACATTACTTTTCTCGAAACCGAAATGGACTTTATGGAAAACAATTTGGCGCCGATGACCCATTTTATTTTGCCCGGCGGCCATTCTACCGTTTCGCATTGTCACATTGCCCGCTGCATTTGCCGCCGTGCCGAGCGTTTGGCGGTGCACCTCAATCAGTTTGAACCCATACATCCGTTGGCCTTGACCTACCTGAATCGTTTGTCGGATTATTTATTTGTATTGGCCAGAAAATTATCGGCCGAATTGGGTGCCAATGAAATAAAATGGATTCCAAGAAAATAACAATTTAAGCTGATTAATATACTATAATTTGATTTAATTTTCTATCTAACTGCCACATTATTAACTTATTGAAAAATAAATCAACATTTACTTGACTTTTTGAGTAAAAAATTTATTTTTGCATAAAATTAAACAGTAACGAAGATGTATTGGACACTAGAATTAGCCTCTTATTTGAGCGACGCCCCTTGGCCTGCCACCAAAGACGAATTGATAGATTATGCTATTCGAGCAGGTGCTCCCTTAGAAGTTGTAGAAAACTTACAATCAATTGAAGACGAGGGAGAAATCTACGAATCAATGGAAGAAATTTGGCCCGATTATCCGACCGATGAAGATTATCTTTGGAACGAGGATGAATATTAAAAAAATTAGTTAAAAACAATTGAAAAGTCTCCTGCGAGGCTTTTTTTTTGCCTAAATTTGCCCACTTAAAAACGACGAAATTACGACCCATATTATGAGTTTCATTAACAGCCTATTAAAGCTTTTTGTAGGAGATAAATCTCAACAAGACGTGAAAGCCCTTCAGGGGAGTTTAACCAAAACAAAAGCTTTTGAAAGTGTACTGCAAGCCCTTTCACACGATGAGTTACGAGCTAAAACTGCCGAATTTAAAGCCAAAATACAAGCCGCTCGTACCGATAAAGACAGTAAAATAGCATCCTTAAAAGAAGAGGCCGAAAGCGTCACTGATATTGATCAACGCGAAGATATTTATGCCGGGATTGATGCGCTCGAAAAAGAGGCCTATGAAATCTCAGAGAAAGTTTTGGGCGAATTATTGCCTGAAGCATTCGCCGTGATTAAAGAAACGGCACGTCGATTTAAAGAAAATACTTCCCTTACCGTTACGGCTACTGCCAAAGACCGCGAATTATCGGCTACAAAAACCTATATCACCCTAAACGGTGACCAAGCCATTTGGGCCAATTCGTGGAATGCAGCCGGAAAAGAAATCACTTGGGACATGGTGCATTATGATGTGCAGCTGATTGGTGGAATGGTGTTGCATTCGGGGAAAATCTCGGAAATGCAAACCGGAGAAGGAAAAACCTTAGTCGCCACTTTGCCCTTGTATTTGAATGCCCTTTCCGGAAACGGCGTGCATTTGGTAACCGTAAATGATTACTTGGCCAAACGAGATAGCACCTGGAAAGCGCCACTTTTTGAATTTCATGGTTTGACAGTAGATTGCATTGACAACCACCAACCCAACTCCGAAGGACGTAAAAAAGCCTACGACGCGGACATTACCTACGGAACCAACAACGAATTCGGTTTTGATTACTTGCGCGACAACATGGCGCATTCGCCTGAAGATTTGGTGCAACGCAAACACAATTTTGCCATTGTCGATGAGGTCGATTCGGTATTGATTGACGATGCCCGTACACCCTTGATTATCTCCGGACCGGTTCCGCAAGGGGATCGTCACGAGTTTAACGAATTGAAACCAAAAATTGAAAACTTAGTAAGCCTGCAACGCCAATTGAGCAACGGATTCCTAACCGAAGCCAAACGACTCATCAAAGAAGGCAACACCAAAGACGGCGGATTTAATTTGTTGCGTGCCTTTAGAAGTTTACCCAAAAACAAAGCACTCATCAAATTCTTGAGTGAAGAAGGCATGAAGCAACTGCTTCAAAAAACCGAAAATCAATATATGCAAGACAACAACCGGGAGATGCATATTATTGACGAAGCCTTGTACTTTGTAATCGAAGAAAAAAATAACCAAGTCGAATTGACCGACAACGGAATCAAATTCTTATCGACAGATACCGACGGGACTTTCTTTGTACTACCAGACATTGGAACCGAAATTGCCCGCATCGAAAAAATGAACTTGGACAAAGATGCCGAAGCCGAAGAAAAAGAGAAGTTGTTTCAGGACTTTTCCATCAAAAGCGAGCGCATCCATACCCTCACCCAATTATTGAAAGCGTATACCTTGTTTGAAAAAGACGTGGAATATGTGATCATGGAAAATAAAATTCTCATCGTAGACGAACAAACCGGTCGTATCATGGACGGACGTCGCTATTCGGATGGCTTGCACCAAGCAATTGAGGCCAAAGAAAACGTAAAAATTGAAGCTGCTACTCAAACCTTTGCGACAGTTACCCTGCAAAATTACTTCAGAATGTACAGCAAATTGGCGGGTATGACGGGAACGGCCGTTACAGAAGCTGGTGAACTTTGGGAAATCTACAAACTAGATGTGGTCGAAATTCCAACCAATCGTAAAATGTCGCGTGATGACAAAGAAGATTTAATCTATAAAACTACCCGCGAAAAATTTAATGCGGTTATTGAAGATGTCACTGAACTTTCGAACGCAGGTCGTCCGGTTTTGATTGGAACCACCTCGGTAGAAATATCCGAATTATTGAGCCGAATGCTAAAGATGCGCAGTATTCCACACAACGTATTGAATGCAAAAATGCACAAACAAGAAGCGCAAATTGTGGAGGAAGCCGGAAAATCAGGAGTCGTAACGATTGCTACCAATATGGCTGGTCGTGGAACGGATATTAAATTATCAGCCGAAGTAAAAGCGGCCGGCGGTTTGGCCATTATCGGAACCGAACGCCACGATTCACGTCGTGTAGACAGACAGTTGCGCGGTCGTGCAGGACGTCAGGGAGATGTGGGTAGCTCGCAATTTTATGTGTCGCTTGAAGACAACTTGATGCGTTTATTTGGATCAGAACGCGTGGCCAAAATTATGGACCGTATGGGACTGAAAGAAGGCGAAGTGATTCAGCATTCGATGATGACCAAATCAATTGAACGTGCGCAGAAAAAAGTAGAAGAAAACAACTTTGGGGTGCGTAAACGATTGTTGGAATACGATGACGTGATGAATGCACAACGTGAAGTGGTCTACAAAAGACGCCGTCATGCGTTGCACGGAGAACGTTTGAAAGTAGATATCGCCAACATGTTGTATGACACCTGCGAAAATATTGTGAGTCACAACAAAAACAACAACGACTTCAAAAATTTTGAATTTGATTTGATTCGTTATTTTGCGATTACTTCCCCGATTTCAGAAAGTGAATTTGAGCGCATGAGCGACAATGATATCACCGGAAAAATTTACAAAACCGCTTTTTCATTCTATACCGAAAAAACCGAACGCACGGCGCGTGAGGCGATGCCTATTATCAAAAATGTGTTCGAAGACGTGTCCAATCAGTTTGAACGAATCGTAGTTCCATTTACTGACGGCATTAAATCCTTGAATGTGGTAACCGATTTGAAGAAAGCCTACGAATCTGGCGGTGTGCAATTGGTTGCCGATTTTGAGAAAAACATCACTTTGGCGATTGTAGACGAAGCGTGGAAAAAGCACTTGCGCAAAATGGACGAATTGAAACAATCGGTTCAATTGGCCGTGCACGAGCAAAAAGATCCGTTGCTTATCTACAAATTTGAAGCCTACAACTTGTTTAGCAGCATGTTGGACGGAGTGAATAAAGAAGTGATTTCATTTTTGTTTAAAGGCGATTTACCGCAACAAACAGCAACTCCCGTGCAAGAGGCCAAAAAAGTGAAGGTGAAGGAAAACTACAAAACCTCAAAAGATGAAGTGCCCAACAGCGATACCTTGGCCGAACAAAATAGAGAAGCTGGTCAAACACAAACCCGTCAGGTTACTGATACCATAGTGCGCGATCAACCCAAAATCAATCGCAACGACAATGTGACCGTGAAACACGTGATGAGCGGAAAAACAGAAACCATGAAATTCAAAAAAGCAGAAAGCCTATTGAATTCAGGCGAATGGGTCATTGTGCACGAATAAGTTACCTATTCAAAATTAAATCTAATCCCCAGCAGAAGTTGGGGGTTTTTTTATGGCTTATTTGAACTGTGAAAAGCTTATCTTTACTTGGAACTTTAAAAAGTAACACAGATGGCAAAAGGTAAAGATGTGCAGAAATCGGCGAAAAAAGAACCGCTAAAAACTGCCAAAGAGAAAAAAGAAGACAAGCGCAATAAAAAACAAAGTCCCAAAAGGGATTAAAGATAAAATCCCGATAGCTCGGGATTTTTTTTATTCGTCAGGGAAAATTTTTCCGGGATTCAAAATGCGATTCGGATCAAACACCCGCTTAATTTGGTTCATGAGTTCCAGTTGAACTTTAGAGAATGCAATGTCCATATAGTTTTTTTGTACATAACCTATGCCGTGTTCGCCCGAAAGCGTTCCTTTTAAGGAGACCGTCAATTCAAAAATTTCGCGTATGCCTCGGGTAACTTGGGTGTTCCAATTGGCATCGGTCATTTCACCTTTGATGATATTGACGTGTAGGTTCCCATCGCCAGCATGACCATAACACACCGATTGAAAGCCATATTTGGCGCCAATGGTTTTGATGCCTGCCAATAAGTTGGGCAACTCATAGCGCGGCACCACCGTATCTTCTTCTTTGTAAATCGAATTGGCTTTTACTGCCTCGGCCACCGAACGACGCATTTTCCACAGGGCATTTTTTTGGTCTTCGGTATCGGCAAAAAGTACTTCATCTATCCGGAATTGCTCGACTACTCCCATAATTTTTTCGGCTTCTTGAAACAAAATATCGGGGTAATTTCCATCTACTTCAATGAGCAAATGCGCTTGCACTTCTGGTTTTACGGTTACTTGCAAGCCTTCTACAAAACGCAACGTCCAATCAATCGCATCGCGTTCCATAAACTCTAACGCACTAGGAATAACGCCCGCTCTAAAGATGGCCGACACCGCTTCGCAGGCTTGTTTGGCTTCGTAAAAGGGCACGAGCATTAAAACGGTATGGCTGTTTTTGGGTAGTAATTTCAACACAATTTTGGTAATGACTCCCAAGGTTCCTTCACTGCCTACCAGAAGTTGGGTAAGGTTGTATCCGGTTGAATTCTTTAAGGTATTTGCCCCAGTCCAAATGATCTCGCCCGAGGGCAAAACTACTTCTAGGTTGAGTACATAATCTTTGGTTACCCCATATTTTACCGCACGGGCACCACCGGCATTTTCGGCTACGTTTCCACCTATCCAACAACTGCCTTGGCTACTCGGATCGGGTGGATAAAACAAGCCTTTTTCGGCCACCGCTTCTCGAAGTACTTGAGTTATTACGGCAGGCTCCACGGTAACTTGCAGGTTGTTTTCGTCGATGGATAAGATTTTCGAAAAGCGCTCCATGCTCAGACCGATTCCTTGTTGCACACACAAGGCGCCGCCGCTTAATCCCGTCTGTGCTCCAATTGGTGTAACGGGAATATAATACTGATTGGCCAACTGAAGAATTTGTGAAATTTCTTGTGGCGTTCCCGGCTTTACCAACACCGAAGGTGGAAAAACAAAATCTTCGGTCTCGTCATGGCCATATTTGGCAAGGGTCGCTTCGTCTTGAAAAACATAGGCTTTGCCAAGTAGTTCCTCTAACTGAGCTATAAGTTGTGGAGTAATAGAAATCATGTGGTGGATTTAGTGTTCCAAATTTATGTATTTTTACCCGATCAATTGCGTAATTTGTGGCTTCACCAAAAAAAAATGCATCGGCTTTATCTGAGAGAGACGGAATTCCCATGCCGACAAGCATCAATAGTAAAGCGGCCACACGGGTGCAAAATTTGCGCAGTATTAGTCTGGATATAGATGCACTCAGCCAACAGCTTTTAGCCGGAAACATTACCGCCTTAAGTCAAGGCATTACCCTCATAGAAAGCACACAAACCAAACACCAAGAAGCTGCAGCCGAACTAATTGCACGCTGTTTACCGCATGCCAATAGATCTACTCGCATCGGAATTACGGGTGTACCCGGCGTGGGCAAAAGTACTTTTATTGAAGCGTTTGGCAATTACCTCACCAACCTCGGGAAAAAAGTAGCCGTATTGGCGGTTGATCCCAGCAGTTCCGTATCAAATGGCAGTATTTTGGGCGATAAAACCCGCATGGAAGAATTGGTAAAAAATCCGATGGCCTACATCAGACCTTCGGCATCCGGAAAAACCCTTGGAGGCGTAGCAAGAAAAACAAGAGAAAGTATTTTGTTGTGTGAAGCCAGTGGATTTGATACGCTGCTCATAGAAACCGTAGGCGTTGGTCAAAGTGAAACCGCCGTACACAGTCTAGTCGATTTTTTCTTATTGCTAAAGATTGCTGGCGCAGGTGACGAATTGCAAGGCATTAAACGCGGAATAATGGAAATGGCTGATGCAATTGTGATCAACAAAGCCGATGGCGACAACCTAAAAAAAGCACAACTGGCCCGTGGAGAATTTGCCAGAGCCCTGCATTTGTTTCCTGCAAAATTGTCGGGCTGGGAACCCAAAGTACTGTGTTGTAGCGCAGTTACTCAGTACGGAATTCCAGAAGTATATCAATTAATTTCAACCTATTTGGAGGAAGCAAAACAAAGCGGTTTTTTTGAATCAAACCGAGCAGAGCAAAACCAGTATTGGATGATGGAAACTATTCATGAACAACTCAATCTGCATTTCTTTGACAATCCCGAGCGGAAAGCTTTAGTTGAAAAATACAAAAAAGCAGTAAGGCAAAACGAGTTATCTCCTTTTGAAGCTGCCCAAATTATATTAGCGAATTATTTTTCTTCCTAAGTTTATTTTTTGACCGATTGGTATTCGGCCTCCATGTTTCGGATGATGTCCTTGATTTGCTCTGAACCAATTTTCTTGGCTTTGATTACTTTATTTTTATCCAAAATATAAATCACTGGCGTGGAATACACGTCATATTTTTCTCGAATATTATTTAAGTGTACCGGATCGTACAAGTTGATCCAATCTAATTTGTGCTCGGCAATGTATTTTACATATTTCTCATAATCGTATTCGGTGTAGACAGAATATACTTTTACGTCCTTTTTATCTTTGAGAAATTGGTGGTAATCCTCCAAAATTTTAGGCACTTCGGTCTGGCAATGTCCACAATCTACAGACCAAAATAAAAGAATCAAATAATCGGCTTTTACCTCACTCAATTTTACGTACATCTTTTCGAGTTCTGCCTGATGGGCATAATACAACTTGGTGAGTTCCTCGCTTGTAGTAGCTTTGTCAAATCCCATTGGGCCAAATTGTGGATGGCTTTCGGGTTTTATCATGTATAATTCGGGCGCAACTGCACCCAATAAAAGCGGTTTCATTTTGTTGCTGCGCTCCACAATTTTATCGACCACTGTTTCGTCTTCGTAGATGCCTTTGGCTTTACCTGTTTTGAAGTAGTTATCGGCCAG
>CAMCVA010000011.1 GCA_945879625.1 Flavobacterium psychrophilum
TGGGAAGTGGGAAGTTCTAAAAGTGTACTGAAACTAAAGTGAATATTTAAAGATTTAAAAATTGAAAGATTTAAAGATTGGACGTAAGAGTAATAACCAATCGAAGAAAGATAAAAGCTCTAAGAAAAAAACCGAGAACCGACAACCGACAACTGACAACCGAGAACCGAAAACATAAAAGAACAATATATTGTATGTATTTCGTCAATGCCTTATATTTGCGCTTCCAAAAATAAAAACAATGATACAAGTTACTTTGCCCGATGGGTCAATAAAAGCGGTAGCGGCCGGCAGCACTCCAATGGATGTAGCCAAAAGCATTAGTGAAGGATTAGCCCGAAATGTATTATCTGCTAGTTACAATGGCGAAACAGTAGAAACAGCCACGCCCTTAACCACCGACGGATCATTAGTTTTATACACTTGGAATGATGTAAATGGCAAAAAAGCCTTTTGGCACTCCAGTTCACATGTATTGGCGCAAGCCTTGCAAGAATTATACAGCGGAATCAAATTAACCATTGGACCTGCTATAGAAACCGGATTTTACTATGATGTTGATTTTGGCGAACATAAAGTAACCGATGCTGATTTCAAGAAAATTGAAGATCGCGTATTGGAAATTGCCCGAGAAAAACACGAATTTACCATGCGTTCGGCCACCAAAGCAGAAGCCTTGGCTTTTTATGCACAGGAAAACAATCCCTATAAAACAGAATTGATCAGCAACCTAGAAGACGGAACCATTACGTTTTGCGACCACGCTACCTTTACCGATTTGTGTCGCGGAGGACATATCCCAAATACGGGTTTCATCAAAGCGATGAAAATCATGAGTGTGGCCGGTGCCTATTGGCGTGGTGACGAAAAAAACAAACAACTCACTCGCGTATATGGCGTTTCGTTCCCTAAACAAAAAGACCTGACCGACTACTTGGAATTATTAGAAGAAGCCAAACGTCGGGATCACCGAAAATTAGGAAAAGAATTGGAGCTATTTGCCTTTTCGCAAAAAGTTGGACAAGGTTTGCCGTTGTGGTTGCCTAAAGGCGCTGCCTTGCGCGACCGATTGGAACAATTTTTGAAAAAAGCACAGAAAAAAGCAGGCTACGAACAAGTCGTAACTCCGCACATTGGCCAAAAAGAATTGTATGTCACTTCAGGCCATTATGCCAAATACGGAGCCGACAGTTTCCAACCCATCAATACCCCAGCTGAAGGCGAGGAATTTTTATTAAAACCAATGAACTGCCCGCACCACTGCGAGATTTACAACACCAAACCGTGGTCGTATAAAGATTTACCGAAACGCTACGCCGAATTTGGCACTGTGTATCGCTACGAACAAAGTGGCGAATTGCACGGATTGACGCGTGTTCGTGGGTTTACGCAAGACGATGCCCACATTTTTTGTACGCCCGAGCAATTGGACGAAGAATTCAAAAAAGTAATCGACTTGGTGCTATATGTATTTAGTTCGTTGGGCTTTGAAAACTTTACTGCTCAAATTTCGTTGCGCGATCAAGAAAATCGCGAGAAATATATTGGCTCGGACGAGAACTGGGAAAAAGCAGAAAATGCGATCATCAATGCAGCCAGAGACAAAGGACTGAACACGGTAGTAGAATATGGCGAAGCGGCCTTCTACGGACCAAAGCTTGATTTCATGGTAAAAGATGCCTTGGGAAGACAGTGGCAATTGGGTACTATTCAGGTGGATTACAACTTGCCCGAACGATTTGATTTGACTTATAAAGGTAATGATGACAAGCTTCATAGGCCGGTTATGATACATCGTGCACCATTTGGTTCGATGGAACGATTTATCGCTATTTTATTGGAGCACACCGCCGGAAATTTCCCGCTTTGGTTAATGCCTGAACAAGCGATTATCCTGTCTTTGAGTGAGAAATATGAAAATTATGCGAAAAAAGTTTTGAATCTGTTAGAAAATCACGAAATTCGCGCCCTAATTGACAACCGAAACGAAACCATCGGGAAGAAAATTAGGGATGCAGAGATGCAAAAAATGCCGTTCATGTTGATTGTAGGAGAAGATGAAGAACAGAACGGAACCATTGCTGTACGCCGACACGGACAAGAAGGAAGAGGCAACAACAGCATGACTATTGACCAATTTGCCTTGCTCGTTCAAGAAGAAATCGATAAAACATTAAAAGTATTCAACGTTTAACTGCTTGTTTATCAAGCCTAACACACTAAAGTCATAGCAATACGTAGCAACAAGGGGTATCAGCCCAGAGTAGAAAAAAAAGACGCGCACCGCATTAACAATTTAATTCGTGTGCCCGAGGTTAGACTTGTAGGAGAGAATATTGAGCCTGGAGTTTTTAAATTAGCCGAAGCTCTGAGACTCGCCGACGAATTTGAATTGGACTTGGTTGAAATTTCGCCCAACGCCGACCCGCCGGTTTGCAAAATCATGGATTATAAGAAATTCGTGTACGAGCAAAAAAAGCGCGAAAAAGCCTTGAAAGCAAAATCTACGCAGGTGGTAATCAAAGAAATTCGATTCGGACCGCAAACGGATGAGCATGATTATGAGTTTAAACGCAAAAACGCCGAGAAATTCCTAAAAGAAGGATCAAAGTTGAAAGCGTTTGTGTTTTTTAAAGGACGTTCGATTATCTACAAAGACCAAGGTCAAATTTTGTTGTTGCGTTTGGCAACCGATTTGGAAGAGTTTGGAAAAGTAGAGGCGATGCCGGTATTAGAAGGAAAGCGAATGATTATTTTCATTGCGCCGAAGAAGAAAAAGTAGGGCCAAGCGTAAAGAAAATGTCCAGTGGACATTTTTAGCGAAGGAGCCAGGAGGCGCGCGGGAGTTTTAACCGCTGAACACCTAGCCCCGATAGAAGCAAGTATCCTCGCAGAGATATTGCGGATAGCGGGAATAGCTCCTAAAATAAAAGAAAATAGAGTTATAAGTCCAGCACTTAAAGCTAAAAGATAGTAAGTAAGAATAAATCAAAAACTAGGAAAAAATGCCTAAAATGAAAACCAAATCTAGCGCCAAGAAACGTTTTAAAGTTACTGGTTCTGGAAAGATTAAAAGAAAACACGCTTTTAAAAGTCATATTTTGACTAAAAAGTCTAAAAAACGCAAATTAGCGTTGACACATTCAGCCTTGGTACACAGTACCGATATGAAAAGTGTAAAACAACAATTACGAATTATCTAATTGTTCGTTAGGTTAAAAAACTATTTAATAACCTTGGAGTACGGCCTACAAAGTTCCTTTGATTCAATTCAGGACGCCTGCTACAAAAAAACAAAAAAATTATGCCAAGATCAGTAAATTCAGTTGCTAAAAGAGCACGAAGAAAAAAGATAATGAAGCAAGCCAAAGGGTACTTTGGTCGTCGTAAAAACGTTTGGACAGTGGCTAAAAATGCCGTGGAAAAAGCAATGGTTTATGCTTACCGCGACAGAAAGCAAAACAAAAGAAACTTCCGTGGTCTATGGATCCAACGTATCAACGCTGGAGCTCGTTTGGAAGGAATGAGTTATTCACAGTTCATGGGTAAAGTAAAATCGAATAACATCGAATTGAACCGTAAAGTTCTTGCCGATTTAGCGATGAACCACCCAGAAGCTTTCAAAGCTGTACTTAATAAAGTAAAATAAACGTTTTATCAACTCGATTTTTACAAACTTACTATAGAAACCCAGTCGAAAGATTGGGTTTTTTATTTGCACAAAACACCAAATACCTGCTCGGTTTTAGTATTTTTATGCCCACTAAATTATTCCTTATGAAAACAACTTTTTATACGCTGCTTGCCTTGGTGTTTACCGTAACACTTGGCCAGGCGCAGTTGAAACAAATTAGCTTGGACGACAGCGTACTTCAGCAAAATCGTGCCTTTCGTGCCGATAAACTCACTGGTTTTCAGTGGATTCCAAACAGCAATTCCTATGTGTATTACACCGATTCCTGGACCAAAATGATGCAGGCTTCGGCCAGCAATTCCAAAGCTATCGAGTGGGTTACTTTGACTGATTTGAATGCCGCCTTATCTACCAACCTGAAAAACTTTTTTGGTGTCAGTTGGATAAATGCCACACAGCTTTTGGTTTCAGTTGATGGAGCGTACTACACCTACTCGACTGCGAGTAAAACCGGAAAAGTATTGGCCAAAACGAGTGAAACTGCCGAAAACCAAACTTGGGATGCGGCTAAAAAACAACTGGCTTATACCGAAAAAAACAATTTGTTTGTACTCACTGCTGATCAAAAAACAATTTCCATCACCAACGAAAGCAACCCAGCCATCGTGTCGGGACAGTTTATTGCTAGAAATGAATTTGGGATTGAGAACGGCATTTTTTGGTCTCCAAAATCGACCTACTTGGCTTTTTACCAAAAGGATCAAAGCGAAGTGGCCGATTATCCCATCTTGGACATCACCACAACGCCTGGAACGTTAGAATCGATTAAGTACCCGATGATTGGGCAAAAGAGCGAAAAACCACGTTTGGGTATTTACAATTTTGCCACGCAGCAAACGGTTTTCATTAGCCCGCGATACCAAGCCGACGATTATTTGACCAATGTTTCCTGGACGCCCGATGAACAATATGTGTTGATTGCCGAATTGAATCGCGGGCAAAACGACATGTCTTTGAACCTTTATGATGCGACTACGGGTTCGTTTGTGCGAACGATCCTTCGCGAACAAAACAGCAAATGGGTTGAGCCCGAGCATGCTGCTTATTTCCCATCGGCTACCTCATCTAATTTTATTTGGTTTAGCGAACAAAACGGATTCCAAAACTTGTACTACTACTCTATTGAAGGAAAACTCATCAAACAGCTCACACAAAATGCATTTCCTGCCCGCGAAATTTTGGGTAACAGCCCCGATGGAAACGAAATTTATTTCTCGGCCACAGGAGAAAGTCCGCTCAATATGATGGCTTATAAAGTGACGTTAAAAGGTAAACAAACTTTGCTGACCAAAGAAGCGGGCGTGCATACCGTAGCCACATCGACAGACGGCAAATGGATTTTTGACGAATACAGCAACCACAATACGCCTTCAAAATCCTTCATGATTGATGCCAAAGGAAAAAGCAGCTTACTAGTAGAAAGCACCAACAAATATGACGGCTACCAAATCGGATCAGCCGAAATAAAAGCCATCAAATCGGGCGATGGCAGCACCGATTTATTCACGCGTTTGATTAAACCCAGCAATTTTGATCCTTCCAAAAAATACCCGGTAATGGTTTATGTGTATGGTGGACCGCATGCGCAGATGATTACAAATTCCTTTCTAGACGGCGCCAATTTGTGGATGTATTGGATGGCCGAACAAGGCTATTTGGTGTTCACGCTTGACAACCGCGGATCGGACAACCGTGGATTTACTTTTGAGAGTGTAATTCACCGCAACTTGGGCGTAAACGAAATGGACGACCAACTGAAAGGGATTGAGTACTTGAAATCATTGCCGTATGTTGATGCCAATCGCTTGGCCGTGCACGGCTGGAGTTATGGCGGATTCATGACGACCTCGTTGATGTTGCGCAAACCCGATGTATTTAAAGTGGGTGTAGCCGGCGGACCGGTAACCGATTGGAGTTACTACGAGGTGATGTACGGCGAACGCTATATGGATACGCCGGCAGAAAACAAAGAAGGTTTTGAAGAAGCCAGCACCTTGAATTACGTGAAAAACCTAAAAGGCAAATTGTTGCTTATTCACGGAACGTCTGATGATGTGGTGGTGATGCAAAACAACTTTTCTTTAATCAAGAAATTTGTCGAAGCCCAAAAACAAGTTGACTTTTTCCCCTACCCGATGCACAAACACAACGTACAAGGTAAAGACAGAGTGCACCTCATGAAAAAGGTATTGGATTATGTAATTGAAAACAATAAGTAATAAAAATTCCAACTGGTACATAAGTTGGGATTTGGGATTTTTTTATTGAAAATTAACCACTAGGTTTTCTGCTTTTTCTTTTTGGCTGCCGGAAACAACACATTGTTCAAAATAAGGCGAAATCCCGGGGAGTTGGGATGCAAATCGAGCACGGTGGGTTCGTCGCCCACGCGGTGTTGGTAATCTTCGGGATCGTGTCCGCCATAGAAGGTAAAAAATCCTTTTCCTTTTTGGCCGTGAATGTAGCGCGCCTCTTCGTTGAGTTCGTTTTCGCCCAAAACCAAGACCGACGACTTGAGTAAACTGCGTTGAAAGGCAGTGGTTTGCCCCATAAATCCTTTTATGAGTTGGGTGTGGTTTTGGCACAACATACTGGGAATCACGTCCCATTTGGCCGAGAAATCCATGAGGGTAAAATAATCTTTTTCAAACGGAATGATGCGTTTTTCGGTCATATCAATGTCCGAAAACTCATAATGATCCGGGCGTCTGTCCAAGATAAAATCCTTGAAGGCAAAACTTCGGGTGTAGTCAATTTTGGCTTGGTAATTGGCTTCGCTTTCGTCGCCGTCAAACATGGGCTCACAAATATCTACTCCCTCTGCCGCCAAGGCAATATCAAAACTGTCGGTAGCCGAGCACATGGCAAACATGAAGCCACCGCCAATTACAAAATCGCGAATCTTTTTGGCTACGGCCAGTTTTCCTTCTGATACTTTGGCATAGCCCAATTGTGTGGCTAAAGCTTCAGACTCTTTCTTTTGTTGAATGTACCAGGGTGCCGTTCGGTATGCACCATAGAATTTACCGTATTGTCCACTAAAATCTTCGTGGTGCAAATGCAACCAATCGTATAATACCAACTGATCGGATAAGACCTCGGCATCATATATTGGGGTGAATGGAATCTCGGCATAGGTGAGCACCATGGTTACCGCGTCGTCCCAAGGTTGTTTGCCTTTGGGCGTGTATACTGCTACTTTGGGCGCTTTTTCGAGCACTACCGTTTCCATGTTCTGCGACTCACTAGATATCTCGGCCAAAATCTGGTTGGCTTCGGCATCAGACAAGAGCTCAAAACTCACCCCGCGAATTTGGCATTCTTTGCGAATATCAGGCGAATCGGGCAGCAGGAATGAACCACCACGGTAATTGAGCAACCAACTGGCTTTGTATTGTTTGTCCAAACACCAAAAGGTAATCCCGTAGGCCTTGAGGTGATTCTTTTGCGAAACATCGTCCATGGGCAACAAGATGAAGTTGGCCTTTGCGGATAGGGAGATGAGTAAAAGAAAAAGGTAAAATGAATTTTTGTTGAGCATTTTTTGGGAGATGAGAGACTGGGAGATTATAGATTTACAATTGATTTTCGACATCCATCCGTTCGTGTAAAACCCTAATTATTTCTAGCTGATTGGTTTGGTTAATTCTGTAAAAAATGAAGTGTGATTTTACTTTTGTTCGCCAATATCCTATTCTAATGTGATCGAAATTGAAACCGGAGTTTGGCTTTAAGCAAAGGTATTCCATTTCATCTATTAGCAAATTAAGATACCGATCTGCTTGGTCAATCGACCAATTTTCAAGGGTATAAAGCCAAATGTGTTCTAAATCATTTTGGGCTTCTTTACTGAGTTTATAATTCATTTTTAAGCTGTCTATCTTTCAAGTTCTTCAAAAATGACTCCCGATTAAAATCTTTTACAAAACCCGATTTTTCTCCTTTAATCAGTTCATTGATGAGCTGTGCTTTTTTGGTTTCTTCTTGTTCAAAGAGTCGCAAAGCCGCTCGAACAACTTCACTGGCCGAAGAAAACTTTCCGGTATTGACTTGTCCGTTAATAAACGAATCAAAATAGTCGCCGAGTAAAATGGAGGTGTTTTTTGCCATACTGTAATTTTTTATTTCAAAAATACCAATTTATGGTATATCACAAAACGGAACTTTTGTTTTTTTTAGTGCTACCCGCTAAAACGGTACCTCACTGTCGTCAAACGAATTCATGGAGCTGCCAAACGCTTCGTTGGGTGAAGGTAAATTTTTGGTGGTAAACGGATTGTCTTCGCGGTTCATCTTGGAGGGCAAATCGTCGTAGGCGCCACCAAATTCATCCAAGTTGTCAAATTTACCCAATTGTGCCACAAACTTCAATCGAATATTTTCGAGCGAACCGTTTCGGTGTTTGGCAATGATAAACTCGGCCTGACCTCCCGTAGGTGATGCTTCATCGTCGTCCCATTCTTCAATTTTATAGTATTCGGGACGGTAAATAAACGACACGATATCGGCATCTTGCTCAATCGCACCCGACTCCCTCAAATCAGAAAGCAAAGGGCGTTTGCTGGTTCCACGGGTTTCAACCGCACGCGACAACTGCGACAAGGCAATTACCGGCACACTGAGTTCTTTGGCTAAGGCCTTCAAGTTTCTAGAAATAGTCGAAATTTCTTGCTCGCGGTTTCCGCCTCCTTTGCCGTTGCTTCCGCCGGCCGTCATCAATTGCAAATAATCGACAACAATGAGTTTAATGCCATGCTGCGAAGCCAATCGACGCGACTTAGCCCGTAAATCAAAGATGGAAAGCGAAGGCGTATCATCGATAAAAAGTGGTGCTTTTTCTAAGTTTTTCACCTTGATGCTCAGTTGTTCCCATTCGTGTTTTTCTAATTTTCCGGTTCTGAGTTTCTCGGATGACAAACCCGTTTCCGAAGAAATTAAACGAGTAATCAGCTGCACCGAAGACATCTCGAGTGAGAACAAGGCCACCGGATGACCAAAATCAATCGCAATATTTCGGGCCATCGACAACACAAAAGCAGTTTTACCCATACCCGGTCGTGCTGCGATAATAATTAAATCAGAAGGCTGCCAGCCCGAGGTGATTTTGTCCAGTTTTTCAAAGCCCGTTGCAATCCCGCTTAAGCCTTCTTTGCTTGCAATTTCTTCGATGCGTTTTTTGGCTTGCAGTACCAAGCTTTGTGCGGTTTCGGAGCTGCGTTTGATGTTACCCTGCGTCACTTCGTACAAGCGGGTTTCGGCTTTGTCTAATAAATCAAATACGTCGGTGGTTTCGTCGTAGGATTCTTCTATAATCTCGGACGATATTTTAATCAGACTGCGCTGAATGTATTTCTGTAATATGATGCGCGAGTGAAACTCAATGTGTGCCGAAGAGGAAATTTTTTGAGTGAGTTGAATTAAATAATAATCACCACCCGCCAATTCTAAGGTGCCGCTTTTGCGCAATTGGGCCGAAACAGTCAATAAATCGATCGGCTGTGTATCGGTAAAAAGCTGAACAATCGCTTCAAAAATATGGCGATGCCCGTCTTTGTAGAAGGCATCGGGTTGCAAAATGTCGATCACATCATCAACCCCTTTTTTGTCAATCATCATGGCGCCCAACACGGCTTCTTCTAAATCTAATACCTGTGGCGGCAATTTGCCTTTCTCTAGGTTGATGATCGTTGCTTTTTCTGGGCGCTGCGGGCTGCTGTTTCGTACATTTTCCATAAAGCTAAAGTAGGTGTTTTATTGGCTAAGGTGAAAAGGAGTTATGCAAGTTCACTGTTGATAAACCACCTTTTTTTGTTTATAAGTCAAAAAAAATCCGAAGCAGTGACGTTTCGGATTTAGAATTTAGGGTATACTTCGCGATTATTCGTTGTATTCACCCATTTTACTGTATTTATCCATTCGTTGGGCCACCAATTCGACTGTTGATAAATCTTTGAGTTCGTTGTAGCCTTTCATGATGTATTGCTGAACGGTTTTGAAAGTCGTTTCGCGATCATAATGTGCTCCTCCCAATGGTTCCGGGATAATATCATCAACTAATTTTTGTTTTTTCATATCCGACGAAGTCAACTTCAAGGCATCGGCGGCTTGCTCTTTGTATTCCCAGCTTTTCCATAAAATGGATGAACACGATTCGGGTGAAATTACCGAATACCAGGTATTTTCCATCATGTAAACTCGATCTCCAACACCAATTCCTAAGGCACCTCCTGAGGCACCTTCGCCCACAATCACCGCGATGATTGGGGTTTTGAGTCGCACCATTTCAAAAATGTTACGCGCAATGGCTTCTCCTTGTCCGCGTTCTTCGGCTTCTAAACCAGGATAAGCTCCGGGAGTGTCTATTAAAGTCAATACGGGAATATTAAATTTTTCGGCCATTTTCATCAATCGCAAAGCCTTGCGGTAGCCTTCGGGATTGGCCATTCCAAAGTTGCGGTACTGACGCGTTTTGGTGTTGTATCCTTTTTGTTGACCCACAATCATAAACGATTGGCCGTCAATTTTGCCCAATCCACCTACCATGGCTTTGTCGTCTTTAAAGTTTCGATCGCCAAATAATTCCAGGAAAGAATCGCCGCACAACGCATGAATGTGGTCCATGGTGTATGGTCGGTTGGGATGTCTAGACAATTGCACACGCTGCCAAGCAGTGAGGTTTTTGTATATTTTACGTTTGGTTTCTTCCAGCTTTTTTTCAATTTGCTTGCAGGTAGTTGTGACGTCTACATTGGATTCTTGTCCAATGATCTGGCATTTGTCCAACTGATCTTCTAGTTCTTTTATCGGAAGCTCAAAATCTAAATATTCCATAGGATTTGTGCGTTAGTCTTGTTTTTTGGAAGGGCAAATATAATTATTATCTCGTGTTGAATTAAAAAAACTTAAAGTAAGTTTAATGATTACAAAATATACGAAAACAGAGAATACAATAATTTTGGCTTTTAATTCCTTGTAATGAAAACCAACATTTTTGTACTAAAACCATTTGTTTATTTGTGTATTATTTTCTTATTATTTTCCGTAATCAGTATGATTTTGGTTGACTTTGATGAAATACATTATTTTATATACAATCATCATTCAGCGTTTCTAGATATAGTATTTAAATATTCAACAAATTTAGGCGACGGACTTTTTGCAATTGGCATTATACTAGTAATTTGTTACTTGAAACCTTTAAAATATGTTTGGTTGGGGGCGCTAAGCTTTGCTGTTTCTGGTATACTTTCTCAATTTGTAAAAAAAGTAATAGCTCCTTCAGCGCTTAGACCCATAAAAGTATATGACATCAGCAAACTTCATCTTGTAGACGGGGTTACGGTACATAGTTTACATTCATTTCCATCAGGACATACAGCAACTGCTTTTGCCTTATTCATGTTTTTAGCATTTGTGTACCATAAAAACAAAGCCGCTCAATATTGTTTTGCATTTACTGCTATTTTAGTAGGCTACTCAAGAATTTACCTCACCCAACATTTCTTAATTGATGTGATTTTTGGCGCCATATTTGGAATGATGAGTTTCATTATTGCCAATAAAATAACTGAAAAATGGCCCTTTGCTTGGTACAATTTTTCATTAAAGAACAAAGTGAAAAAAATGAACGAAGTGTTAATATCCTAACAAGTAAGCCTTTACTTAATTGTTTTTGGGTGTCTTACAAAGAAAGCAAAACCTCCTTTTTCGTACAAATAGTGAGTGCCTTCTAATAGTTCTACTTGTTCTTTGTTCATTATTTTACACACAATGTAGGTGGGTTTATCAATTGCTCCTTCATACAACCATTGATCATTTTTGGCCAATGCATTAGTTGGATTTACTTTTTTGGTGTAAAAATATTGCGCATAACTTTTAAATCCGTAGGTAACTACATATTCATTACTGCTCTGATGTTTTTCAAAAAATTCAATTAAGCTTCCCTGTACGTGTTGCTCTACTTTTGGTACAATAAAAATCATCAGTACATTCAACATTACTGCATTCAATATAAAAAAGTGTGCGATATAGTGGGTATTTTTCTTGAGTAAGAAAAGAATATAAACAAATACCAAAAAATAACAAATTCCAATTAAAAATTCATAGCCGCTCCAGGCAACAGGCATAGTAATATTTGCGACAGCAAAGGGATCTTTTATGAAAGGGATGATTTCATTTTTGAATCTAACTACGAGCGGAAGTGCTGTAAAAAGTATTGAAATTATAACACCTACTAAAGCGATTAGCACAAATGACAAGGTACTAATGGGCCTGTTTGCGTTGGTTTTTTGATACAACACATAGGCCGCAATAAAAGATAACGGAAAGTAACACAAGGAGGAATAATGCACAATTTTGGTTGTTGTAAATGAAAAAAGTAACAAGACTACCCAAAACAAAATAAAATTCAACATATAAAAATTTTGAACCATTGGCTGGGTTTCCACACCAAATTTTTTTCTAAGCAGGTAAGGAAAGGCAATCAATGAGATGGGAAAACAACCAAAAAACAAGACAATAAAATGGTAGTAAAACGGCTGGCCGTGACCGGCTTCGGAGGATGTAAATAATCGAACCTGGTAATCGAAAAATTCTTTAAAAACTTCAATTCCACCTCCATTTATAAGTTCGGCAATAAACCAAACGGAGGTAATGCCCACTATAATGAGCACAACTAGCGCGATGTCCAACATCTTCAGTTGGATGTCTTTCCATTTGGCCAGTATATAGATAACTACAACCAAAAAAATGAGGAGCACCCCAACAGGACCTTTAGTTAAAACGGCTAATCCGGATAATACCGCAGCGATTAACACGTATTTTTTTTGGTAGTGCTGCTGGTATAAATAAAAATAATAAAGAGCTAGAAAGATAAATAGATTAAACAACGGATCAATTATACCTGATTTAAAATAAAAATGAGGCAAAAAACTGCCGATGTAGGCGAGTCCCCAGATAAAACCAAATTTTTTGGAGACTACTTTTTTTCCTATCGAATAAATAAAAAGCACCGATATAAGTCCAACCAGTACATTGGGTAGTCTACTCCCCCATTCGTTGACACCCACTAGTTTCATGCACACTACTTGCAGCCAAAAAAATAAAGGCGGCTTTTCCCAAAAGGGCAAATAATTAATTTGCACATTCATGAAATTGTTGTTGACCAACATTTCTCTCGAAGCTTCTGCAAAGTTCACTTCGTCCCAATCAAATAAATGAACCGAACCAATTGCCAACGGAAACAATACGACACACAGCGCTACTAAAATAGTTCTGTACTGAGCGCTCCATTTATCTATTGTAAAAGCTTCCATTTTAGGATATTATTTTTATGAAGAAAATAACGAATAGAAACGAGTAGTACGTGCAACCCATAAATCGAACTGCGTTTGAAGTTTATCGACGACGCTTCTTCAAAATATTTAGTCGGACATGTTACTTCAGCTATTTCAAATTTTTGAATGCAAATTTGAGCAATGATTTGGTTGTCAAAAGCAAAATCTTCCGAGCAACTGTTGTAATCCACACTGTTTAAAACCTTCATATCAAAGGAGCGATAGCCCGTATGGTACTCCGATAATTTTTGATTCATCAAGACATTTTGAAACAAGGTAAGCGCACGATTTGCAATGTATTTGTATAATGGCATCCCGCCTCGGAGTGCGCCAATTCCCAAAATTCTTGATCCAAATACCACCGGATACAATTCGTTGCCAATAATACTCACCATCGCCTCAATGAGCAGCGGCGTATATTGGTAATCCGGATGAAGCATCACAACAATGTCGGCGTTAAGCTCCTTGCATTTGTTGTAACACGTTTTTTGATTGCCTCCGTAGCCTCTATTTTGTTCATGGCGAATAATGTGGTTGACTCCTATTTTTTGGGCCAACTCAAAGGTATTATCGCTGCTTTTGTCATCAACTAAAATAACCTCATCCACAATATGCATCGGGATTTCGGCAAATGTTTTTTCTAATGTTTTCTCAGCATTGTATGCTGGCATTACGACTACAACTTTCTTATTCTTGTACATCCTTGTTTTTAATAAATGCGTTTAACAAAATAATCACGAGTATAATTACTGCTCCAACATAAAACCCCGTGCTCATTTTTTCTTTTTCATCAAATATCAACACGGCCAATATGATCCCATAAACCGGTTCTAAATTGATACTCAACATCACTGTAAATGCGCTGAGATGCTTCATGATTTTTACAGAAGTGATCAAGGCGTAGGCGGTACAAACGGAACTTAAAACTAGTAAATACACCAAATCTACCCAATTCAAGGTAAAAAATACAAGCGAATAACTATTTGTTAATGAAAGAATAATAGTAAAAAAAAGTACACCCCCCAGAAGTTCGTAAAAAGCAATCACCGTAGAATCGTGTTGTTTTACCGCAATTTCGTTGATTATAGAAAATAAAGCAGACAAAAAAGCAGAAATCAATGCCAAAATCACCCCTTGGATATTCATATTTTCGACATGGACTAAAATACACAAGCCTACAATTACGAGTATTCCTAATACCACTTCATAATACACTACTTTTTGGGCAGTTAACAAAGGTTTTAATACCGAAACAAAAAAAGCTCCCGAAGATAAACAGGCAAGCGTGATGGAAATATTTGAGACTTTTATGGCTTTAAAAAAGGTAAACCAATGCAAGGCAATTATGCTGCCCGCCAATAAAAAAAACACTAGTTGTTTGACCGTAAGGGTTAAATCTAATTTAAAAAAATAGGCGTAGATCCCAATAAATAGGGAGGCAAATACCATGCGAAACCACACCAAACTTAATGCATCGAGCGAAATTAACGCCCCTAGAACTGAGGTAAAACCCCAAATAAAAACAATGAGTTGAAGTTGTAGGTAGTAATTTAATTTATCTGATCGCATTGCGTAGAAGATAGACAGCCAAAGCACCAAAACTTAAATTTGGCACCCAAACGGCTAACAAAGGTGATATACTTGATTTATCTCCCAACACCCCGAAAATTTTGTCTAAAAAAATAAATGAAAAGGCCAATAAAATCCCAATAGACAAATTGACACCCATCCCACCTCTTCGTTTCATCGACGAAACCGCCACGGCTATAATGGTGAGGATAAAGGCCGAAACTGGAGTGCTAAATTTTTTATAAAGCACCACATAGTACGCGTTTACATTTGAATTACCCCGTTTTTTTTCGCGTTCTATAAATCGTTGAAGCTCCCCTAGCGGCAAGGTTTCGGCTACATAAATGGTTGGGGTGAGATCTTCTAAGTCAAAACTAAATTTGGCAATCTTTTGGTCGGCACGATCCAGTACATCATCGTAATTTCCTACAGTGCGTTTCACATAGCCAAACATGGTGTAGGTGTTGTCTGAAGGATTAAACTTTAATCGATTGGCCGTGATTTTATAGACCAATTTTTCGCCTTTAAATTTCTCTAACGAAAAATTGAATGCCGTCTTAGATGCCGGATTAAAGTTACTTGCATAGATAAATTCATCGGCGCTAATCTGGCGGTAAACATCCGTTTCATCACGCATTTGTTGACGTCCGTCTCCCACCAAGTAGGTGTATCTAAAATTTTGAAATCCTTCACTCGACTTGGGCAACAAGGTAATTCCTAAAAAAAAAGAAAGAATACACACCAGCGTTGCGCCAATAAAATAGGGCCTTAAAAATCGGGTGAATGAAATTCCAGAACTTAGAATCGCTATAATTTCGGTGTTATTTGCCATTTTGGAAGTGAACCAAATAATCGACAGAAACAAAAAAATGGGAAATAATAAATTGGCAAAATAAATAGTGAAGTCATAATAATAAACGAGAATTGGGAAAAAAGGAACTTTATTTTCAATTAGTTTATTTACTTTTTCTGCTAAATCTATAATAATTCCAATAGGAATAAACAGCATCAACATTACCGTAAACGTAACGAGGTACCTGCGCAAGATGTATTTGTCAATAATTGTCAGCATGCCTTATAACCGTTGGCTCATTTGTTTCACCATCATTTCTTTCCACGTTCTAAAATCTCCGGCTAAGATATGTTTTCTGGCCTCACGAACCAACCACATATAAAAGCCCAAATTGTGAATCGTGGCGATTTGTTTGCCCAAGTATTCGTTGGCGGCAAAGAGGTGACGCAAATAGGCTTTTGAATATTCGCGGTCTACAAAAGTGATGCCCATTTCGTCTACAGGAGAGAAATCGGCTTCCCATTTTTTATTCTTGATGTTGATGGTGCCATGCGCCGTAAACAACATGCCGTTTCGGGCGTTACGCGTAGGCATTACGCAGTCAAACATGTCTACGCCCAAGGCGATGTTTTCTAAAATATTTATCGGTGTGCCCACGCCCATCAAATACCGGGGTTTGTCTTCGGGCAAAATGCTACACACCACATCGGTCATGGCATACATCTCTTCGGCCGGTTCTCCCACCGAAAGTCCGCCAATCGCATTGCCTTGTTGGCCCGAATTGGCAATGTATTCGGCCGATTGCATGCGCAAATCTTTGTAGGTGCTTCCCTGTACAATCGGAAAAAACGTTTGTTCGTACCCGTATTTTACCGGTACTTTTTCCAGGTGATTGATGCAGCGATCCAACCAACGGTGCGTCATGTGCATCGAACGCTGGGCATAGCGGTAATCGCAGGGATAGGGCGTACATTCGTCAAAGGCCATGATGATGTCGGCGCCAATGGTACGCTGAATTTCCATTACATTTTCGGGCGTAAAAAAATGAAGAGAACCGTCAATGTGCGACTTAAACTTTACCCCTTCTTCCTTAATTTTTCTGTTGGCCGACAACGAATACACTTGGTATCCACCCGAATCGGTGAGGATGTTTCGGTCCCAATTCATGAATTTGTGCAAGCCACCCGCCTGCTCGATGATTGCCGTTTGCGGACGCAAATACAAATGATATGTATTCCCTAAAATGATATCGGGATTAATTTCTTCCTTGAGTTCCCGCTGGTGCACGCCTTTTACCGAAGCTACCGTTCCCACTGGCATAAAAATGGGTGTTTCAATCGTGCCGTGATCAGTGGTAATGGTGCCCGCGCGTGCCTTAGATTGCGGATCTGTATGGAGTAAATCAAATTTCATAATCGTATTTTTTTGCGTGGGCAAAGATAATTGAATTCCAAAAAGGGCGGGGATAAATTGTATTTAATTTCGGGCGTGCCCACAGGGGTCAGGCTATCCGTTTTTATCTTTTTTCGCTTCCGCTCCAAAAGGATAATCACTGCTATCCTTCACGCAAAACCAGTTCATAGCACCCGAATTTAAATGCATTCTAAAATAGCATTCCGCTAAAATTCGAGGAATTTTTAGTCTAAATTTGATAACCAATAAAACACCTCAGCCATGAACGAATACTCCTACCAAGAACAGCACCTCAAAAGCTCCGATTTTATTACCGATATTGTAATTGGTATGAGCGACGGACTCACCGTTCCCTTTGCCTTGGCCGCCGGATTAAGTGGCGCCGTCGATTCCAACGGTATTGTAATTACTGCGGGAATTGCCGAGATTGTAGCGGGTTGTATTGCCATGGGCTTGGGTGGCTATTTGGCCGGAAAAACCGAACAAGAACACTACGAAAGCGAACTCAAACGCGAATACTACGAGGTAGACAATTACCACCAAAAAGAAATCGACGAGGTAAAAGAAATCTTTGCCGATTATGGCATCGACGAAGCTGGACAAACGTTATTGGCCAATCAACTGGCCAAAGACAAAACAAAATGGGTCGATTTTATGATGAAATTTGAATTGGGCCTCGAACAACCCCATCCAAAACGCGCCCGCAACAGCGCCTTGACCATTGGCGTTTCCTATTTTATTGGCGGCTTGTTGCCGCTCACGGCCTACTTTTTTACCGACACGCCTTTTCAGGGATTAATCTGGTCGTCTGTAATTACGATTGTGAGTTTGTTTGTTTTTGGCTACTTCAAAAGCAAAGTTACCGGACAACCACCCATTTGGGGGGCGTTCAAAGTTACAGCTGTGGGTATTATTGCCGCAGCAGCAGCCTTTAGCATTGCCAAACTCATCGGATAAAAACCAAACGCTTTTCGGAGCGTTTTTTTATAACTTTTAATAACTTTTGAAAAAAGGCCAAATTCAACAACCAAAAGTATAAGTATCTTTGACGCGTCTAATATTTTACAACTCAACAATGCCAAACACCACACAACTCAACGATTTTACCACCCAAGTGCGCCGAGACATTTTGCGCATGGTACACGCCGTCAATTCGGGACATCCCGGAGGATCTTTAGGCTGTGCCGAATTTTTAGTTTCACTTTACCAACACATCTTGGTTCGCAAACCCGGTTTCAGCATGGACGGAATAGGCGAAGATGTTTTTTTCTTGTCGAATGGCCACATCTCGCCAGTATTTTACAGCGTATTGGCCCGCAGCGGGTATTTTCCAGTAGCCGAATTGGCCACCTTTAGAAAAATCAATACGCGTTTGCAAGGACACCCTACCACGCACGACGGTTTACCCGGAATTCGTATGGCTTCTGGGTCTTTGGGACAAGGATTATCGGTAGCCATTGGCGCGGCCCAAGCCAAAAAATTAAACAACGATGCGCACACCATCTATTGCCTTTTAGGCGATGGTGAATTGCAAGAAGGACAAAACTGGGAAGCCATTATGTATGCCTCGGCCAAAAAAGTGGACAACTTGATTGCCACCATCGATTTAAACGGCAAACAAATTGACGGAACCACCGACGAGGTATTGAACATGGGCGACCTAAAAGCCAAATTCGAAGCCTTTGATTGGCAAGTGGTTGTGATTCAAAAAGGAAATGACATTGACGCGATTTTATCGGGCATGCAAACGGCCAAAAGTGTATTGGGCCAAGGAAAACCAGTTTGTGTATTGTTGCACACCGAAATGGGGAACGGCGTTGACTACATGATGCACACCCACGCTTGGCACGGAAAAGCACCCAACGATGCCCAACTTGAAGCGGCATTGGCACAAAATCCGGCAACATTAGGCGACTATTAATCTCACAGCACAACACACATGAAAAAATATACCAACACAGGAAGCAAAGATACCCGTTCGGGTTTTGGCGCAGGAATGACCGAATTGGGTCAAAAAAACGAACAAGTAGTAGCCCTTTGTGCCGATTTGATTGGCTCGTTAAAATTTGACGACTTCAAAAAGAATCACCCGGAGCGTTTCTTTCAAATAGGCATTGCCGAGGCCAACATGATAGGCATTGCAGCTGGATTAACCATAGGCGGAAAAATTCCATTTACCGGAACATTCGCCAACTTTTCTACCGGAAGAGTATACGATCAGATTCGTCAATCGGTGGCCTATGCTGATAAAAACGTAAAAATTTGTGCCTCACACGCGGGTTTAACCTTGGGTGAAGATGGCGCCACACACCAAATACTAGAAGACATTGGCCTCATGAAAATGTTGCCCGGCATGACGGTGATTAACACCTGCGATTACAACCAAACCAAAGCCGCCACCATGGCCATCGCCGATCACCACGGTCCGGTTTATTTGCGATTTGGTCGCCCAGTAGTGCCCAACTTTATGCCGGCTGATGAACCTTTCGTGATTGGAAAAGCCATCGTGTTGCAAGAGGGAACCGATGTGACGATAATTGCCACCGGACATTTGGTTTGGGAAGCCCTACTCGCTGCCGAAGCCTTGGCCGAGAAAGGCATTTCAGCCGAAGTGATTAACATTCACACCATTAAACCGCTCGATGAAGTAGCCATCTTGAAATCGGTGCAAAAAACCGGTTGTGTAGTGACCGCCGAAGAGCACAACATTATTGGTGGTTTGGGCGAAAGCGTTTCGCGCTGCTTGGTACAAAACCACTTGGTTCCCCAAGAATTTGTAGCCGTAAACGACAGTTTTGGCGAAAGCGGAACTCCCGAACAATTGATGGAAAAATACGGCTTGAACAGCGCTGCTATTGTAGAAAAAGCAGAAAAAGTATTGGCTAGAAAATAATTTCAATTGTACTTACATTCTAAATCCCCAATGGCTTGGGGATTTTTTTTGTTTGTTTCTAAAACGATAAAGACGTTTGATGAATTGTAAGCAATATTTTTATACGTTTACGTCTACAATATGTAAAAACAAAACTTCGTATAGCCAGCCTAGATTGGGTGCATACTAGAAATTTTGTAGCGCATATAAACGAGTTATAGGCTATGTTAAGACAATACCAAATGATGCGTAACAAGAAAATATGGCGACAGTAAAAACTCATCACTATAAAGCGACTATTAAATGGACAGGTAATAAAGGTTCAGGAACAAGCAATTACCAAGACTATAATAGAGAACATATAATTAGTATTGACAGCAAGAATAATATTTTAGGCTCTTCAGACCCAGATTTTCGTGGCGACAAGACAAAGCATAATCCAGAAGACTTATTGGTATCTTCACTTTCTGCTTGTCATATGCTTTGGTATTTGCATTTATGTTCACAAGCGGGTGTAGTTGTAGCCGACTATATTGACAATGCAACAGGGATAATGAAAGAAACGGAAAACGGTGGCGGACATTTTACAGAAGTAACTTTAAATCCATTAGTAACAGTTACCGAAAAGACAATGGTAGACAAAGCCAATGAACTTCATAAAAAGGCTAATGAACTTTGCTTTATTGCTAATTCAGTTAACTTTCCAGTTTTTCACAGACCGACAACAAAGACAAAGTAATGGACGGACGGAAAAGAAACACAGCCTATAACAGCACCTACCCAAAAGGCGGGGATTTGTGCTATAAAGACAGATTTGTGGCGAACCAAACATTAGTTTTTCAAATCAAGTTTTGTAGTAAAAGTCCCGCCCTTCGGGTAGCTGCGAACCGTTAAGGGCAAGCTTGAACCGAAATTGACTAATGGTTAAACCGCCAACAATTCAATGATTTAATTAACATCCAAAAATCATTACAGTATTAAAATAAATTTATGACTAAAAATAGTTTTCTTATTATCGTTTTCCTTTTTTCAACAATAAATATTGTTGCTCAAAACAAGTCTATTGATCTAAAATCAGTTTGGGAAAACACTAAAAATTCAGATTCTATAAGGTTCAAGGCATTAGCTGACTATTATATTTTAAATAATCAGGCGCAACCAGACGTTGCTCTCGAAGTATTAGATTACTACTACCAACTTGCAAAAGAAAAAAATAATACCAAAGAGCTCTACAATGTAGCTAATGACAGAGGTGGTATTTATAGACTAAAAGGCGAATTAGATAAATCTATGCACTACTATAAAGAGGCAGAAAAATTAGCAATAAAACTAAATAATCCTTCTTTAAAAGCAAATATTACAAGTAATATAGGTAATGTTTATGCAAACAAAAAAGACTATAAACAAGCACTTCAATGTTTTTATAATTCACTTAAAATCTATAGAAAGATAAAAGAGAAAAAAGGAGAATCGAATATGTTAAGTAGCATAGGAAGCATATACCTTTACATACAGAATTACGATTTAGCATTAGAATATTATCAAAAGGCACTTTCAACCATCAGAAATATCGATGTTCCTCAAAGAAGAAAAGCAGTAATCTACATAAATATTGGCTGGACAAACTATGAACTAAAAAATTACAAGGAAGCTAAAATATATTACGAAAAAGCATTAAAAATAGTAGAGCATACTGATGATAAGTTTTTTATGGTTGCATGTTATGCGACCTTAGCAAAAATTCACTTGGCGTTAAATGAGATAGAAAAAGCCAGTATTTATGCTAAAAAAATGAACACCATTAGCAACGAACTTAAAGTGTCAAGTTTCATAACTGAGGGTGAAATTATTTCCGCGGAATTAGAATTAAAAAAAGGGAATATTGAAGCGGCTATAAAAATGGGAGAATCTATATTGGCTGGGTTAGATAAAAATTCTGATAATGAATTAAAGTTAAATCTATATGATTTATTATATAAGATTTATCAGGCTGATAACAATCCAAAAAAATCTTTAGAAATGTATCAGGAATACAGCATCTATAAAGATAATTTGCAATTAGAAAGAAATAAACTTACACTCATTAGAGAAGTTGTTAAAAATGAATTTGATGATATACTTCAAAAAAATGAACAAAAAATACAAAAAGAGAAAGCAGAGGCAGAATTAAAACACCAACAAAAAACATACGGTATTATACTTGGATCAATTATTTTAATAATGGGCATCCTATTTTACTTCTATAGAAACATCAAAAAGAATAGAAAAAAAAGAGAGGAATTACTTCAAGAAATTGAAAAACTAAAAAGTAATGAGGATAACAATCTTGTTGTAAACTCAAATGAATTTCAATTAGTAAGAGAAAAAATTGAGAAATCCATCGACAAAGCATTAAACGAAACTGATTGGAACGTACTTAACATTTTACTCAAAGAACCTGATATTACAAACAAGGAAATTGCAGAAAAAGCATTCATGAGCGTAGATGGAATTGGTTCGTCATTACGAAGAATGTATGTGTATTTTGATATTAAAGAATCCAAATACAAAAAAATATCTTTGATAATGGCAGCAATTAAGGCTTCAAATTAATAGCTCTTTACTGTTTTTTGAAAATATCTTAGCTAAAAAACTCGTTTTCACTATTAGGCGTGAGATGTTTTGAACTATTAGTACTGAGATTTGCGCTAACAATCATAAAATAAAAAATATGAAAATGAAAAAAATACTTTTTACAGCAATTGCAATCTTCGGATTTGCAACAATTAGCATGGCTCAAAATCAGCTAGGTTGGGGTACATATTACACAGCCACCCAAGAAGTATGGCCGTTCGGAGAAGATCTAGCTAAATCCTGCATTACCGATGCCTCAGGCAATGTTTACATGGTCGGGTACACAAGTTCAGCTGCTGGGTCAAATTTATTAGCCACTTCAGGAGCACATCAATCTCTTCATGCTGGTGGCCCCACCAGCAATGGATCGGGCAGTTTTGATGCCTATTTAGTAAAGTTTAACTCAAGTGGAGTAAGGCAATGGGCTACTTATTACGGAGGGAGCGGAAATGATTTTGGATTATCTTGCGCTACTGACGCTTCAGGCAATGTTTTCATGATTGGAATTACAAGTTCCACCTCAGGTATAGCCACGGCAGGAGCGCATGAAACTGCAGTTAATAATGGCTTTTTAGTAAAGTTTAATTCAAGTGGCGTAAGACAATGGGGAACTTATTTTGGAGGCAACGGAAAGCACTGCACTACCGATGCTTCAGGCAATATTTACATAGTTGGAGGTACAGATTTAACTTTAGGTATAGCCACAGCGGGGGCACATCAAACTATGCTGTCGGGAAGTGGTGATGCCTTTTTAGTAAAGTTTAACTCAAGCGGAGTAAAGCAATGGGGTACTTATTTTGGAGGTATCTCTGCGGACGATGGAAATTCCTGCACTATCGATGCCTTAGGCAATATTTACATGACGGGGGCAACATTTTCTAGTTCAGGGATAGCAACAGCAGGAGCGCATCAAACTGCCAATGCGGGGTATACTGACGCCTTTTTAGTAAAGTTTAATTCAAGTGGCGTAAGGCAATGGGGTACTTATTACGGTGGTGTCGGACCTGATGATGGATTTTCATGCACTACCGATGCATCGGGAAATGTTTATATGACTGGACAGGCACAGCAACAAATGGCTGCATCGGGCATAGCTACACCAGGGTCCCATCAAAGTGCTTATGGTGGTGGATACAATGACGCTTTCTTAGTAAAGTTTGATTCAAACGGTTTTAGGCAATGGGGAACTTATTATGGGGGCAGTTTAGGTGATTCAGGAAATTCCTGCACTATCGATGCCTTTGGCAATATTTACATGACGGGGTGGACTCAATCTAGCACTGGTATAGCCACAGCAGGGGCAGTTAAAATTGTTATATCTGGCCCTAGTGACGTCTATTTAGTACAGTTTGATTTAAACGGAGTAAGGCAATCGGGCACTTATTACGGTGGAGGAGATATAGATATAGCAAGTTCATGTGCTACCGATGCCTCAGGCAATATTTATATAACGGGACATACACAATCTAATTCGGGTATAGCAACAGCAGGAGCGCATCAAACTGTTGATGGGGGTGTTGGCAGCTCTTACAATGATGCTTTTTTGGTAAAGTTTAATGGCATCAGTTTGGGTATTAATGAAACTGTAAATGAAAAATCATTTACAGTTTACCCTAACCCTGCCCAAAGTTTAGTCAATGTAAAAGCTGATGCCAAACTTATTGGCACTGTTTTCACTATTTATGACAACACAGGTAAAGTAGTTTTATCAGGAACAATAAATGCTGAAAACACTAGCGTTGAGTTGGGGAATTTATCGGCAGGTATTTATTTGTTCAGTGTAGGAGAAAATGTGAAACAGACATTTAAAGTAATCAAGGAATAAGCCAGCCCTTAACAGCGTGCAAGCGCCATAACCCTGCCGCAGGCGCAACACAGGGTTACGAGCGCCTGCACGCAAACCGTTACAAGCAATTGTAAAGAACAGACCATAAAATATTGTATTTAAACCAACGTCTATTGAAAATATTTGAAGATCAATATATGTATAAATTACTTAACAAAATAAGAGATATAAAAAGTCTCCAAATTTTCACAGTATATTTGAGGTATCTCATAGGTGGAGCATTTGTAATTTCCACTTTTACCTTGAATAAATTTGGTCAATATGGTGATATCAATAAACTTCCTAACAAAATTCCTATTAATGAACTTCCGCCGGCAGAAATATTTTTTTGGGTTTTGATACAGGAGGGCACATACTGGCATTTCATTGGCCTAAGTCAATTAATCAGTGGTATCCTGCTGATGACGCAGCGATTTTCACGCTTGGGCGCTATCTTTTATTTTGTTATTATCCTTAATATCTTCATTATAACTATTGCCTTTGATTTTCAGGGAACACCTAAAATTACTGGTTTGATGTTGTTAGCTGGATTATTTTTACTATTGTGGGACATAGAAGCTTTATTGCCACTAATATTCAACCGATTCAAATTTGAAAAACAATCCCTGCAAATTGCTGATCAAACATATTGGATTTATCTTGGTTTCGTAATGTTGATATCCATTTTTTTAATGGGAATATTTTATCCTAGTTTTTATCTGTTTTTAATAGTCCCTTTTTTAGAGGGTTTAGTGGGATTTATAGTTTTTGCCATCTTTTTTTGGAATAAAAAATGAAACATAAATATGGAACTTACTTTTTCTATCAAAAAAATTCCGACTTCAGATCAAATTATTGAACTTTTTGATAAAACTTAAAACTTCAACACAAGAACACTTTAAAACATTAAAAGTAATTTAAGAATAAGAAGCGTGAATGAATCGGCACCAAAAGACAGAACACCAGCTTGTAACAACGTGCAAGCGTCATTTTTGCTGAGTTGCAGGCTAAGCTTCGCTATGCGCCAAGAAAGAGCAAAAACGAGCGCCTGCACGCGGCCCGTTATGCCTCATTGTACAAACTGTAACGACACGGACAGTCAAAAAAAAAGAATAAATTAAAATGAGTAATTTTAACAACTAAAATCAAAGGAAAAATGAAATACAAAAAAGTAAAATTGAGTGTTTTGTTTTTAGGCCTCGGGCTAACATCGCAAGCGCAAGCAACTATCGCCACGGGCGGTGATGCTTCGGGTAGCGGAGGAACCGTTGCTTATTCGGTTGGGCAAATTATTTATACCACTAACACAGGAACCGCAGGTTCGGTAGCACAAGGCGTGCAACAACCTTACGAAATTTCTATTGTGCTGGGTATAGATAATCATTCTATTAATTTGGAATTAACAGCATACCCCAACCCAACAACTAATTATTTAACTCTTAATATAGGTAAAGCTGAACTTTCAACTTTGAATTTTCAACTTTACGACATTAGTGGGAAAATAATTGAAAGCAGAAAAATAATAAGAAACAGCGAAACTATTGGTACGGAAAACTTGCCAAGTGCTACCTATTTTTTGAAAGTAAATAACGATAACAACGAAGTAAAAACATTTAAAATCATTAAAAACTAAAACTTAAAACAATGAAAAAAATCTATTCGCTAGTAGTCGGTTTATTATTAACGGCAAGCGTTTGGGCTCAGGCGCCGCAAAAAATGAGTTACCAAGCTGTAATTCGCAATAGTAGTAATGCATTAATAACCTCTACACCTGTTGGAATGAAAATAAGCATTTTGCAAGGTTCACCAACTGGTACGGCTGTATATGTAGAAACCCAAACACCAAGCACCAACGCCAATGGTTTAGTAAGTTTAGAAATTGGAACAGGTACAATTGTTACAGGCACATTTGCAGGCATTAACTGGTCGGCCGGTCCTTATTTTATAAAAACAGAAACCGATCCAACAGGAGGCACCGCTTACACCATTGCTGGCACAAACGAATTAATGAGTGTGCCTTATGCCTTGTTTAGTGCAGCAGCAGGCACAAACGCAGGTGTTGGCGGTTTTACCCACTACCTTGGCGAAGCCTTTAATGGCGGTATTATTTATTACCTATACAAAGGCAGCGATGGTTTAGAACACGGGCTTATTGTAGCACTTACCGAAAGTACAGCCGAATGGCAAACAACAGGAACATTAGTAAACGCAAACCGTAGTTGGGACGGTGCTTACAATACAGCATTAATGACAGGTAGCCCAGCGGCTACATACATTGCAGGATTAGGTGCAGGTTGGTATTTACCAAGTATTGATGAGCTTGGCAAATTGTATTACAACCGTTTCGAAACTAACAAAGCATTATTTACTGGCGGAAATGCCCTATTATCAAGTACAGCTACCTATTGGAGCAGTACCGAGTATCTCGCTACCGATGCGTGGACCTTCAGCTTCTACAGTGGGGATGCCGGCATCTTCTATAAGCTCAACACTTACTCTGTGCGTGCGGTTCGGGCTTTTTAACTATTTAACCATTTAAGATATACCGAGAAGCGGTCGAATTTTGAAAAATTATGGCTTTGTATTACGATTTACCAGTTTTTAAAGAAGTGTATAAGTTAATACTTGTTTTGTTTGAAGTTACAAAAGACTTCCCAAAAGAGTATAAATACTCAATTACTTAAGGATAGCATTGGCAAACAAATTTTGTACTGCAGAAAAATGCAACGAACCACTAACAGCGGTTTTTCGCAACGCGGGGTTTGTAGTTTCAAAAAGTCATCTCGTTGCTTGGAAGTTTACGTTTCTTTTGATACATTAGAGTCCTGAAACCCGCGCTGCGCAAAGCCGCGAAACGTTATTCACAATGCAAACAAGACAGCTAGAGCTGAACCTGAACAAAAAATGAAAATTTAGTATTACACTTGGAATTAATCAAAAAAGAAATAAGCATGAAAAGTCTCAAACGCAGAATACATTGTTTAATACTACTATTGTTTATCCTTCATCAAAATATTTTGTTTGCACAATGCTGGGACAAAGTGAGTGCCAGTTCCAGCCATCAATTGGCAATTCAAAATGATGGAACCTTGTGGGGGTGGGGCAGCTCCAGTGATTTGGGTATTGGCTTGCCGACAATTCCATATTACATTACTCCGATTCAAATAGGGACGCTAAATAATTGGGCAGACATCTCAGCGGGTGAAAATTTTTCATTGGGGATTAAAAACGATGGATCATTATGGGCATGGGGGTCATTCCCAGATCCTGCTATCGGAGGAAATAACACCACAAATTTAAACACCTACTACCCAGTTCAAATTGGAAATGATTATGATTGGATTGAAGTCAGCGCTAGAGGGCAACATGCTCTTGGATTAAAATCAAACAATACGTTATGGGCATGGGGATTAAATAATACGGGACAGGTTGGTAATGGATTAAGCACCTGCACATTTTGTCCACCAATCTATCAAACTACTCCATTGCAAATAGGGAGCGATAACGATTGGAAGCAAATCAGTGCTGGCGCGAACTTTTCTGGAGCTATTAAATTTAATGGAACACTTTGGTGCTGGGGGGACAATACCGCAAACTTTGTAAATAACGGATTGCCACTCAATAATACACCGATACAAATTGGAACTGATACATCATGGAGCCAACTGGATTTTGGTAATTACTCTCATTTATTGGCCCTTAAAACTGATGGGACCATTTGGTCATGGGGTTACGACATTACTACAGACACTCCTTTTGTAGTTATTCCGATACCATCTCAAATTGGAACAAATAATTATTGGACAGATATCAGTGCGGGAGCAGATCATGATCTCGCAATTAAAAACGATGGAACAGTATGGTCATGGGGAAGAAATTACATTGGCCAAATAGGTAATGGAAATGTAGGAGGTGTTCAAACCTTACCTCAAATGATATTATCTTCCATAAATAACAATTTTATTAAAATTAGTGGAGGTATGGAATTTTCTTCGGGAATCAAATCAGATGGAACTCTGTGGGCATGGGGGAGTAATGGTCTAGGTCAAATGGGTATAGGAAATAACCTGAATCAAGCAACGCCTCAGACGGTCAATTGTACTAAACTTGCAATATTTGAGGCCCCAAAAAACTTTGAGGCAACCCTCTTTCCAAACCCAACATCCGGTTTGCTTTTTCTGGTCGCTGCCCAAGAGTATGTTGATTCTGATTTCCAAATTTACAATCTGTTAGGAGAAGTTATATCAGAAGGCCGTATATCAGAAAACACAACCATTGATTTAAGCCATAACTCGAAAGGCCTTTATTTTTTAAGAATTGGTGACATGTTTAATCAAACATTCAAAATTGTATTAGAATAAATGTTAATGCGAACTTGTAAAATAGTATTTATTACGATCGCTGTTTTATGTACGAACGTATGTTTTGGCCAATTAGTAATCAACGAGGGGAGCAATAAAAATTACCCCACCCTCTTAGATGAAGACGGAGAATATGAAGATTGGATTGAAATTTACAATGCAGGGCCAACTCCGATAGATCTTTACAACTACAGTCTCAGCGACAATTCAAACCCAGGTGAATGGTCATTTCCGCATCAAATTATTCAGCCCAATGAGTACATAATAGTTTTTTGTAGCGGAAAAGACAGATTCGCATCATCTCCATTTACAAATGTTTTAACAGATAGCACATTTACACCACAAACAGGTTGGAACACCCATCATTTTACGACTCCGTTCTATTGGGACGGCGTATCAAATATTGTTTTGAATCTTTGCACCTACAACTCGTTTTACCAATGCAATTCCATTCATTCCCAAAGTTCCACAATATATAATTCGGCTACTATTGCATTGAATTACCCAGGTTCCGCATGCGGATTCAGCGGTGGAAGCAATGCCCAGCAGCGCCCAAATATTCGCTTTAACTCAACCAATGTAGGCACGGGCACCTTACAGAATGGCTACTACGACTATCCTTCGGCTTACAGCAACTGGTACGAAGGTGCTCGCCAACAATACCTTTACACGGCAACTGAATTGATATCAGCTGGCCTTTCAGCTGGAAACATAGATTCGCTTGCGTTTGATGTAATCGCAACTTGTCCAACAAATTTCCAGTTGTTTGAGTTAAGTCTAGCAAATACTGGAATCAATTCATTACAAACGAACTTTATTCCCCCAACTGGAGTTAGAAACCACACTAATTTCAAAATAAGTTCCAATGGTGAGACAATAAAACTATATAATCCATCTAACGTTTTAGTTAGTTCTTTGAACGTAAATTGTGGGCAAGGAGTTGGTGTGAGTATTGGATCTTTTCCTGATTCGGCTCCAAACATTCAAAAATTTGGGACTCCAACACCAGGCGCAACAAACAATTTTTCAACTCCTTTTACAAATTATGCCATTGCTCCTTTGTTTTCAATGGTTGGAGGGGTGTACACTTCAGGCTTCACTGTTAGTATCACGGACCCTAATTCGCCCAGTGCGAATGTCTTTTATACGCTTGACGGAAGCGATCCTGACACAACTTCCAGTTTATGGAATGGGACGTCTATTCCAATATCACAAACAACAGTTTTACGAGCAAGGGCATTTATCAATGGTTATCTACCAAGCACTACATCAACAGCCAGTTATTTGTTTAACCTGAATCATATTACCCCAATTATTTCGGTAATTACAGACACATCTAATTTGTACGGCCCTAACGGAATGTTTGACAATCCCACGCTGGATTTATTAAAACCTGCATACGTTGAATATTTTGACTCAACAGCAAACCATAATCTGATCCATTCCGGAAAAACGGGAATTATGATGGATGGAGGGTGGTCAGCACGTTCACGTGCACAAAGAGCATTTCGTATCAATTTTGATCATGGCGTGTTGGGCGATGGTCCCATTATGCACAATGTAATACCGGACCGTCCAAACCGTTTTCAGTATGGTGACTTTTACCTCAGAAATGGAAGTAACAATTATTTGACCTTGCCCTATAAAGATGCTGCAAGTTGTAAAATGATGGCGGATGGAAGCAATAACTATTATTCAGCATGGAGACCTGCTTCAGTATATATCAATGGGAATTACTGGGGGCTGTATGAAGTAAGAGAAAAAACGAACTCTGAGATGTTCGAACTTTCCGAAAATGCAGACCCCGATGCCATCGAAATACTAACTTCCTCTTCCCAATATGGATTCAACCTTCGTGCAATTGAAGGCTCCGTTCAATCATTCTACGATTCATATGATAGTTTATTGCAACTTAATCCAACCGATACCAATTATTGGAATCAAGCCGATCAATATTTTGATATGAAGTACTACAACGACTACATTATTGCCGAAATGTGGATTGACAATGTGGATTGGGCATTTAATTACAACAATTTAAAACTATACCGATCAGATGCAACAAACTACCGTTGGCGTTATATTCTTAATGATTTAGAATATGGGTTACAACCCAACGACCAACCATGGATTGTAAATTGCAATCATAATTTTCTATCGCAACTTTTTCAGGCCGATCCCAATAATCCACATTTGAATATTTGGTTAAGAGGCATTCAAAACGATCGATTCCGCAATTACTTTATTAATCGATTTGCCGATCAAATGAATACCCTTTATTTACCATCCAGATTACTTGCAATAGATAGTTCAATGTACAACCAAACCGTTGTCGAAATGGCAAACGAATATTACAGATGGGGCGATTCGCTCAATGTAGCAGGCCAGATGAACGATTTTAATCAATATCATTTATTATATCAAAGTGAATTGTCCTGCCGCTCAGAACAAGTTAGAAATCACATTCAAAGCGAGTTTAATTTACCACAACAAGTTGACGTCAGCCTTGATGTATTTCCTGCAAATGCCGGGAAAATCAACATCAGCACAATTACTCCCAATTCATATCCTTGGAGCGGTATTTACTTCGATGGAGTTCCTATAAAAATAGAAGCAGAAGCAATGCCGGGTTATCAATTTTCTCATTGGGAGGCAAATGGATTGATTTCAGACACCTTAAATGCCGTCTTTTTGGACACGCTTCAAACAAATAGCATATCTTTCAAAGCATATTTTATTTCAACGTTAGGAATCAACGAATTGACTTCACAATCAATTTTAGTTTATACGAATCCAACTTCAGAAAAAATAATCATTAAACATGTAAATTCTTCGGAGATATTAGATAAGCTAAATATTATTGATGCGATGGGTAGAAAATACAATATACCCTTTTCTGCATCTGGAAACGGAGAATATGTAGTTGACGTATCAAGCTTTACGAGTGGTTACTACATAATTAACTTCACTTCAAAAAATGGCAGAATGTTTAACGCACCATTTATTAAGCAATGAGTCGAAATTGCACTGTGTATAACAGCACCTACCCAAAAGTGGCGGTTCAGTGGTTAAATCAAGCTTTGTGCTTCTATCAAAGTTTGTGCTTAACTGACAGTGAAGTGCTTCGAAATCGCCACCTTCGGGTAGCTGCAAATCGTTAGTTGAAATACGTATCTTTATTACCCAAAACCTAAAACATGAACCATAAAGACATTATTGAGGAACTTCAATTACAACCTCATCCAGAAGGCGGTTTTTATGCTGAAACATATCGATCTTCTGCATTTACACTCAACCAAAATGGAGAAAAAAGGAATGTCAGTACAGCCATTTATTTTCTTCTTCACGATGCAGAGAAATCAAATTTTCATCGAATTCAATCGGACGAACTTTGGTTTTTTCATCAAGGAGACCCTATTGAAATTGTGACAATCCAAGACGGAAAAGCCAGTTCTATTATTTTGGGTAATAACATGAAAAACGGTGAATTACCCCAAGCCACAATCCCGGCGAATACTTGGTTTGGGTCTAAACTCAAAGACGGAAAAGGCTACGCACTTGTGAGCTGCACTGTTGCTCCTGGCTTTGATTTTCTAGATTTTGAACTGGCAGAGCGTGAAAAATTGGTAACTGAGTTCCCAAATCTGAGGGCGTTAATTGAAGAATTTACCCCTTAAGCGTATTGCTCCAACGCTGCCGCGCGAAATGAAATTCGACGAAGTCAATCCTCTTGTATTGAAACAGGTTTTTTTTAAAAAAATTACCCACAACCTTGCCTATTTGGAAAGTCTTCTTATAGTTGATCGTATCAAATGATAGCATCAGTGATTTAGATTTTAACCTAGCCTTTAGTTCCCCTGCAGAATTTTTAGAATTGAGCGATGATTGGGAAATTATTGAAAAATCAACAACTGTAATTAAATTAAAAGATGTTAGCCGTGGAAATGGCGGAACCGATTATTTAACATTTACTAAAAATTAATACGGTCACATAAAGCAATTTGGAACTGAGGAGTTAACCCAACTAAATCTGTATAGACTGACACCTTTTGGCATCAAAAAAAACCACTGAGAACAGCAGTGGTTTGTTGGTTTTAATGACAGGTCTTGTCTAAATACCTTCGCACTCGTGTGGGGGTTATGTAATCTAAGCTACAAGATGGCACTCCTTTTGATTCGTCAACCAATGGAGTTGCAGGATCATCAACGGCAGCGCCGTTGTAGGGATAATAACGCACTCCGCCAGCCGAATCGGTGTATTTGGTTTCGGTTTTGGTAAAATAGCCATCGCCGTCATCGTCAACATCTAAATAATCTTGCGTGCCATCTTCATCGGTGTCGTCGTTGGTGAAATCGCCATCGTTATTGGTGTCTTCGTTAATTGATAAAATACCGTCAGAATCTTGATCGGCTCGGCGTACATCATATAATTTGAAAGAAAAAACTAAAGGCGAATAGGAAGGAATACTTCCGCTACCTATATTGTAATAGGCCAAACCCGAAGGCAAGAACATCACGCCTGCGCCAAAATCAGTATATATAATAGGATTTGGACCTGGATTGGTATTAATCACCCCCGATTTAAATTTGGGAAATACTTTTTGCCAACCGCGAATGGTTTGATTCAAGGGTATAAAATTGTCTGGAAAAGGAATGTATTCAAAATCTTTACTAACCAAACTGTCAACGGCAACACCATCAACAGTCTTTGTGTCGTAATCCAAGTAAGATCCTTTGTAGGAAGCAAGCACTTCGTCTACGCTTACAGGAGCAATTCCGGCCACATTGCCTTGTCGCAAATTGAGGTAATATACGGTGTAGTCCACTTCGTCATACGTTACCACGGTAGAATCCAACAATGGACTATCCCAAATAGGCGTTAAAGTGGTGTTTCCGGTAGGAATTCGGGTGAGTTTGATGTCTTGATCAGTGTTGTCAGAACTAGACGTAATTGACTCAATATAAAAGTTTTTTAAATACTCGCGAATGGTTTCGATTTCGGTGTCATATTGCTCTTGGTAATCGCGTGGAGGACTAATTACGGGGCCGTCTGCTTTGTTGCAAGAAAATAAAACGGTAAGGGTTGCGAATACAATAAAATATAACTTAAATTTGTTCATCAGGACTTAATTTTAGGTGCGCAAGATACAATTTTGATTTATTTTTGTGTACTATTTAACGCCGATTTTAGAAAAAAGATGAGAGTAGATAAGTATCTGTGGTGCGTGCGCTATTACAAAACCCGAAACATGGTTACAGAAGCCTGTCGAAAAAATCAGGTGACTGTAAATGGCCAAGTAGCCAAAGCTTCCCGAGAGGTTTTCCCCTCCGATCACATCACGTTTCGCAAGGATCAAATTACCTATAAAATCGCCGTTTTAGATATACCTGAGAATCGAGTGGGCGCCAAATTGGTCGACATCTACAGAAAAGACGAAACACCCGCAGAGGCTTTTCAACACCTCGAATTACTCAAACTCTCGAAAGAACATTACCGCAAAACGGGTGATGGCCGTCCTACCAAAAAAGACCGTCGCGATTTAGTTGATTTTGAAAACACCACCGAAGACCAAGAAAATTAAATATCCATTTGCCACATGAGTCAAAACATCATCCTCACCCAAGCCGAAATTGACCACAAAATAAAGCGGATTGCCTATCAGATCTACGAAACCTATGTAGACGAAAAAGAAATTGTGATTGCAGGAATTGCCCAAAACGGATTTATTTTGGCACAAAAAATTGCTCGCGCATTACAGCTCATTTCATCGCTCGAAGTAAGTTTATGTGAAGTGAGACTCAATAAACAACAACCCCATTTGCCAGTCACTACATCAATGGCAGCCCAAGACTACGAAAACAAAGGATTGGTTTTGGTTGATGATGTGCTTAATTCAGGAAGCACATTGGTATATGGTGTGAAGCACTTTTTAGAAGTGCCGTTGGGTAAATTTAAAACGGCCGTTTTGATTGACCGCAACCATAAAAAATACCCCGTAAAAGCTGATTTCAAAGGCATTTCCTTGAGCACTTCTATGCAAGAGCACGTGCAAGTAGTCTTTGCAGAATCGGGGGATTACGCATGTTTAGCTTAATAAATTAAGCAATTCATGGGTGATTTCATCTGGTGATTTTTGGTCAACTAGAACAATCAAATTCGACTGATTGTAGTAATAACTTCGCTCAAACAATTGTTTGGCAATAAATTCTTCTAATTCTTCTTCGGGAATGGCTTGCAATATCGGACGTTGATCTCGCTCGGCAGCTGCTCGATCTTTTAAGGTTGTAATTGAAGCCTTTAAGTAAATTGACTGGCAATCGGGTCGTGTGTACACCAAGTGATTCTGCGCATAACAGGGTGTGCCACCGCCCAAACTCAACACAAAATTTGATTGTGTTTCTAATACTTCCTGAAGTACGTGGTGTTCAACTTTTCTAAAATAGACTTCGCCATTCTTGGCAAACAAGTCTGAAATGGATTTTCCTTCCTTTTGACTGATGATTTTATCTAAATCCAAATGGGTTTTAGCCGTTTTTTGGGCTAATAATTGTCCAATTGTTGACTTGCCAACACCCATATAACCCACTAAAATCAGTTTATCAATCATGGTAATTCCTTGTCTATAAAGGCCTTGCTTTGAATTCGGTCAAAAAGGTAAATTTAAAACAAAATTGCTTTGAAAAATAAATAATAAGCCCTTATATTTGCACCCGCATTGGAGAAATGCATTTTGACTCGATAGCTCAGTTGGTAGAGCACATCACTTTTAATGATGGGGTCCTGGGTTCGAGCCCCAGTCAGGTCACCACAAAGTCGTTCTCCTTGGTGGACGGCTTTTTTTTGGCCACGTGGAGAAATTGGTAGACTTGCCATCTTGAGGGGGTGGTGCTCGTAAGGGCGTGTGGGTTCGAATCCCATCGTGGTCACGAATGAATCCTCAAAAAAGAAAAAACGCCAAGCTCGCTTGAGCGTTTTTTTATTTTGAGGATTATCAAAGCGGAGCTTTGTGGGATGGACGAAGTCAATCCTGTTTTCAAAGCGGAGCTTTGCTGGGATGGACGAAGTCAATCCCTCTTTCAAACCAAAGTTTTCTGTATGGACGATGTGTATACATAAAAAAAACAACCTACTAGGTTGCTCTTTTTTGTTATTACATATGATTCTATCATTAAAATTTGTAACCCATTCAAAATAAAACTCCTGAATCTTTTTGCTCAATAACGATAAATCGGGAGCACTTGAAACTATTATTGATAAAATATACTATAAGTTCCTTCATATATTAGAGCACCAAAAATATTCGAACCATAAAAACGAGTGATGTTGGTTGGAAACAATAATTCATTATAAGCATATCTAAAATGAAGACTATCAAAACTTTGTCCACCTGGAAACGGGGTTATTGATATAATATTCCTGGTTGTAGAAGAGAATAAAATATCTAAAAAATCGGATTCTGGATTAACATTTTCTGGATTAACATCATAACCCAAATCCAAAAATGCCTCTTTTATTCCTATAACATTTTTAAACGGACTACTTGTTAAACTATATGAAAGATTTCCTCCATCTTTACTGACAATGTAACTTTGGTTAGTTGATAAAGTGTAAGTTGTTTTCAAAATTCCATTTGACAAAACAGAAATTGTGTTATTTGAATTATAAACATATTCTAAATCACTGATATATGTTCCCCCAGAAAGAGATGTATATTTTTTATTTACCAACTTATTGTTTTGGTATGTAAAATCAATAAAATCTGACTCGTCACCACTTTCTCCAAATTGAATTTTCGTAATCAAATTACCTGTATAGGTAAAGTAACACTTACCACCACCGCTGCCACCTAATTCTTCATTTGTAAAATAATCAACTTGTATGTAGTTGATCTTATTTTGATCATAAAAAAATTCATAACAAAGACCACCATATGTATCTTCAATAATCTTCTTTGGTAAAATAGTATTCGGGTCTAAATTTTGTGATGTTGAATTAGTTGAATTACTATCACTGGAACAGGAGTTAAAAAATATCATTCCTATTAAGGACAACATTAAAATTCTAATTTTCATAATATTTTATTTTTTGTTTGAAATACAAATTTATCATTTAATTTGGTTATTCAACTATGGCAAAGTTTCCTCGTTGTGTAATTACTTAAATGTTATTATTATTTTAGATTGATTTGGTTCGTTTGTCCCTCGCTCGCGTACTGGTCGACTAAGGGCGAAAAATTTGGAAAAATATTTTCAATAGATTTCAGCACCTTTTTGCCTCCAATCATCTAAAATCCTATCAACAGTTATTGCTTTCGGAAATTAAGACACAACCCCCAACTTATTTTGGTGTAAACTAAACAAGCGATTGCGACAATTCAAAATAAAAATTCAGAAACGCGAAATAGCGTATGATTATCCGATAAAATGCATGTCTTTTCTAAAATTAATCCTAAAATAAATCTTACATCAAATTTTTACCTACTTTTGTTTAACTTTTTTTTTAAAAAAATGAACAATATAAAAAACGTTTTCAGCATTAAAGATTTAGAAAATCTATCGGGCATTAAAGCCCACACGATTCGCATTTGGGAAAAACGCTATGCCGTATTAGAACCCATGCGCACCGAAACCAATATTCGATTATATGATTTAGTAAGTTTACAAAAACTGCTCAACATCACCTTACTCCACAATCACGGGTATAAAATTTCGAAGATATCCAAATATCCGCCCGAAAAAATTCCCGAAATGGTAAACGAAATTGTTTCGTCAAAAAGTGCGAAGAATCACGCCATTAGCGCCTTTAAAATGGCCATGATGAATTTTGACCAAACACTTTTCTTCAACACCTACAACAAACTGCTTTCGGAAAAATCATTTCGCGAAGTGTTTTACGAAGTGTTTATTCCGCTCATGACCGAATTGGGCTTACTTTGGCAAACTGACACCATTACCCCAGCTCACGAGCATTTTATCAGTTACCTCATCAAACAAAAACTGCTCATTAATACCGAAAAAGTTCAGGTTAAACAGCCCACTCGAACAGACAAGGTATTTGTACTCTACTTGCCTATGAATGAAGTACACGAATTGGGTATCATGTACTTAAATTACGAAATTCTAGCCGCTGGATACAAAACCATTTACTTGGGCGAAAGCGTTCCGCTAGACAGTTTAAAAGACATGAGAAAATACTTTGACAACATTGTATATGTTTCTTACATGACCGTGCAACCCGACAAAAATCATATAAACGCCTACATCACTGATGTTAAAAATGAATTGCTTGATGCTACTTCAGAATTGTGGTGCATTGGGCGCATGGTAGAGGAAATTGAATACGCTCAATTTTCCCCAACCATCAAAAAATTTGAATCTATTTTTGACCTTGTAAACGAACTCTAAGCCGAATGAAAAAAAACATTGCTATTATCGGTTCCGGATTTTCTGCACTTGCTGCCTCATGTTATCTAGCGCAAGCTGGTCATGAAGTTACTATCTACGAAAAAAACGACACCATTGGTGGACGCGCCCGTCAACTCAAACGCGATGGGTTTATTTTTGACATTGGCCCTACCTGGTATTGGATGCCCGATGTTTTTGAGCGTTTCTTTGCCGATTTTAATAAAAAACCCAGCGATTATTATAGTTTAGAAAAACTTTCACCCGCCTATCAGGTCTATTTTGGCGTGCATGATTTTGTTACGATCTCTGATAACTTAGACGCCATTTGCGATACCTTTGAAAGTATTGAAGCCGGCAGTGCTGCCGAATTGAGAAAATTTATGGCCGAGGCACAGTCCAATTATGATATTGCCATCAAAGATTTGGTCTACAATCCGGGAGTATCACCCATGGAGCTCATTACCTTAGAAACTGCCAAAAAAGTTGGACAGTTTTTCAGTAACATTCGACGCGATGTGCGCAAGCGATTCAAGCACACCAAGCTAATCCAGATACTAGAATTTCCGGTTTTGTTTTTGGGCGCCAAACCTTCGGACACGCCGTCTTTCTATAGTTTTATGAACTACGCCGATTTTGGCTTAGGCACCTGGCATCCTAAAAATGGCATGTATAGCGTGATTTTGGCCATCGAATCCTTGGCCAAATCCTTGGGCGTGGTTATCCATACCTCATCCAACGTGACCAAAATAGAAGTCGATCACGAAAAAGCATCGGGTTTGGTCGTTAACGGAAATTTCATTGCTGCCGATGTAGTATTGAGCGGCGCCGACTACCATCATTCTGAAACTTTATTAGACGAAAAACACCGTGGCTATTCGGAGAAATTTTGGTCCAAACAAATCTTTGCCCCATCCTCCCTTCTCTTTTATGTTGGATTTGATAAAAAAATAATAAACGTAGAACACCATTCGCTCTTTTTTGACGTCGATTTTGATGCACACGCTCACAGCATTTATGACGATCCGAGATGGCCAGAAAACCCCTTGTTTTATGCTAGTTTCCCCTCTAAAACTGATGCTAATTCGGCACCTGAAGGAAAAGAAGCGGCTATATTTTTAATTCCATTAGCACCTGGTTTAGCAGACACTGAAGCTTTGCGAGAAACCTATTTTGAAAAAATTATGACTCGTTTGGAAGCACTCACCGAACAAGAATTAAAAAATAATATTATCTTTAAAAACTCTTTTTGTGTAAATGATTTTGTAAGCGAATACAATTCTTATAAAGGAAACGCTTACGGAATGGCCAATACGCTTTTGCAAACGGCATTTTTACGACCCAAATTGAAGAGTAAAAAAGTACAAAATTTATATTTCACTGGCCAACTAACCGTGCCGGGACCTGGTGTACCACCTGCCTTAATATCGGGCAAATTGGTGGCCGAATTGATTGAAAAAAATTGTTAAACAATACGAGAATTGTCCAATTAGTATATGAAGTCTATTTTTGATTCCCTTTCTTTTGAATGCAGCAAACGAGTAACACAAACCTACAGTACCTCCTTTTCTACGGCTGTAAAAATGTTGTCTCCCAGCATTCGTCAAGATATCTATAATATTTATGGCTTTGTGCGCTTTGCCGACGAAATTGTAGACAGTTTTCACGATTACCCAAAAGAAACTTTATTTGATCTTTTTGAAACTGATTTAGCCAACGCCCTCGCACATAAAATCAGTTTAAACCCCATACTGAATGCCTTTCAGCACACCGTACACCAATACAATATACCCAACGAACTAATCGATGCTTTTATGAAAAGCATGAAATTAGACTTGTCAAAATCGGTATACGAAACCGAAGAAGAATACCAAGAATACATCTATGGTTCTGCTGATGTGGTGGGTTTGATGTGCCTCAAAGTATTCGTAAAAGGGGATCACGCAACTTATGACAAGCTCAAAGCGAGCGCCATGCGATTGGGATCGGCTTTTCAGAAAGTAAATTTCTTGCGTGACCTGAAAGACGACCACGAAGTGTTGAGCCGCACCTATTTCCCCAATACCGACCTAAACCGATTGGACGAACAAGCCAAAGCCAAAATCATTAAAGAAATTGAAGCCGATTTTGCTGCCGGATACGAAGGCATAATTCTACTACCCTTTGAAGCCAAATTTGGGGTGTATACCGCCTTTGTTTATTACAAAAAATTACTCCACAAACTCAGCAAGACGCCATCAGCCGAAATCAAAAATACCCGTATTCGCGTTTCGGATTACCAAAAAATAGGATTATTTGCCCGTTGTTATTTTACCTACAAATTTAACATCATCTAAATTATGTTCCTCTACATTGCCGTTTTTATCGTTACTTTTTTCTTTATGGAGTTTATGGCATGGTATAGCCACAAGTACATTATGCACGGATTTTTGTGGATTTTGCATGCCGATCACCACAAAAAAGACCACGATTCTTGGTTTGAGCGCAACGACGCCTTTTTTATCTTTTATGCGGTAGTAAGCATGGGATTTTTTGTCTTGTGGCAAAAACAAATTCTAGATGTGGGCTTAGCCATTGGACTGGGTATTTTTGCCTACGGATGGACCTACTTTTTGGTGCACGATATTTTCATTCACCAACGGTTTAAGTTGTTTAGAAATGCCAATGGCAAATACGCCAAAGCCGTTCGTCGAGCGCACAAAATGCACCACAAACACATCGGAAAAGACAAGGGAGAATGTTTTGGAATGTTATGGGTTCCGTTGAAGTACTTTATAAACTAAGACTTACTGTTTACTTCCTTTTACAGCTCTTTGAATTGCTTCTTTGCCCGGTAATTTTAATCGTTCGCTCAAAAACGCAACTTCGTTTAGGTCTATCGTTCCGCGTAGCGAAAATAATACGGTATCTTCTGCAGATGAACTTTCTACAAACAACAAAATTTCTGATAGGAATTGATCAGATGCGCCAGGCATGGCATACAAACTGATTTGTTTTCCATCCTCAGAAAATCGAGACATTTCTGTCAATTTTGTGGCTGATGCATACTGCGCAACGGCCATTTTCATCTGCAAAGTTGTAGGTTTATCTGCTGTAGAATAGAAGGTAAGCTGCGCTAAATTTTTAATCATTGTCAAATAACGAGCGGCTTCTTTATCAGATTCGTCCATTTTGACTTTGGCCATCAAGTCAAACATTTTTTTATTGACTACCACCGATTTTACTTGATCTAAACCTGAAAACGCATCCAATTGATTTTGTGCAAAACCTACAAAACCAAAACTCATGACCAATAAAATTATTCCAAACTTTTTCATAAGTAGCTAAATTTCGCTTCCTTAAATAATAGAAAGCTGCTATATTAACAGCGAAAATAAGGCTTATTTGCGAAGTTAAACCGTCTTAACACCTTTTTAATACTTAGCAAATTGGTGAAGTTTACTTATTAAAACAAAAAGCTCAATCCCAGTTTAACGTTTCTTCCTTTGGCATTATAGCCAATAACTTCTTGAAAATCGGCATTAAACAAGTTGGTTACGGCACCAAAAACCTGTACCCGTTTAGGCACTATATCCCAAGCAATTGTAGAATTTAGTGTCTGATAGGCCGGTAATTGCACCGCGACCGATTCAAACGTACTGGAATCATAATAGGCGTCTGCACGATCATGCACGTATTGATAAGTAAGCCCCGCCGAACCTTTTTTAAACTGATACGCCAGTTCCATATTTACTTTGTGTTTGGGAATTAAGCGGTTGAGTTGTTCTTCTACTTGGGTAAATGTGTAGTTGGCCGATAGATTCCAATTGGCCGTAAACGCACACCGCATACTTCCCTCCAACCCTTTTGCATGAAAATTTCCTGCTACGTTTTGGTAAAACGACTCAAACGTGTCTGGATTATAATAATAACCAATGGTGTTGTTTTCGTCGCGGTAAAACCCAACAGCTTTTACTACCAATTTATCAGCCCATACCCGCGACTCAACCCCAAATTCGGTGGTGGCATTTCGCTCGGGTGTGAGTTGTAAATTTCCATAAGGGCCATACAATTGGTATAAACTCGGCGTGATAAATGCCGTACTGTGTGAGGCCAGTAATTTTAGTGGAAGTTTGGCAAATACATAACTCGGATTTACATTAAAAACGACTTGATTGCCATAGGCACTGTGTGTATTTATGCGGGAGCCGGCATTCAGGTTCAACCCAAAATCTGAATTGTATACTACAGTAGCATAAGGATCAAGCAAAACAAATTTGGTAGCCTCGCGCTGTAAATCGGTATAGGGATCTTTTTGCGCCATATCCAAAAATTGGTACTGCACGCCTGAAACCATAAACAATTGATTGGAAAATTTGTGTTTGGCAAACAAATCGACAGAGGCGGTCCTGCCAGTGTAGCGATATTCGTCTACTGTTGGTGGTACTACAAATGAATTGGTTTGCCAAATGGTTCTGTCTATCGTGGAAAGACCTGCATTTAAAGCAAATTCACCAAAAGAAGTGGTATAGGCCGAGGCCAATCCCAAGCGGAATTGCTCCGAAAAACTGGTGTTGTTCAAATCGTCAGCGTTGGCTACTATGCCGTCAAACGTATTGTCAAAACTATTTTTTAAGCGGTCGTAATTTCCAAATAGGTCAAATCGCAACCGATCAGAGGCTTTAAAACCCAGCTTTTGCCTGATGTTCCATCGCGAAAAGGCATCGGCTTCGGCTGGATTGCCAGCCGCTTCACTCATACCTCTGGTTTCGGTGCTGCTCACAGCGGTGAGGTAATTAACTTTTTGAATGGTCCCATTTATAGAAACACCTTGATTGAATTCTTGGCCTGCAAGGGTTGCCGTGTGTGCCGTATTTTGCGTACCTATATTCGTATAGGCACTACCGGAGAACTTCTTTTGGGATGATTTTTTTAGGGTGATAGAAATTACGCCAGTAGCTGCCCCGGTGCCATACAAGGTACTGGAAGCCCCTTTCATCACTTCGATTTTTTCGATTTGATCTACAGAAAGTAAACGCAGATCGTATTCTAAATTGATGCCCGACGCATCGGTAACCGGAATACCGTCTATGTAAATTGCCGTTTGTCTGTTTCGGCCGCCGCGCAGGTAGTAGCCCAAGTTTTTTCCGGCAAACGATTGATTTCCATTGATCTCTACTCCAGCCAATTGACTCAATACGTTGGCCAAGCTCTGCCCTTGTTTTTTGGCTAAATCTTGAGCGGTAAGCACCTCAATAATTTTACCTGATTTTTGGCTGTTTAGTTCAAATTTGGTATCCGACACAACTACTTCCTTGAGTCGGGTAGACGTGAGACTGTCTTGCATTTGCGCCTGTACAACTGCTGTAGTACACATATAGACGCACAAACCAATTACTAATTTGTTCATTGAATTAGGTTAGGCATTCATTCGATAAAAGGGAGAAAAGCATAGAACTTACCCATACTCAAACTTTTTTTCCCGAAAGTTTGTTACTCAGCGAATGTGGCAGGTCTCCTGGCTTGCGTCTTGTTATCAACCTTCTCATTCGCCGTGGCAAACAATGGTATTGCAGATAATAACAAGCTTTGTAGCTTACAGTTGCGGGTACAGCTTGGGATTTTTGGTATTTGATTTAGGACTTTTGATTTCTGAAAAATCAACCCTATACAAACAATTCAATCACCCAATTCCCTTTTAATGCGATAGAAAAAAATTCTAAGGCAACCAAAATTCGAAACAAAGATAGCCAAACAACTACCATATCAAAATATAATTTGATATTTAAATTGCAATCCTACTACCTTTGCTCCCAAGAAAATTATTCATGAAACATGCCTTTGCATTTGTGTTGTACACTTGTTGTTGTTTAGTACTGCTACAATGTCAGCAATCCCAAACAGCCTTAAAAACAGGAAGTAAAGAAGCTATTGTGCGCTACGCCAGTGGCTTTAGCATACAAACCGGAAATCAGTATTCGCTCGTAACAGTCCGCAACCCTTGGCCCAAGGCAACCCAAACCTACACCTATGTGTTTGCCAAAAAAAACGCAGTTGTTCCCGATAGCTTAAACCGCTTTCCCCTCATTCGGGTTCCGGTGAAACGAGTAGTAGCTACCTCGACTACGCATTTGCCTTCCTTAGATCTTTTGGGTGAAAGCAATTCCTTGGTGGGATTTCCGAATCTAAATTACATTTCATCGCCAAACATTCGTACACGCATTGAGCAAGGAAAAGTGGCCGAATTGGGAAACAATCAACAAATGAATACCGAACTTTTGCTAAATCTTCGCCCCGATGTAATCATTGGCTACGGAATAGACAATAAAAATACGGGATTAGATTTGTTGCAAAAATCAGGTTTGGCCGTTGTATTTAATGGCGATTGGAACGAACAATCTCCGTTGGGCAAAGCCGAATGGATCAAATTCTTTGGCGTTTTATACAGCAAAGAAGTCGAAGCCGAGAAACAATTTAATCAAATAGAAAAAGCCTATTTGGCCACGGTCGAATTGGCCAAAAAAGCAACCAAAAAACCCACCGTGCTCTCGGGCGCGATGTACCAAGACCAATGGTATTTGCCTCAAGGGGAAAGTTGGGCCGCTCAATTTATAGCTGCAGCCGGCGGAACCTATTTATGGAAAGACAGCCCCGGCAGCGGAAGTTTGGCCTTACCCTTTGAAGCCGTTTTTGAAAAAGCAGCCCAGGCCGACTTTTGGATAGGTCCTGCGCAATTTACCAGCTACCAAGAACTGACGCAAAGCAGTTCGCATTATTCCCAATTTAAAGCCTATCAACAACGCAAGATGGCTACATTTAGCACCAAAAAAGGAAAAACCGGCGGCATACTCTATTATGAGTTGGCCCCCAACCGACCCGATTTGGTCTTGCAAGATTTAGTAAAAATTTTGCATCCCGAACTACTTCCGCATTACCAGTTGTATTTTTTTGCACCTTTACGCTAATGTCTTTTTCACCCAAACATATCACCTATTTTGCCCTACTCTTTATCCTTGTAGGCCTATTATTTTGCGCTGATTTGTCTATGGGTGCCGTGGCTATTCCGGGAGAAGCTGTTTGGCAGGCACTTACTGGTAGTTCGCAAAACAGCAGTTGGGATTACATCGTGTTGGCCTATCGCCTTCCCAAAGCAATCACAGCGCTATTTGTAGGCATGGGACTTTCGGTGAGTGGCTTGTTGATGCAAACCTTGTTCCGAAATCCGTTGGCGGGACCCTATGTTTTGGGTTTGAGCTCGGGTTCTAGCTTGGGCGTTGCGGTTGTAATTATGGGCGCAGCGGTTGTTCCTCCTCAATTGAGCAGTATTTTACAAGCACCCTACAGCATCATATTGGCTTCTTGCGTAGGAAGTTTAGTGGTATTATTGGCCGTATTGGTGGCCGCGCAACGACTCAAAGACACCATGGCCATATTGGTTGTAGGACTCATGTTTGGTAGTTTTAGTAGCGCTTTGGTGGCGGTTTTGTCCTATTTTAGTTCGGCCGAGGCCTTGCAAAAATTTACCTTTTGGTCCTTGGGAAGTTTAGGGAATTTGGGCTGGAACTCCATTGCTATTTTAGGTGGTTGTGTAGCGCTGGGTTTACTGCTCAGCTTGTATACACTCAAAGCCTTGAATGCTTTACTTTTGGGCGAAAATTATGCCAAAACCCTAGGAATAAAATTTACTCAAACCAAATATATCCTTATTGTAGCCACCGCTATTTTAGCCGGAAGCATTACCGCCTATGTGGGCCCGATTGCCTTTATTGGCCTGGCGGTTCCGCATTTGGCCAAATTGGTATTTCAAACCAGTCAGCATCAAGTATTATTTATCGCAACAATTCTATTGGGCGCTGCTGTATTATTACTTTGCGACATACTCACACAGCTTCCAGGAACGAGTATTTTCTTGCCTATTAATGCCATAACCTCCATAATTGGTGCGCCTATTGTAATTTGGTTATTGGTAAAAAAACAACGACTCTAATGGATATTCCATGCATACAAACTGAAAATTTGATGGTAGGCTATACCAAAAAAAATCAGCAAAAAATTCTTGCTGCTAAGCTACATTTGCAGGCAAAAAAAGGGCAACTCATTGCCTTGGTTGGGGAAAATGGAGTCGGAAAATCGACAATGTTGCGCACCCTATGCCAGCTGCAAAAACCACTAGAAGGCAAGGTGAACATTCAAGGTAAAAATGCTGCCGAATACCCGCTTGCCGGATTGGCTAAACAGCTCAGCGTGGTGTTGACCGAAAAATTACCACCGAGCAATTTGACGGTTTGGGAATTGGTTGCGTTGGGACGTCAGCCGTATACCAATTGGATTGGGCAATTGAGTGATGCCGATTTACAAGCCATCAATCATGCCTTGATTGCTACCGATTTGATTGGAATTCAACAACAAAAACACTACACCCTAAGCGATGGTCAACTGCAAAAAACACTAATTGCCCGCGCATTGGCTCAAGAAACGCCCTTAATTGTACTTGACGAACCCACGACTCATTTGGATTTGGTGCACAAAGTAAAATTGCTAAAACTCTTGAAAAACCTGTGTTTACATCAAGGAAAATGCATCCTATTTTCTACGCACGACATAGAAATGGCCTTGGCAATATGTGACGAATTGATTGTGATGACACCCGAACAAGTGGTGCAAGGCACTCCTGAAAAGTTGATCGAAACCGGATTGATCGCAGACTTATTTACCGACGATGCCATTCAATTTGACCCCGCCAGCAAAAAATTTAACTTGACTATTTAATCTGTAGCTGCCGCTTGGCTTCGCCGATTACAAAGGCACAGGCATTGGCCAAATTAAAACTGCGCACCAATGGCGAAATGGGAATTTTGAGGTGCTGATTAAATTGCGCCAACACAACCGGAGACAAGCCCACACTTTCTTTGCCAAACACCAACCAATCGCCGTCTTGAAATTGCGCATCCAAGTAGGACGTTTCGGCATGCGAACTAAAGAGAAATACCCGAGAAGGATCGGGAATTTGGGCGACCCATTCGGCAACATTGGCATATTGAACCCAATCCAAATGCACCCAATAATCCAAGCCCGATCGCTTGAGGTTTTTGTCGGTGATTTCAAACCCAAACGGATGAATCAAATGCAAGCGGCTTTCGGTGCCCACACACAAGCGACCAATATTTCCGGTATTGTTGGGGATTTCGGGTTCGACTAAAACGATATTCAGCATGTATGTCTATTTATATGTTAAATTCATCTACTTCAAGCACTTGAGCCGCTTGTAGGCTGCCCAAAGATATCGAGCCAATGCGCACGCGTACCAAACGCAAGGTAGGAAAACCCACCGCCGAGGTCATTTTGCGCACCTGACGAAATTTCCCTTCTTTGAGCGTAATCGAAACCCAAGAAGTTGGTCCATGGCGCTCGTCTCTAATTTTCTTTCCGCGTGCACCAAAATCGGGAATTGTTTCGGGGATATAAGCCACGCAGGATTTGGTTTGGTATTTCTTGCCTTCAAACCCAATTTCGACTCCAGCTTGCAATTGATTGACCGCTGCTGGGGTAATGAGTCCATCTACTTGCGCATAGTATTCTTTTTCTACTTTACTGCTGCAAATGTAATCGCTCACTTTTCCATTGGTGGTAAGCAACAACAAACCTTCCGAATCTTCATCCAAACGACCAATGGCCATGGTGCCTGCGGGAAAATCATACAATTCGCCCAACAATTTTTTCTCGCGTTTGAGTTCGTAGACAAATTGGCTCAAATAACCGTAGGGTTTGTGGATAATAAAATGGCGATGCATGGAATCGGTTTTGACCTACAAAACTACTCATTTGACTGGCATCTGTTAATACCTATATCAAAAATGTTGACAACTCGACGCAACTTCGAAATACACTGCAACTTGAATTGTTTATTTTTACACTTCGTCTAAACCATCAAAAATTATGATTTCAACAGCCATCTCTCTTCTCTTATTTATTGTTGCCTTGGGCAGCGGAATTGCAATCGGTAAACTCGTATTTGCTACCAAAGGCAGCGCCGAAAAAGCAAATTTAGAATCACAAATCAAGGCTTTAAACTTGGCCCAAACCGAAGCCAAAGAACAAAATCAGCGCATACAAAACGAAAAAGAAACCATACGCGTCGAACGCGAACGATTGGCCGTAGCGCTCTCCCGCAAGGAAAGTGATTATGATTACTTGCTAGTTCGTCAACAAGAACAAAAAGAAGAATTTGCCGACTTGCAAGCCAAGTTCACCAAAGAATTCGAAAATTTGGCCAATAAAATTTTTGAGGAAAAATCTACCAAATTTACCGCTCAAAACAAAGAAAATATGGATCAGTTGCTCAATCCGTTGCAACAGAAAATTCAAAATTTTGAGAAAAAAGTAGAAGATTCGCACAAAGAAGCTTTAGTCAATAATGTTACCCTGCGCGAACAAATTATCAACCTAACCAGTTTGAATGAAAAAATGAGCCAAGAGGCCATAAACCTGACCAAAGCCTTGAAAGGCGACAGCAAAATGCAGGGCAATTGGGGTGAATTAATTTTGGAACGCGTCTTGGAAAAATCGGGTTTAGAAAAAGACCGCGAATATTTTGTACAACTAGCGCACACCGATCCACAAGGCAATCGCGTATTTCCCGATGTGGTGATTCAGCTGCCCGACGGCAAAAAAATGATTGTCGATTCTAAAGTTTCGCTCACCGCTTATGAAAAATATGCCAACGAAGATGACACCACCCTGAAGGCAACTTACCTAAAAGAACACGTGAATTCCATTCGCCGTCATGTTGAACAATTGGGTGATAAAAATTACCACGACTTGTACCAAATAGAAAGTCCTGATTTTGTATTGTTATTTATTCCGATTGAACCGGCCTTTGCAGCGGCCCTAAACGAAGACACTACGTTGTACAACAAGGCTTTTGAGAAAAACATTGTGATCGTAACGCCTTCTACCCTTTTGGCGACCTTGCGCACCATCGACAGCATGTGGGCCAACCAAAAGCAACAAGAAAACGCCTATGAAATTGCCCGACAAGCTGGCGCTTTGTATGATAAGTTTGAAGGTTTTGTAACCGATTTGATTCGCATTGGCAAAAAAATTGACGAGAGCAAAACGGAATATGATGGGGCCATGAATAAACTAAAAGAAGGCAAAGGCAACCTGATTACCAGTGTAGAAAAATTGAAAAAAATGGGCGCCAAAGCCAAAAAATCATTGCCTGAGCAGTTGCTTAGAGATTCCGAAGAAGAATTGGGTGATTTTGGAGAGAATTCCTAAAAAAAATGGCGATTCACTTATTTTTTTTATTATTTTTGAATCCTTAGAGTAAGACATGTTAAAAAATTATCTTTTACTGTTTGGTATACTTATTCTTTTCTCGGCGTGTAGTCAAGAAGAATCAGCCTACATCAATCTCGATTCAGCCAAAAATGGCGGGAGTGTTTCAGCACCCGTTAAATTTGATCTAACTCAGGTTCCTTTCGCTAAACTTTCTGATTATCATTTTTTTGTGGGTGAATTAAAAAACCAAACCCCAGCCTATGCGGTTTTGCCTTACCAACCCGCTAGTTCTTTGTTTTCTGACTACGCACACAAAAAGCGATTTGTTTGGCTTCCCAAAAACACAAAGGCTTCCTACAATGGCGCCGAAAATGTGTTGGAATTTCCGGTTGGTGCTGTACTGATTAAAACATTTTACTACGATAATGTACAACCGGCAAATACCACCAAAATTATTGAAACCCGTTTGCTTATTCGCAAAGCCGACGGATGGAAACTCTACGATTACATTTGGAATGAACAACAAACAGAAGCCTATTTAGATACCGATGGTAATGGTATTTTTGTTCCCGTAACCTGGATAGAAAATGGCAGCACCAAAAGCACTACTTATAAAATTCCTTCACAAACCGAATGCGTCACCTGTCATAAAATAAATATCAATCAATCGGCGAATGGCGAAAAAGAAACACCAATAGGTCCTAAACCACAAAATTTAAATACGCTTTACAACTACGGAACGACCTCCAAGAATCAATTAGAAAAATGGAAACAAATGGGCTACATTGACAATACATTGCCCGCCATTTCGAGTATTTTTTCTACAGTAGATTGGCGTGACACCTCCAAATCACTTGTATTACGTGCCCGTTCCTACATCGATATTAATTGTGCACATTGCCATCGCGTTGGCGGACATTGTGATTATGTACCGCAACGTTTTGATTTTAGCAACACCAATAATTATACACTTGGAATTTGCTTAACGCCCCTTTTCCAGGTGCCCGATCATCCCTATGTCATCAACGCTGGAAATGCCGATCAATCAGAATTAGTATATCGCTTAGACACCAATGAAGGCTCCGAGATGATGCCAATTATTGGCCGCACGCTTATACACGATGAAGGCGTTCAATTAATTAAAGATTGGATTAATTCACTTGATCCTATTTGCCCATAACCACAAAAACCAAAATTACTTTACTTATGAAAAAACTGTACTTTATTACTGCATTTCTTGGGGTAACTTCCTCAATTTTTGCTCAAGGAATTACCTTTACTCCCTTCACTTTTGGGGGAACTGCCAACATTTGTTGTGTAGCCGACATGAATCACGATTATTTGGATGACGTCGTAACGGTGAATTCTACCACCGTGAAAATTTATTCTCAAAATACCGACGGCACCTTTACTACTTCAGCGATTCCTTTGGGTGGCACAGTGAGTGTGGCCGACTGGAGTATTGCTGCTGCTGATTATGATCGCAATGGCTATAGCGATATCGTACTTGGTAACGGTAGCCGTGTAACCTTGTTGAAAGCCAGTGATGATGGGACTAATTATACCATCGTTTCTTACCCAGAAAATATTTTTACCCAACGCACCAACTTTGTAGACATCAATAACGATGGTCATTTGGATTTATGGGCATGTCATGATGTGAATCAAAACCATCCCTACAGAAATGATGGAAATGGAAATTTGATTTTTGATTATTCTTTATTCCCTACAAGTGACGAAGGAGGAAATTATGCAACGATTTGGACTGACTACGATAACGATGGTGATGTAGATATGTATGAGGCCAAATGTCGCGGTGGAGCACCAGTTGGTGATGCCAGAAGAATTAATATTTTGTACCAAAATGACGGAACTGGAACGTATACCGATGTTGCACTTTTTGCAGGTGTAAATGACGGTGCACAATCATGGTCGACTGCTGCGGAAGATTTTGATAACGATGGCGATATAGATTTTTTACTTTCTAATATCTCAGATCAAAACCGCATGTACAGAAATAACGGCGACGGAACCTTTACCGACATCTATGACTCGACCGGCATCGCTCCTCAGGTAGGATCTTGGGAATTACAAGCAGCTGATTTTAACAACGATGGCCATGTTGATTTCTTTTGGCAAAACGGAAAAGAATTGTACATGAACAATGGCAATATGACCTTTACTGGTTATGATTTACCTTTTAGCGAAGGAGCACTTGGCGATCTAAACAACGATGGGTTCTTAGATGTTCAAATGGGTTCAAAAATATACTTCAACAGCGGAAACCCAAACAAGTGGTTAAAAGTACAACTAGAAGGTGTAGAGAGCAACATACATGGTATTGCTGCACGTGTTGAAATCTATGGTGCATGGGGCAAACAAATTCGTGAAATTAGAAGCGGACAAGGTTTTAGCCACATGAGTACCATGAATGCTCATTTTGGAATTGGAACCGCTAGTGGAATTGACAAAGTAATCGTACGTTGGCCTTCTGGTACTGTGGACGAAATACTGAATGTTTCTAGTAACCAATCTCTTACTGTAGTTGAAGGAGCTTTCCCGTTGAGTACCGTTAGTCCCTCACAAAGCAAATTGCGTTTAGCTCCAAATCCGGCTAAAGACGTTGTATATGTTAGCGCTACTGCAGCAAGTACCGAATTAAGCACGTATCAGATTGTTGATTTAAGCGGCAGAAACATCGCAAACGGTGCGTTAGTAAACCAAATGATTCAAGTAAGTGCGCTTTCAAATGGCACTTATTTTATTCAATTTACAGACAAACAAGGGAACCGTTATACGGAGAAGTTTATCAAAAACTAATCTTATTTCTCCCAATAAAAAAAGGGCTGCAATCGTGCAGCCCTTTTTTTATTGTTTGATGAATTTGAGAATCGTACTCCCCTGATCGGAAGCCGTTTGCACAAAGTAGATCCCGTTAGCTAATGAACTTACATCAAGATCTATTGCTGAGGAATGGGGTTCTTGGGCAACTAATACTTGGCCAACACTAGAATATACCACCACTTTTTGTACAGCTACTTGAGCTTGAATATGCAACATTGCGTTTACCGGATTGGGACTAAGCTGAACCGATTGGGTAGAGATAAAATTTGCACTAGCAAGTGTTCCACTGGTGTTGGCCACCCAACTAGACGCTAAGTTATTGTCTAAGCTGGTCGAGATGAGTTGCAGATAGGCTCCGTTTCCATCGGCGTCGGGCCAAGGCAAACTATCGTCATAGGTTACTTCGTCTATGGTATTTCCAAAAGCATCAGCCATAATTATTTTTTCAGAGCTGTTGGCTAAGTTTCTGTAAAACTGACCAAAAGCAGTATTTCCATATTTACTTTGAAAAATTGTCGGGTTACTGGCCAAATAAATGCGTTGGTTGGCGCCAATGGTACTATTGGCCGGAAATTGATACGAAAATCCGAGTTCCTTAAAATAAATCCCAGTGAGCGTTACGGTTTGGTTGCTGGCATTGGTGATTTCGATAAATTCTTGGTCATCACTAATGGGGTAAATAGCTGTAACTAAAGGATTATAATGGATACGGCTAATGACTAAATTTGGAACAGCCACGTTGGCGCAAGCCGTATACGAACCCAATTGATTATTGATCCAATTGATTCGGTTGTATAAAAATAATTTCATGTTTTCAATCTCCAACGCATGATCCGGAATTGTTGCCCAACGCAAATTTTCACGAAGTACAGCTTCGCTTATTTGTGCCACAGTCGCATCGATATAATCTACCAAATTATTGTGTTTAAGCGGTTGTCCAGGTTGTATCAATTGATTCCAACGTTTGGTGAAATAACAGCGAAAGGTTGGGCTATTAAACAAATCGGTCCAAAATTTGGCTCCTTCGTTTCCTCCATCCGAAAATTGCCATACATCATATTTACTTCTGTCGAATCCCCACTGAAACAAATCGTTACCATAGGTGAGATTAAAATCCCAAACTGGGCCAGCCCGTAATTTACCAACTTTGTCTTTGTGAAAATAGGTGCTAAATTGATATCCATCGGCATTTGAACCCAACTCGGTACTAATCATAAAATCAACAAACGAGGGAATATCGATAATTGAGGGAAAACCATTAGTGAGGCTGGTATTGCTGAAACCCGCTTGCACACCAAGATTTAAAAACTGGTTCTTGATGTAGTTTTTTTGTGCATTTACAATTTCATCGGGCTCTGGTGTATCGTAAATAAAATCAACTCCACCAGCGTTGGATGTCATCTGCCACGCCACCGGATCTCCGCCCGTAGTTTTATCTGATTTGACTATATACCCACCCGTTAAATTGGGCGCAGTAGTGGAAGTAGGCAGTAGATCCGAAATATCTACGCGGCTGCCATCTACTTTTATTTTTTCTTGCAACACATACAATCCACGGTAATCGCCGTTAATAATCAACTCACAGAATTGTGTGCGCGGCGCATAATTACCCATTTGCTGCGACAAATTGTAGGATAAATAGTCTCGAATTAAGGAAGGATCAAAAGCCAAGCCATTCAAAATCCAATCATTCTCTTTGGGCATTCCCAGCAAAGCAATATTGTTATTGGTGAGATTATCGGGAAGTAAGGTAGTTAATCCGTAGCCTTTTTTGTCGGTGGCTTGCGAAGAGGAGCCCCTAATTTCAATTGAAATTCGGCCGTTGTAATTTAAAAATTCGGGAGTTGCTACATCCGTTAGGTAGTTTCGAGCACCATCTGGACGTGAAATAACTTGCATATTGGCCAAAATACGGGGATCATCTAAAATCTCCAATGGCTGGTTGGTTTGCGTGTTTAGATCAGTTGTAATAACAACAATAGGCAAATTGCTGTCTGTGAGGATTTGGGCCTGTCCTATTTGACAAACACTACTCATAAAAAGAACAACCATTAATAGCCTTACTTGTACGTTCATAGAAAAAAATTAGAGCCAAATATAATGAATTGTGTCTTTAAAAGTAAGTTGACTATAGATTATCCGAATGAAACAAAAACCAAATTATAATTGATTTTAACTTATGCTAATAAAAAAAATCCCAATTGGTCAAATTGGGATTTACTTTTTATTTACTCAAATACATTTTACGTCGGCTGTAGAGTTCATAAAACTGATCGTCTTTTAGATCGTCGATAAACAAGATGCTTTCTCCCGTTGATTTCATTTCGGGACCTAACGCTTTATTTACATTCGGAAATTTGCTAAACGAAAAAACCGGTTGCTTAATCGCATAGCCATTGAGTTTAGGATCAAAAGTAAAATCGGTTACTTTATTCTCGCCCAACATCACTTTGGTGGCATAATTCACATAGGGCTCGCCATAGGCTTTGGCAATAAATGGCACCGTTCTCGAGGCGCGCGGATTGGCTTCAATAATGTAAACCACATCGTCCTTAATGGCAAATTGAATATTTATCAAGCCCACGGTGCGCAGGGCCAACGCGATTTTTTTGGTATGGTCTTTAATTTGTTGCATCACAAATTCACCCAAATTAAAGGGCGGCAAAGTAGCATTGGAGTCGCCTGAGTGAATGCCACACGGTTCAATGTGCTCCATGATCCCGATAATGTATACGTTTTCTCCGTCGCAAATGGCATCGGCTTCGGCTTCGATAGCGCCGTCCAAATAATGGTCGAGCAGCAATTTGTTTCCGGGGATATTTTTGAGCAAATCAATTACATGCTCTTCGAGTTCTTGTTTGTTGATTACAATTTTCATGCCCTGACCGCCCAACACATACGAAGGTCGAACCAATAAAGGAAAATCAAGTACATCGGCCAATTGCGAAGCTTGCTCGGCATTTTCGGCTATTCCAAATTGCGGGAACGGAATTTGCAATTGTGTCAATAATTCGGAGAAACGACCGCGGTCTTCGGCCAAATCTAGGGCGTCAAAGCTGGTGCCAATTATTTTAATGCCGTAACGATCGAGTTTTTCGGCCAATTTTAAAGCCGTTTGTCCACCCAGTTGGACGATTACACCTTCTGGTTTTTCGTGGCGGATGATGTCGTAGATGTGCTCCCAAAATACAGGTTCGAAGTACAATTTATCAGCCGTATCAAAATCAGTTGATACGGTTTCGGGGTTGCAATTGATCATGATGGTTTCGTAGCCGCACTCTTTGGCAGCTAAAACTCCATGCACGCATGAGTAATCAAACTCAATCCCTTGCCCAATTCGGTTGGGGCCCGAGCCCAACACCACAATTTTTTTCTTGTCGGTTACAATACTTTCGTTTTGCACATAGCGTTCACCAGTTGCAGTTTCAATTTCGGCCTCAAAGGTAGAATAGTAATAAGGTGTCTTGGCTGTAAATTCGGCGGCGCAGGTATCGACCAATTTATAAACCCGATTGATATTTTGTTCCTCCCGCAATTTGTTGACTTGGCTTTCTAAACAGCCCAACATGTGCGCAATTTGACGGTCGGCATAGCCTTTTTGTTTGGCTTCCAACAACAATTCTTTGGGCAATGTATCTATTTTGTATTTGGAAATTTCTTTTTCCAAATGATAGAGTTCTTCGTATTGCTTCAAGAACCATAGGTCAATTTTGGTGATTTCGTGGATGCGCGACAACGGGATGCCCATTTGAATCGCGTCATAAATCACAAACACCCGATCCCAACTGGCATTAGTGAGTTTGTCAATAATTTGCTCGTAATTTTTATAGCCTTTGCCATCGGCTCCCAAACCGTTGCGCTTAATTTCTAGGGACTGGGTGGCTTTGTGCAAGGCTTCTTGAAACGAGCGGCCAATGCCCATCACCTCGCCCACCGATTTCATTTGCAAGCCTAAAGTAGTATCTGCGCCTTCAAATTTATCAAAGTTCCAACGTGGAATTTTCACAATCACATAATCTAAAGTGGGCTCAAACAAGGCCGAAGTCGATTTGGTAATCTGGTTTTGCAATTCGTCTAAGTGATAGCCCAAAGCCAATTTGGAAGCAATTTTGGCAATTGGATAACCCGTTGCTTTCGAGGCCAAAGCCGATGATCGCGAAACCCGTGGATTGATTTCGATGGCTACAATATCTTCGCGTTCGTCGGGCGAAACGGCAAATTGCACATTACAGCCTCCGGCAAAATTCCCAATGCTGCGCATCATTAAAATGGCCATGTCGCGCATTTTCTGAAATGTAGTATCCGACAACGTCATGGCGGGAGCCACCGTAATCGAATCGCCGGTGTGAATGCCCATCGGGTCCATATTTTCTATCGAACAAATAATAACAACGTTGTCATTTTTGTCGCGCAACAATTCCAATTCGTATTCTTTCCAGCCTACTAAAGCCTTGTCTATTAATACTTCGTGAATGGGCGACGCTTCGAGTCCGCGAGTAAGCAAATGGTCGAAATCTTCTTTTTTGTGCACAAAAGCTGCGCCAGTTCCTCCCAAAGTGAACGAAGGTCGAATCACCAACGGAAAACCAAATTCTTGTGCAATTTCTTTTCCTTTCAGAAAGGAAGTAGCCGTTTTTGCTGGTGCAGTAGGTACGTTTATTTTATGGAGCAACTGCTTGAACTGCTCGCGGTCTTCGGTGATGTTAATGGCGTTGACATCAACCCCAATTAGTTTCACATTAAAATCGTTCCAAATGCCTTTTTCGTCGGCTTCCAAACATAAATTTAAGGCCGTTTGCCCGCCCATAGTAGGCAATACCGCGTCAATTTGCGGATGGGCCTTCAAGATCTCAATGATTGATTTGGTAGTGAGCGGCTTTAAATAGATGTGATCGGCCATGGAAGGATCAGTCATGATGGTCGCCGGATTGGAGTTGATGAGAATTACCTCAATTCCTTCTTCCCGAATGGAACGTGCAGCTTGGGAACCGGCGTAATCAAATTCGCAGGCTTGTCCAATTACGATAGGTCCAGAACCTATGATTAAAACCGATTTAATGGATGTGTCTTTTGGCATGGTATTGAAATCGTTTAGTGTATGGTATTTTGATTAGCCCCGATGATAGTGAAAATCCTTTTTATTTTTAATTCCAAATTTTATTCTTTCTTGCTCTTGGCTAAAAATAAAAAGATTGCAACGAACAGCGGGAAATAGCTTCAAAAAATTATTAAAATTTATGAACAGGATATAAAAAAAGCCGTTACTGAAAAATAGTAACGGCTTATCCTGATTAATTGCTTATCATTATTTTTTGTGTCTTGGTTCGCAAGAAACAGTCAATTTATGTCTTCCTTTTGCTCTGCGACGAGCAAGCACTTTTCTACCATTAGCAGAAGCCATTCTGTCCATAAATCCATGTTTATTTCTTCTTTTTCTTTTCGATGGTTGAAACGTTCTTTTGCTCATTGCTTTGTATCTTTAAAATGGTATTGTTTTTCTGTGAATGTAATTTTAGCAGACCTGCTTCTAAAACCGAGTGCAAATATACAAAGTCTTTTTTTTCTAGCAAGTGGTTTAATAAAAATATTTTCAATTCATTTTACTATATTTGTCGGCAGTAAATACACGCACTATGTACCCAAAAATTTTAAAACTCATTCTTGCCGCACTCCTTGTAGTTACTGGCGTTTGGCAATTTACCGAAAACAATATTGGCAACGGTATTTTCTTGATTATCCTCACGATATTTCCTGTTTTCTTGTACTTTAAAAATGAATTTATTTTATTGGCCTTTTTGAAACTGCGCAAACAGGATTTTGCTGGGGCTCAAAAATGGTTGAGCAAAATAAAAAACCCAGAATCGGCTTTGGTGCGCAAACAACAAGGCTACTTTAACTACTTGCACGGCATCATGCTTTCGCAAACCAACCTAACCCAAGCCGAGCGTTACTTCAAAAAAGCCATCGAATTGGGCTTGAGTATGGACATGGACTTGGCTGTTGCCAAACTCAATTTGGCCGGTGTAGCCCTTACCCGTCGTCGTAAACTGGAAGCGACCAACTTGCTGAACGAAGCCAAAAAGCTTGACAAGCAAGGGATGCTCAAAGAGCAGATTACGATGATGAAAGAGCAGATGAAGAAGATTTAGTTTTTTTGTTTCAGGTTTAAAGGCTGACGCCTTGTTTATTCCGCTATCGCTACATCTGTTCGTCCCGAAGCTTCGGGACTCGAGTCAAGTTTCAGGTTTCAAGTTTCAGGTTTCAAGTTTCAGGTTTCAAGTTTCAAGTTCTTTCTTAGGGCAAATGTTATATACTATTCACTGAATTATTTTTTGTTCTTAGTATACTAGTAGAACCTGAAACTTGAAACCTGAAACTAAATCTTTATACCTGGCGGCAATAAATCTCTGTACTGGGTATGTTTTCTGAAGAACAAAGCGATTTTCGGAAAAATTGGCACCACTTTTAGCTTGCGCTCGTAGGCAATTTCCATAATAGTTTTGAGAAGATCGGTGATAAACTCTTCGTCCGTAAATCCTTCTGGCGTTTGGATTTTGGTTAAAAATATTTTGCGTTCCTGAAACGAATATTCCACCGTGATCAGTCCCAGCTCAACTGTAGTTTCAAATTGACGAGCAAAGGTATTATCTTTTATAGCAATAGTAGTTTTCTGATCCATGTTAGTTGTGGTGCATAGGCACTTCGATTAATAATAAAGTGGCAGCTGCCGTAGTTGTAATTTCTATAGTTGATGCGTCGGTTATTTCGGCGGCATCTCTTTTGCCAAGTTTCAAATCGTTGAGCAACACTTCGCCTTCTATTACAAACAAATACAAACCATTGCCTGCAATTTTGGTTTGGTAGTTAGATGATTGATTGGCTTCAAAATCACCCATACTAAAAAAACAATCTTGGTATATCCAAATTGATCCTTCGGCAGGCTGCGTGTTGGGTGATATAACGGTAACCCATGAATTTTGCTGGCTTTCTAAATCAAATGCTTTTTGGTCGTAACGTGGCGTTACATTTTGCTGGTTGGGAAACACCCAAATTTGAAGTGTTTTGGCCATTTCAGTCGAACTGGCGTTCATCTCCGAATGCTGTATTCCGGTACCGGCGCTCATTACTTGCACTTCGCCGTAGCTCACTACTTTTTCATTGCCCATGCTGTCACGGTGACGAAGTCCGCCAGCCAAGGGAATCGTAATGATTTCCATATTGTCGTGCGGATGGGTTCCAAAGCCCATGCCTGCAGCAATGGTGTCGTCGTTTAATACCCGCAACATGCCAAATTGGATGTTAGTGGGATTAAAATAATTTGCAAACGAAAAGGAAAAATTAGCCTTTAACCAGCCGTGATCTGCGGTTCCTCGCTCATGAGCTCTTCGCAATTGACAATTCATATTCGTTGTTTTTGATTACACTAAACTAAGTAGGAGTAAAAAATTAAGCAGGCGTAAATTTCGGCATTAATAACGAGAATTCCGGCATAAATTTCATTAAAAGCAAGCAGTCAAAAATTTGTGCAGATTTTAGTTAGTTTATCTCGGGGCATTCCATTATTTTAGTCTCGCATCGGTATACTAAATCCAAATTTTGTATGTTTATGCAGTATAAAAATTTCTTTCCATGAAAAAACAAATGCCGCTTGGCTGGTTTGCCTTTGCTGTGCTAAGCAGCCTCTTTTTGCTCTATGCCACTTCTGTAGACAATAAAAATAAAATCACCCGCGAAGGAACCTCCCAATTTTTCCCAGCCAAAATTGATTTTGCCGGCGAAGAAACTCCTTTATACATTACCGATGTGCGCGAACGTCTCGAGAGAGAATTATTGGTGAATGCCAATCTCGATGCCAGTACACTCTTAATTATCAAAAGAGCCAACCGCGTATTTCCTATTATTGAACCTATATTGCAACGCAAAGGCGTGCCCGACGATTTCAAGTATTTGGCCGTAATCGAAAGCGGGTTGGTGCATGCGGTGTCTTCGGCAGGAGCACGCGGAATTTGGCAATTTATGCCGCAAACTGCCCGCGAAAAAGGAATGGAAGTAACTGATGCGGTAGACGAACGCTACCATTTGGAAAAATCGACCGAAGCCGCCTGTGATTATTTAATTCAAGCCAAAGCCAAATTTGGTTCCTGGACTTTGGCCGCAGCAGCCTACAACGGCGGCATGAGTGGTGTAAATAAACAAATTGAGAACCAACTGGTAAACAACTACTATGATTTATTACTCAACGATGAAACGGCGCGCTATGTGTTTCGCATTTTGGCCTTGAAAGAAATTATGCAAAATCCAACCAAATTTGGGTTTGAAATTTCCCCTGATGAATTATATAAAAACCTGCCTTCCAAAAAAGTGGTAATCGACAGTTCCATTAGCAATTTGGCCCAATTTGCCAAAAGCCAGGGCATCAACTACAAAATTTTGAAACTACACAATCCCTGGTTACGCGACACTAAATTGCCCAATCCAGGCAAAAAGAAATACGAGATTGAAATTCCGTTGGAGGGGTATTGAATTTGTTTCAGGTTTCAGGTTTCAAGTAAAAGGCTTGCGCCTTGTTTCAAGTTTCAAGTTTCAAGTTCGTTCTTAGAAAAATTTACTATACTATTTACTGTATTCAATTTTGTTCTTAGTATACTAGAACAACCTGAAACCTGAAACTTGAAACCTGACTCGAGTCCCGAAGATTCGGGACGAACAGATGAAGCGATAGCGGAATAAACAAAAACTACACCCTCACCGACCCATCCTCATCAATGTGACTCAATTGCACAATTTGTAACGTATTGACCAATTCAGGATTCCAGGGTGCTTTGATTTTCACATAGTTTTCGGTGAAGCCATACATATAGCCGGCTTTGTTTTCGCCTTCAAACAATACCTTGCGGGTAGTGCCCAGTTGGCTTTCGTAGAAGGCACGGCGTTTTTTAACAGACAATCCGCGGAGCATTTTACTGCGTTTAGCCCGCACAGCAGTAGGAACCACGCCATCCATTAATGTAGCTTCGGTATTGTCACGTTCCGAATAGGTAAATACATGCAAATACGAAATGGGTAATTCATTCAAGAAATGATAGGTTTCCAAAAACAATTCATCGGTTTCACCCGGAAATCCTACAATTACATCTACGCCTATACAAGCATCGGGCATGTGCTGGCGTATTGCCGTAACACGATCCACATAAACGTCACGCAAATAGCGGCGTTTCATTTTTTTCAAAATGGTGTCACTCCCCGATTGCAACGGAATATGAAAATGCGGTACAAAGGTTTTGCTTTGTGCCACGAAGGCAATGGTTTCGTTGCGCAATAAATTGGGCTCAATCGACGAAATACGCAAACGTTCAATTCCAGCCACTTCGTCTAAGGCTTGCACTAAATCCAAAAAAGTGTGTTCGTGTTTTTTGTTGCCAAATTCACCTTTGCCGTAATCGCCAATATTTACTCCGGTGAGCACAATTTCTTTGATGCCTTGGGCCGCAATTTCTGACGCATTGTGCAGTACATTTTCTAAGGCATCGCTGCGGGAAATCCCACGAGCTAAGGGAATGGTGCAATAGGTACATTTGTAATCACAACCGTCTTGCACTTTCAAGAAAGCGCGGGTTCGGTCGCCTATGGAGTAACTGCCCACATAAAAATCGGCCTCTACGATTTCGCAGGAATGCACTTCGCCGTGATCGTTTTTGGCCAAATCAGTCAGGTAATCGGTAATTTTAAATTTTTCGGTGGCGCCCAATACCAAATCAACACCATCTACAGCCGCCAATTCTTCGGGTTTGAGTTGTGCATAACAACCTACCGCTGCCACAAAAGCTTGCTTATTTTTTTGCAACGCCTTTATAACCACCTGCTTAAACTGCTTGTCGGCATTGTCGGTCACCGAACAGGTATTAATCACGTAGATGTCGGCAGCTTCTTCAAAGTCCACGCGATCAAAACCCTCGTCTTGAAACGAACGGGCAATGGTCGATGTCTCTGAAAAATTCAGTTTACAACCCAGTGTATAAAACGCTACTTTTTTTCTGTCAGTCATGGTTTGGTTTATTGGGCGAATCCAGTTGGGTCGGGCTATCCGCTGTATCTGCGCTCGCGCGCAGGATGTCGCTGCTATCCCTTTCGCAAGGCTACAACAGCAGCTGTATTAGTCTTTACGCCACTTTTGTGTTTGCTCAAACACGCTTTCCAAAATGCGCGCCTCTACTTCATCAAATTCGATGGCGCGGCGAGACATGGCAATGCGCGCGGTCTCAAAGGCTTTTTTGGTGATATAGGTGGTAAAACCTTGCGCACCGCCCCAGGTAAAACTGGGCACAAAATTGCGCGGAAATCCGCTGCCAAATATATTGGCACTCACGCCCACTACCGTTCCCGTATTAAACATGGTATTGATGGCACATTTGCTGTGGTCGCCCATAATTAATCCACAAAATTGAAGGCCCGTTTTCTCAAATCCTTCTTTTTCGTAGCTCCACAATTTCACTTCTTCGTAGTTGTTTTTCAAGTTGGAGTTGTTGCTGTCGGCACCAATGTTACACCATTCGCCCAGCACCGCATTCCCCAAAAATCCGTCGTGACCTTTATTGGAATAACTAAACAACACCGAATTATTCACCTCACCACCCACACGGCAATGCGGACCTACCGTTGTAGCGCCATAAATTTTGGTCGCCAATTTCACCACGGCGTGCTCGCACAAGGCAAATGGACCTCGGATTACCGAACCTTCCATGATTTCGGTGTCCTTGCCAATATAAATTGGGCCGGTTGAAGCATTCAAGGTGACGAATTCGAGCTGAGCACCTTCTTCTATAAATATATGTTCGGGGGCAATCACATTCACGCTTTTAGGAATGGGTTGCGAGGTTCGGTCTTCGGTAAGCAAATCAAAATCGGCGCGCAAGGCGGCATCATTTTTGGCAAAAATGTCCCAAGGATGGGCTATTTGTATGCATTCTCCAGCAAAGTCAGTGATTGTATAGGTGTCAAAATCTACCGTTTCTTGCGATTCTTGAGTGTAAAAAGCAACCACATTTTCTCCATGAAATACCGCTTGATTAGCACCTAAATCCTGGATCAACTCCACCAATTCGGGCGTAGGCAAATAGGATGCATTAATCATCACATTTTCTTCCATCTCGACCATCGGAAATTTCTCTGACAAGTAGTCTTCGGTCAAGGAGGTCGTGGTGGTCCCTAAATACTTTTCCCATTTTTCGCGGATGGTTAATATGCCCACTCGGATATCGGCAACGGGTCGTGTAAACGTGAGCGGCAACAATGCTGTTCGGACGGGGCCGTCAAAAAGAATATAATTCATGGAATACTTTCTTGGTTAACTGGGCCAAAGTTACCAATTTATCGCGCAAATAAAAATAAAAAGCCTCCCGGTTGGGAGGCTTAGCATATTTTGAACACGATATTTATTATTTGATGTGTTTGGCGTATTTGGTTTTAAATTTATCAATACGACCTGCAGTATCGATCAATTTAGATTTACCAGTGTAAAAAGGGTGAGAAGTTCTAGAAATCTCCATTTTCACAACTGGGTATTCAACGCCGTCGTGCATGATGGTTTCTTTGGTATCTGCAGTTGATTTGGTAATGAACACATCTTCATTTGACATGTCTTTGAAAGCAACTAATCTGTAGTTCTCTGGGTGAATTCCTTTTTTCATGATATTTTTTTTCTAATTGAATTATAAGTTGTTTTGAAGCTTTTATTGCAAAAGGTATAAACTCCTTATAACTTTTTGTTTTAACGTTATTATTTGAGTGCGCAAATTTACACTTATTTTTCAAAAAACAAATCGAAATGCGCTTTTTTTACTACCCAAGTCAAAATCAAAAATGTTACGGCATTCGGGTGGGATTTACTATATTTGTGGCTCATTTTTAAAATGGTCATTTACCATGGACACACAAAAGAAAATCGCCCTAAATATGGGCTTGTTATTGGGATTAACGCTTACTTTACTACTCACTATCCTGTATGTAATGGACCTCAATTTGTTTACCAAATCGTGGGTGGGTATTGTAAATGTGGGCATCATTACCGTATTTGGTGTGCTTGCCGCCGTGCAATACAAAAAAACATTGGGTGGTTTTATCACCTACAAAGAATCGTTTACCAGTTTTTTTATTGCTGTGCTAATCGGTTTTTTAATTTCTACGCTATTCAATATCGTGCTTTTTAATGTGATTGATGTAGAAGCCAAAACAATCCTTTCTGAAAACGTGATTAAATACACGGTAGAAATGATGCAAAAATTTGGCGCCAAAGCTGCCGACATTAACAAAGTGGTCGAAGACATGCGGGCTTCTGATTCATTTGGAGTTGCAGGCCAACTTAAAGGCTTCTTTTTTAATGTTATTTTTTACAGCATCATTGGCTTAGTGTGCTCGCTAATCATCAAACGAGTTCCGCCTCAAAGCTTGTAACACATGAACCTATCCCTAGTAATTCCTTTACTCAACGAACAAGAATCCCTGCGCGAATTGCACAACTGGATTGTTCAGGTTATGAACACCCACGGGTATTCGTATGAGGTTTTGTTTATTGACGATGGCAGCACCGATAACTCTTGGCAAATTATCAGTGAATTGGCTAGCGAAAACAAGCAAGTAAAAGGAATACAATTTCAAAAAAACTACGGCAAATCACAAGCCTTGCACGCCGGTTTTGCCAAAGCCCAAGGCGAAGTCATCATTACCATGGATGCCGATTTGCAAGACAGCCCCGATGAAATTCCCGAATTGTACGAACTAATCACCAAACACAACTTTGATTTGGTTTCGGGCTGGAAAAAGAAACGCTACGATTCGGTGGTGAGCAAGAATTTACCTTCGAAATTGTTTAATTGGGCCGCACGCAAAACCTCGGGCGTAAAGCTCAACGACTTTAATTGTGGTTTGAAAGCCTATAAAAATATAGTGGTTAAAAACATAGAAGTATCGGGCGAAATGCACCGCTACATTCCCGTTTTGGCCAAAAATGCTGGTTTTTCTAAAATTGGCGAAAAAGTGGTGAAACACCAGGCACGCAAATATGGCGAAACCAAGTTTGGCATGGAACGCTTCATCAACGGCTTCTTAGATTTGATTACCATTTGGTTCTTGTCCCGTTTTGGCAAACGACCGATGCACTTGTTTGGGGCTTTGGGCGTGATTATGTTTATGATTGGATTTATTTCAACAGGCGCCATCATATTGGTAAAACTCATTAAACTCTATTCGGGTTTGCCAACCATTTTGGTAACGGCCAATCCTTTATTCTATATCGCTCTAACCACTATGATCATAGGGACTCAGCTGTTTTTGGCTGGCTTTTTGGGCGAAATTATCCTGCGCTCCAAAAACAACGACGATCGTTATAAAATTGCAAAAGAACTATAAAAGTACTATTTACTGCTCCCCTAGCCCGGATTGCAACGGCAGCTTCCGTTTTTTTTTCAAAACGGAACTACAGTGAAAAGCCGGAAAAGCTTCAAAACAACAAAATCATTTCCCTATGAATTTACCTACTTCTATTAACACCGCTGTAAACGAATGGTTAACTCCCGTTTTTGATGCCGAAACACAGGCGCAAATTCGCGAAATGGCGACCAGCAATGCAAAAGAATTGGAAGAAAGTTTTTATAAAAATCTTGAATTTGGAACCGGTGGCATGCGCGGCGTAATGGGCGTGGGCACCAACCGGATTAACAAATATACCTTGGGGAAAAACACCCAAGGGCTTTCCAATTACCTGCAGCAATCGTTTCCGGGCGAATCCCTAAAAGTGGTGATTGCGTTTGACTGCCGTCACAACAGCCAATCTTTGGCCAAAGTGGTCGCCGATGTGTTCTCGGCCAACGGCATTCAGGTATTTTTATTCTCGGATTTGCGTCCTACTCCCGAATTGAGTTTTGCTTTAAAATACTTGGGCTGCCAAGCGGGAATTGTACTCACGGCTTCGCACAATCCGCCCGAATACAACGGCTACAAAGTGTATTGGCAAGACGGAGGCCAATTGGTTCCGCCACAAGACAAAGAAATTATTCAAGTGATTGAATCGTTAAACTATGCCGACATTCAATTTACGGCCGATGAAGCGCTCATTACATTTATAGACAAAGAAATTGACGAAGCCTTTATTGCGTCGTCGATTGCGCATGCGGGTTTTGATACGCCGCAAGCCGAAAAAGATAAGTTGCAGATTGTGTTTACTTCCTTGCACGGGACTTCAATTACTGCTGTGCCACAAACTTTGGCGCAAGCCGGCTACCAAAATGTACACATTGTACCCGAACAGGCCGAACCCAATGGCGATTTCCCCACAGTAAAATCACCCAATCCCGAAGAACCGGAAGCACTCACCATGGCCTTGGCTCTAGCCGAGAAAACCGAAGCCGATTTGGTGGTGGGAACCGATCCAGACTGCGACCGATTGGGCGTGGCGGTGCGTGATTTGAATGACAAACTGGTATTGCTCAACGGCAACCAAACCATGGTGTTGATGACCGGATTTTTGCTCGAACAATGGAAAAAACAAGGCAAAATTACGGGCAAACAATTTGTAGGATCTACGATTGTTTCTACGCCCATGGTACTCGAATTGGCTTCGGCTTATGGAGTGGAATGCAAAGTGGGCTTAACCGGATTTAAGTGGATTGCCAAAATGATTAAGGATTTTCCTGAACTCGAATTCATTGGCGGCGGAGAAGAAAGCTTTGGATTTATGGTGGGCGATGCGGTGCGCGACAAAGACGCGGTGGCCGCAACCTTGTTAATCTGTGAAGTGGCGGCGCAAGCCAAAGCGATGGGAAGTTCCGTTTACCGCGAATTATTGAATTTGTATATTGATCACGGGTTTTATAAAGAGCAATTGGTTTCCCTTACCAAAAAAGGACGCGAAGGCTTGCAAGAAATAAACCAAATGATGATTGATTTGCGCGAAAACCCGATTAAAACCTTGAACGGCCAACGCGTGATTATGGTGGAAGATTACAAAAACAGCACCGCCACAAACTTGCTGGACGGCAGCGTAGAACCTATTGCCATTCCCAAATCGGATGTGTTGATTTACTATACCGAAGACGGATCTAAAATTGCAGCACGCCCTAGCGGGACTGAACCTAAAATTAAATTTTACGTGAGTGTGAATGCACCACTAAATCGCATAGAAGACGCCATTTCGGTTGAAGCTGAATTGGACCAAAAAATAAAAACCATTTTACTAGAACTAAGCATTATTTAATGACAAATTTCAAGAAAATACTTCCTTACCTATTGCCGTATAAAAAGTACGCCTACCTGAATATCTTTTTTAATATTCTGTTTGCGCTTTTTAGCACGCTCTCTTTTGTGGCTTTGATTCCGATGATGCAAGTGCTCTTTGACCAAACCAAAAGAAATACCGTAGAACCCGTTTTTGAAGGAGTCGGATCGGCCAAGCAGTTTTTGGAAGATTACTTGAGTTACTTTATTACCACCACCACAGATGCCTATGGTGTGGGCCATACCCTATCTATTATGGTCGCAGTGATTATCAGTATATTTTTACTGAAAAATCTGAGCGATTATTTGGCCTTGTTTTTCATTACCTTTTTGCGCAACGGCGTGCTCAAAGATTTGCGCAATGCGATGTACAAAAAAACCATCGAGTTGCCCATCTCGTATTATTCTGAAAAACGCAAAGGCGATACAATCTCGAGAATTTCTAACGATGTCAACGAGGTGCAATCGTCTTTCTTGTCGCTGTTGGAGCTCATTGTAAAAGAACCGCTAACGATTGTATTTACGATTTTGACCATGTTTAGCATCAGCGCCAAACTCACGATTTTTGTATTTATTTTTATTCCGGTGTCGGGTTATATTATTTCGTTGATCGGCAAACAACTCAAAAAACAATCGACCAAAGCCCAGCAAGAACAAGGAGAATTTTTATCGACCATAGAAGAAACGTTAGGCGGATTAAAAGTGGTGAAAGGATACAACAGCGAATCCTATTTTACCCAAAAATTTCAAGACTCTACACAACGATTTTTCCAATTGTCCAATGCCATTGGCAACCGCCAAAACTTGGCTTCGCCCGTGAGTGAGTTTATGGGAATTTTAGTGATTGCGATCTTGTTGTGGTATGGTGGACACATGGTTTTGATCGAAAAAACGTTGAATGGTGCGGCCTTTATTGCCTATATGGGCTTGGCCTACAATATTTTAACGCCTGCCAAATCGATCTCTAAAGCTTCCTACAACATCAAAAAAGGAAATGCGTCAGCCGAACGTATCTTGGAAATTTTAGAACAAGACAACCCGATAAAAGACGGGCCTAATGCCATAGAAAAACATGACTTTGAACAGCAAATCGAACTGAAAAATGTGTCGTTTAGCTACGATTCCGAATTGGTTTTAAAGCAATTTAACTTGAGTATTCCAAAAGGTAAAACCGTGGCTTTGGTAGGGCAATCGGGCAGCGGAAAAAGCACCATTGCCAATTTATTGACGCGTTTTTACGACATCAACCAAGGCAGCATTAGCATAGACGGTATCGAGATCAAAGATTTAAAATTGCAGTCCTTACGGGGATTGTTGGGCTTGGTAACCCAAGACAGTATCTTGTTTAACGACACCATTAAAGAAAATATTTCCTTAGGAAAACTAGATGCTACTGACGAAGAAATCATTGAAGCTTTAAAAATTGCCAACGCCTACGAATTTGTAAAAGACTTGCCTTTGGGTATTTACACCAACATTGGCGACAGCGGAAACAAATTGTCTGGCGGACAAAAACAACGTTTGAGTATTGCCCGCGCGGTCTTGAAAAATCCACCGATTATGATCTTGGATGAGGCTACTTCTGCCTTGGATACCGAAAGCGAAAAATTGGTGCAAGTGGCGTTGGAAAACATGATGCAAAACCGCACCTCGGTGGTAATTGCACACCGGTTGTCGACCATTCAAAAAGCCGATTTGATTGTAGTGATGCACAAAGGGGGAATTGTAGAACAAGGAACCCATGACCAATTGATGCAGGCTAACGGCACGTATTTCAAGTTGGTGAACATGCAGTCGTTTGAAGGTTAAACCGTTATAGTCGTACCGAAAGTTTCAAATTAAACACCCGCGTGGTCAAGTAATTGGGCACTGCATACTGACTTTTGGTATATACATCCCGAACCCACGTATTGGTAATGGCATTTTGGTTGTTGAACATATTGAAGATTTCAAAGCCAAGTGCGCAATCTTTGAATTTTTTAAGCCAATGTCCTTCGGGGCGTTGGTTATTTTTTTCGGTTAATACATACGAAAATCCTACATCGGCACGTCGGTAATCGCGCAATCGGTTTTGGTATTGATACGGATCGGCATAAGAAGGAGAACCTCCTGGTAACCCGGTATTGTAGACAATATTCAAGTACACTTTTACACTTGGGATGTTGGGCATGTAATCTTGAAACAAAATCCCAAACTTAAGTCGTTGGTCGGTGGGGCGGGAAATATATCCCCGATTGTCGATGTTCTCTTCTGTTTTCAAATACCCAAAGCTCAACCACGATTCGGTGCCCGGAACAAATTCGCCATTGAGTCGCACGTCTAATCCTTGGGCAAATGCAACCGCCGTATTGCTAGCTGCATACCGTATGCGGACATTTTCGAGCGTATACGGATTGACGTCTGTCAAGGATTTGTAATAGGCTTCTGTCACCATTTTGAAGGGTCGGTCCCACATTTTGAAACTGTAATCGTTGCTGATCACAAAATGAATGGACTTTTGCGCCTTCACGTTGGGGCGCACAATGCCTAAAGAATCTCGGAGTTCCCGGTAAAAAGGCGGTTGGTAATAATAGCCCCCCGATATGCGAAAAATCATGTCGCGATTCCAGTCGGGTTTGATGGCAAACTGCGCTCGAGGACTCACGACGGTTTGTGAAACACCTGCAGTAGGTGCGCCACTAACCTGCCATTGGTGCATTCGCACACCAGCATTATAGGAAACTTCACTAGATCCTAATTTTGTTTTTAGACTCCATTGGGCATAGCCCGAAAACCGATTAATGTTGATGAAATTTTTGGCGCGCACATTGCGATACGGCACCAATGGCCCTACAAAAGGCGTATAGGGTTGGTTGTTGGAAGGAATATCCAAATCACGTGGATTTAAGGAAAAACCAGCCGAGTCAATCACCTCCCATTCGATGATGCGGTCGCGAATGTCCTCGCGGGTATACTTGAAACCCCATTCGATTTGGTGTTTTTTGATGTCGTGAAAACCTTTCACTTCGGCATTGACAATCAAAGCATCCAAGTCGTTGCGCGCGTGATTGAGTTGTGAACCAATGGCTCGACTGTAGGTTACATCACCAAAGGTTTCTGAGCCAATGTTGGAGTCAATCTCACCCAAGGCGTAAGCCGCATCGATATCAAAATACTCTTGTTCTAAAGTATGGTAGGCTGACCCTATTAGCTTCAGCGTAAAATTATCACTGGCGTTGTAGGTGGTTTTTAACGCACCAAAATAGGTTTCGTATTTATCTTTTTCTTGTCCTTCGTAAAAAATCAACAAGGCAATAGGATCTGACAAAGTGCCGAAATTGGTTTGACGAATTAAGGGTTGATAATTGTATTTGTTTTGTGCCACATTACCCAAGAAACTAAACTGCCATTTGGCTGAGGGCGAAAAATTAATGTTGGTTTGCACATCGGCAAAGGTGGGGCGGAAATTGGTAGAAGTCTCTTGACTATTCACCAACAAGCTGTTGTCACGGTATCGCAATCCGGCCAAACCCGACCATTTTTTATTTTTGGAAACAGCATCAACGGCTACACTTCCTCCCAAAAAACTGGCCTCGGTAGCCAAGCCAAAACGCGTGGGTTTGCGGTAGCTGATGTCTAAAACAGAAGACAACTTATCGCCGTATTTGGCTTGAAAACCGCCGGCAGAAAAATCTACATTTTGCACTAAATCAGTGTTGGTGAAACTTAATCCCTCTTGCTGTCCGGAACGAATTAGGAACGGACGGTAAATTTCTACCTCATTGACATACACTAGATTTTCATCGTAGTTACCCCCCCGCACCGAATACTGTGTACTGAGTTCATTGTTGGAATTGACTCCCGGTAAAGTTTTGATAATGTTCTCAATTCCGGCATTGGCTCCCGGGATTTTGCGAATCACTTCGGGTTCGATTACTGTAATTCCTTGAATGCGTTTGCGATTGCCTGCCGTCACGGTTACTTCACCCAAACTCTCGGCTTTGTCACTGAGTTGCGGATTGAATTCGTAATCTTCGTTGGGTTTTAACTCTAAAGAAACCGTGTATTTTTTTAAGGTAATATGGGTGAAAACCACTTGGATTTTCTTGTTTGCAGGAACCACCAATTGGTAAAATCCGTTCTCGTTGGTTTTGGTGCTTTTATCGGCAGCCGTTACATTGACTTCACTAATAGCTTCCCCATTTTCACTGAGTATAACCCCTTTGATTCGGGCGTTTTGAGCAAAACTTAGTTGGCAACAAAAAAGAAGAAAAAACAGCAGGGATTTATAGGTATTCAACGGCTAGGGTTTATTTTTTTGACTTCTAAAAAATGTGGATTCAAAGATAGCAGAATTTCCTACATGATCGGTTACGATGAGTTTTAATTCGTTTTTTCCTTCGAGCAAAAAAGCGGGATCAAATTGGTGAATCAACTGATCGGATTTGTAATCGTATTCAAATAGAACCCAATTGGAATTGAGGTAGCCGTTGTAACTTTTAATGCCCGATCCCGAATCGGTAATTTCAAAACTCAACTGGTTTTCGTTGCTCATCCATCGGCCTTCAAGTGGTCTTGGTAGCTTGATTGTGGGGGCAATTGTATCAGTTTGCAGGACATAGGTGCCCAACTTTTTGACATAGGTTTTGTAGGTGTTTTTACTAAATTTTGTGGGCGAATAAATCGTGTTTCCCTTTTCGATCAAAGCCAAATAGGTCTTATTCGGATAGGCGCGCATGCTGTCTACACAACTCAACTGAAAATTGGTATGCGCAGGCACAAGGTCTTCGTGAATACTCAAGGTGTCTTTGGCGGCGCTGATGCGCAAATAAAAATCGTCATAAAAAGTCTTTGCGGGAAAAAAAACAGTGAAATTTCCCTCCTCAAAAATGGCGTCTTGGTTGGCTTTTACCAAGTATTTGGAATTCAATTGTGGTGACGGAATGACTACCGAATCGGCTGCGTATTCTATCGGAATTTGAATACTCGTGGTATTTGCATGAAAATCGGAAACTTCAATGCGAGCCACTTGATTTACATTGGGCAAAGGCGTGTAAATTCCTTGCGCGTTATCGGCTTGCAACAAACTCCAGTCGTTGGGATTCTTTTGAAATAATTTTTGAACCCGCTGTTTTGTTTTCTTATAGCGAGCATAATCGAGCAAAGCATTGACATAACGGGTTTCTGCAAACGAAAAATCATCAAATTGGTACCCAAAATTGGGCGTGCCATTGCGGTAACATTGTACTTTGTATATGCCATTGGTGTTGTAGGAAACATTGTCGTAATCGTTTGCCGCGATGCCAAAACCAACCGAACCATTCACCCGCAGCTGCTCAGAAATAAAGGTGCCGTCCTTTTGCAAAGACACATGCAAAACAATTGGCACATTGGATTGATTTACAGTGCTTTTGGGTGTAATTGGATAGGCTAACACATTAGCTACAAATGGTTTTTTGGTGTCTTTTAGCAACGCATCAAACCCGAAAAAAAGTGGATTGATAATGTTTTCGGTTTGGGAATCCCGAATTTCGAAATGCAAATGAGGTCCTTCAGAACCACCTGTATTTCCAGACCAAGCAATTGTATCTCCTTGTTTTACTTGTAATTCTTTGGCCAAGGGAAACAACTCGACTTCATATGATTTTTGATCGTAATGTGCTTTTTTGAGGTAGGCATCGATAGCTCCATTAGCCTTTTGTAAATGACCATATACGGTGGTATAACCATTTGGATGAGTAATATATATCGCTTTGCCATAGCCAAAGGTGGAAATTTTTATCCTGGACACGTAGCCCGAAGCGGCAGCCAAAACAGGCAAGCCATCTTTTTGGTTGGTTTTGTAATCTAAGCCTGAATGAAAATGGTTGTTTCTCAACTCCCCAAAATTTCCCGACAACTGCATGGGTATGGATAAAGGTGACTTAAAATCATCTTTTGGGTAGTTGGGTTGTGCAAAAAAAGGCGTGTAAAAAAACAACAAGAGCCGTAAAATTTTCATGGAAAAAGCTTTGGGCTAAGATAAAAAAAATTAAGAAATGAAAAGTGTTTTTAAACAGTTGTAATCGGTTGATTTCGTGTAGAATAACTGCCAACAAACTGAATGTGTTTTTTTTTATAAATAATTGGCATAATTCATTTGTAATGTTAACTTTGTGGAAATAAGTAAGGAATAGGATTTTCAGATGAGTGAAATTGTAGAAATTATTGATACTCTTGAAGGTAGACTAAAAAAACTAGTAGAAAAAACAGATTTTTTAGAAAAAACCACTACCCAATTGACGTTCGATTTACAAAAAGCTACACAAACCATACAGTTCCAATCAAATGAGTTGGAACGCTTGAAAAAGCAATATGACACACTGAAAATCGCCAATTCTTTGCTTGGCAGTGAAGAAAACAAAAGAGAAACCAAGCTGAAAATAAATTCATTAATTCGTGAAATTGATTACTGTATAGCCCAGCTAGCAGAGTAAAACAGCATGAACGAAAAGCTAAAAATCAAATTATCAATTGCCGATCGCGTCTATCCCCTCACGGTAGAAATGACGCAGGAAGAAGGGTTGCGAAGCGCTTGCAAAAAAATTGAGAGTATGATTAAGCAGTTTGAAGAAAATTACGCAGTGCGAGACAAACAAGATGTATTGGCCATGTGTGCCTTGCAGTTTGCCTCACAACTGGAGCAAAAACAACAAGAAACTTCGATTGATGGCACAGACACCATTGAGCGAATTCAAAAATTGAATGATTTTGTTGCTCAGTATCTCGACAAAAAAGACTGGTAAAAAAGTCTTAATTTACAATATCACGTTCTTAACATAGACTAAAATACTGCCTACATTAGTTATTTTTTGGTAAACTCAACGCTAACAATTTAGAATGAGCCTATCTTCGCTACTAAAGCATGCCTCGCCTTGGCCAGGAAACTTGAACAGTGAGTACGCTCAAAACTTGTCATTTCGAGTTTATACATTACACCTAATGTGGGCTTTTTTTATATAAATCAATAAATTAAACATGGACATTTTAACAATACTTATTTCGGGAATCGCAGGAATCGCAGGTGGATTTTCGGTAGCCAAAGTGCTAGAAAAGAATACCGTTTCCAACCTCATTAAAAGCGCCAAAAAGGACGCTGCTTCTATATTAAAAGACGCCAACTTGGAAGCTGAAAACATCAAAAAAGATAAAATTCTTCAAGCCAAAGAAAAATTCATTGAGCTGAAAGCCGAACACGAAGAAGTAATTCTAGCCCGTGACCGCAAGGTAGCCGAAGTAGAGAAACGCACCCGGGACAAAGAATCTCAAATATCGAATGAATTGGGCAAAGCCAAAAAAATCAACGACGATTATGAGGCCAAAACTACCGAATACGAAAGCAAATTAGAACATCTCGAGAAAAAACAACAAGAGGTAGAACGTATGCACAAAAGCCAATTGAATCAATTGGAGGTGATCTCTGGTTTATCGGCTGAAGATGCCCGTGATCAGTTGATTGAAGGCTTGAAAGCTGAAGCCAAAACCAAGGCCATGGCGCAAATTCAAGACACGATTGAAGAAGCCAAATTGACGGCCCAACAAGAAGCCAAGAAAATCATCATCAACACCATACAACGCATCGGAACCGAAGAAGCGGTAGAAAATTGCGTGTCGGTATTTAACATCGAATCAGACGACGTAAAAGGCCGCATCATTGGTCGTGAAGGTCGAAACATTCGTGCCTTAGAAGCAGCTACTGGTGTAGAAATTATTGTAGACGATACTCCAGAAGCAATTATCCTTTCTTGTTTTGATCCGGTGCGAAGAGAAATTGCCCGTTTGGCTTTACACAAATTGGTTACAGATGGACGAATTCACCCGGCTCGTATTGAAGAAGTGGTGGCCAAAACAGCCAAACAAATCGAAGACGAAATTATCGAAGTTGGTAAACGTACTGTAATTGATTTGGGTATTCACGGTTTACACCCCGAATTGATTAAAGTGGTGGGCAGAATGAAATACCGTTCATCCTACGGACAAAACTTATTGCAACACTCCCGTGAAGTATCTAAATTGTGTGGATTGATGGCTGCCGAATTGGGCTTGAATGTAAAACTAGCCAAACGCGCTGGATTATTGCACGATATCGGAAAAGTGCCGGATACCGAAAGTGATTTACCACACGCCTTGTTGGGTATGCAATGGGCCGAGAAATATGGCGAAAAAGAAGAAGTATGCAACGCAATTGGAGCGCACCACGACGAAATAGAAATGAAATCGTTGTTGTCGCCAATCGTTCAAGTTTGTGATGCCATCTCGGGTGCACGTCCAGGCGCGCGTCGTCAAGTATTGGATTCGTACATTCAACGATTAAAAGACTTAGAAGAAGTAGCCTACGGATTTGGCGGCGTGAAAAATGCCTATGCGATTCAAGCCGGTAGAGAATTGCGTGTAATTGTAGAAAGCGAAAAAGTATCGGATGAAAATGCCGCTACCCTATCGTTTGAAATTTCGCAAAAAATACAAACCGAAATGACCTATCCGGGCCAGGTGAAAGTTACAGTAATTCGCGAAACGCGCGCCGTGAACATCGCCAAGTAATTCGTAAATTCAAAAATAGATAAGACCCTTTTCAGGGTCTTTTTTTTGTTTAATTGAGTTGATACAGCACACCAATCGTGAATTGTCTCATTTGGGATGCTTTAGAAAAAAGCATTGCGTAATGCGTATCTATCGATAAATGATCATTGAGTTCATAGGATCCGCCCAAGGTATAGCCAAAACGCGTGTTCTCGGTTTCGGCTGAATCTAAACTAAAATCCAAGGCCGGTCCGCCTATCAAATATACTTTTTCGGCCAAGGCAAATTTGGAACACAAAGGCACGTATATACTGCTCTGTGAATCGCCTTCGGCGCTTGCCATTGTGAAATTAACACTGGTTAGAAAATGAATAAATTGGTATTGCATGCCCACATAAAAACCTGGGGCTTTTATTGTATTGGCCGATTCAAAGGCAATTGATTTGTGCAACAAACCACCGCGCACCGAGAAGGCGTGGTCTTGGGCTTGAACGGCAGTAATTACGAGCGCAGCAAAAAAAGTAAAAAAGAATTTCATGGTAGAGATTTAAAAATAAAGCCGCAAATATAGCCCTATACGACGCTATTCCATAAAACAAAATCGATAAAATTATTTGCGGGGATGAAACTTGTGCAGCACCTGCGTGAGGTGTTTTCGGTCTAAATGCACATAAATTTCGGTGGTGGTGATGGATTCGTGACCCAACAAAAGCTGAATAGAACGCAAGTCGGCACCGTTTTCTAACAAATGCGTCGCAAACGAATGGCGCAAGGTGTGCGGACTAATGGTTTTGTGTAACTTAATCTCTACCGCCAAGGATTTGATAATGGTGAACACCATGGCTCGAGTAAGTTTTCGGCCGCGGCGGTTGAGAAACAAAGTGTCTTCGTGGCCTTTTTGAATGGGCAAATGGCTGCGTTTTTGTTGGTGAAACTGGATGTATTTTTGGGTATTGGGACCAATGGGCACAAAGCGTTGTTTGTTTCCTTTTCCGATTACTTTGATGAATCCTTCGTCAAAAAACAAATCGGATAATTTGAGTTCGACCAATTCGGAAACGCGCAACCCACAACCGTACAAGGTTTCTAAAAGTGCTCGGTTGCGTTCGCCCTCGGGTTTGGATAAATCGATGGCGGCTATGAGTGCATCAATTTCGGTAACCGATAAGGTATCGGGCAATTTTCGACCGATACGCGGCGCTTCAATGAGTTCCATTGGATTATCGGCCCGGTAATCTTCAAAAATTAAATAACTAAAAAAACTCTTCAAGCCCGAAATGATACGCGATTGCGAACGCGGATTGACCTCGGTAGAAATGGTATAGATAAACTGCTGCAGTTGTTCTTCTGTAATCTTGACTGGCGAAACATCCACTTGATTTTGTGCCAAATAATGCATCAACCGCCCGATATCAAAGGTATAATTGTCAATGGTATTCTTTGACAAACCCCGTTCGATGCGCATATAGGATTGAAAATGTTTGAGTAAAGTAGTCCAGTTCATTGACGCAAAGTAACAGTAAAATATAGACATAAAAAAAGCCCCGATTAAGGGGCTCCTAACAAACATTATTTATGCTAACTAGAACTTGTAGCCTGTACCAATTAAAAAGTGAGTCACCTTCACATCTCCGGTTAAACCCATGTCGTAACGGGGTTCAATAAAAAATTGATCCGTAATATCATAGGAAGCACCTATACCTAAATTAAAGCGCGTTTTTTCAGTATCAGCTGAATCCATGCTGTAGTATAATGTAGGACCAGCCAATAAATTTAATTTATCTGACAAATTATATTTAGCAATAGCAGGAATGCTTAAATAATCAAACTTAGCGCCATCTTTTGAAGCCGTGTGGTAATTTAAACCGGGTTGTAAAACAATTTTATCTGACATTTCAAATTCGGCAAAACCACCAAAATAAAATCCAGATGCATTGGCAGATCCGTATGTTGATTTAGCCGAAACCATATCAATACCGCCTTTAATACCATACTTCATGTCTTGTGCACTGGCTATGCCAAAAGCTGCAATTGCTAAAACTGTTAACGTAATTTTTTTCATAGTTAGTTTTTTTTTAATTAATGAATTTGAAACCACTAGTTGATTTCATTTATACAAATAGAACCATTTAATTCACCTGTGTAAATACCCATTTGTGGGTATTTTCAATTTATTTTGTCTGCAACACCTTCTTGAATAACTCCGTGATTAATCGGGCTTCTTCGATGGTGCTGGTTTGAATGTTAAAAGTGTTTTGGTAGTTTTTGATAGCACCGTCTTCGTAGTATTTCATAATTTTCTCCATGTAATTGGTAGATAAACTCACATATACTGCGGTTGAAGAGGTATTAAACGCTACCGTCACCGGATTGATGTCGTTAATATTGAACTCATACACCTTAAGCTTGCTGCTTTTTTCGCCAATTTCGGTGCTCTTAAATTGCAAAATCGGATTCTCTTTGAGCTCCAATTGCTGCTCGTAGGTGAGCTTGTTTTCGGTGACTTTACTGATGTTATTTTTAATTTGATTCAAAAGCTCTTTTTTGCTACCTGACACCCGAATTTCCTGAGCTTCACACAAGTCAACCAAGCGCTCAAGCACGGCACGACACACAATAGCATCCTCTACCTCACCCAGTTGAAATTCAATTTGGTTGGTGTAACTTTTAAGGACTTGGTTTTCTGTAAATTTGATGAATTTGCTGCCGGCCTTGGTTTTGCAATTGATAACCACATTTTTTCCTTCGGTGTTGTAGGCAATCAAATTCTTGCCCAAATCACGTAAATTCAGTTGGTAGATATTGTCGGTCATTTTGGTTGGCGTAGCTTCTTTTTTGGTAAAGCTCAACACGCAATCACCTGCCAATTGCTGGGTAAAGGTTACCTCATTGATGGTCACTGATTTGATCTTCGAATTCAAGATGTCGATGCCTTCGCCAACCGATTTAATTTTGGGAATCATCGCTTCGATTTTATCCTCCGAGAGCAACACAGCTTGTTTTAACACCTTTTGTAAATCGCGGGATTTTTCGACACTTTCACAGTAAAAATCAAAATTGTTTACATAGTCTTTTTGCACTGTGGTTGCAAACGCTTTAATCACGTCTAATTTGCGTCTGGTTTCGACATGCACCACAATTACATCGCCTTTTACTTCGGCAAAAATGGAATTTGGATTCAAATTGGCCAAATTAAACTGAAAAGAACTATTCACCGATTTTCCGCTAGAAACTTGGTCTATTGTAAATTCTAATCGTCCCGGAATTTTAGCCGAACTAGTAAGCGTTTGGACATATTGTTTGTCGAGCAAATTCACTTGTTTTGTATTGGTCTCCAACCAACTGATGTGTTCTTGGTAGGATTTTAATGATAGACGCTTGTCGATAATGGATTCCGAAATTGGCACTAGCGCTTTCAATCCTTCAACCAATTCGCGACCATTGTCAATATTTTTGGCATAGAAAAACACTTCTTGCTCATAATTTGATTTTTGGCTATCTGTTGTTTTCTTAATAAATTTTTGCTTCTTGGCTACCAAACACTGCACCTGAATCACGTCTTTGTTGGTAAAGGCCCGAATGGTATTGATGTCAATATCGGCTAAATTAAACTCGTAAACCTCTTGTTGGGATTTGCCGTCCTTGATGGTGGTCGTGGTACAAGTATACAACAACACCCCCGGTTCTTTTTCCTTCAGGGTTTGGGTAATTTGATTTTTGTTGTTTTCGACTGTTTGCAAGACAGTTTGCATTCCTGCAACTGCAGAGGAAAATGATTGCGCACCCGCTAAAAATGAAGTACATAGAAAAATTAAGAATAGAAAATAAAATTTCATGGAATTGGAATATTAAACGGTTTTTTAACAAAAAAACTTTGTTTGCGATAGCTCTGCAATTTTAAACGGTAATACAGCGATTAATAATTGGAATGAAACCAGTGTGTTGATTCGCCAACAGCGTTTAGTGTCCCTGTTTTGGTGCTTATTACTGATCCGTTTTTTATAACCCGAATACTAAAAGTAGAGGAAGCCCCATCAGTTCCACAATCATTGAAATACTTAATCCAATATTCATATTGACCAGCTGGCGCGGTGCCTTCTACCCAATAAATATTTTCGTTTGGTCCACTTGCACATGAACTACATTTACAATCCACATCCAAAGTACCTTGATCAGCACTGCGATTAAGATAGGAAATAACGGCCCCAGAAGGTGTACGCACATACAAGTCCAAATCAACCTTAGCAGCATTTGTAAATTGCAAATTAAAACGGGGATTCCCGTCTTGTCCAACCAAATCAGTTGTATCTAGTTCGTCAGGTTCTTCGTCAGATACACATGAAAGTAACAATGTACCCATAAACAATAATAAGAGTAGTTTTTTAATGATTTACAAATTTAAATTAGTTGATAACAAATAAAATGTAAAACACTGCCTTAGTCAATACCCATTTGTGGGTAATTAGGTAAACTCAAATTACTGCGGAATCTCCCGGGGCAATTTAATTTGCACCACGGTTCCTTGACCACGCGTGCTGGTGAGCTCAAAAGTACCCTGGTAATTTTGAATTCGTTTGAGGCTGTTTTCTAAACCAAACCCAAAGAAGTGTTGGGTAGCATCAAATCCGCAGCCATCATCGGTAATCTGAATGAGGTAATGCGAAGTATAACCATAAAATTCAATCAGGATCATGGTAGCCTGGCCGTGTTTCACCGCATTATTTATCAATTCTAAAGCAATCAGGTACACGTCATACACCCAGTCTGCAGGAATAATTTCGGGAAAATTATAATTATACACTTCTATTTTGGGCACTGCTACTGTTCGGGTTCTGCTCACAATATGATCGTGTAAACTGGCATATAAGGCGCCTTCGTCGAGGGATTTGGGCAAGATTTGATGCGAAATCATGCGAATGTCATCTGACAAATCGGCCATTGAATCGTTTACTTCCTGAAACTGTTTGAGTTGTATCAATTGTCGAATATAGGCCAATTGACTACCAATGTTGTCGTGAATCAGATTGGCAATGGAGCGGCGTTCACGTACCTGCGTTTGGGAAATCACTTGTATGGTTTTGTCGCGTTCGTGCAGTAAATCGGTAACCAATTGCGAATTTTCTTTATAGGTATTGAGGTACTTATTGGTTAATATATACCCAAATAAAAGGGATTCATACAAAAACACAATGACCAATAAATTTTCTGGAAAACTGGCTTCAATCACTTTAAAAGAGCGCAACAAAATAGCATGTCCCCAAAACAAATGGGGCCAAAAGGTAAGCAGCATGAGATAACATGATTTTGCTTCGAAGCGAATGTTGCGAAACACGGCAAATACCATATAAATAAAACTCAACGTAATAGTAGAATACACCAAGTAAAAACAAATCTTTAAAATGAAATTCCATTCTAATGCATAGAAAAAGATAGAGAGAAAAATAATTGATGTAGTTACCCACAAACTCAATAGGATGTGTCTAAATTGCTTGGGTTGATGCGTTTCTAAATTGGTAAAACTGCAAATAAGCCTCGTTAAGATCACAAACCAAATCGTGGAAGCATAAATATGCAACTCACTAAAATACAAGAACTGAGGGAAAAGTGTATACTTGGCAAAATTGGAGTAACTCACAATATAAATAATAGAACACAACGAATAGAGCGTATAATAAAAATAAACCGGGCGTTTGGTGATGGTGAATAAACTGATGTTTAATAAAATTAAAATCAAAATAACTCCAATAAAAACCGAGATAACCACCAGTTTGACATTTGATAGTTTTACCAGCTCGGCCACCGATTCTACGCCATAAGAAAACTCAAAAAAGGAAGTGGTTTTTTTGAGTTTTACCAAAGCTGTTTTTTGTTGGTGGGGTTCTAGCGAAAACACAAATGAATGGTAGGATAAAAATTGGGCTTCGTTGGCTGTTCGATCACCCAAAATACGGATTCGATTGGGCTCGTAACACACCAAACTGTCAATGTTGTTGTTGTAGAAGGTTAGACCAAAACGCTGCTTGTTTGCCGTGGTATTAGTAAACTGAAAACGACACCAAACCGTGGCATTTACATTGTAGCCAATATTGATGTGCTTATCAGCTGGCAACGTTTTCCAAGCCGATTTAGGCAAATTTGTTGGCGAATAATGCGAAGTAGAATCAACGAAATAGTGCGCTGAATGGCGTACAGCAGGAAAATCGAACTGGGCATGTGCGGTGAAGCCTAGAACGAGTACACTAAGAAAATAGATTATTCTCATGCGCAAATTTAATGAGCGAACTGCTGTTGGATATTTCTAGTTTCTTGTTGATGTTTTTGCGGTGCGTATCTACCGTTGTTTTACTGATAAATAATACACCGGCAATTTCCTTGCTGGTTTTTCCTTCAATGATCAGCCGGATAATTTGTTTTTCTTGGGCCGAAAGGGAAAACTTTTTCAGCTGGGCTTCGTCTTTTACCACAAAATCGGACACTCCTTTTTTGGTGGTTTTGGTGTGGTAAAAATCGAACGATTTTGACTCTATCACTTCAAGCAATTCTTCTATGGGCGTTTCTTTGGGCAAAAAAGCACTCACCCCAAAACGTTGTGCTTTGCTCACTAAAAACTCTTCAAAGTAGGCCGACAATATAATGACTTTGGTCTTTGGATGAATTTTTTTGAACTGCTGAATGAGCTGAAACCCATCGCGATCGTCAATATTTAGGTCGCAAATAAACACGTCAACAGCTGCCGATGTGAAATAATTTTGGCATTGATCGGAATCGCTAAACAAGGTGATTTCGTAATTAGTGCCAAATTTCTTTAACACCTCTGACAGTCCATTCAAAAACAGCAAATGATCATCACAAATAAGAATTTTTTTATGCATAATGATGGGTTGCTAAGAAATAATAACATTAAAATAATGCAATGTAAACTTAATACATTCTTCGAAAATACAATTTAAAAAAACTACTCAGTGCAACTGGATTGCACTGAGTAGTGTGACAAAATTATTGTCTTACATAGACAGATCCCATATCTTGTATAGCCATAGAAGAAAGAGTTTGATACATGGTAACTTTGGTGTTGTTTTCGGTAAAAACAGTATAAATTGTACCAGACCCTAATTCACCTACTAATTGATATTGATTGTCTGCTATTTTAGACCAAGTGCCTTCAATTATACTAGTTGAGCCTCCACAAGTATAATCAGAAGTTACAAAAGCACCACTGGCATTTATGGCTAAAATTTCTCGGTCACAATCAGCAACGACATCTTCTTCATACACACCGTCTATCCAATCACCTGTCCATTTCCAGGTGCCAACTAATTTTTCTGATGACGAATTGGCATCATCTTTTTTGTCTGAACTACACGAATAAAAACTTCCCATTCCAAGAACAAGCATACATAATACTGCAATTTTTTTCATTTTACTTTTTTTTAAGGTTAAGAAACAATAGTAGTGGTTCTTTACCCAATAATAAATACCCATAAATAGGTATTTTACATATGGGGTGAGTCTAATTAAATTTGGAGTAACTAATTTAAACTCTTACTATATGAACAAATTATTTCTTTCTCTAGGGCTTTCAGTGGCCTTAGTATTGTCAAACTGTTCCAGTGCTGACAAAGCAAATTCTATTTCTCCTGCAGATGCTGATGCGTTAACAGAAGTATTAGTAATTCCCAATGCTCAAGTTGTGAATTCGCCCGACCTTCCTCCCTCATCTAGCCCCAGTTTGGCGCCAGCTGTAAACAATGTAGACACTAACATTTCCTATTCAGCTGGGGGACAAATTGTAATTCCGAGTGATGTAATCTCTCCTGTAACTGCAAATATAGCTGGGGTTTACATTCAAGTAAAAGGGGCTTCAACCTATTTTGATGTACCCATCAATGCGGCTACTTTTAACGGCACATTTAGTATTCCCGTAAATTTACCATTAGAGGTTGGAGACGGAGATTTTATTTTGGTTTTGAAATTTTATGATACCAACGGAAACATTAGTGCTATAACTGAGGTGAACATCCATGTGACGCAACCTACAAATTGCAACACCACTAAGGTCTCTGGTGGTCAGGGATTAACGAGTAATATCTTTCAGGTGGGGAATAATTCGGGTATGATTACCATATCCTACGATACCTTTACTGTAAAAGATAAAATCGATGTGTTTCAAAACGGGGTTTGGTTGGGTGGTACAGGACCATCTACTGTGAGAGGCACCTTGCGTAGACCATTGAGTTGCAATGCAGCAACTGAAGCCTTAGGGTATGTAGGTCAAAATAGCCAATTTGTTTTTGCCTATAATCCAGCAGCTGGAAACAATATTGAGGTGGTCGTATCCGGTTGTGAAAATGGAGGCACCGCATGGGAATATACCTTTTCTTGCCCAGAAACCGTACAGCCCGGAAACGGTACATTTGTAATAAATGGAAGTTCATATACAGGAATTTGCCAAGGCACACAATCAGGTCAATGCACCGCAGAAAGTGGTAAAAATGTTACTTTGATAAATAGTGGTGGAAGTAAATCAGTGATTTTATATAATATGCCTTTAGCCAGTTCTGGTAGTACATCATTGGTGTATTTTGATACCGACAATTGCCAACCCTACATCATTGTAAATGACGGAAATATATATAGTGCCGGTACTAACCTCACAGGCTCTATCGTAAAAACAGGGGCCAAGAGTTTCACCTTTAGCACTACGTTTGCCGATTTTGATGGCATTCAGCGTTCGGTAAGCGGCAGCGGATCATATTAAATAAATACACCTCATAAAAAAAGCCTCCCAGTGGGAGGCTTTTTGATAAGAGATAAATTTCAATTAAAATTTATACCCAAAAGAAACTGAAATTACATTGTTTTTCCCTTTTTCTAGAGTTGTATCTTTATTTACTGTAGACAAACCCATGTTGTAACGCAAATCTAACATCATGTTTTCGTTCAAGTCATACCCAGCTCCAAGGTTTAAACCAAAATCGGTAGAGTTTAATGAATCTTTTACATCAACTCCTTCTGATTTAGCTGACATCAGCAAACCAATTTGTGGACCTGCTTGAATGTTGAACGTTTCAGCTACATAATACTTAGCCATAACCGGGATATTAATGTACGTTAAATCAAGACTACCTCCGTCAAATTTACATCCTTGGTTTGAGTACACCAATTCCGGTTGAATGGCAAATTTGTCAGATGCTTTGTACTCCAATAAACCACCAATGTGGAAAGTCATTTTGGCAGTCGTTCCTTCAGCTCCAGCAATAGAAGCAGAATTCAAACCACCTTTTACTCCAAATTTGATGTCTTGCGCGTTTGCAAAACCAAATGCACATACTGCAATTGCAGATAAAATAATTTTTTTCATACTAAATGTTTGTTAAGATTAATAATGGTTAAAAGTAAAATTACCTATTAATTAATTTTATTTCTGTAGTTATTCTTATAAACAAAACTATTAACAAAAAAAGCCTCCCAGTGGGAGGCTTTTATTTGAAATAATGAGTTTGATTAGAATTTGTAGATCAAACCAAGTTTAGCAGCAGCAAAAATATTGTTGTATTTGTTGTTGATGTCTAAAGTCATTGAAGTTCCTTTATCATCTCCTTGTTTTACAGTGTCATAACTAAAAACATCAGTTAAACCAAAATCAACAGCCCATTTTGAATTAATCCAATAGTTAACTCCAATACCAGCATGCAAACCTAAACCTGTAGTTTTATCATCCCCAGCAACACCACTATCTTCTGAACCAGAGTGTAAACCAAAATTTGTAAACGTTTTGAAACGCTCACCAACATTCAAAAAGTAGTATCTACCACCTACGTTAATAACTGTTGATTTGGGTTTTGTAGTACCGTTGTCTTCAGAAGTTAATTCTAGACCAACAGTCAAAGCCAAATTGTCTGATAAAAAGTAACCAAATTCTGGAGCAATTGTACTAGAAGTAGTTTTTCCAGTTACACCTGAAACAGTAACTTCAGTTGATGAATAGGAAATTGAACCACCTAAATACATGTCTCCTGTAGCGAAACCATAAGACTCTTTGTCTTGCGCGTTAGCAAAACCGAATGCACATACTGCAATTGCAGATAAAATAATTTTTTTCATAATTAAAGTTTGTTTAAAATTAGTATGTCAAAAGTATATTGAACTAAAACGTTATCGTTAATGTTAAATTAACACTTATTAACAAAGTTGTTAACATTGAAAGCTAATATTCAATATAAAAATCCTGAAAACAAGCCTTTTTTATAAGGTATATGGTAAAAAATTGTTAATAAGCTATTTTAAATCAACCAATTAGTTAACTCAATTTGCCCCTATATTTCCCGTACTAATTTTACAACTAGTTAGGTAAGTCAATCATTTATTTCTTTTCAATAGACTTGTATAACATAAATTTCTTGTTTTACTATCCTAACTTCAAATCGGCTGACCATTTAAATAAACGTACAATAAATACCACAAAATCTATTTTTATATCCGAATCAGCTCCCTATTTATTTCCTACTTTTGTTTCAAACTACTAATTCATGCAACCCAGAACTATTCTCATCATCAATGGCCCCAACCTAAACCTACTGGGCAAGCGCGAACCTGCTGTGTATGGCACCGAAACGTTTGACGATTTTTTTTCCCAATTGCAAACCGATTTTCCAGCCATTTCTCTTTCCTATTACCAAAGCAACATTGAAGGCGAACTGATCGATAAAATTCAGGAAGCCGGATTTGGCGCTGTAGACGGCATTATTCTGAATGCGGCTGCCTATACCCACACTTCGGTTGGCATAGCCGATGCAGTAAAAGCCATCTCCTGTCCTGTGATAGAAGTACACATCTCCAACACCTATGCCCGCGAAGCTTTTCGCCATCATTCTTATATTGCGCCCTATGCCAAAGGCGTAATCGCTGGCTTTGGTTTGCACAGTTATACCTTGGCCTTGCAATCGTTTTTACTTTAATTTATGAAAAACAGTCTATTACTTTGGGCTTTCCTGATGGGAATATCTGCTTTTGCCCAACTCAAAGGGACCGTGCGCGACGAAAAAGGCCTGCCGTTGCCACAAGTTTCGGTCTACTACGAAAACACCTATACCGGCACTACGACCAACGAAAAAGGGCAATTTGAAATTGCTAAACAAACCAAAACATTGGTATTTCAGTACTTGGGGTATAAAACCAAGAAAATAAGCATCAGCGCAGAAACCTCCACTCTTCTTGAGGTGAACTTAGCTGAAGAAAACATTACCCTCAACGAAGTAGTCATCAACACCAAATTAAATCCGGCCAACGGCATCATCAAAGCAGCGATTGCCGCCCGCAAGGACAACGCCCTAAATCGCGATCAGTTTACCACCGATTTTTATTCCCGTGGTTTGTTTAAAATAAACAAAGCGCCAAAAAAAATCATGGGCCAAAAATTTGACAACTTTGATGAAATTCTCGACTCGACACGCTCTGGCATTCTCTATTTGTCCGAAACGGTTTCTAAACTAAGTTACAGCAAACCCAACCGCCTAGACGAAGTGATTTTGGCTTCTAAAGTGAGCGGCAACGACAACGGCTTCAGTTTCAATACCGCCGCCTCGGCCGAGTTTGACTTTTACCAAAACACGTTACCTTTTCAGACAAATGTGATCTCGCCCATTGCACAAAATGCCTTTACCTATTATACGTATCAATTAGAAGGAACCTTCTTTGACGATTACCAGCATCAAATTAATAAAATAAAGGTGACGCCCAAACGGGACACCGAACCTTCTTTTACGGGCTACATATATATAGTTGACGACAGCTGGGCCATTTATGCGGTTGATGTGAACATTGCCGGAAAACTCATTCAGTTTCCCGTTTTGACTACGCTTGCCCTTCACCAACAATTTAGCTACAATCCCACCGATCGCCGTTGGGTGAAAAATACCCAAAAAATGACTTTTCAGGCGGGCATGATGCAAATTAATATCTCAGGTGGTTTCACCTATGTGTATTCTAATTACAATTTTGAATCCGAACAAACCAAAAAAAAACCTACCCGCGAAGTACTGCGGTTTGAACTCAACGCCAACAAAAAAGACGTAACCTACTGGAATGCTGCACGTCCGGTGCCACTCACCGAAGAGGAGAGCAAAGATTACCTGAAAAAGGAGTTGTT
>CAMCVA010000012.1 GCA_945879625.1 Flavobacterium psychrophilum
TTGGTGAAAACCGAAAGTCAAAGTTTTTCTTGTACTACACTTTTCAATTCGATTTATAATCCTTCATTGGCAACAAATCAAACCAAATATCCGTTGCTACAACAGCATTTTCTGGGTTGGTTTATCCAAACTGAAACTCCTGTTTTCAATTCGGAACAAGCCACATTTATGGATTTTTCGGTGAAACAAAAAGGGAACACTCGCTTTATGTATGTTTTGCCAACATCGCCAACCGAAGCATTGTTGGAATACACTTTGTTTTCAAAAGAGTTACTTTCAAAAGAAGAATACGAAGCTGAAATTGAAAAGTACCTTCAACAATTAGAAATCAGCCAGTACACCATTCTTGAAAAAGAAGTGGGTACCATTCCCATGACATGCTATCCATTTTGGAAACACAATACTAAAAATGTAATCAATATTGGTACTGCAGGTGGTTGGACCAAAGCCAGTACGGGATTTACTTTTAAAAATGCCGACAAGAAATCGAGTGAATTGGTTTCGTTTATGGAAACCCATACCGATGGAAGAAAGTTTCATTCCAAGACCAAATTCTGGTGGTACGATCTCTTGCTTTTGGATATTTTAGATCAAAAAAACGAAACGGGATCGGCTATTTTCTCAGCCCTTTTCGAAAAGGGAAATGCGCCACTGATCCTAAAATTTTTAGATGAAGAAACGTCGTTTTGGGAGGACTTACAAGTCATTTGGAAATGTCCAAAAGGACTATTTATCAATGCTTTATTGAAACGACTATTCCGATTTTAATTGAGCTATCTAACGATAACAAATCTTTATGATTTGATTCCTTCTTAAGACCAGATTTCTATTTATCTTTGCCAAAGATTTTATTAAATCAAATACCGTACATCATCAATTAAATATAAATAATTATGTATCCAGAAGAAATGGTAAGACCAATGAAAGCCGAATTAGTGGACGCTGGTTTTCAAGATTTACATACTGCTGAGGCTGTTGAAAACGCTATCAAAGGAGCAGGAACCACCTTGGTTGTGGTAAATTCTGTTTGTGGTTGTGCTGCAAGAAATGCACGTCCAGGAGCAAAAATGAGTTTAGAAGGCGCTAAAAAACCAGATCATTTGATTACGGTTTTTGCAGGAGTTGATAAAGAAGCAGTTGATGCAGCGCGTCAACACATGTTCCCTTTTCCTCCTTCTTCGCCAAGTATGGCTTTGTTCAAAGACGGTGAATTAGTTCATATGTTAGAGCGCCACCACATTGAAGGCCGTCCAGCCGAATTAATCGCTGAAAACTTACAAGACGCCTACGCTGAGTTTTGTTAAACTAAAACAGTATTTAAAAAACCTTTTAGAGAGTAATTTCTAAAAGGTTTTTTCTTTATTGTCATTTTCGAAATTTCAAATTACCTTTGTACCCGAGTTCTTCCATTTAGAACTCATACATAATTTCTCACTTAAACGTTTATAGCATGCAACTGTACAACACCTTAAGCGCAGAAGAAAGAGCCGAACTGATAGACCAAGCAGGCAAACAACGACTCACGTTGTCTTTCTATGCGTATGCCAAAATTGAAGATTCCAAAAAATTTCGAGATGATTTGTTTGTTCAATGGAACAAACTCGACGCCCTAGGTAGAATTTACGTCGCCCACGAAGGCATCAACGCCCAAATGAGCCTTCCGGCCGAGAACATGGAAGCGTTTCGGGAAACCTTAGAATCCTATAATTTCATGCAAAATATCCGCTTGAATGTGGCGGTTGAGCACGACGACCATTCGTTTCTGAAACTCACCATCAAAGTGCGCGACAAAATTGTAGCCGACGGATTAAACGATGAAACCTTTGATGTAACCAACATTGGCATCCACCTAAAAGCCAACGAATTCAATCAAATTTTGTCCGATCCCAATACCATTGTGGTTGATTTTAGGAATCACTACGAAAGTGAAATTGGTCATTTTAAGGGTGCCATTACACCCGATGTTGAAACGTTTCGGGAGAGTTTGCCTATTATTCACGAGCAACTCAAGTTGCACAAAGAAGACAAAAACTTGGTGATGTATTGCACCGGAGGCATTCGCTGCGAAAAGGCTTCGGCCTACTTTAAACACCAAGGATTTAAAAACGTATTTCAGTTAGAAGGCGGAATCATCAATTACGCCAAGCAAATCAAAGAAGAAGGCCTAGAAAGTAAGTTTATTGGCAAAAATTTTGTGTTTGATCACCGCTTGGGCGAACGCATCACCGATGACATCGTGTCGCAATGCCACCAATGCGGAAAACCTTGTGACAACCACACCAATTGCTTGAACGACGGCTGTCATTTGTTGTTTATTCAATGCGACGATTGCCAAGCGGCCATGGAAAATTGCTGTTCCCCAGAATGTTTATCCGTCACACACTTGCCATTGTCCGAACAAGTAAAACTGAGAAGTGGCAAACAGGTGGGCAATAAGGTGTTTCGCAAAGGAAAGTCCGAGAAATTAACCTTTAAACATTCGGGCGTTTTGTCGGATACACCCCTAGCAAAAGCTCAAGAATCCTTGGACATTCGTCATAAAATAAACCTAAAACAGCGCGAAAAAAAGGCGTTGCTGGGAAAAATAAGCCACTATTATGTGAAAGCACAAGTGGGTCTTTTTGAGTTAGCAAACGAGGAACTCCACAGCGGCGACACTTTGCTTATTTCGGGACCAACAACCGGAAATGAAACAATAGTACTCACAAAAATGACGGTAAATGGCCAAGAAAATACCGTGGCCAAACCCGGCGATAAGCTCACTTTTGAAGTGCCTTTTCGTTTGCGTTTATCGGATAAAGTGTATAAAATTTTACCTCAAGATTTGAATTGAAAATTGACCTTAAAGCCTGTCAGGCGCACATCGTTTTGGTAAAAGAAACGTAGTATTTGCAGCAAAATATGCTGTTGAAACTTTAAAACTTAAATACTATCTTTACGAACGAATCGTTTTACACATAGAATTCGCTCCAGTAGCGATACCAGATATAGATTATGGCATGTACAAGTTGTTCAACCTCAACGGGCGGTGCGCCCAAAGGGTGTAAAAATAATGGGACTTGCGGCACCGATAGCTGCAACAAATTGACCGTATTTGATTGGTTGGCCAACATGAGCCTTCCCAACGGCGAAGCACCATTTGATTGCGTAGAAGTGCGTTTCAAAAACGGTCGAAAAGAATTTTACCGCAATACCGAAAAACTGAGTTTAAGCATAGGCGATATAGTAGCTACCGAAGCTTCTCCCGGACACGACATTGGGATAGTTACCTTGACTGGGGAATTGGTAAAAATTCAGATGAAGAAAAAAGGAGTAGCCGTTACCAGTCCTGAAATAGCCAAAATATACCGCAAAGCATCCCAAAAAGACATCGATATTTGGTCGGCCTCTCGCGACAAAGAAGAGGGCATGAAGGTGCGCGCGCGCGAATTGGCCATCGCACAAAAATTAGAAATGAAAATTTCGGATATTGAATTTCAAGGCGACGGCTCTAAAGCAACTTTTTATTATACGGCCAATGATCGGGTTGATTTTCGTTTGCTGATTAAAGATTTTGCCAAAGATTTTAGCACGAGAATTGAAATGAAACAAGTAGGTTTTCGTCAGGAAGCTTCTCGTTTGGGAGGCATTGGATCTTGCGGACGCGAATTGTGTTGTTCTACGTGGCTCACCGATTTTCGAAGTGTAAATACTTCGGCAGCGCGTTACCAACAGCTGTCGTTAAACCCACAAAAATTAGCCGGGCAATGCGGAAAATTGAAGTGTTGTTTGAACTACGAACTAGACACTTATTTGGATGCTCTTCAAGGATTTCCCGATTTTGACACCAAATTGCAGACCGAAAAAGGAATGGCAATTTGCCAAAAACAAGACATTTTTAAAGGGCTCATGTGGTTTGCCTACACCGATAATTTTGCCAATTGGCATGTATTAAAAATTGAGCAGGTTAAGGAAATTCTCGCTGAAAACAAATTGAAAAACAAAGTTTCTTCGCTCGAAGATTACGCCTTAGAGGTTACAACAGAGCCAGAAAAAGACTTTAATAACGCGATGGGTCAAGAAAGTCTCACCCGTTTTGACCAGCCAAAAAGAAAGAAAAAAAACAATAAAAACCGCAAACCCAACGGAGAAAATATACCAGCAAATTCAAACAACAACAATAGACCAGCCAACGGAAATCAACCACCGCGAACCGGTCAACCGAAAATAACGCCCAATAACCGCAATGAGAATAAGCAATAGCATAGCGATTGTTGCAGCTACCTTGCTGTTGGTTTCCTGCGATAAAAACCGGGTGTTTGATGAATACAAAGACGTGGGCAACGCGTGGCATCAAGATAGTTTGGTGCGCTTTGATTTGCCCGCCTTAGAAGCAACCAAAAAGTACAACATGTACCTCACGCTTCGCGACAACAACGACTATCCGTTCAACAATATTTTTTTGATTGTGAGTTTAGATCAACCCAACAAAGTTACCTTGGTTGACACCTTAGAATATGCCATGGCCAATCCTGATGGCAGCTTGTTGGGCGACGGCTTTACCGACGTGAAGGAAAGCAAATTGACCTACAAAACACAGTTCAAAGCACAGAAAGGAGTTTATCAGGTGCGCATTCAACAAGCGGTGCGACAAACCGGAAAAATTCCCGGCGTAACCGAACTTCCCGGAATTACCGATGTAGGATTTAGAATTGAAAAAACAGAGTAAATTATGGCGTTCTCATTTAATTTTAACCAAGAACACGAATTGGCGTATTTCAAAAAACGCTTCTGGAAAATCTTCTTTTATTTTTTGGGCGGATTGACCTTGTTTTTTCTGTTTGCCTCTTGGGGTCTTTTTGGTTCCATGCCCTCGTTTGAAGATTTAGAGAATCCTGATTCCAATTTGGCTACCGAGATCATTGCAGCCGATGGAGCTACAATCGGGAAATTTTACAACGAAAACCGTACGCCCATAAAATATGCCGATTTACCCAAACACCTAGTGAATGCCTTAATTGCTACCGAAGACGAGCGTTTTTTTGAGCATTCAGGGATTGACGGACGTGGTACATTGCGGGCCGTATTGAGTGTGGGAACCAGCGGAGGAGCCAGTACGCTCACCCAACAATTGGCCAAGTTGTTGTTTCACGGCGAAGGTTCTCGATTTTTACCGCTTCGGATTATTCAAAAAGCCAAAGAGTGGATTATCGCCATTCGATTGGAGCGCCAATACACCAAAAACGAAATCATTGCCATGTATTTTAACAAGGCCGATTTTGTGAACACCGCCGTGGGAATTCGATCGGCAGCCAAGGTATATTTTGGCAAAGAACCTCGCGATTTATCTATTACCGAAAGCGCCATGTTGGTTGGGATGCTTAAAAATCCGTCCTTGTTTAACCCCATTCGCCGCATCGAAAAAGTAACAGCCCGCCGCAATGTGGTGTTGGGTCAGATGGTGAAAAATAATTTCTTGCCCGAAAACCAAAAAGAAGCCCTAGAAAAAGATTCCATCGTATTGCATTTTCAACCCGAAAGCCACACCGACGGGATTGGGACCTATTTTCGCGAATACCTGCGCGATTTTATGAAAAGTTGGGTGAAAGAAAACAAAAAATCAGACGGTACCGAATACGACATGTACAAGGATGGCCTCAAGATATACACCACGATTGATTCGCGCATGCAAACCTATGCCGAAGAAGCGGTGCAGCAACACTTGCCCAACCTACAAGCGGAGTTGGCTACCCAACAAAAGGAAAATAAAAACGCCCCATTTGTCAATATTTCGGACGCTGAAACCAAAAAATTGCTCGATAAGGCGATGCGCGGTTCGGAGCGTTGGCGAGAAATGTCGGCTGAGGAAAAATCAGAAGAAGACATCATTAAGTCGTTTGCTGTAAAAACCAAAATGAAAGTGTTTACCTGGAAAGGCGAGCGCGATACCCTTATGACGCCATTGGATTCCATTCGCTACTACAAAAGTTTCTTGCAAACGGGCATGATGGCTATGGAACCCAATACCGGACACATTAAAGTGTGGGTGGGCGGAATTAATTACAAATATTTTCAGTACGACCACGTAGGCCAAGGCGCCCGACAAGTGGGATCGACCTTTAAGCCTTTTGTATATGCCACAGCCATAGAGCAATTAAACATGTCGCCCTGTGATTCAATCATTGACAGTCCGTTCATGATTCACAAAGGCCGACACAACGTAACCGAAGATTGGGAACCCCACAATTCAGATAACGAATACCGCGGCATGGTTACCCTTAAAAAAGCCTTAGCGATGTCAATCAATACGGTTTCAGCCAAATTAATTGATAAAGTAGGACCAGAAGCGGTCGTAGAATTAACCCATAAATTGGGCGTAAAATCAGACATCCCTGCTCAACCCGCCATTGCGCTTGGCGCAGTAGAAATCACGGTGCAAGATATGGTGGCCGCTTATAGCACCTTTGCCAACGAAGGCGTTTACATTAAACCGCAATTCATCACCCGCATCGAAGACAAAAACGGGGTAGTGATCTACGAACCCAGCACCGAATCGCACGATGTACTCAACAAAGACATTGCTTTTGCTGTAATTAAATTATTAGAAGGCGTTACCGAAGGCGGATCGGGCGCCCGACTGCGCACCCAAGGCGGAGGTCACGGTTACAACCGAGTAACGGGCTATCCGTATGTGTTTACCAACCCAATAGCGGGAAAAACCGGAACGACACAAAATCAATCGGATGGTTGGTTTATGGGGATGGTTCCCAATTTGGCTGCCGGAGTTTGGGTGGGTTGCGAAGACCGATCGGCTCGATTTAAAGGCATAACCTACGGACAAGGTGCAACAGCGGCTCTTCCTATTTGGGCTATTTTCATGAAAAAATGTTACGACGACGAAACCTTGACGGTATCCAAAACTGATTTTGAACGTCCGGCTAATTTGTCAATAAAAGTAGATTGTTGGGCACCACCTGTGCAAGATACCGTTGCCGCCGAGCAAGACACCCAAGAAATAGGATTATAATACGGTTTTCATATGATTAATAAAAAAGTAGCCACAGTCCAAGAAGCGCTGCAAGGCGTTGAAAGCGGCATGACCTTGCTCATAGGCGGATTTGGCCTGTGTGGAATTCCAGAAAACAGCATTGCCGAATTGGTTGCCAAACAAGTGAATAGCCTTACCTGTGTGTCCAATAATGCTGGCGTAGATGATTTTGGTTTAGGATTGCTGTTGCAACACAAACAAATCAAAAAAATGATTTCGTCGTATGTGGGCGAAAACGCCGAATTTGAACGTCAAATGCTCTCAGGAGAACTCGAAGTAGAATTGATTCCTCAAGGTACGTTGGCCGAAAGATGCCGCGCAGCACAAGCAGGAATCCCAGCCTTTTTTACTCCAGCAGGCTACGGAACCGAAGTAGCCGAAGGAAAAGAGACCCGCGAATTTAACGGAAAAATGCACGTTATGGAACACGCCTTCCAGGCTAATTTTGCTATTGTAAAAGCATGGAAAGGCGATACGGCAGGCAATCTAATTTTTAAAGGTACCGCCCGTAATTTTAATCCAAGCATGTGTGGCGCCGCCAAAATTACGGTGGCTGAGGTAGAGGAATTGTTCGAAGCGGGACAATTAGACCCGAATCAGATCCATATTCCAGGCATTTTAGTGCAGCGCATTTTTCAAGGAAAAACTTTTGAAAAACGCATCGAACAACGAACCGTTAGAGCCCGAAAATAAGGAAATCAAATTTTCAAAATTCCTAATACGTTAATTATGCTAGGTAAAGAAGAAATAGCAAAACGAATTGCCCAAGAAGTGCAAGATGGTTATTATGTAAATTTAGGCATTGGAATTCCAACCTTGGTGGCCAATTATGTGCGCACCGATATTGAAGTAGAGTTTCAAAGCGAAAACGGCGTATTGGGCATGGGTCCGTTTCCGTTTGAGGGCGAAGAAGACGCCGATGTAATCAATGCCGGAAAACAAACCATTACCACCTTGCCAGGCGCTTCTTTTTTTGATTCGGCTACGAGTTTTGGTATGATCCGCGGACAGCACATCGATTTGACTATTTTGGGCGCCATGGAGGTAGCCGAAAACGGGGACATCGCCAACTGGAAAATTCCTGGAAAAATGGTAAAAGGCATGGGCGGTGCCATGGATCTGGTTGCTTCGGCAGAAAATATAATTGTCGCCATGATGCACGTGAACAAAGCGGGCGAATCTAAAATTCTTAAAAAGTGTACATTACCGCTCACCGGTGTGGGTTGCGTAAAAAAAGTAGTGACCGAATTGGCCGTGTTGCAAGTAACGCCCAACGGATTTAAGCTTCTTGAGCGCGCACCTGGCGTGACCGTAGAAGCAATTATAGCCGCTACTGAAGCCAACTTAATAATAGAGGGAGTTATTCCTGAAATGAAATTGTAGTAGGTTGCTAAAGCTCTCCTTTCTCGGCCAATTTGCGTTCTAATTCGGCTTGAAATTCTTCCATAACGGGTTTTACCGTGTTTTCGGGTAAGTCGGCGATGCGAATGTACATTAAGCCATCGATTGCGTTATTAAACAAAGGATCTACATTAAAGGCTACTACTTTTGCGTTTTGTTTGATGTATTTTTTAAGCAACACAGGCATCCGCAGCGCGCCCGGTTCAATTTCGTCAATGATTTTATCAAACTTATTTAAATCGGCTTCGGTTTCGTCAAAAATAAAATCTTTATCGGCGTCTTTGAGTTTTATTTTAAAATCCTTTTTCGCGTGAATATACTGCGCAATATAGGGATCATAATAGTGAGACTTCATGAATTCAATCATGAGGGATTTCGAAAAATCAGTAAACTGGTTGCTGATGCTCACCCCGCCAATTAAAAATTTATGTTCTGGAAAACGCAAGGTGAGGTGGACAATTCCTTTCCAAAGCAAGAAAAGTGGCATGGGCTTTTGTTGATATTCTTTGATGATAAATGCCCGCCCCATTTCGATTGATTTGCTCATCATATCATATAATTCGGGCTCAAATCGAAATAATTCTTGCAAATAAAAACCTTTAATTCCGTGCTTTCTAAATATTTCAGCTCCCAATCCCATGCGGTAGGCGCCGGCAATTCTTTGGGCTTCATCATCCCACAAAAACATGTGGTGGTAGTAGTTGTCAAATTTATCTAAATCGGTCGATTCGTTGGTGCCTTCGCCAATTTCCCGGAAGGTAATTTCCCGTAAACGGCCAATTTCATGCATGATGTTTGGAATACTCTTGGCGGTTGTAAAAAACACTTCGTAGTTTTTACTGTGGGTGAGGCGACTGTTGCCTTCTTTGCGCAATGCCTCAACCTCCAGAATCATTTTTTCATTATTCGCCGGAGTAGTAATCGTTTTAGGACTTTTTGCTGTTTTGAATTGGTTTAAATTGGAGGCCGATAAAAAACTTGTTTCTTTCTCAAATGAATTGGCCAACATATAGGTTTTCTTCCGCAAAAATTCAGAATAATCCTCTATTGTAGCGTGTTCGTTTTGTTCGCTTACCGAAATGGGTTTTCCGATGCGTACTTTAATTATTCGGTCCTTTTGGGTGAGTAATTCCGAGGGCAATTTTGCCGTGCGCAACGTTCCACTAATTTTGGAAAGCAAATAGAACATCCAGCTGTTTTTGGCGTGAAAATAGATGGGAACAACAGGTACCTGTGCTTTGCGAATCACCTTGATCGCGCCTTCTTCCCAGTGTTTGTCTACTACTAATTTGCCGGCCTTATAGGTGGAGACTTCTCCTGCAGGGAACATGCCCAAAGGCTTCCCGTCGCTTAAATGCCGCAACGTTTCTTTGATGCCAATTACGCTTGATTTTGCGCCTTTGTGATTTTCAAAGGGATTTACCGGCATGATGTACTTTTTGAGCGGATCAATTCGGTGCAATAAAAAGTTGGCAATAATCTTAAAATTAGGCTCGTGCTCAAGCATTAATTTTAACAATAGAATTCCGTCGATTCCACCCAATGGATGATTGGAAATTGTAATGTAGGCGCCGTCTTTAGGTAATCGCTTTAAATCGGCTTCGGGTATTTCAAATTTAATTTGGAACTCATCCAAGACCGAATTTAAAAAATCTAGATCTTTTAGGTGTTTGTTGCGGTCGTATATTTTGTTTAAGGTCGAGATCTTTAGCACCTTGGTAAGCAGCCAACCGGAAAAGGTGCCTAATACGCCATATTTGTCGGTGTTTATTGCTTTGGCAACTTCTTTTGCGGTAACTAAACCCATTAATTTTTGATTTTTGAAGTGAAACAAAGATAACAAAAAACTCCAATTTTATTTTTTTTTCTAGATCAGCCCACTTCTTTTTTACTACTTTTGAAAGGCTTAAATTTTATTTACGGGATGAAGATTATTTCTTACAACGTTAACGGTATACGCGCTGCTATTTCGAAAGGATTTTTGGACTGGTTGCAACAAGCCAACCCCGATGTAATCTGCTTACAAGAAATAAAAGCCACTCCCGATCAAATTCCAACTATAGACATTGAACTGGCGGGTTATCCATACCATTATTGGTTTCCAGCCGAAAAAAAGGGCTACAGCGGTGTGGCCATTTTATCAAAAGTAAAACCCAACAACGTGGTGTTTGGTACTGGAATTGCCCACATGGATTTTGAAGGAAGAAATTTGCGGCTAGATTTTGACGACATTTCGGTGATGAGTTTGTATCTGCCTTCGGGCACCAACAGCGACCGTTTGGGGCATAAGTTTATGTACATGGATGATTTTCAGCAGTATATTAACACCCTCAAACAAGAAATTCCCAATTTGATTATTTGTGGCGATTACAACATCTGCCACGAAGCCATAGACATACATGATCCGCTGCGCAACAAAACTGTTTCTGGTTTCTTGCCCGAAGAACGCGCCTGGTTGGATGCGTTTTTAAAAAATGGATTTGTAGATAGTTTTAGAGCCCTAAACAAAGAACCGCACAACTATACTTGGTGGAGTTATCGGGCAGGAGCACGAGCCAACAACAAAGGCTGGCGTATCGATTATTGCTTAGTGAGTGAAACCTTGAAAGACCGAATAAAAAGAGCCGTTATCTTGGCTGAAGCCAAACATTCTGATCATTGTCCAACGGTAGTAGAAATTGAATAAACCCTAAATTGTAACATATGAAACGTAAAATCACCTTAGCCTTCTTAGTATTAGCGGTAACCAGCTCGTGTGTGTCCAAAAAATTGTACACCGATTTAGAAAATAAGTTTGCCGACTTAAAGAAAGAAAATCGACAGTTGCAAGACGACAACGAAGCGTGTGCCAAAGCCAAAAACCAATTGGATTTAGATTTGGCTGCCTTGAAAACCGAGCACGAAAAAATAAAATCAGAACGCGATAAGTACTTGGCTGATTTTACCGCCACCGATAAAAGCTTAAAAACCCTACAAGCCTCGTATGCCGCTTTAGAAAAAAACAGCGACGAAGCCCTACAAAGTAATATGGCCAAAAACCGCGAATTATTGGCACAATTAGAAGCCAAAGGAAAAGCTTTGGCTGCAGAGCAAGAGCGTTTGGATAAACTAAAAAATGATCTGCAAGAAAGCTCCAAGCGATTGGCCGAATTAGAAGGCATGATGGCTGCTAAAGATGCGGCCATGAAAAAATTAAAAGAAACCTTGTCTAAAGCTTTGCGCGGATTTGAAGGCAAAGGACTTACCGTTCAAGAGAAAAACGGAAAAGTCTATGTTTCCATGGAAAACAAATTGCTGTTTGGCTCAGGAAGTTGGGCAGTGGGCGCCGAAGGGAAAAATGCAGTGGTAGAAGTGGGCAAAGTATTGGCGGCCAATCCAGACATTTCTGTATTAATTGAAGGCCATACCGATAACGATGCCTATGCCGGCTCGGGAGCAATAACCGACAACTGGGATTTGTCTACCAAAAGAGCTACCGCCATTGTGTCTATTTTGTCTGAGAACAAAGGCATTAATCGCCTGAATCTTACTGCCGCAGGACGAAGCGAATATGCGCCTTTAGTGACCAACGACAGCCCTGAGAACAAAGCTAAGAATCGACGTATCGAGATTATCTTAACACCCAAATTGGACGAAATTTCGAAGATGCTCAACGAATTGTAAAGTAGAATTCTTGAAAATAATAAAAGGGTAAGACGCAAATCTTACCCTTTTTTGATAAAAAAAAGGAGCTGTATCTACAGCTCCTTTTGTATTTTATAATCGAATGATTAGAAGTTGTAGGTTGCAGACAAGGAGAATGTTCTTCCGTATTTGGTAGACCAAACTAAATCATCTTTTGCTGCGTTGTAGGAGTTGTTTGCATTAAACAACAACTTCTCGAAATCTGAATCCAAGATGGTGTCGTAGTTTTGACTGTTGCGCGTGCGTGTATCGTTGTTGCGGTAGAAAATCTGATCTTGAGCCAACAAGTTTTGCACGTTTAGTTTTACTTCAAATTTATTATCCATAAAGCTTTTAGCAATTTGCAAATCGATTAAGGTTCTTGATTTTTCCCAAAGCGTTGGCTCACCAGCACCTGATGGACCCGTTGGCACACCCACAATCGCAATACGATTACCCACACGATTCAACGAGGTAGAGGCGCTCCAACCGTTGTTCATGTATTGTAAACCTGCGTTCAATACATAGGGCGATTGTCCTTGCATCGGGCGGTATTTTTCAGATTCTGCTAATCCTGGCTCAGTTCCTACTTTTACTTCAGAGTAAATTAAGGCTAAGTTAGAAAACAAGGTAAAGTTGTCTAGCGACGAACCGGCTTCTTTGCCCATTAGGCTGCTAAGCAAGGTTCTGAACTCGATTTCAAATCCGGAGTTTTTGGCCGAAGGCGCATTCCAATAGTAAACTTCTCTCGGATTTGGGGAAGCTTTAATCTCAATCGGGTTTTCAAATTCTTTGGTAAATACACTAAACGAGAACAATTGTCCTTTTCCGGGATATACTTCATAACGAAGGTCAAAGTTTTTGATTGTGGCAATTTTAAGGTCTATGTTTCCTTGGGTATTAAATTGCGTTTGGAAATCGTAGAATTTAAACGGCGCCAATTCTCTAAACTCCGGACGATTCAAGGTTTTGGAGTAACTAATACGGAAGTTTTTCTTGGCGTTAATGGCATAAATCACGTTTAACGACGGCAATACATCTTGTTGCGTATTGTTGAGGTTGATAGGCCCGGCATCATCTTCACTGGTTAAGGTTTGCGTATAGTTTTCTACACGTACTCCCCACACTAAACGCCATTTATTGAAGATGTTGTCCACCATTACATAGCCCGCATTCAATTTGGAGGAAGCCTCGTAATGATCTTTTGGCTTTGTAATGTCAAGCATACTAAATCCATTTGAGCCGTTGCCTAAAGCGCCCATGTTTTCTGCGTTAAAGATATCGCTGTCTGGCAAAAGCAACAATTGTGAATCAAAGTTATTCATTGTTACATAACCCAAGAATTTAGCATCAAAGGTTCTGTTTCTGTTTTGCATCGAAACTCCTGATTTAATTTCGGCGCTTACGTTATCGGTAAAGGTGAATTTTTTAGAAAGGTCAACTTTAGCGAAGGTAATTTGCTCGTCGTTTTCTGAATAAAAGATGTTTCCCCCAGATTGAAAGTTTACTGCTTGTGTAACTTGTGCTACGTAATCAGGCGTTCCATAAGACAAGTAAGAGTTTCTACGTAAATTAGGAATAGAACGAGAAACCGAACTAATCGATCCGTTCCAGTTGATTTTTATTTTGCTTTTGGAAAAATAATGATCGCCGTTTAATTGGCTGGACATGATTTTATTGCTGGTAAACCAACGCGCATTATTAATAAAATCAAAGAATGGAGGTTCTTGATCTAATCCGGATTGACCAGTACGAATAATTACTTTATCTTCAGAGTTGACACTGTAAATGTTCTTGAGGCTGATTGAGTTGTTGTTGTTTATTTTGAATGAAAAATTAGCCAATGCTCCAGCCAAAACTTGTTCGCTGTAGTTCTTGTCTAAGAAATCTTCTGTTTTGATGTTGGGTTCTCCCACAACACCCGATTCACTGTAATTTCTACGAATGGTTTCTTGAAACAAGTTTGTTTTGTTGTAGGTCAAGGAAATTAAAGCACCCAATGATTTTTCACCAATAGAAAATTGTCTTCCTAAGGTGTATTGCAAGCTCATATTAGGCGTAAAAGTTTTGTCAAACAAATTCCAATCTCCTTGTGTGGCCGTAGCATAGGCTTGCGCAAAAGATACGTTGTTAGGATCGTTCGGGTTGTTGGCCGCTAAGTTTGAAGGAATTGGGAACAAATCTCTAGAGCCATCATCCATCCCTAAATCGTCTAATTTTCCGCCCACATACGAAACTTGTTTTTGTCCGGTAGTTACGGTGTTGTACCCGGTTCCGATGCTAAAGGCTTGGAAGTTTTTGTCTGGTACACTTTTGGTTGTAATCTGCACAACGCCTCCAGCAAATTCTCCAGGTAAATCGGGTGTAGCGGTTTTGCTAATGATTAAATTATCAATCATATTAGACGGGAAAATGTCAAATGAAAATGCTTTTCTATCTGGCTCCGAGCTAGGCAAAGGAGAGCCGTTAATGAAAGCGGTATTGTAGCGGTCATTTAATCCGCGGATGATCACAAATTTATTGTCTTGGATACTAGCTCCAGAAATACGTTTGATTACGTCAGAGGTGCTTTTATCTGGTGTTCTCTTGATGGTTTCAGCAGAAATACCATCGGATACACTGATGCTGTTTTTTTGCGCAATCAATAACGATTTTACCGATTCGGTTTTGGCTTTGGTACGGGTAATCACTACCTCGTTCAGCATATTTTTTTGCTCGCCCAATGCAGGGCTAAGTTCTGTAATTTCTTTTTCTTTGATAATTACTTCCGAAACTATTTTGGAAGCATATCCCATCGAGGAAAATTCAACTTCATAGGTTCCTGCAGGAATAGTTCGAAAAATGTAATTTCCATCCATGTCGGTAGAAAGTGCATACTTGGTGTTTTTAACCACTACGTTGATGCCTGGAACGGGTTTTCCGTTTGATTCATCTAAAACTGTTCCTTTTAAGCCTCCTGTTTGACTAAGCAAAATAGGGCTTACCAGTAAAAAAATCCATTGTAAAAGTGTTTTCATTTTATGTTCCTTAAGGGTTGAAAATTCCTTGCAAAATTACCGCCATACCCAGCTTTCTATATTACGGTTATGTAAAGAAACTGTTACTAAATACCTATAAAAAAAGGCGCCCTAAGGCGCCTTTAATTTGTTTAAGAAGTTCGATTATTGTTTGATCATCTTTTTCACTACAACTTCGTTGGTAGCTTCGTTGGTGATTTTCACAATGTAAAGTCCTTTTTTCAATTCAGATACTGATTCAGAAACAGTGTTTTCTCCTTCGGCTAAATTGATTTGTTTGCTAAGCAACAAGTTCCCTTCAAAAGTATATACCTGCATTTGAGCAGCCGTAGCTTTAGAAGACTGCATTTCTAGTGTAAAGGCATCAACCACAGGGTTAGGATACACTTCAGACACATTAGAGATTTTAGCAGTAGTATCGTTTTCACCTGTAGCACAAGGTACATTAGTAAGTGATATGTATTTATCAGCACCTGCTACACCACATTCAGAAATAGCTTTCACTCGCAAAAGTGTGCTTGGTACCGTTACCGCAGCAAAAGAAACAACTACTGTGTTGGTTCCTTGACCGCTTACAATTACAGCACCGTTGGCCACGGTCCATACATAAGATGAAGCACCTACCATATCAGCTACAGAGAACGTCACGTTTGTACTAGTACAAAATGTTGTTCCACCGTTCACAGCAGGAATAGTTGGTGATGCAGGGTTTAAGGTTAATGTTTTAGCAGTAGCGCTCAAACCAACTCCATTTTTGCTGTAGATTACAATAGTTTTCACAGCCAAAGTTGAGAAGTTAGCAGGTAAAGCTACAGAGAAAGTCAAGTCGCTTGTTTCTAAAACATTTGATGCATTAGAAGTATTGCTGGCAGAAGTAACAATACTTCCTACCGGAGCAGTGATTTGGTAGGCAGAAGTATTAACTGCAGGAGTCATCGTGTAGTTGTATGTATTCTCACCACAAATTGCACCAATTTGACCTGTAACCGTTACAACTGTTGAAGGCAATACACGCGTTAAAGCAAGTGTTTTAGCAACTGATTCACCTACACCATTTGCACCTTTTACAGTGATTGGCAAGGCCACACCCGCATTTCCAGCAGGAACATCAGCAAAGTTTACTTGGATGATACGATCGTTAGCACCACCACCTACTTGGTTCACACCAGCTGGCAATGTCCAGTTGTAAGACGACGCCGTAGTAACAGCAGAAGCTGTAAGGGTTAATGTAGTTGAAGTACCAATTAACAAACCAGCAGCAGTAATCGCTGTTGTAGGCGTAGCCGATGCAGGATTAGTTAAGGTTAACGTGATAGGAGCTGTTGGTACAGCTCTAGTTAACGCTAGGGTTTTCAAAGCTGAAGTACCTATTCCGTTTGCCGCAGCAACACCAATAGTTAAAGCAACACCTGAATTTCCAGCAGGAACGTCAGCAAAGTTTACTTGGATGATTCTATCGTTAGCACCACCACCTACTTGGTTTACACCAGCTGGCAATGTCCATACATAATTAGCAGCAGTTGCTACAGCAGTTGAAGTTAAGGTTAATGTAGTTGACGTTCCAATAAATGGACTCACGGCAGTGATGGCAGTGGTTGGCGTTGCAGACGCAGCGTTAGTCATAGAAAGTACAAGCGGAGCAGTTGGTAACGCTCTCAATAAAGAAAGAGTTTTAGCTGTTGTAGAAGCACCTACACCATTTGTTGAACTTACACCAATTACAACTGCAGTAATCTCAGCAGCAGGCAATCCAGCAAAGTTTACTTGAATGATTCTTGAGTTTCCACCACCAACTTGGTTTACACCAGCAGGCAAGTTCCAGTTATACCCTGTAGCTGTAGTTACATTTCCAGCAGTAAGGGTTAAAGCTGTTGTAGTTCCTACATAGGCACTGATGTTAGTGATGGCAGTAGTAGTTACACCATTAGTTAAAGACAAAAGAACTGGTGCAGTAGGCAACGCTTTAGTTAAAGCAGCTGTACGAGCAGCGCTTGAACAACCGTTAGCATTTACCGAACGCACAGCTAAGTTCCCAATAGAACCAGCTCCAGGAGCAACGTTCAAGAAGTTTACCACAATTGAAGTTGTTCCTTGACCAGACAAAATGTTCACTCCAGCAGGAGCAGTCCATGTGTAAGACACAGCACCGGCTACATCAGCAATAAGGTAGGTTGCAGTAGTTGAGGTTCCAACTAACACACCTTGAGCAGTAGTTCCGATGATCGCACCTGGTGTAGTAGCTAATGCATTTACATTAACTACAAGAGCAGTACGTAAACTTTCAATTCCATTACGAACTTGAGATACATAATATGTTTTTGTTCCAACTACAGTTGTAGCAGGAGTTGGCGCAGTAGCTGAAGCAGTTCCGCCTGTTGCTACAGTGTACCATTTTAATGAAGTACCACCCAATAAAGTAGCTGTTAATGGAGAAGCCACTTGTGTGTAACATAAGTTAACTGGAGAAGCTACTTCTGGAGCAACCAAAGCAGTTGCAGCACCAAGTGCAGTTTCAGTAAAGTTAGCCGAGTTCAATAAGATAGAACCAGTTGCTGGTCGGTAATCTAATCCAGTGTAGATAGCAGCTGAAGTACTGTTGTAAGGATTAGTTAATAATCCAGCGTTTGTAGTGGCAGTAGTGTTATTGCTTGCAGCATACCAAGTAGCGATAGCAAATGAAGCATTGTTACCAGATGTATTTACTTGGAAAACTTTTGCTGTATTTACTGTACCAGCAATTACGTTGTCTCTAAATTGTAAAGTTCCGTTTAATGCATTTGTTTCAGTAGTTATACCGTCTACGTGTACACCTTCGTTGAAGTCCATGAACACAGAGTTGTAAATTTTCAACTGAGAATTTCTACGGATACGCGCTCCTCTTTTGTACCCGGAAGCCAAAGTTCCACCATTAGGCAAACCTAAACGGAAGTTTGGTCCTACCAAAGTCATGTTAGAGAAAATAGCAGCAGTATATGGAGAAACTGAAGTACTTGACGCATTGTTGTCTGATTCAAAACCTTCAGAAGTAGAAACAGCAGGCGCATCAGAAACTTGTGGGTCTCTTACAGCTAAACCAAATTGTACGTTTCCGTTGTATCCGTTATCGGTATCAAAATCGTCATCTAAGTTTCTGAAAGAAACCAAGTGTTTACAGTTTACAGATCCACCAAACCACTCAAAAGCGTCGTCGTTACAGTGTGATACTTGTACGTAGTCAATTGTAGTTCCAGAACCAACACCACCCATGGTTAATCCGTTGATTTCAGTATTCAAGGCGTAAACATATCCAGGGAATTCAATACGAACGTATTTCAAAGAACCAGAGTTGTCATTGTTAATAGGAGTTAAACCACCACCGTATTGTGTGTCTGCAGATGAAGCAAGACCCTCTACGTTGGCAACCCCGTTGTTCACGTTGTAAGCGCCTTTACCCAAAAGGATAACACCACCCCAGTCACCTTTGTTTCTTGCACCAGGCGCATTGCTTGATGTAAATACAATTGGTTGGCTAGCCGTTCCGTTTGCAATTAATTTAGACCCTTTAGCAATCAATAAACAAGCGCCCACAACAGTGTGGTCACCCAAGATTACCGTTCCGGCTTCAATAGTTAAGGTAGCATTACCTGTAACATAAATTTGTCCACTTAATTTGTACGTGTTGTTTGCAGTCCAAGTCGTGTTGGTCGTAATGTTTTCAGACACTACAACGTTAGCCGCTGGATAAACTGTGTTTTGTGGATCAAAATTAGTCCACTGATCTGTCCACATTGCTGTAGGAGCAGGAGCAAAAGCACCACGGTAAGAAGTAGGAGTAATAAGTGTAGATTCTACAGCCGAAACCACTACTACAAGTGCAGCTCTAGGTCCTTCTACCCCATTACGTACTTGAGATACATAATACGTAATAGAACCAATAAAGTTGGTAGCAGGAGTTGGCGCAGTAGCCAAAGCAGTTCCGCCTGAAGCGACAGTGTACCATTTTAAAGAACTTGCACCTACTAAAGTAGCAGTTAATGGAGTTGCTACTTGACCATAGTTCAAGTTAAGTGGAGTAACTACAGTTGGAGCAATTACAGCAGTAGCAGCACTCAAAGCAGTTTCGTCATAGTTAGCCGAGTTCAATAAGATAGAACCAGTTGCTGGTCTGTAATCTAAACCTGTATAAATAGCAGCACTAGTACTGTTGTAAGGATTAGTTAATAAACCAGCATTTGAAGTGGCAGTAGTATTGTTGCTTGCAGCATACCATGTAGCAACGTTAAATGAAGCATTGTTACCAGATGTATTTACTTGGAACACTTTAGAAGTTGTAATTGTACCAGCAATTACGTTGTCTCTAAATTGTAAAGTTCCGTTTAAGGCGTTAGTTTCAGTAGTTACACCGTCTACATGTACACCTTCGTTGAAGTCCATAAATACAGAGTTGTAAATTTTCAACTGTGAATTTCTACGGATACGAGCTCCTCTTTTGTAACCAGAAGCCAAAGTTCCACCATTAGGCAAACCTAAACGGAAGTTTGGTCCAACCATAGTCATGTTAGAGAAAATTGCAGCAGTATACGGAGAAACTGAAGTACTTGATGCATTGTTGTCTGATTCAAAACCTTCAGAAGTAGAAACAGCAGGCGCATCAGAAACTTGTGGGTCTCTTACAGATAAACCAAATTGTACATTTCCGTTGTATCCGTTATCAGTATCAAAATCGTCATCTAAGTTTCTGAAAGAAACCAAGTGTTTACAATTTACAGATCCACCAAACCACTCAAAAGCATCATCATTACAGTGTGATACTTGTACATAGTCAATTGTAGTTCCAGAACCAACACCACCCATGGTTAAACCATTGATTTCAGTATTTAACGCATATACATACCCAGGGTATTCAATACGAACGTATTTCAAAGAACCTGAATTGTCATTGTTAATAGGTGATAATCCACCACCGTATTGAGTCTCTGGAGATGAAGCAAGACCTTCTACGTTAGCAACACCGTTGTTCACGTTGTAAGCGCCTTTACCCAAAAGGATAACGCCACCCCAGTCACCTTTGTTTCTAGCACCAGGCGCATTGCTTGATGTAAATACAATTGGTTGGCTAGCCGTTCCGTTTGCAATTAATTTAGACCCTTTGGCAATCAATAAACAAGCACCCACAGCAGTGTGGTCACCCAAGATTACCGTTCCGGCTTCGATAGTTAAGGTAGCATTACCTGTAACATAAATTTGCCCACTTAGTTTGTAAGTGTTGTTTGCAGTCCAAGTGGTGTTGGTAGTAATGTTTGCAGACACTACAACGTTAGCCGCTGGATAAACTGTGTTTTGTGGATCAAAATTGGTCCACTGATCTGTCCACATTGCTGTAGGAGCAGGAGCAAACGCACCCTTGTAGGAGGTAGGCGTTAGGAATTGAGCAATAGCTAATTTGCTAACTAGCAAAAGAAGCACTACAAAATAATTTCTTTTCATTTTTAAAAGGTTTTTTAGGTTTAAATGATGCTACAAAAATAGACCCAAGACTTGCCGGTTGAGTTAGGGCTAGTTTATCAAATAATTATTTTAAGCAACATTTAATATAACATTTGCGCACAAAAGCGTCTAAAAAATAAACAAATCGTAAAGTCAATGTTAGGTAAATGGTTTTAAACCGAAAACCGTAGGGTGATAAATACGGGACTTAAAACTCAAAATCTTCTACCGCAGTAGAGTCAATAACCGGTGTGGTTAGGGTGTCTTTTTTGATAGAAAACTGGGCAGGTCCAACAATTTTCATGGGAGGATTATACAAGGTGTCGTCACCCGAAAGCAATCCTCTGCGCAGCATCAAGCCGGTGAGTTGCACATCCCTTTTTTGGGCATAGGATTTTAAATTTCCTTCGGCATCAAATTGGTACATAAACTTCTTTGGGCTAGGGATAATGTTGGCCAAAAACAAACATTCGTTGAGCGTAAGGTCTCGTGCGTGTTTCTGAAAATAATACTGCGCCGCTTCCCCAATGCCGTATACGTCGGGACCCCATTCGATGATGTTAAAATACACTTCGAGCATGCGCGATTTACTCACAATGCGGTTGTTTTCGAGCAAATAGACCAAGAGAATTTCTTCTAATTTTCGTGATAGGGTTTTCTCTCGTGATAAGAACGCGTTTTTGATGAGTTGCATGCTAATGGTACTTCCGCCCCGAGAGAATTTTTTGGTGCGGATGTTTTTGGCAATTGATTGCTTGAAGGCTTCGGCAATAAATCCGCGATGCGAAAAAAACGACGGATCTTCGGTGGTCAATACCGCTTTTTGCAAATAGGGCGAAACGTCCGTAAGCGACACGTAATTTGGATTGGCTGCACCAACAAAAACTGCACGTTGCCGTTGGTTTTTGATGAGTGCACGGTACTCAAATTCGCCGTTGAGTTTACTCAAATTGGCTTGGCCGTACTTCACAATCTTAAGCTGATCTTTGTGCAATTGGCTATCAAAAATCAATCCCCTTGGGTTTTTAGTATGGTATTCAAAATGCAAGGCATAATCAAAATTACCTTGGGCTTCCATGCCTTCAAAATGCGTAAACAAGCCTTTGGGCAACGAGGTGATAAAATCTTGCGCCTTCATTGTTGGGATGGCTAGTTTTACCGCATAGATTTTTTCGTCGTCGTTGGTATAACTCAAGTAGGGGTTTACTTTTATTTTGTTGAGCCAAACGGTCGAGCTGCTGTCTACCGCTACAAATCGTTTGCCAAACAGCAATTTAAAATCAAATTCGGCTTGTTGAATAATTACTTCTTTGGATGCAATTTTCGGGTGATTGAGTGTGAGGTTCGAGATGGAGCTCAATCCGTCGATGTGCAATTCCCCCAGCGACATATCGATGTTGTCTATTCGCAGCCGAATCGAATCAAAACTGGCTTCCAAATTATAGCGTTCGTCCAAATACGGCACTTTAATTTTTCCAGTATCCTGATTAAAAAATCGCAAATCGGTTTGGCGATCTCTAGGATTGGCCGTTCCGGCAATGCGCCAACGTTGATTAAAAGTAGTGGTGTGCACGAAGATTGCGGCTGCAAATTGTTCGTCTTTTAAGGAAAGCGTGTGTAAGTCCAACTGTGTTTTTTTGCCCATATCATCCAAGCGCAACTGCAAATTTTGCAAGGCCATGTCGGTGGGAACCAACTGCAACACTTTGCTAAGCAAGCGGTTGACCATTTTGGCGTAATTGGGTTTTTCAGCTGATGCAGTGCTGTCATTTTTGGAAAGAAAGGCCTCAAAATTGCGCCCGTTTTTATTTTTCACCAACTGAAGAAATCCATTTTTTGTCTGCAATTCGTTCAATTGAACTTGAGCAATCAGCAACTTCCACAAACTGATTTTGGCTTTCAGTTGATCTATCGAAAGCAAGGTGTCAGCCGCTTCAGGCGCCAAAGTAAGTTGGCTAATTTCTACACTGCTTAGTCCAGAAAACTGAATGTTTTTGAGTTTTAATTCACATTGATACTCGTTTTTGAACTTTTGTTGAATGTGCACCACCGCTTTTTGTAAAAGTGCATCCCGAAACACAAACACCAACAGCAAGATTACTACTAACACGCCAGCAGTTCCAATGGCAATTTTTCGAAAGGTAACGGGCTTAATTTTCATGGGATAGGTTTAGCCAAAAAGGGCGCTGGCTACTTCTTCAATTTTGGATACGAGTTGGATGCGAATGCCGGTATTTTTCAAGGAAATTTTGTTGTATTTCGACACAAATATAGAGGTAAAGCCCAACTTCTCGGCTTCGAGGATGCGTTGCTCCACCCGATTCACCGGACGAATTTCGCCCGAGAGTCCAATTTCGCCTGCAAAGCAAACACCTTCTGCTATGGCAATGTCTTCGTTCGAGGACAAAATAGCTGCCACTACAGCCAGGTCAATCGCAGGGTCATCAATGGTGATGCCGCCAGTTATGTTTAGAAAAACATCTTTGGTGCCCAATCGAAAACCGGCTCTTTTTTCTAATACCGCCAAAATCATATTCAATCGTTTGGCGTTGTAGCCAGTTGTGCTGCGTTGCGGGGTTCCATATACGGCTGTACTCACCAACGCTTGAATTTCGATCATCAACGGACGCATGCCTTCTAAGGTAGCCGAAATGGCTGTGCCCGAAAGTGAAACATCTTGATGCGAAATCAATATCTCTGACGGATTGCTCACTTCGCGCAAGCCGCTGCCCAACATTTCGTAGATGCCCAATTCGGCCGTAGAGCCAAACCGATTTTTCAGAGAACGAAGTAATCTATACACGTGGTTTCTGTCGCCTTCAAATTGCAGCACCGTATCGACCATGTGTTCCAAAATTTTAGGACCGGCGATGGTGCCGTCTTTGGTGATGTGGCCAATTAAAATTACGGGCACATTAGATTCTTTGGCAAATTTGATGAGCTCAGCGGTTGTTTCCCGAATTTGCGAAATGCTGCCGGGAGACGCTTCAATATAATCGGTGTGTAAGGTCTGAATCGAATCGATAATCACGATTTCGGGATCAATTTCGAGAATTTGTTTAAAGATGTGCTGCGTTTTGGTTTCGGTGAGAATGTAACACGAATTTTGTTTGCTGCTGATGCGTTCGGCGCGCATTTTAATTTGTTTCATGCTTTCTTCGCCCGACACATACAGTGTTTTATAGGGCAAATTGAGCGACAATTGCAACAACAAGGTGCTTTTCCCGATGCCGGGTTCGCCGCCCAACAAGATCAAGGAGCCGGGAACAATTCCGCCACCCAATACGCGGTTTAATTCGCCGTCTCGGGTATCCATGCGCACCTCTTGTGTGCTGTCAATTTCGTGAATTTTAAGGGGCTTACTTGCTTTTTTTACCGAAGGGGATTGGGTATTCCAACTCGCTTTTTCTTCTTTTTGAATAATTTCTTCCGCAATGGTATTCCACTCTTTGCACGAATTGCATTGGCCTTGCCACTTGGCATATTGCGATCCGCAATTTTGACAAAAGAAAGTGGTTTTAATTTTTGACATGGATTATCTCTTCATTAATTCGTCTGACTTGTCGAGCATCATGTCTTTGGTTAGGCTGCCAATTTCTTCTTTTTGATAGGCTTTTTGATAGGCTTTGGCTGCCTTTTTGTTGTCGCCCAGATTTTCATACATCATGCCCAAATGGTAATCGCTGAGCATGGATTTGGGGTAATATTTATCAGAAATTTCAGCCAATTTGCCAAACTCTCCGAATTGTTTGTTTTTCAAAATGGCAGCTTCAATTGCCTTAAAATCATTTATCCGAATAGGAATTTCGATGTGCAAGGTCTTTTCGAGCAAGGCGTATTTTTGGGTTAAATAATCTACATAACCCGAAGACAAAACCGCAATCTTGTCATTAAATTCATTCATAGAAATTGGTTGGTAGAGCGCAAAAAACTGATACAAAGCACTCGGAATCGCTTGCGGGACTAATGAATAATGCGAAAGCCCTTTAAATTCATCATATTTATAACTTAGCGTCGCACTGTGCAAGGCCACAATATTTTCGTCTAATAATTTGGTGCTTTTTTGAATGGATTTTAAATCGCCATCGGCTGTGGCATGGTAGTAAAATAACTGCTTCTGAATTTCAAGCAATCGTTGTGGCAGTTGCTCGGTCATCCCATTAGCCAATTGCGGACTCAACGAAATATAGCCGTCAAACAATGGCTGATTTTTGTACAAATAAAAGTTGATAAATCCCGCAGTAATGTCGTGTCCTGCAATAATTTTTAGCGGTGCAAGTCGAAATTCTTTTTCTAGGGCAGGCATTAATTCAAGCCCTATAAACTCAAAGAATTTTTTGCTTTCGGCATCGGGTAGACCAGTTGTTTCGTCGGCACTACAATCGTAACTGCGTTCGTCGTTTTTGTTTTGGGTAATGCCCACCAAAATGGTTTCAGGGAAATCATCCCAATAAGCGCCATAATTGAGTGCGCCTTGAAAGGCATCAAACAAATAATCGCCGTCTAATACCACCACAAGAGGGTATTTTTTTGTTGGGTTTTGGGCATACGAAGCCGGCAAACCAATTGTAATTTCTCGCTCTTGATTGAGTTTTTTGGACACCAGGGTGTCAGTTATTTTTTGGGCAAATGCGCTGCTAAAACAAAGATAAATGCCAGCAATGACTATGTTTTTCATAAACTGAAAATAAAATTTAGAGGGTGATAAACGCGAAGCAAGATATAAAAATTATCGGCTGCGATTGGCGAGGGGTAAAAATAAAAAAGACAGCAGGCCAAGAAGCAAAACAAAAAACATTTGGGAGCTCCAAACAATCCAGCCAAAGGCATTTCCTGCTGTTTCGGCTATGCCATAAACGGCCAAAATTTTTGAAATCATAAACGGGTAAGACCCAAACCCACTGTTGGTAAATGCAATGGAGATACTACCCACAACAAAGGCCGTAACTACTGCGCCAAAGGGAATGCTGCTGGTTTGTGGCAAGGCAAATAAGGTGCAATAAAACATGAGCACATAAGATACCCAAATAAATAAGGTATGCGCCAAATACCAGCCCTTGTTTTTCATGTAGATGAGCGTGCTAACCCCTTCGCGCAAGCCGGCTAATCTTCCTTTTATTTTCAAAATAAATTTATTTTTCGAATAATAAAAAAGCGCCGCAATTCCCAAACCGAAAACAACTAAAACCCCCAACGTAATCAAGGCTTTTTCGGCGGGAATTTTATCTAAAATAAATGATTTAACTACCGAGAATTGGATAAAAAAAGCAGTGATAATAAACAACAATAACACCAAAACGTCTAAGATTCGCTCGGCGACAACGGTTCCAAATCCTTTATCAAAAGGGATGCTGTTGTATTTTTTAAGGATAACCGCTCGAGAAATTTCACCCGATTTGGGCACGGTCAAATTGAGTAAATTACAAATATTGATGGCCATATAATTGGTGGCAAAATTGGTGGGATACCCCAAATGGTCTAAGGAGTATTTCCAACGATAGGCCCTTGACATATTTCCTAATATAGCAATTAGTAGGCCCAAAACGATAAAGTTGTAGTTGGCATCCTGAAAATACCCTTTAATTTCTTGCAGTTGTTGGCTTGAAAATTGGTTGTAGGTGTGATAGGTTAAATAAACTCCCAAAGCAACAGGAAGGAGAACAGAAATCCATTTACTCAATTGCTTTTTCACGTTGATTAAGTCAGGGAATTGTTGAGTTCGTTTGGAAAAACCAACGAAGGTTTGAAGGTTTTGGCTTCTTCAAAATCGAGTATGCCGTAGGCGATAATAATAATAATGTCGCCTTTTTGCACTTTGCGTGCCGCGGGGCCGTTTAGGGTAATTTCGCCGCTGTTGCGGTTGCCTTTGATGACATAGGTTTCGAGACGTTCGCCATTGTTAATGTTCACAATGGAAACCTTTTCGCCTTCAATTAGATTGGCTGCCTCCATGAGTGCTTCGTCAATGGTAATGCTGCCGATGTAATTTAAATCGGCTCCGGTTACAACTACCCGGTGTATTTTTGATTTTACTACTTGAATTTGCATGGGCGCAAAGGTAAAATTAATTTAATGATATCGTATCGATCAATCGAATTTTGTTGGCAAAAACAGCAATAAATGCGCGATACTTTTTGCCTGCTTCTTTTGCAATACAAGGCAATAAATGGCTTTCATCGGCGATCGTAAAATATTCCAATTCAAAAAGCGACTGGGCTTCAAATTGACTTTTCACCCAATCAATCACCGTTTGTGGCTCGTGTTGCTCAAATTGTGTTTTGGCCAAAAGCAAGGTCTTATAAATAAATGCAGCTTGTTTTCGCTCTTCTACCGAAAGTCTTTCGTTGCGGGAACTCATCGCGAGGCCATTGGCTTCTCGGTAGATTGGGCAAGGAACGATGGTTACTGGAAGCTGAAGTTTTTCGACTAATTTCTTCACAATTTGCAGTTGCTGAAAATCTTTTTCGCCAAAATAGGCGTTTTGGGGCTGTATAATTTCAAACAGACGTTTAACCACTGTGCCTACACCATCAAAATGTCCGGGTCGAAACGCGCCTTCCATTACCAGCTCTAATCCATCAAAATTATAGGATTCAGACGTGGTGTTGCCGTTGTATATGTCTTCGACAGCAGGTGCGTATACTAGGATTTCGGACGAAACGCCTTCTATGAGTTTCACGTCGTTTTCGAGTGTCCGGGGATATTTTAGCAGGTCTTCGGGGTTGTTAAACTGTGTGGGATTCACAAAAATACTAATCACAGTATGTGTATTGTTTTGCAACGAAGCGTCCAAAAGAGATAAATGACCTTCATGAAGCGCGCCCATGGTGGGAACAAAACCAATCGAAGATTTTGGATTTGAATGGGCTTTAAGGTGTGCAACAAAATCGGCTTGTTTGTCAAAAATCAACATGTGTAAATCCTTAAAAATAAGAGGCAAACTTAAGTTATTAGTTCATAACTGCATAAATTTTTGTAATTTTGCCTGATTTTTATTGACAACAAATAAAGTAACAATCTTATGGAGGAAAAGAGGATATTATACGTATCATCTGAAGTGGTGCCTTATCTAGCTGAAAACGAGGTGTCTTTGATGTCTTATGATGTTCCCAAAATGGTCAATGATCAAGGAGGACAAATTCGAATTTTCATGCCCCGCTACGGAAACATTAACGAGCGCAGGCATCAGTTACACGAGGTAATTCGTTTGTCGGGTATGAACCTAGTTGTCAATGACTTAGACATGCCATTGATTATCAAAGTGGCCTCCATTCCCAAAGAGCGCATCCAAGTATATTTTATCGATAATGACGAATACTTCAAACGCAAAGCCACCTTTACTGACGAAGAAGGGGTCTTGTTTGCCGATAACGATGAGCGTGCCATTTTCTTTGCCAAAGGCGTGGTTGAGACAGTAAAAAAATTAAACTGGGTGCCTGATATTATTCACGTACACGGTTGGATGGCTGCTTTGTTGCCCATCTACATGAAACATTACTACAAAGATGAAGCCTTGTTTGCCGATACAAAAATTGTTACTTCGGTCTACAGTCAATCGTTTGAAGGCAATTTAAATAGTGAACTGAGCAATAAAATTCAATTTGACGGCGTGCCCAGTTCAGCCATTTCCGAATTGGCCGAGCCTTCCTATGACAACATCATAAAAGCCTCGATAAATCATTCAGACGCCGTGATTATTGCCTCAGAAAACCTGTCTTCAAGTTTAACAAAATTTATAGAATCGTCGGGGAAACCTTTTTTACCTTTCGCCACGAAAGACGAATTTGCGCAAGCTTATACTAATTTTTACAAAGATTTGGTTCTATAATCTCTTTTTAAACACACATGAATATACGTATTTTGGCCCCCTATTTTCTTGTTCTTATTTTTGGTTTTTCTGTGATATCCTGCGACAGCACCTACAACGAAGTGGGATCAGATATTGTAGGGGATACTAGTTTTGAGTTCGGAACACCGGCCACCTATGACGCATTAGCCTACAACCAAGGATTGGGCGCAATGGACTCCAAGAATTTACCGGTAAACGCCTTGGGAATCTACAACAATCCCGTTTTTGGATTGACTAAAGCACATTTTGCTACCCAAATACAATTGGCGGTATTAAATCCAACTTTTAATGTGGCTTTAAGTCCTGAAATTGATAGTGTTTACTTGACTATCCCTTATTTTAGCACCAAAACAGAAACCAGTTCTACAGGTGTAGGCACCTACGAATTGGATTCAATTTATGGGCCATCCGATTCCAATTTTGATTTAAAAGTATACGAATCAGGGTATTATATTCGCGACTTAGATCCAACCAGCAGCACCCAATCGGTTCAAGGTTATTACACCAACCAAAACGCCGATTTTGATGCGGTAAAAGGAGCCTTACTAAACGATGATCCTGCTGACAATCAAAATACTGCTTTTTTGTTTAGTAACTCCGAATACAACGAATTGAAAACTTCTGCTGATGGTGTAGAATCCATTGTGCGCAAAGTGCCCGCCATGCATTTAAAACTCAACAAAACATTCTTTAAAAATAAGATATTTGAAGCGCCCGCCGGGAAATTGCTCAACAACAACATTTTCAAAGAATACTTTAGAGGACTTTATTTCAAAGTAGATAATGCAGGAACTTCCCCCGGAAATTTGGCCTTACTCAACTTTAAAGGCGGATCAATAACCATAAGCTATTCGGAATACGAAAGCGTTCCCGATAACGACCCTGTAACTCCCTTACCCGATAAAGTTCAAAAATCAGTTGTATTAAATATAGCCGGAAATTCGGTGAGTTTATTGGAGCAAACCAACTCGCCCAATTATACAGCAGCTTTGCCAGGAAATTCATCTACTGGCGACGCAAAATTGTATGTAAAAGGAGGCGCCGAAGGATCTATGGCGATTATCAATTTATTTAATCCTGCAGATTTATTTCGTTATACCGACGGTGTACAAGTAAATATACCAAACAATGTGCCTGACGAATTGGACGAATTGCGCGAAAAGTACCGCCGGAAAGAATTGGTAGTGAATGATGCGGCTATAACCTTTAGTATCGACAACCAAACGATGAATACAGGAACTCCAGCGGCCTACGAGCCTAACCGAGTTTACCTGTATGACATAAAAAATAAACGCCCGGTTTTGGACTATTATACCGACCAATATGTCAATTCCCTACAACCCAAATTAGCCAAAAATGTGCACGGAGGAATCATTACCAAAGACGCTGATGGCCGAGGCACACAATATAAAATCAGGATCACCAATCACTTGCGCAACTTGATTAAATACACCGATTCAACCAATGTAAAATTGGGCGTGGTGGTCACCGAAAACATCGGGGTAGTAACCAACAAACGCTTAAAAAACTCTTTCATTACCGGCACACAAACTGTTTCTGAAGCGCCTACTATGAGTGTAACCAATTTATTGGGCACTGTTTTATACGGATCAAATATTCCTGCTGGAGACCCAAACGAAGACAAAAAATTGAAATTAACCATCTATTATACAGAACCCAAATAATATATAGATATGTGTGGAATTGTTGGATACATCGGAAAAAGAGAAGCCTATCCCATTATAATTAAAGGATTAAAACGTTTAGAATACCGCGGCTATGACAGTGCGGGAATCATGTTATACGACGGCCAAGACATGAAATTGTCCAAAACAAAAGGAAAAGTTTCAGATCTAGAAGAAAAATCGGCCACAGAAATCACCATAAACGGATCGATTGGAATGGGCCACACGCGCTGGGCCACCCACGGCGTTCCGAATGATGTAAATTCGCACCCGCATTTATCCAATTCGGGAGAATTAGCCATCATACACAACGGAATTATCGAAAACTATGCGCCTTTAAAAAAGGAATTGATTAACCGCGGCTATGTCTTTAAATCAGACACCGATACCGAAGTGTTGATTAATTTGATAGAAGATGTTCAAAAAACACACAATCTAAAACTAGGAAAAGCCGTTCAAGTTGCCTTAAATCAAGTGGTGGGCGCCTATGCCATTTGCGTTTTTGACGTGAAAAAACCCAACGAAATAATTGTTGCCCGCTTGGGAAGTCCTCTGGCAATTGGCGTGGGCGTAGATGAATTTTTTATTGCTTCGGATGCCTCTCCATTTATAGAATACACGTCAAATGCGATTTACTTGGAGGACGAAGAAATGGCGATTGTACGCTTGCATAAACCCTTAAAAATCAGAAAAATTAAAGACGATTCGTTGGTAGATCCATATGTTCAGGAACTTCAAATGAATTTGGAACAAATAGAAAAAGGTGGCTACGATCATTTCATGATGAAAGAAATCTTCGAGCAGCCGAGTGTAATTAAAGATACCTACAGAGGTCGTTTGCTCGCCAACCAAGGAATCATCCAAATGGCGGGTGTAGAAGACAATTTAGAGAAATTCTTGAATGCCGAACGCATTATCATTGTAGCTTGTGGCACCTCATGGCATGCCGGCTTGGTGGCCGAATATGTAATTGAAGAATTTGCACGCATACCCGTTGAGGTTGAATACGCTTCTGAATTCCGTTACCGAAATCCTATTATCAATAAAAAAGATGTGGTCATTGCCATTTCACAATCGGGAGAAACCGCTGATTCCTTGGCAGCGATCAAGTTGGCCAAAGAACATGGCGCTTTTGTGTTTGGCGTTTGTAATGTGGTGGGTTCTTCCATTTCTAGAGAAACCCACGCGGGTGCTTACACTCATGCCGGACCAGAAATTGGCGTGGCTTCTACCAAAGCATTTACCACACAAATCACCGTATTGACTATGTTGGCCTTGCGTTTGGCAAAAGCCAAAGGAACCATGAACAATTCCGATTACCACCGCTATTTGCAAGAATTGGAATTGATCCCGGAAAAAGTAGCCGAAGCTCTAGAAACAAATGAAGTGGCCAAAGTGATTGCCGAACGATTTAAAGACTCTACCAATTGTTTGTACTTGGGTCGCGGATATAATTTCCCGGTTGCTCTAGAAGGCGCATTGAAACTCAAAGAGATTTCGTACATCCACGCCGAAGGTTATCCCGCTGCCGAAATGAAACATGGACCAATTGCTTTGATTGACGAACACATGCCGGTTATTGTAATTGCCCCCAAACAAGGCCATTATGACAAAGTGGTGAGTAACATTCAAGAGATTAAATCCAGAAGCGGAAAAATCATAGCCGTGGTTACCAAAGGCGACGTACAGGTGCGCGATTTGGCCGACTACGTGATTGAAATTCCAGAAACTTCAGATGCCTTATCGCCATTATTGACAACTATTCCGTTGCAATTGTTGTCCTACCACATTGCGGTACTGCGCGGTTGTAACGTAGATCAGCCTAGAAATTTAGCCAAATCAGTTACCGTAGAATAAGCAAAATCAAAATAGACGCCAAAAGCGAGTTGGAAACAACTCGCTTTTTTTGTTTAAAACGGTAAAAATTTAAACTTAAATTTCACTAAAAAACACTGGTCTAAAATGCGAATAATAAAATTTTCAGGCCTTTTTTTAGTAATATTAAAAATAGTTGTATTTTGGCTTTCTAAACCAACAAAATTTAAAACCAATGAAGAGCTATTTAGTTATTTTGACGTTGTTTTTTTGCAGTCTTACCTTTGCACAAACAGCCCTATCAGGCGTTGTGTCTGACGCAAAAAAACAGCCAATTCCTGGAGCCAATGTAAAGATTGCGGGAGCTTTAAACAGCGCAAGTACTGATGTTAACGGTAAATTTACCTTAAATGCCGTGAATTTGCCTTGCAAGCTGGAAATCACCAGTGTGGGCTATGCACCACAGACAGTTTCTGTTTCCTCTGCTTCTCAAGCCATTTCGGTGAGTTTGACAGACGAAGAAACACAATTAAATGAAATCGTTGTTTCGGCGTCTAGAACACCAGAACGCGTGTTAGAATCGCCAGTAACCATAGAACGAATGGGTTTGGCGCAAATTAAAAACACGACTGCAGCCTCCTACTATGATGGCTTGGAGAATTTAAAAGAAGTTCATTTTAACACCAGTAGTTTCTCTTTCAAATCAATCAACACCCGCGGATTTGCAACCGTTGCAAACACCCGTTTTATGCAATTGGTAGACGGAATGGACAATTCCTCACCGGCCTTGAATTTTGTGTTGGGTAACTTGATCGGAATTTCAGAATTAGATGTGGCAAGTGTGGAATTATTGCCAGGAGCATCTTCTGCGCTGTATGGCGCAAATGCCTTTAATGGAATTTTGTTTATGAACAGCAAGAGCCCATTTACTAGCCAAGGCTTAAGCACCTACTTTAAATACGGACAAACATCGCAAGAAGCCGCTGGAGTAAATGATTATTTTGATGTAGGTATTCGTGCCGCACATGTATTTAACAAGTATTTTGCTGCCAAAACAAATTTCACGTTCATGAAAGCAACCGAGTGGATTGCCAATGACAAACGAAATGTTGTGGGTGGTGGACTTTATACAGATCCAAGTAACATTGGACACGATGTCAATCAAAACTACGATGGCTTGAATTCTTATGGGGATGAGGTGAGTACCTTTATTGCCAATGTGGGTCAAGTGAGCCGAACAGGATACATGGAAAAAGACTTGAACGACAACACCATCAGAAACGTGAAAGCCGATTTTTCTTTGCACTTCAAGCCGTTTGACAACGACTTTGAAATCATTTTACAAAGCAAATTTGGAACAGGAAACACTATCTACCAAGGAGCCAACCGTTATGCGTTGAAAAACTTTTACATGAACCAAAACCGTATCGAAGTAAAAGGAAAAAATTTCTTTGCAAGAGCCTATATGACTGCTGAAGATGCCGGAGATTCCTATGACATGCGTTTTGCTGCTTGGAACGTAAATAGAGCTGCTAAGGCCGACACGAACTGGTTTACCGATTATGCGAGAGCGTATCAATTGTCTAGTGCTGTTTTAGGATTGAACGGGTACGACGCTTCCAATTATGCTAGAACCTTCGCCGATACAAATATTTCACCTATTTTAAATTTAACTCCATCTGTAGACCCTAATAATCCATCAGCACCCACATTGCCAAGATTCTTGGCTGGATCTCCAGAATTTAAAAATGCCTTAAGCACCATTGCACAAGATCCTGATTTTACCAAAGGGGCGAAGTTTACAGATCGTTCTAAGTTGTACCACAGTGATGTAAATTATAACCTTAGAGATGTAATTAAAGTGGCTGATGTGCAAGTAGGTGGTTCGTATCGTCAATATGTGATGGATTCAGAAGGGTCTATTTTTACCGATTATGATGCGCCAATTACCTATACTGAATTGGGATTATATGTACAAGCACAAACTAAATTAAAGGATAATCGATTAAAAATTACGGAATCCATTCGATACGATAAATCCCAAAATTTTGACGGTAGCTTTACGCCTCGTATAGCATTTGTGTATTCGGCTGGAGCCAATAAAAATCACAATATTCGTTTTTCCGTTCAAACCGGATTTAGAAATCCAACTACACAAGACCAATACATCGGATTGGATTTAGGGCCATTTGCTTTAATTGGTTCTGCACCAGACAATTTAGATCGTTATGTAGAAACAAGAGTGTTAAGCGCTGCTGGTCAAGCCCTTACAGGCGCGTCTAGTGTTTCATTGAGTGGACAAGACGCTTATTACAATTCTTACACCAGTACATCTGTAGCTGCATTTGCTGCGGCTCCCAAAACCACACCCGCTCAACTCCAAGCAGCGGCCAATTTATTACAAGTGGCTACACCAGGATTAGTAAAACCTGAGAAAGTTCAAGCGGTTGAATTGGGCTACCGTTCATTCATTGAAGACGTGTCAGTAGACATTAACGGGTACTACAATATGTATACCGACATGATTAGTAATGCCAACGTAATTACACCATTATACGGCGATGTAAACGTGCCAATTAATTTGGGTGACGCAACAACTCTAGCTCCGTTGAGCGCTTTAAGCAATGGTGACCGTCGTGTGTATCAAGTATATACCAACTCAAAAGCTTCGTTGGAGTCATACGGAGTGGGATTGGGCTTAGGCAAAAAAATATTTGGCGACTATGAGCTTAATGCCAATTACAACTATGCCGGTTTTATCTATGATGACGCAAACGAAGCTGGATTTGAAACCTCATTCAACACCCCAAAACACCGTGTAAAAGCATCTATTGGGAATCCAAGATTGTTCAAAAATTTTGGATTCAATACCAATGTACGTTGGAACACGGCCTACACTTGGCAGTCGTCATTTATTGACGGAGATGTCCCAGAAAATACAGTTGTGGATGCACAAATTACCTACGGAATTCCTTCTATGAAATCAGTATTTAAATTGGGAGCCAACAACCTAATGGGCAAAGATTACATACAAGTAGTCGGAGCAGGAGCCATTGGTCAACTTTGGTATGCTTCCTGGACAATTAATCCTTAATTCTCTCATTCGTAATAAAAATATAGCATCATGATAAAAAATTTCAAATGGCTGTTATTGGTTTCGTTAACCTTTGCGGCATGTACAAATGACGATACTGCGCCTGTAGATGTGCCAGTATCTGCCGGAACCGCTGATTTCTCAAAATACGTTTCATTAGGAAATTCGCTTACAGCGGGTTACAGCGATGGTGCACTCTTCAAAAGAGGTCAAGAAGGATCATATCCAAATTTATTGGCACAACAATTTGCCCAAGTTGGGGGAGGTGCATTCACCATTCCTTTTTGTGGAGATGATAATCTCGGTGGATTATTACTAGGAGGAACTCCTATACAAGGCACCCGTTTATATTTTAATGGGGCTGCCCCCGTAAACGTGCCAGGAACTCCGGTTACTGAAATCACCAATTTATTAACAGGCCCATTTAACAATATGGGTGTTCCTGGTGCAAAAAGCTATCATTTGGCAGCACCTGGTTACGGAAACGTAGCAGGAGTTCCTACCGGACAAGCCAATCCGTATTATGCACGTTTTGCGTCTTCTCCTTCATCTCGTATCATTGACGATGCAGTAGCACAAAATGCTACCTTCTTCTCTTTGTGGATAGGAAACAATGACGTATTGGGCTACGCCACTTCTGGAGGTGCTGGGGTTAATCAACTAGGAAATATAAATCCGGCTACCTATGGTGCGAATGACATTACCGATCCAGGCGTTTTCGCAAATGTATACAGCGGATTAGTCGACGCCATGACCGCCAACGGAGCCAAAGGAGTGGTAGCCAATATTCCTTATGTTACTACAATTCCGTTCTTTACTACTGTGCCTTTCAACCCGGTACCACTTGATGCAGCAACCGCTGCGCAATTAAGTGCGGGTTATGCGGCTTACAATGGTGGTTTAGCGGCTGCACAAAACGCCGGTTTAATTTCGGCTGCCGAAAAAGCACAAAGAACCATCACGTTCCAAGCCGGAAACAATGCCGTTGTAATGGTAGATAGCTATTTAACTTCGCTTGCCCTTTTGGGATTGCCATCCTATCGTCAAGCTACTGCTGCTGATTTAATGGTATTACCTTCTCGTTCATTTATTGGAACAGCAGTGGGTGGAAATCCACAGCAAGTAAATGGGGTGTCTGTGCCATTGGCCGACAACTGGGTGCTTTCTAAAGATGAAATCGCAGAAATTAAAGTAGCCGTTGACGCCTACAATGCATCGATTAAGTCGATTGCTGAAGCTAAAGGATTGGCTTTTGTAGACGCCAATGCGGTAATGAGTCAAGTATTTAACGGAGGAATTCGTTATGGCAACTACCACTTATCGGCTGGATATGTAACTGGAGGCGCATTCTCTATGGATGGAGTACATCCATCAGCACGTGGCGCAGCTTTAATTGCGAATAAATTTGCCGAAGCGATCAACGCTAAATATGGTTCTACCTTTAAGCCATTAGATTTAGCCGAATACCCGATTCAATTTCCTGCGGTAATCAACTAAGATTAGCCAGATAATATATAGAAAACCATCCTCAAAAGGGATGGTTTTTTTGTGGATACTATCTCCTGCCAATAAGCGATCCCCACAAATTAGGATGTTACCCATTAGCCATAATTTTTTTATAAAATTTGTCTTGATTTTCAAGTTTTAAAATTTATCTTTGCACACGAAAAAAAGACCCGTTTCTGTTTTTTCGAAACCAAACCTAATTAGCTATTTAATAAATACATAAGCAATGTCAAAAGTAATCGGAAAAGTTGCCCAAATCATTGGTCCAGTAGTTGACGTAGTGTTCAACGGAAAAGATGTAGAGCTTCCAAAAATTTATGATTCGTTAGAAATCACTAAAAAAGACGGTACCTTATTGGTATTAGAAGTGCAATCACACATTGGTGAAAACACAGTTCGTACCATCTCTATGGATTCAACCGACGGATTGAGCAGAGGATACGAAGTGGTAGGAACAGGAAATCCTATCCAAATGCCTATCGGTCCAGATGTTTACGGACGTTTGTTTAATGTAATTGGCGATGCGATTGACGGCTTAGGTGATTTGCCAAAAACAGGCGAAAACGGAATGTCGATACACCGCGCGGCTCCAAAATTTGAAGATTTATCAACTTCGTCAGAAGTATTGTTCACCGGGATTAAAGTAATCGATTTGATAGAGCCTTATTCAAAAGGAGGAAAAATTGGTTTGTTTGGTGGAGCTGGAGTAGGAAAAACCGTATTGATTCAAGAATTAATCAACAATATCGCCAAAGGTCACGGAGGTCTTTCTGTATTCGCAGGTGTAGGAGAACGCACCCGTGAAGGAAATGACTTACTTCGTGAGATGTTGGAGTCAGGCATTATCAAATATGGCGAAGAATTCATGCACTCTATGGAAAATGGAGGCTGGGACTTAACCAAAGTAGACAAACCAGGCATGCGCGAATCTAAAGCGACTTTCGTGTTTGGACAAATGAACGAACCACCAGGAGCTCGTGCACGTGTGGCCCTTTCTGGCTTATCAATTGCCGAGTATTTCCGTGATGGAGCAGGATCTGATCAAGGAAAAGACGTATTGTTTTTCGTAGATAACATCTTTCGTTTTACTCAAGCAGGATCTGAGGTATCTGCCCTTTTGGGTCGTATGCCATCAGCGGTAGGATACCAACCAACATTAGCTACCGAGATGGGAGCCATGCAAGAGCGTATTACCTCTACCAACAAAGGATCTATTACTTCTGTACAAGCGGTTTACGTTCCTGCAGATGATTTAACCGATCCGGCACCGGCCACTACCTTTGCTCACTTAGATGCCACAACGGTATTGTCTCGTAAAATTGCCGAGTTGGGTATTTATCCTGCAGTAGATCCATTGGATTCTACTTCTCGTATCCTAACGCCACAAATCTTAGGTGCTGAGCACTACGATTGCGCTCAACGCGTAAAAGAGATCCTTCAAAAATACAAACAATTGCAAGATATCATCGCCATCTTAGGGATGGAGGAATTGTCAGAAGAAGATAAATTATCGGTATCAAGAGCGCGTCGTGTACAACGTTTCTTGTCACAACCGTTCCACGTGGCCGAGCAATTTACCGGTATTCCAGGTGTATTGGTTGATATCAAAGACACCATCAAAGGATTCAACATGATCATTGACGGCGAATTGGATCACTTGCCAGAAGCGGCTTTCAACTTGAAAGGAACCATCGAAGACGCGATCGAAGCCGGAGAAAAAATGTTGGCAGAAGCTTAAAATAGTTATGAATTTTGAATTATAAATTATGAGTTTCGGCTCAACTTATAACTCATAACCAATAACTTATAACTCATAACTAAGAAACATGTTTTTAGAAATAGTATCACCCGAAGCCAAATTGTTCCAAGGCGAAGTTACTTCGGTTTCCTTGCCCGGCGTAGACGGAAGTTTCCAGCTGTTAAACCAACACGCGCCCATCGTTTCTACCCTCAAAGAAGGAAACGTAAAAATCACGGCAGCTCAATTTCAGTTCAACAAAGAAAGCGAAGGCAAATTTGCCAAAATCAACGAGCAAAATTTCAGCTTGGCGATCAGTTCGGGAACCATCGAAATGAAAGACAATAAAGTAATTGTCTTGGTTGACTAATTTCTTCCTCACATAAAAAATACGCCCAGCACTTGTTGGGCGTTTTTTTTTGCGGAAGCTTTTCCGGCTTTCTGTTCCTATCTTTTTCCTGGAACGCCCAGGAAAAAGGATATCCACGGCAATCCGGGCTAGAAATAATATTTCCATCAGCTTTGGTTTGAATTCGGTAAATTTGCCTCATGAAACTTCCAAAATCTCTATCTGATAAACTGCAACAGCGCGCACAACAACACGCCTTACGTGCACTGTCGGCGCCCAAAACCGGTGTAGATTTTGCTTCCAACGATTATATAGGATTTTCCACCAATGCTCAACTTTTTACCGACACACACCAATTCTTAGTCGATCAAGGCTATACACAAAATGGCGCCACGGGCTCGCGTTTGCTCACGGGAAATCATGCATTATATGCCCTCGCCGAGCAAAAAATTGCCCAGTTTCATCAGGCCGAATCGGCTTTGTTGTTCAATTCGGGTTACGATGCCAATGTTGGTTTTTTTAGTGCCGTGCCTCAAAAAGGCGATTTTATTTTATATGATGAATTGTGCCATGCCTCCATCCGCGACGGCATCCGATTGTCCCACGCCAAATCTTACAAATTTCAGCACAACGACACCGAAGATCTAGATCGATTACTTTCCAAATTCCAAATTCCAACCGATAACGGACAACGGATAACGGTTTACATCATAACAGAGTCGGTCTTTTCTATGGACGGCGATACTCCTCCGCTGGAAGAACTGGTAAAATTAGCAGAAAAACACCAAGCCTATTTGGTGGTAGACGAAGCCCATGCGCTCGGTGTTTTTGGAAATCAAGGCCAAGGATTGGCACAGCAATTGCAACTACAAGACAAAATCTTTGCTAGACTGGTTACCTTTGGCAAAGGCTTGGGTTGTCACGGCGCAGCCATTTTGGGTAGCACCGATTTGCAGCAGTATTTGGTCAATTTTGCCCGAAGTTTCATCTACACCACCGGACTTTCTCCCCATGCTGTAGCCACCATTTACCAAGCCTATCAATTGCTTTCTCAATCGCCCATAGAGCTAGAAAAGTTGCGCGATAACATTCAATTTTTTAATCAAGAAAAAGCACAAGTTGGACTCAAACCGTTGTTTGTATACAGCAAATCGGCCATTCAATCGGCCATTATCCCGGGGAATCAAAAGGTGAAAAGCATCGCCAATCAACTTCAAAATAATGGGTTTGACGTGCGTGCGATCCTTTCGCCCACCGTGCCCGAGGGCCAAGAGCGGTTGCGGTTTTGCTTGCACGCCTACAACACGCCAAGCGAAATCAAAGCCGTATTGCAGCAGTTGAGTCATTTGGTTTTTGAATAGGGTATTTTTTTATCTTTTGATGTGTACTTTTATATCCGCATAACAATTAATCATGGCATCAAAACAACGTAAACTATTTGTAACCGGCATCGGCACCGACGTGGGCAAAACCATTGCTTCGGCCATACTCGTTGAGGCCTTGCAAGCCGATTACTGGAAACCCATACAAGCCGGCGATTTGGATCATTCGGATAGTAGTAAAATAAAATTCCTAATTTCATCCCGAGACTTCGGGACCAATCCCGAGACTTCGGGACCAATTTTAGAGAACAGTTACAAACTGAATACACCGGCCAGTCCACATTATGCGGCCCAATTGGATGGCATTGCAATTGATCTTAACCAAATTAAAGAACCCAAAACCAGCAATCATATGGTGATTGAGGGCGCTGGCGGATTATTGGTTCCGCTCAACGATACCGCTTTTATTATCGATTTAATCCAAAAAGACTACGAAGTCATCTTGGTTTCCCGGCATTATTTGGGAAGCATCAACCACAGCTTATTGAGTTTGGAAGCCCTAAAAAGCAGAAATATACCCTGTGCCGGCATCATTTTTTCGGGCGACGAAAACCAAGCAACCGAATCCATAATTCTCGCCAAATCGGGCGTGAAATTCCTCGGCCGAATTGAAAATGAACCCTATTTTGACGCCAATGTAATTGCCTACTATGCAGATAAATTTAAAGAGGCGCTCACCAGTATGTAGTTTTTATCCCGAGACTTCGGGACCAATCCCGAGACTTCGGGACAAAAATCAAAAATAAAAAATCAACAATCGCTAATCCCATGACCCTTTCCCAACGCGACCAGCAACACAATTGGCATCCCTACACCCAACACAAAACGAGTTTGCCGGCGGCGGCAATTGTGAAAGGCGAAGGCGCCTTATTGTGGGACGAAGAAGGCAAGGAATACATTGATGCCATTGCTTCCTGGTGGGTGAATCCCTATGGGCACAGCAACCGCTACTTGGCCGATGCCATATATAAGCAACTCACCACCTTAGAACATGTGTTGTTTGGGGGATTTACGCATGAACCTGCCGTAGTCTTGTCAGAGAAATTGATGCGAATTCTACCGTCCAATCAAGCCAAATTGTTTTATTCCGATAACGGCTCCACAGCTGTAGAGGTAGCCATCAAAGTGGCGTTGCAATTTCATTACAACCAAGGCAACCCGAAAAAGAAAATTTTGGCTTTCGAAAATGCCTTTCACGGCGATACCTTTGCAGCCATGGCAGCCAGTGGGATTTCGTTTTTTACTGAAGCCTTTCAAGGTTCTTTGCTCGAAGTGGTGCGCGTGCCCTTGCCCACAGCAGCAAACCAAACGGAGGCATATGCACTTTTTGAAAAGCAGGTACAAACCGGCGAATTTGCCGCTTTTATCTTTGAACCCTTAGTGCAAGGTGCAGCCGGCATGCTTATGTATGAAGCCACTGTCTTGGATCGTTATTTGAGTTTATGTAAACAACATCAATTGCTGACTATCGCCGATGAGGTCATGACAGGCTTCGGAAAAACCGGCCGAAATTTTGCTTGCGATTACCTGAGTCAACAGCCCGATATGCTGTGTTTGTCTAAAGCCTTGACCGGCGGCACTATTCCCATGGCGATTACCTCATTTACGCAAGAACTTTTTGATGCGTTTTATAGTGAGGACACCAACAAAGCTTTGTTTCATGGGCATACGTTTACTGCAAATCCTACGGGTTGTGCGGCGGCAATTGCCAGTTTGGAATTGTTGGAATCAGCTGAGATTCAGCAGCAAATACAACAAATTAATCAACAGCATTTGGCGTTTCAGCAACGAATTGCAACTCATCCCCGAGTAAAAACTACACGAGTTTTGGGCGTAATTTTTGCTTTAGAAGTTAAAACCGAAAGTGATCAAGCCTATTATGGTGCGTTGCGCAATAAGTTGTATGCCTATTTTTTGGCCAATGGCGTTATTTTGCGACCTGTTGGCGCCACAATTTACATTTTACCGCCCTATGTGATTACGCCGCAACAGCTGCAAAAAATTTACCAAGTTATTGAAGCTGCGTTGGTTGAAGTACTGGAGTAACGTATTCTAATTTTTTATTTCGGCTACGTCCAAAACTTTGCGACCTTTGCCACAAATAGTTCCTGTGCACACACCTGTTTCCATTACCGCTCTCGCTTCTGTTTCTCCTTTGGGGCATCTTCCCGAAGAAATCTGGCAAGCCTATCTTTCGCCCAAACACCACCTCACAGTAGCTGATTTTGGCGCCAGAAAAGCGTATGCGGGTTTTTTGAAGTCAGCAACTCAATTGTGGGTAACTCAACTGCGCGAAGAAAATCCACAGTATAAATTGCTAGACAAATCGGTAATCAATGCGCTAGCTGTTGGGCGACAAGCAGTGCAAAACGCGCAATGGAATTCGGCCCATTCATTTGGCGTAAATTTTGGATCGTCACGGGGAGCAACTTCCTTGTTTGAAAATTACTATGCTGATTTTTTACAAAATAAATCAGCCCATACCTTGAGTTCGCCCACCACAACTTTAGGAAACATATCTTCTTGGATTGCCCAAGATTTGCAAACCCAAGGTCCCGAAATATCCCATTCGATTACCTGTTCAACCGGTTTTCATGCACTACTCAACGGGATTGCTTGGTTGCGTGCTGGCATGGCCAATCAATTTTTAATTGGAGCCAGTGAAGCACCACTCACCGAGTTTACAGTGGCACAAATGCAGGCTATGAAAATATACGCGCGCGAAAATCAGGAGTATCCTTGCCGTGCGATGGATTTAGCCAAAACAACCAACTCGATGGTCTTGGGCGAAGGTGCTGTGGCCTGTTGTTTGGAATTGGGTATAAAACCCCATGCATTGGCGGTTATTGAAGGCATAGGCTACGCTACCGAATTGCTGGCGCACAATGTATCGATTACAGCTGAAGCCGATTGTTTTCAAAAATCCATGCAAATGGCCATGCAAGGGCATGATTCCCAATCGATAGATGCGATTATTATGCATGCGCCAGGAACTCTTAAAGGCGATAGTGCAGAATTCAAGGCTGTACAAAAAGTATTTGGCACTCAACTTCCTTTGCTCACCTCAAATAAGTGGAAAATTGGCCATAGCCTGGGCGCTTCGGGTTTACTGAGTTTGGAGTTGGCGGTAATGATGCTAGAACAACAGCTGTTTGTGCCGGTTCCGTATTTGCCAGTAAACAATACAGCTAAACCGCTCCAGAAAATCTTGATCAATGCGGTAGGTTTTGGCGGCAACGCCGTGAGTATTTTGGTAGGTAAACCTTAGTTTTGCTTTTCTAATTCGATTGCTTTTTCATAAATCCAATCGCTTTCCCAGCCTTTGCGCAGGAAATAATCACAAAATTTCTTTCGTTTTTTCAGGCTGTTTCTTTCCGACAACGATGCCCAAAACCGCAAGGTAATTTGCTCAAAGGTGTTTGCGTATTCGTGCTCGGGTATTTCTTTGAGGCCTTTGTTTATGAGATAGCTCGATATCTTTCGCTGTTTCAATTCTTGGCTTATTCTGTTTTTCCCCCAATTTTTTTGGTGAAATTTACTGATGGCAAACAAACAAGCAAACCGCTCTTCGTTCAAGTAATTTTGGGCAATTAAGTGTGCAATGGCTTCGGCTATTTCGTGACTGCTTAGTTTGAAGCTGTAGAGTTTGGCTTCCACTTCTTGGTGACAACGTTCCTGATAGGCACAAAAGTGTTCTGTTTTGCGCAGCGCTTCTTTATAGGAAATTGGGGGTGTTGAATTCAAAATAGGGAGGTTGATTGTTTGTAATAAAATAACATAAAAGTACTGAATTAGCCCAAATTAACTTTATTTTTGTTTGCCCCAATTCGATTAACACAAAGACACCCGAATACCTGTACATGAAACTCAAATTTTTCGAAGTTTTTTTGCTGTTATGCATCACGACTGGTGGCTATGCGCAATTGTTGCAATGGAATACCTATGGCAATACGGGTACAGAACTCACAGAACCCAGTGTTTTTAATAATACAAATATAACAACGGCTGATCTTACCTTTGGAGCTGGAATTGTACCTGCAGGAAATGGGTTACGTTTTGGAGGCACCAGTTGGTTTGACACTGGAAATACTGTGGCAGGAAGTACGATTACTGAAGCCATTGCCGGAAATAATTACATACAATTTGTAGTCACGCCCAATTTTAATTATGCATTCACGCCCACTTCCTTTGTATTCAGTTGGGGCCGTTCGAGCACAGGACCACTTAATGTTGCCTTGCGCTCATCTGTTGATGGCTATACTGCAAATTTGGGCGCGCTTACCGCACTAACTTCTTTAAGCAACGGAAACACCATAACTATAACAGGTTTAACCAATCTCAGTACCGCAACTACTTTTAGACTGTATGGCTATGGGGGAACGGGTACAGCCGGAACTGGTGGATTTGACATGGCCAACGGAACGCTTTCTCCCGGAATTGTCAATGCACAATTAAACGGAACTACCCAAAGTTTAGGCCCAGTCTCTGTTACCTCTGGCGATTGGAATGTGGCAAGTACGTGGTCAACCAATGCGGTTCCAACGGCTACCGACAATGTGATTATTTCGCTGGGCCATACCGTATATACCAATACAGCGTTAACCCGCACCGGAACCACCAAAGTATATGGCGCCTTTGAATTGCGCAACGGAGGATTCGCTTCGGGGACTGATTTTACTTATATGAATACCACAGCAGCCTTGAATTTCAATACTTCAGCTGTGTATGGAGTGGTCAACAACCATGTCTATTGGCCTGTAGCCAATGGACCAAATAACGTGGCTGTCTTAGCAGGAGGAATATCCTTAACCTCGGCCAATCGCACAGTAGGAGGTACATTTTCTACAGCTGCTGGGGTTAGTTTGACCACATCTACACTAACGTTAAATGGAATTTGCCGCATTGATGCAGCTGGATTTTTCAATACTGCTCCGCTTTATGGAGCAGCATCTACCTTGGTCTACAATGCTTCCGGACTGTATGGCCGCGGATTTGAGTGGAGCGCACTTGGCGTTGGAACAATTGGCACTACAGCCGGATATCCCAATGTGGTTCAAATTAGCAACAATACAACCTTAAATTACATCAATGGCGCGGCAGCTGGCGCAGTGGGAGCCAAAGCAATCGCTACCAATTTGATTATTGATTCCGGATCAGCTATGCACATGAATTTTGGCGCTGTTTCGGCGGGAGGAGCGTTGATACTGGGCGGAAATCTAAGTATTGCGGGCACCCTTACCTTGGGAGAGGCAAACGGAGACGATTTGAAATTGGCTGGAAATTTTAGCAATACGGGAACTTTTAACGGGAATAATCGCGCCGTGTTTTTCACTAAAACAGGTACACTAACGATTTCCTCTAGTTCTGCACTAACCATTCCTTATGTGGTGTTTCAGCCCAGCGTCGGAAATACACTAGTGCAATTACTGAGCAACCTAACGGTTTCGGCACCTTTGGGTGGAAATGCCATCAGTTTTAGCGCCACTTTAGACAGTTTTGACATCAACGGAAATTCACTTATAATTGGAACTCCGGGATTAACCAATACCATTTTTGGCACGGGAACTTTCAGAGGAAGCACTACTTCCAATCTTACTTTATTGGGAACCGGTAGTATAGGTGCCTTAAAATTTAACACAACAACTCCTTTTTCTAATTTAGCCACGCTCACAATTAATAGGACTTCGGGTAATATTGCCGCAGTTATGGGATCAACCTTAACGATCAATTCAGCCTTGGTCTTGTCGAATGGAATTTTGGATGTTGGAAATAATATTTTGGCTCTTGGAACTGCTGCCAACATCAGCGGCGCATCGGCTACCAATTTTATCATCGCCGACAGTTCAGCGCCAACGCCATTGGCATCGGTCCGAAAATTTATCCCCGCAGCAGGCACCTATGCCTTTCCTATTGGTGACAACGCAGCTTCGGCGGACGGTATCCAATACGCACCGGTTTCCATAACGTTGACTGGTGGAACCTATTCTGGTTTAGGCTATGTTGCTTTTTCTGTAAATGACGTGAAAGATCCCGCTCTTGACGCTACTACCGACTACATTACCCGCTATTGGGAAATGAAACGCCCGCTTACGCTTAGCCCGGTGAGTTATCAAATAAACTCAACCTATTACCCAACAGATGTGGTTGGGAATGAGTTGTTGTGTTTGTCCAATCAATGGAGTGGAAGCTTGTGGTACAATAACGGAGTGACTTCTCCAGCCAATACCCTCACGATTAATTGCACCCAATTGGTTGCTTCTACCCGAGTGACCAAAGGCTACCGAGATCCCGAAATAAATGTGACCCAAAGCGCAACTAATTACTTAAACACTTCGACCTATGCCTTTGCAAACACGGGTCTGGGAAATTTCACCGATGTGGTGTTTACCATTCAAAATTTAGGCCAACAAAATTTGAATCTAACTGCTGCAACACTCATAGGCGCTGCAGAATTCACCATTCAATCTGTATATAGCAGCCCTGTTTTGGGCCCAACAGGAACGACGACCTTCACCATTCGATTTTATCCGCTCACAGCAGGAACGTTTACCGCTTCGATTAGCATTCCAAACAATGATCCTTCGGGCACTGAAAATCCGTACGTAATCAATTTTACGGGAGTTGGATTTTGCGCAGCAGAAACGCTTACGGCTACACCCACCTCAGGTCCGGTAGGAACAGAAATTACCTTGACCAATTCGGCACCATTTTTACCAAGTATTACCGCCGCTTTCAATACATTGGCCGCAGCAATTATTCCTGTATCGGGCGCGCAAATCAAAATTGTAGTACCCGTATCGGCAGTTACCGGATCGATCGTGATTACCAATTCGTTGGGTTGTACCGTTTCAACACCGTTTACAGTAATTGATTTTAACGCCAACAGCTGCCAAGGCAGTCTAATAGCTCCCGACTTATTTTTAAGCGAAGTGACCGACGCCACGGCGGGAGGACTTTCGTACATAGAGATATATAACGGAACCGGCGCAACGGTCAACTTGGCCAATTACAGCCTTAAAACAGCCAGTAATGGCGGGGCGTATTCGAGTACACTCGCGCTGACCAATTTTAATTTGGCCAACGGCAGTACGTTTGTAGTTTCGATCGGAAGTGACGGGTCTTGCACCAGCCCGGGTGGAGATGGCTCGCTTGCCAATCAGACGGGATCAATTTCTGGCGGGATCAATTTTGATGTAAACGGAAATGACCACATTGGCTTGTTCAATAATGCAAATTTAATCGATTCCTTTGGGGTGTTCGGATCTAACAATTGGGCGGATGCTTTAGGATTGGGCGATCGAGGGGCAACCTTTAGACGCAATCCTACAGGAACACTTCCGTCGACAATTTTTGCTTCTTCCAATTGGACCATTATCAATTGGGCAGGAACAGGCTTGGCTTCGTGTAGCACGAATGACTATACCAACATTGGTTTGTACTCCTTTAGCTCGACCAATTTACCTCCTGTAATTACTACCCAACCTATCTATATACCTACTTGTAAATCAGCCAGTATCAGTGTGACGGCAAATGAGGGATATAATGGCACCGGCGATCTGCAAGAGTTGGCCTACCAATGGTATGCTGTGGCGCCCAATACAACTACTTGGACGGCCTTAACCAATACCGGAATTTATGCAGGCACAACTTCGGCTACCATACTTATTAGCGATGTGAGTGGAATTGACGGCTATCAGTTTTATTGCCAAGTGCGGGAAAATTCGGCCACTTGTTATACAGCTTCTAATGCCGTAAAGGTAACCGCCACTGCTGCCGTAACTTGGAATGGCTCGTCTTGGACGCCAACTTTCCCAACAATTTCTACTGCGGCTATTTTGGCAGGAAATTACAACACAACAACGCACGGCAATATCGATGCGTGTAGTCTTACAATCAATTCGGGAGTAACGGCAACACTCACGACTAATTCTTACATCAATATTCAAAATGACTTAACCGTGCAAGCCAATGCTAATTTACAAATTCAAGACAGTGGTTCCTTGGTTATGATTGAAAACGCAGGACTGGTAAGCAACAACGGAACAATTCAAGTATCCCGCAACACTTCGCCCTTTGATAAATATGATTACACCTATTGGTCTTCGCCAGTTACGGCAGCCAATTTGGGCACTACTTTTCCCAACTGGCGTAGCGATTATTCGTTTAGCTTCAACACGGCAAATTTCTCGGACACCCAAACCATAAATAATTTAGGCGTGGTTACTGCCAATGTGCCTGACGGATTTGATGACGCCGCTCCTTTTGCATGGACATTTGCTGGAACAGCCGCAACATTAGCTCCAGGAAAAGGGTATGCCATAATGATGCCTACTACCCAAGCGTCCTATCCTTCGGCGCCCATATCGGTTTCCTTTACTGGAACGGTAAACACCGGAACGATACTTACGCCTTTAAGTTTGAGTGCCAATGCAGTCGATGCGACCGACGACTATAATTTAATTGGGAATCCCTATCCCTCATCAATTGATGCCAACGCCTTTATTGACGCCAATCTCAACACCAGCGGATCCTTGTATTTTTGGACGCATGTAGGCGCTATTTCGGTATCGAATCCTGGGCCTGACGCCCAAAATTTTATTTCTGATGATTATGCCGTATACAACAAAACAGGGGGTACCCGCACCAGTTATACCGGCAGCGCTTTGCCAAACGGAAAAATTGGCGCGGGCCAAGCATTTATGGTTGAAGCGATCACCGCAACCAACGTGCAGTTTACCAACAGCATGCGCAACAAAACCTATTCGAATTCTCAGTTTTTTAGACCCGCAACCACTGCCGAAATAGCCGAGCAAAATTCGCAGAATCGTTATTGGTTGAACTTAAAAAATAGCGACAGCATGTTTAGCCAGCAGCTTATAGGATATATAGATCAAGCAACCTATGCATCCGATTTTGCCTATGATGCCTTGGTTGCTCAAACCAAAAATTACCTGAGTTTCTATTCGACTATTGGCGAATCCAATTACCGCATTCAGGCGCGACCTACTTTTACCGAAACTGACGAAGTGCCCTTGGGTTATTTTGCGGCTGTTTCGGGCCAATTTACCATCGAACTGGATGCAACAGAAGGTATCTTTGCCCAACAAAATCAACCCATTTATTTGGAAGATCGCGAACTAAACATCCTGCATGATTTGAGCCAATCGCCGTATTCGTTCACCACCAATTCAGGCACATATGCCCAACGATTCGCGATTCGATACATGCCTAATTTGGCAGTAAATCCATTCGATACTGCGGCAAAAACAGTACAGATTTTCAAGCGCAATAATCAACTTGAAGTTGTATCAACCCAAGAAGAAATTGAGCGCGTGGAGATTTATGATTTGCTGGGTAGAAAATGCTTTGAGAAAGTGGGAATTAATGCAACTCAATTCAACGTCCAAGAACCCATAAATCTGTCGGTTGTGTTGGTTCGCGTGTATCTAAAATCGGGCTTGTCGTGCACCAAAAAAATTGGCTTCTAAACAATCAGTTAGTTTTTTTACTTTTTGTCGGCTTTTTCCATCAAATCATCGATTAAGATTAGTTGCTAATTCGCTGTATTTGTTTTCTTTGTATGTTTGTTTTGGCACATATTGAATACAAATTACGAAGCGCTCACTATTCTGGTTCAAATGAGAATTAATTACGTACTACTTTTCACGGCTTTCCTTTTTGGAATCACGGAGATTCAATCTCAAGTGTTGGTGAGTAATACTGCCCCATCGGCGCTTATTGATTTTTCTAATTCCATGCAAACTACCGTTGGAACAGCCCCGAGTACTGCATTTACAGCAGCAGGGTTTCAGCCCAATCCGGTTTTGCCAGGCAGACTCAATTCAAATGCATGGGAAGTGAAGGGCTGGAGTTACGGAAATTTGCTTTTTGGTGGCACACAAACCTTGGATGATTTTGCACGAGGCCCTTCTCCAACAGCTGTAATTACACCCGGAATTTATGCCTATACCGACACGCCGAGTTCAGATGTAAACCCCGCTTTGCTCATTCAACCGGGTCTTTCTGATTTTGATCCGGGAACGATCACCTTAAAAATTAAGAACAACGGCACCTCCAACATCACACAATTAACTATTTCGTATGATTTATTTGTCCGAAATGACGAGATAAACTCTTCCTCGTTAACTTTTTCACATTCTCCAAACAACATTGCCTTTACCAGCGAACCGGCCTTAAATTATGCTTCCCCCGATGTTCCCGATGAATTTCAGTGGGTACATGTTGAGACACTTGCTCCGTCTAGAGTAATAATAATTGGGAGTTTAAATTTAGCTCCAGGAGCATTCTACTACATTCGATGGACGCCTGAAATCATTTCGGGGACTAGCAATAGCGATGAGTTTGGCTTAGACGACATCAACATTACCGCGGCCTATGGGACGCCAGCGCCAGAAATAAACATTACGGCCTATGGAAGCAGCGTGTTCTCGGGAGATACTACCCCTACGGTAGGAGAAGGCACCGACTATGCGCCGGTAACCGCGCCAATTTCTACCTTAAATACGGTTCAATCGATTACTTATTTTATACAAAATTTAGGAGCATTGCCTTTAAGCACTACCAGCGTAACAATTACAGGAGTCAATGCCGCCAATTTTACCATATTAGGCATTGTCCCCATAGGAAACGTTCCGGCTGCCAGTGCAACCATCAGTTTTTTGTCTTTAACCATTACGTTTGACCCAAGTTTTCAAGGACTACACACCGCTCGAATTAATATTTTTAGTAACGATTCCGATGAAAATCCATATTGGTTGGACATTCAAGGATATGGCATAATCCCAGTTCCCGATATTCGAATTAATGGAGGACCAATAGGTGGAGGATTGAGTATCGTAACCAGTGGTAGCTTGGTGCCAACTACCATAAACAATACGCTTTTTGGATCGACAGCGGTGGGAACCAACATCATTAAAAATTTTATTCTTCGAAATGATTGTCCGCAAAATGCTCCAGTCTTATTTACAGGCGCTGCGCCCTATGTGTTTTTAAGCGGGACTAATCCGGGGGATTTTTCTATTACTACCCCGCCAGTTGGCACAACTTTAATGCCTGGATATACCAAGAATTTTGCCATTCAATTCACGCCCACAGCGGGTGGAATTCGTTCGGCATTAGTAACCATTCCCAATAACGACCCTGACGAAGGTCCGTTCACTTTTTTGGTTCAAGGAACCGGTTTATTGCCAGAAATTGATATCTCAGGAAATACCCAAGCCATTATTAGTGGAGCCACTACTACCTCGGCATTTAATCATACTTTTTATGATTATCTGAACGTAGCAACCGGCACATTAGATCGGACGTATACCATCTCCAATACCGGCACTTTGGCTTTAGACCTAGGGGCGATTACTATTACTGGAATACAAGCGGCTGATTTTAGTGTGGTAACTCCGCCAGCTGCTTCGGTGGCAATTGGCGCTACCACTACATTTGTTATCCGTTTTGATCCGGGGGCAACCGGACAACGTAATGCGGTTGTATCAATCGTAAATAATGATACTAACGAAAACCCGTACACCTTTGCCGTGAGTGGGTATGGAGTAGATTATATGCCGTGTAATTTAGGACCAACCGAGATTGTGGGCATGCAAAATTTTGAAACGCCACTCACGCCAGGCCCAGCATGGGCCTATACCAATACGGGTGCGATAACTGTAGTAGCGGGAGTTGCTTATGGCGCTGCGGCAGACAATGGGGTGATTATGTCCAATAAATTTATAGATACCAAAAGCTTGCAAGTGAGCAACAGTACCGTGGTGGTTACCTTTGCAACTATAGATGCTTCGGCCTATGCTGATTTGCAATTAAATTTTAGATTGGCCGCAGTAGCTGGAATTGCTACCGAGGGAATGGATGCGCTTGACCGTGTGATTGTGGCCGTAAGCACCAATGGCGGAACGACCTATTCAAACGAAATTTTAGTACAAGGAAATACCAATGCCAAATGGTCGTTTGTTTCAGGAAGTGGAATTGTAAATCAAAATTATGACGGCGACGGAATTTCCAACAATTTTAACCCTGGCGGTGGAGGCTATTTAACCACCAATGGCTATTCGACGATTACGCTGGGAAAATTGCCCAAATCGGCAACCTTAAAAATTAAGATCACTTTGAATGCCAATGTCAATGAAATTTGGGCGCTTGACAACCTCTTTTTATATGGTCGAAGAGAAGTGGCCACCACTTGGAACGGAACAGCATGGAGCAATGGAGTTCCGGCAAGCAACACCAAAGCCATTTTTAATGGCAATTATAACTCGGCTATCAACGGCAATGTGTCGGCATGCAAGTGTCAAATCAATGCGGGTAAAACCGTGGTTGTAAGTTCAAACACTACGTTTAGCATAGAAAGCGATGTGGACAACAAAGGTGTTTTTCAAGTAGACAACAACGGCGTACTGATTCAAAAAAATGATTTTGCAACCAATGTAGGTGCAGCAATAATTAAGCGATTTAGCACGCCAATGCGCCGCTATGATTTCACGTATTGGTCATCGCCAGTGGCTGGTCAATCACTGTTTTCTTTTTCACCCTTAACCTTGTCTGACAAATTTTTTCTCTTTGATCCGGTGATTGGTAATTGGGCAAATATTCCCAACAGTTCTAGCATGTCCATTGGAAAAGGATACATTATACGAGCTCCACAAACCTTTGATATTGTTACCCCCACTGTTTTTGATACCGGCCAATTTACTGGCGTGCCCAACAACGGATTTATTCAAACCCCGATTGTAGTAGGCGCAAGTAATTTAAATTTAATAGGCAATCCGTATCCTTCGGCCATCAACGCCAACGCCTTTTTGTCGTTTCCAGAAAACGCCACTGTGGTAGAGGGTACCATTTACCTGTGGACTCATAACACGCCCTTAACCAACAATGTCTATGCGTCCAATGATTATGCAGTATACAATTATTCGGGCACTGTAGGCACCTCGGCGTCTCCTTCTTCGGGATTAAATACTCAAGTACCTACCGGAAAAATTGCCTCTGGACAAAGTTTTTTCATCAAAGGATTGACTAATGGTAATGTGAGTTTTTACAACAATATGCGATTAGCCACCAACAACAATGAGTTTTTTCGTCAAGAAACGGCAAATCCTAATTCACATATAGCTCCTGCCGCCGATAGATTGTGGCTCAATCTAACCAACACACAAGGCGCATTCAAGCAACTGATGGTAGGCTATCATACCCAAGCTACCAACGGCTATGATCGTGGTTTTGACGGAGAAGTGTTGAACGGAAATAGTTTTGTCAATTTCTATACAGCCAATGGCACAAAACAGTTGGCCATCCAAACCAATAGCTTCCCATTTTCTTCCCAAGATCACTTTACTATAGGATATAAAGCAGCGGTATCGGGCAATTTTAGCATTAGTATAGACAGAAAAGAAGGCTTGTTCACCCAGCATTCCATTTATTTGGAAGACACCTTATTGCATACCACCCATGATTTAAACCAAGGGAATTATACATTTTATAGTACTGTAGGGGAATTTAGTTCGCGATTTGTGTTGCGCTTTATTCCTTATATAGGGGTGTATGCCAAAAACGAAGCCGGAACAGCCTCAACTATCGTTGTACAAAAAACGCCAGAAGGAATTCGGGTTCAAAGCATGGTATCGCCAATAAAAACAGTAGAAGTATACGATTTGTTGGGACGAATACTACACAGCCAAATAGGAAATTCTACTCAATGTGTAATCCCATTTGCAATCCCCGCGCAAGTAGTGTTGGTAAAAACCCAGTTGCAGGACGGAAGTGCTAGTGCGGTAAAAGTGAGTCTGTAATTATTTTTTCCCGGATGCTTCTAGGTTACGCTCAATTGCATGGCCTGGTCTTGACCATTTTGGTTTTTCACCCAGTGTTTGGTATTGCGAATCTTCTGCCTCTACCGTTTGGGGCTGCATAATTTTAATGAAGGGCTTCTGCGGAACCAAGCCCAAGAGTTCAAACATTTTCATGTCTTCGTTCACGTCGGGATTGGGTGTAGTGAGTAATTTGTCGCCGGCAAAAATAGAATTGGCTCCGGCAAAGAAACACAAGGCTTGGCCTTCGCGATTCATATTGGTTCTCCCAGCCGACAGGCGCACTTGTGTTTCGGGCATCACAATGCGAGTCGTGGCCACCATGCGAATCATTTCCCAAATTTCTACTGGTTTTTCGTCTTCCATGGGCGTGCCTTCTACAGCTACCAATGCATTAATGGGCACCGATTCGGGTTGTGGATTTAAGGTAGAAAGTGCAACCAACATGCCCGCGCGATCTTCGATGGTTTCGCCCATGCCAATAATTCCGCCGCTACATACAGTAACATTGGTTTTGCGCACATTGTCTATGGTTTGCAAACGGTCTTCAAAACCGCGGGTAGAAATCACTTCTTTATAATATTCTTCTGAGGTATCCAAGTTATGGTTGTAGGCATATAAGCCTGCTTCTGCCAATCGTTTGGCTTGGTTTTCGGTGAGCATACCCAAGGTACAGCACACTTCCATGTCCAATTTGTTGATGGTGCGTACCATTTCTAACACTTGGTCAAATTCGGGACCGTCTTTTACATTTCGCCAAGCTGCTCCCATGCATACGCGAGAAGATCCGCTCGATTTGGCACGCAGCGCCTGTGCTTTTACTTGTTGCACCGACATCAAATCATTGCCTTCTACCTTGGTATGGTACCGAGCCGCTTGCGGGCAATAGCCACAATCTTCGGGGCAACCACCTGTTTTTATGGATAAAAGGGTAGAGACTTGCACTACATTTGGATCGTGATTTACGCGGTGAATGGTGGCTGCTTCATAAAGCAAATCCATTACGGGTTTGTTGTAGATGGCAATAATTTCTTCTTTGGTCCAATTGTGTTTGGTGGGCTGCATACCGTTTTGTTTTGAATGTGTCAAAAGTAGCAAATTAGTCAAGAAGTAAAAAGTTTATTTGGCCAATTCTTGTCGCGAAGCAATTGCTTGAACTGCCCATTCTTTATCTTTTTCAAGCTGATTTTTTAAGGCGTCAAGCGAATCAAATTTTTGTTCGTCTCGAATAAAATCGAGCAATTCAACTTGCAGCTGTTGGTCGTATAAATCGCCTTCAAAATCCATGTAAAATATTTCTATAGTCTGGGTTTCCCCATTTACAGTAGGACGTATACCAATATTCATGAGTCCATACACCTGTTTTTGATTCAATTGGCTTTGCACCAAATACACCCCTTTTTTGGGAATGAGTTTGTAGGCCTCGGCTACTGCCAAATTGGCTGTGGGAAATCCGATGGTTCGTCCCAATTGATTGCCTTTTTGCACCCGACCATTTAGTTGATAGGGATGTCCCAAATAGCCGTTGGCCAATTTTATATTGCCCTGAAATAAAGCGGTTCTAATTTTGGTCGAGCTGATGTTTACTTCGTTGAGCATTTCGGCGGCTATTTGCGTGACTTGAAAGCCGTATTTCCCGCCATACGCTACCAAATCGTGAAAGTCAGCGGTGCGGTTTTTGCCAAATCGATGGTCATGTCCCACAATAATTTGATGCACTTGCAACTTTTTGACCAGCACTGATTCTATAAATTCCTCGGCGGTCAAGGACGAAAAGGCCTCGTCAAACGGATGCACAATTAAGTGGTCAACGCCTGTTTTGTCGAGCAATGCTTTGCGTTCCTCTATCGTGTTGAGCAACTGAATAGAGGTGTCGCCTTGTAAGACCAATCGTGGATGGGGAAAAAACGTAAGGATAAGGCTGCAGCAATTTTCTTGTTTGGCCGTTTCGATTAGGTGGTGGATGATTTGCTGATGCCCTTTGTGAACTCCGTCAAATGTGCCAATGGTAACCACGGTTTTGCCCTTGGCCGTATAAAAATCAATCCCCTGAAATAAAGTCAAAACACCTGTATTTTAAATTGCGCCAAATTTAACCATCCAAAATGATAAATCAGCGATAAATAGGATGAATGTCAAATTTTAACAGGCTAATTTTTCTAAAATACAAATCCAAAACAATAAAAAATCAAAAAATATACTATTTTTACTGCCTATTATTAGACAACTATAAAATGAAAAAAACTTTACTATTCGTTGCGATTTTGTGTGGATTCTCACACCTATTCGCTCAAAATTTTGGTGCTTGGAAAAAGCTTTCGACCGCTCAATTTGCACCAGAATCGCTTATCAGAACAACTTCGTATTCTGAAAATCAAGTGTTATTTACGTTAAACTTGGCCGAATTTAAACAAGCTTTAATTGCCGTTCCCGCTAAATTTTCTGGTCAAGCAGGAGCCGACATTTATTTCCCGACTGCAACTGGAGAATTAGAAAAATTCTTGGTTTGGGAAAACTCTAATTTTGACCCTGCACTTCAGGCGCAATACCCAAACATACGTTCGTATTCTGGTTACAGCGCTCTAGACAACTCTTCAACTATTAATTTTAGTATAGATCCAACCGGTGTGCAAACCATGGTTTTGCGTGCCGATAATGGCAACGAATTCATTGAGCCGTACACCAAAGACAATTCGGTTTATGTGTTATTTGACACCAAAACCAGAACAACTCCCCGTTTGCCTTTTGCCTGTAACACGGTAGACCAAGAGGTAGCACAAGGGATCTTAAACAATCCAGCTGTTGTCAATAGAGCAAGTAATTTGTCTTACAAAACCATGCGTTTAGCTCTTTCTTGTGTGGGCGAATACGGTGCTTATTTTGGCGGAACCGTAGCCGGAGCTTTGGGCGGAATGAATGCCACAATGACCCGTGTAAACGGCGTGATGGAAAAAGACTTGGCCTTGCATTTAAACATTATTGCCAACAATAATTTAGTAGTGTTTACCAATGCAGGAACTGACCCATATTCAAACGGAGCTACCGGATCTGGTGGAACATGGAACGCCGAATTACAAAACACCTTAACCAGTGTGATTGGGGATGCAAATTATGACATCGGGCATTTATTTGGCGCGTCAGGTGGTGGTGGAAACGCAGGCTGCATTGGCTGTGTTTGTGAAGATGGATCAAAAGGAAGTGCGTTTACTTCACCTTCAAACAACATACCAGCAGGTGATACTTTTGATATAGATTACGTAGTGCACGAAATGGGCCATCAATTGGGTGGAACCCATAGTTTTTCTCATCAATCAGAAGGAAGCGGAACAAATGTTGAGCCGGGTAGTGGATCATCGATCATGGGCTATGCAGGCATTACCAGTTATGATGTGCAAAATAATTCGGATGCGTATTTCACATTTGCAAATATCAAGCAAATACAGACTAACTTAAACACGAAAACCTGTCCGGTTAGCACACCGATTACGGATAATGCAATTCCTGTAATTACATTTCCTTTGCCAAGTGCAAATACGTCAAATCCCGCTACAGTAGTTGTAATTCCTAAAAGTACACCTTATATTCTAAAAGGAGTAGTAACCGATCCTGACGGAGATGCAATGACCTATACTTGGGAGTCAATTGACAGCGCAGGAACAACGGCAACAGGCGCAAATAGTGTGGCTTCGCCTACAAAAGCTACTGGTCCAAATTTCCGATCGTTTCCTCCTAGTACTTCACCAAACAGATATATGCCAGCGTATGCTAGCGTACTAAGTGGCGTGCTGTCTACACAATGGGAATCAGTAAATTCAACTGGAAGAAATTCCAAATTTGCTTTTACCGCTAGAGACAACCATGCAGGCGGGAATCAACAAACCAACACGACGTCGATAACTGTGACAACCAGTTCTACGGTAGGGCCATTTGCCGTAACTTCACAAAGTACACTTGGTGAAGCTTGGGCGCAAGGAGCAACCAAAACAATTACTTGGGATGTGAATAACGCGAATACGTTGGCAGGGTCGGCTAATGTCAATATCAAATTGTCAATTGATGGAGGAGCAACTTTCCCCTACACTTTGGCTTCGGATACTCCAAATGATGGAAATGAAGATATTGTTGTGCCTACAACACCGGCTTCGTTAACCTGTCGTTTGATGATCGAGCCAACGGCTAACATTTATTACGCCATTAATTCAAAAGCGTTTTATATTGGGTATGAAGTAGTAACCAACTGTGTAACCTATAATTACTCAGGAGCTGCGTTCAATTTAACCAACGGAACCAATACGTGGACTACAAAAGCCATCAATGTGCCAACTGCTGGAATTATTAGCGATGTGAACATTACGGTTAATGCTACCCACACGAATTTACAAAACCTACAAATGGCTGTTATTCGTCCTGGAGGCACTATTTTAACGTATTACAACCAACATTGTACAGGCAATGCCAACATGAGCGCTACTTTTGATAGCCAAGGACCTGCACTAGCCTGCGCCAGTCCGTTACAAGGCACATTTGCTCCGTCAAACGCCAATTTAAATACTTTGAGTGGTTTTAGCCAACAAGGCAACTGGCAATTTGGATTTAAAGATGTTGTTAATGGACCAGATTCTGGATCAATAAATTCCTTTTCAATTGAAGTTTGTTCACAGACAACCCAGTTGCTAGCGGCAGACACGTTTGGATTTGAGAACTTTAGTTTATATCCAAACCCAAATAACGGATCATTTACCGTTGCGTTTACGGCCCAATCTAGCGAAAAAATTGCGATTGAAGTGCACGATTTAAGCGGAAGAAAAATTCTATCCAACTCGTATGCAAACCAAGGCGTGTTTGCTGAAACTTTGCAACTGGATAATGCACAATCTGGAATTTATTTGGTTTCAATTACCAACGGAACCAACAAAATTGTAAAACGAATTGTTATTCAATAACGATATCTTATTCTACTAAAAGCGCTCCATTCGAGCGCTTTTTTTTTTGACCATACAAATCTTTCTATTCAAGATTTTCAAGCTTAATTTGCTTGAATTATTTTGCTTTAAAAATAAGGTATGAGCAAGTAAAATTCAGAATTAGTCCTAAATTTGCACACTAAATTAGAAAGCATGTACAGAAGTCATACCTGTGGCGAATTATCCGCTGCGCACATCAATTCAGAAGTAACCTTAGCCGGTTGGGTACAAAAATCGAGAGACAAAGGATTCATGAATTGGGTTGATTTGCGCGACCGCTATGGCGTTACCCAATTGATATTTGACGAAAGCAGAACAGACAAAGCCGTTTTTGACTTATCCAAAATCCTAGGTAGAGAATATGTGATTCAAGTAACCGGAACAGTCATTGAGCGCGAATCCAAAAATTCGGGAATGACTACCGGAGATATTGAGATTTTGGTTTCCAAACTCACGGTGCTTAACGGCTCATTGACGCCTCCTTTTACTATAGAAGACGAAACCGACGGCGGCGAAGACATTCGCATGAAATACCGCTACATAGACATCCGCAGAAATCCGGTAAAAAATAATTTGCTGTTTCGTCATAAAGTTGCCATGGAAGTACGCAAGTACCTATCGGCACAAGATTTTTGCGAAGTTGAAACCCCATATTTGATTAAATCAACTCCCGAAGGAGCCCGTGATTTCGTGGTGCCTAGCCGCATGAACGAAGGCCAATTTTATGCGTTGCCGCAATCGCCACAAACCTTCAAACAATTGTTGATGGTGGGTGGAATGGACAAGTATTTTCAGCTTGTAAAATGTTTCCGCGACGAAGATTTGCGCGCCGATCGCCAGCCCGAGTTTACTCAAATTGATTGCGAGATGGCCTTTGTGGAGCAAGAAGATATATTAAACACGTTTGAGGGTCTTACGCGGCATTTACTCAAAGAAATCAAAGGAATAGACATAGATAAATTCCCCAGAATGACCTATGATTACGCCATGAAAACCTACGGAAACGACAAACCAGACATTCGTTTTGGAATGGAATTTGGCGAACTCAACGCAGTAGCCCAGCACAACGATTTTCCGGTGTTTGATGCTGCTGAATTGGTAGTTGGGATAGCTGTTCCAGGCGCCGGCGAATTAACCCGCAAAGAAATTGATGGAATAATTGATTGGATTAAACGTCCGCAAATCGGGGCGAGTGGCATGGTCTATGTGAAATGCAATGCCGACGGCAGCTACAAATCATCGGTAGATAAATTTTATGACCAAGCTGATTTAGCCCAATGGGCCCAAATTACAGGAGCTAATCCGGGCGATATGATTTTAGTCTTGTCGGGGAATGCCGATAAAACTAGAACGCAATTGAGCGCCTTGCGTATGGAAATGGCCACGCGTTTGGGCTTGCGTAATCCAGCTGAATTTGCACCATTATGGGTGGTTGATTTCCCGTTATTGGAATTTGACGAAGAGAGTGGCCGCTACCACGCGATGCATCATCCGTTTACTTCGCCAAAACCCGAAGACATGCATTTGCTAGAAACCGATCCGGGCAAAGTACGTGCCAATGCCTATGACATGGTGTTGAATGGAAATGAGATTGGTGGTGGATCGATTCGTATACACGACAAAGCGACACAGCAATTGATGTTTAATTATTTGGGATTCACGCCCGAAGAAGCCAAAAATCAATTTGGCTTTTTGATGGATGCCTTTCAATTTGGCGCTCCGCCTCACGGGGGATTGGCCTTTGGATTAGACCGTTTGGTGGCAATTTTGGGTGGACAAGAAACCATACGTGACTTTATTGCGTTTCCTAAAAACAATTCCGGCCGTGATGTCATGATTGATGCGCCTTCAGCAATTGATGAGAAACAATTAAAAGAATTGCACATAAAATTAAATTTCGCCTAGATTTTTGTTAAAAATCTATAGAAAACGTTGATAATCAATAAATTTTTGGAAATTTTTTCGTAAGAAAATCATTTGTATTGTTTTTACACCTACATTTGCCACATTATAAATTATTATTACAATTACAATGCGTACAGGTACAGTAAAATTTTTCAATGAATCTAAAGGTTATGGATTCATTACAGATGAAGAAACAGGAAAAGACATTTTCGTTCATGCATCAGGAATCAAAGCGGAAGAACTTCGTGAAGGTGATAGAGTAAGCTATGAAGAAGAAGAAGGTCGTAAAGGTAAAGTGGCTGCTCAAGTAGTAGTTATCGAAGACTAATATATACATATTTGTTTCCTAGAATGTTTAACGTCCCGAGTTTATCGGGACGTTTTTTTATGTGTTAATTCCAAGTGATACCGACTATTTACATCTGCTTGAATTATCAATCTCAACCTTCGTAATTAAACAACTGCCAAGAAAAAAGATCGCTTATTTAAAACCGTTCAAAATAACCTAATTCTGCCCAAAAACTCCCTAGGAAATATCAATTTTTCGTTGCTAATTAATTAATCACACTTATCTTTGTGGCAAATTTTTTTTAAACAAATTTCCTATGCAATCCAATCAATTAGACTACCTCCCTATTTTCATGCAACTCTTGTTGGCAGTAGGGTTTGTTGTAGGAGCCATACTCATTTCAAGCAAAATAGGTCCACAACGAAATTCTGAAATCAAAGACAAAAATTTTGAGTGCGGAATCGAATCCTACGGAAATGCACGTATTCCCTTTTCAGTAAAATATTTTGTAGTGGCCATTCTTTTTGTATTGTTTGATGTAGAGGTAATTTTCTTATATCCCTGGGCCATCAATTTCAAAGAAATGGGCATCGAAGGAATGCTGAAAATGATCGTATTCATGGCCTTGTTGCTCATCGGATTTTTCTATATCATCAAAAAGAAAGCCCTCGAATGGGAATAAATTCGCCGACTTCAACTGCGGTTAATCAATTATAATTACATCCACACCTGTACAATTCAAAATAAAAAACATGAGTGATTCAAAAGTATCAATGGTAGCACCGCCAGACGGAGTTGTAGGAGAAGGATTCTTCGCCACAAAGCTCAATGATGTGGTAGGATTAGCCCGCGCCAATTCGTTGTGGCCTTTGCCCTTTGCAACATCTTGTTGTGGAATTGAATTTATGGCCACCATGGCTTCACATTACGATTTAGCCCGATTTGGTTCGGAGCGCGTGAGTTTTTCGCCTCGCCAAGCCGACATGCTTTTGGTAATGGGAACCATCTCCAAAAAAATGGGCCCAATTTTGCGTCAAGTATACGAACAAATGGCCGAACCCAGATGGGTAATAGCGGTAGGAGCTTGCGCCTCTTCGGGAGGAGTATTTGATACCTATTCGGTATTGCAAGGCATTGACAAAGTAATCCCGGTAGATGTATATGTGCCCGGTTGTCCACCAAGACCCGAACAAATTGTTGATGGGGTGATGAAATTGCAAGAATTGGTCAAATCGGAGTCGGTGCGTCGCAGAAGTTCACCCGAATACCAAGAATTATTAGCTTCTTATAATATCAAATAAAGATGGCCCAAGAAATCGCTGACATTCAAGAAATAGTAGAAGCCCAATTTGGGACTGCCGTGCGCAATTTTCATATGGATTTTGACGTCATTACCTTTGAGGTAGATGCCGAAAAAAATACAGCCCTGTTGCTTTTCTTGAAAAACGAAGAAACCTTACAGTTTCATTTTTTAACTGATTTGTGCGGCATTCACTACCCAGACAATGACGACGATCACCAGTTTGCAGTGGTATATCACATGCACAATTGGGTGACCAATACCCGCATCAAAATCAAAGCGTATGTAAACGCAACTCCCGAAATTAAAACCGCATCCAATATCTTTTTGTGTGCCAATTGGATGGAACGCGAAACCTATGATTTTTATGGCATTCACTTCAGTGGTCATCCGCAACTGAAACGCATTTTGAATATGGATGAAATGTTGTCGTTTCCGATGCGCAAAGAATTTCCGATGGAAGACAGCGGCCGAACCGACAAAGACGATCGTTACTTCGGAAGAACCACCACCAACGCCTAATTTACGACAACATGTCAGAGCTATTATTACCGCCCGAACACCGTTATGCTAAAATTATCAAGGAAACCTTAAACGAAGAAGGAAACGAACTTTCTATCCTGAATTTAGGCCCTACGCATCCGGCAACTCATGGAATTTTCCAAAATATTTTACTAATGGATGGGGAACGCATCGTCGAAGCCGAACCAACCATTGGGTACATTCACCGCGCCTTCGAAAAAATCGCCGAGAATCGTCCCTTTTACCAAATTACGCCACTCACTGATCGAATGAATTATTGTTCGTCGCCCATCAACAACATGGGCTGGTGGATGACTTTAGAAAAATTACTCGGTATTGAAGTGCCCAAACGTGCGCAATATTTGCGCGTAATCGTGATGGAATTGGCCCGCATTACCGACCACTTAATTTGCAACTCCATTTTAGGAGTAGATACAGGAGCCTATACTGGCTTTTTGTACGTGTTTCAGTTCCGCGAAAAAGTATACGAGATCTACGAAGAAATTTGTGGCGCTCGATTAACAACAAACATGGGCCGTATCGGTGGATTTGAACGCGATTGGTCGCCTGAAGCTTTCCGTAAATTGGACGTGTTTTTGGAAGAATTTCCGGTAGCCTGGAAAGAATTTGAAAATTTATTTGAGCGTAACCGAATCTTCATTGACCGTACCGTAAATGTGGGCGGAATAACAGCTGAACAAGCGATGGCCTATGGATTTACCGGTCCAAATTTACGTGCGGCAGGTGTTGATTATGATGTGCGTGTTTCTGAACCGTATTCGTCCTATGAAGATTTTGAATTTATAGTTCCGGTAGGAAAATCGGGTGATACCTACGATCGTTTTTGCGTGCGCAACGCCGAGGTGTGGGAAAGCATCAGTATCATCAAACAAGCCTTGGCCAAGTTGCCAGAAGGGCCCTACCACGCCGATGTTCCAGATTATTACTTGCCGCCCAAAGAAGACGTATATACCACCATGGAATCCTTAATCTACCACTTTAAAATTGTGATGGGCGAAGTGCCAGTTCCAGTTGCTGAGGTGTATCATGCCGTAGAAGGCGGAAACGGAGAATTGGGATTTTATTTGGTAACCGACGGCAGCAGAACGCCCTATCGTTTGCATTTCCGCAGACCGTGTTTCATTTATTACCAAGCTTATCCCGAGATGATTAAAGGCGCGTTATTATCTGATGCGATTGTCATCTTGTCTAGTTTAAATGTGATCGCAGGCGAATTAGACGCCTAAAAGTTTCAGCACAAGAAGAATAATTTTTGACCCAACGTCAGCAAACTGACAAAGCATTCAGAATTAAAATAAAAATGGAGAAAACGCACCACAAACAAGAGATACACATTACCGATTCGTTGATGGCCCGCATCAATGAGTTAATCAGTCACTATCCTGCCGATAAACGCAAATCAGCTTTATTGCCTGTTTTGCATGAGGTACAAGATGCACACGACAATTGGTTGAGCATCGAGTTGCAAGATAAAGTAGCTGAAATTCTGCACATTAAACCGATTGAGGTGTATGAAGTGGCGAGCTTTTATACCATGTTTAATCGCCGTCCTGTTGGAAAATACATGTTTGAGTTTTGCCAAACCTCTCCTTGTTGTTTGAATGGCGTAGAAAACCTGATGGATTATACCTGCGAAAAATTGGGTGTACCAGTAGGAGAACCTACTGCCGATGGCCTTTTTGAAGTGCGCGGTGTTGAGTGTTTGGGCGCCTGTGGTTATGCCCCGATGATGCAATTGGGTGATTTTTACCAAGAGCACCTCACCAAAGAAAAAATAGATCAGTTGATCGACGATTGTAAAGCAAACAAAATCACGTTACACGATAAATAATATGTCACAAAAAATATTATTAGATAAAATTAACGTTCCTGGTATTAAAACATACGAGGTATATCGTCAAAACGGCGGCTATGCTTCGGTTGAAAAAGCCTTGAAAACATTAACGCCCGATGAGGTGGTTGAAGAAGTGAAAACTTCTGGGCTACGCGGACGTGGTGGCGCAGGATTTCCTACCGGAATGAAGTGGAGTTTCATAGATAAAAAATCAGGGAAGCCCAGACATTTGGTATGCAACGCCGACGAGTCAGAACCCGGAACCTTCAAGGACCGTTTTTTGATGGAGTACATTCCGCATTTGTTGATCGAAGGAATGATCACCTCGAGCTATGCCTTGGGTTGTAATTTATCCTACATCTACATTCGTGGCGAATACATGTGGGTGTACAAAATTTTAGAAAGAGCCCTGGCCGAAGCGCGTGCAGCCGGTTGGTTGGGTAAAAATATATTGGGAACCGGTTACGATTTGGAATTGTATGTTCAAATTGGAGCTGGGGCCTACATCTGTGGAGAAGAAACCGCATTAATTGAATCATTAGAAGGCAAACGCGGAAATCCAAGAATCAAGCCACCTTTCCCGGCAATTTCTGGTTTGTGGACCAATCCAACAGTAGTAAATAATGTAGAAACCATAGCTGCAGTGCCGTGGATTGTAAACAATTCGGGTGCTGATTATGCTAAAATTGGTATTGGACGTTCTACCGGAACCAAATTAATTTCGGCCTCGGGACACATCAAAAATCAAGGAGTTTACGAAATTGAATTGGGATTAAGCGTCTACGAATTTATGAACTCGGATGCCTATTTGGGCGGAATGAGCTCAGACCGACCGTTGAAGGCTTTTGTGCCTGGCGGAAGCTCGGTGCCGGTTTTACCCGCCAATTTAATCTACAAAACAGCCGCTGGCGAAGACCGATTAATGACCTACGAATCCTTGAGCGACGGTGGTTTTGCTACCGGATCGATGTTGGGTTCTGGCGGATTTATCGTATACAACGACACCGCTTGTATTGTGCGCAATACCTGGAATTTCTCTCGCTTTTATCACCACGAAAGCTGCGGACAATGTTCACCCTGTAGAGAAGGAACCGGTTGGTTGGAAAAAGTATTGCACCGCATCGAGAACGGACACGGCCGCGAAGAAGACGTCGATTTGTTGTTGAGCATACAAAGTAAAATAGAAGGAAATACCATCTGCCCATTGGGTGATGCGGCTTCCTGGCCTGTAGCTGCGGCTATTCGTCACTTTAGAGATGAGTTTGAATACCACATTCGTTTCCCAGAAAAAATTAAAAACAGAGACCACTTTGTAGCCGAGCCTTTTGAACAGGTAAAGCATTTGGTGGCAAAGCAAACGATATAATTTTGTTTCAGGTTTCAGGTTTCAAGTTGGTAAGACTAAACCTGAAACCTGGAACATGAAACTTGAAACAAGAATAGAATGAAAGTAACCATAGACGGTCAAGAAATTGAAGTAGAAGCAGGAACAACCATCCTACAAGCTGCTCGTATGATTGGTGGAGAAAGTGTGCCACCAGCCATGTGTTATTATTCTAAATTAAAAGGAAGTGGCGGAAAATGCCGTTGCTGTTTGGTGGATGTAACCAAAGGCAGTGAAGCCGACCCACGTCCGATGCCCAAATTGGTGCCTTCGTGTGTAACGGGTTGTCAAGACGGAATGGAAATTGCCAGTACCGCTTCAGCCAGAGTACAAGAAGCCCGCAAGTCGGTCACTGAATTTTTGTTGATTAATCACCCCTTGGATTGCCCGGTCTGTGACCAAGCTGGCGAATGTGATTTGCAAAATTTGAGTTTCCAACACGGCAAATCTGAAACGCGCTATATCGAAGAAAAAAGAACCTTTGAACCGGAAGATATTGGTCCAAACATTCAATTGCACATGAACCGTTGCATATTGTGTTACCGCTGTGTGATGGTGGCCGATCAGTTAACCGACAACCGCGTACACGGAATTATGGACCGCGGCGATCACGCCAACATTTCAACCTGTATTTCTCAAGCGATTGATAATGAATTCTCCGGAAACATGATTGATGTGTGCCCAGTAGGCGCCTTAACCGACAAAACCTTCCGATTCAAATCGAGAGTGTGGTTCAACAAACCCTATAATGCACACCGCAACTGCACCAAATGCTGCGGAAAAACCACCGTTTGGATGTTTGGTGATGAAATTCAACGCATAACCGGCAGAAAAGACCAATACCACGAAGTGGAGGAATTCATCTGCAACGAATGCCGTTTTGACCACAAAGACCCGCAAGATTGGGTGATAGAAGGACCACGTCAATTCGAAAAAACGTCGGTGATCAACCAAAACAATTACACCCGAAAATTAGAAAAAGTGCAAATCGCGACCGAGAAAAATATACTCATGGGACGAGATATAGATCGGAAAAAAATAAGCATGAAAGATATTCCGCTTGCAGCGAGTTCTTCGGTAACACCAAAATCTAAGCCAAATGAATAGTGCTTTTATCATTGAAAAAAGCGTACTGATTTTAGTCGTTTTTGCCATCACCATGATTATGGCCATGTACTCTACTTTGGCCGAACGTAAAATCGCTGCTTGGTTGCAAGACCGAATTGGGCCCAACAGAGCCGGAAAAGGCGGGATTCTACAGCCCTTGGCCGATGGATTAAAATTGTTTTCAAAAGAAGAATTTTTCCCCAACACCCCCAACAAAATCCTATTTATTATAGGTCCAGCCATTGCGATGAGCACGGCTTTAATGACCAGCGCCGTGATTCCTTGGGGCGATAAATTACACCTGTTTGGCAGAGACATCCTCTTGCAGGCCACCGACGTAGACGTTTCCTTGTTGTACATCTTTGGCGTGGTATCGGTAGGCGTATACGGCATCATGATTGGCGGCTGGGCATCCAATAACAAATTCTCTTTGATGGGCGCCGTTCGTGCTGCCTCGCAAATGGTTTCCTACGAAGTTGCCATGGGTCTTTCTATGATTGCGTTGTTGATGATGACCGGGACTTTGAGCTTAAAAGAGATCTCCATGCAGCAATCGGGCTTGCACTGGAATGTATTTTATCAACCGCTTTCCTTTCTGATTTTCCTAATCTGTGCCTTTGCCGAAACCAACCGTACTCCCTTTGATCTGGCTGAGTGCGAATCGGAGTTAATTGGCGGATACCACACCGAATATTCGTCCATGAAAATGGGCTTTTATTTGTTTGCCGAATACGCGAACATGTTTATATCAGCCACGATTTTATCTGTCTTATTTTTTGGCGGATACAATTATCCAGGCATGGAATGGGCGGTAACCAATTGGGGTGTAAACTTGGCCAACATTATTGGAATGGGTGTACTTTTTGCCAAAATATGTGGATTCATCTTTTTCTACATGTGGGTGCGTTGGACCATCCCCAGATTCCGTTACGATCAATTGATGCATTTGGGCTGGCGCATATTAATTCCGTTATCCATTGCCAACATTGTGATAACTGGAATTGTGTTGTTGCGCCACGAAATTGCCGCTTACTTAGGGTTTTAATTAATATCAATCACTAACGTTTAATAGAGAACGAACCGATGACCGCACTAGAAACAATCTCCTTATCCGGGCGAAAAAAACAAGTTTCCAACAAGGAAATGACTTTTTTGGAACGCTTGTATTTGATCGCTATAATCAAGGGTTTATGGATTACCATCAAACATTTATTCACCCGAAAAGTAACCATACAATATCCGGAGCAAGTGCGCGAAATGAGCCCAGTATACCGCGGTCAGCACATGCTTAAACGTGACGAAAAAGGCCGTGAAAACTGTACTGCTTGCGGATTGTGTGCCTTGTCCTGTCCGGCTGAGGCCATTACCATGAAGGCCGCTGAACGCACAAAAGAAGAATTGCATTTATACCGCGAAGAGAAATACGCCGAAATCTACGAGATCAACATGTTGCGTTGTATTTTTTGTGGCTTGTGCGAAGAGGCTTGTCCAAAAGACGCCATCTACCTGACTACCTCAAAAGTGTTGGTGCCATCTAGTTATGAGCGAGAAGATTTTATTTTCGGGAAAGACAAATTAGTCATGCCGTTGGACATTGCCATGCAAAACGCTCAACTCAAAAACGCCAACTAATGAATACATTTTTAGTCTTATTTAGCGTGTTATCGGCCATCACTTTAGCGACGGCATTTTTAACCATTTTTACCAAAAACCCGATTCACAGCGCCATCTATTTGGTGATCTGTTTCTCCTCCATTACTGGACATTATTTGTTGCTCAACGCTCAATTTTTGGGAATCGTAAACTTTATCGTCTACACCGGTGCGATTATGGTTTTGTTTTTATTCACCTTGATGTTAATGAACCTAAACAAAGAAGACGAAGTGCATAAACCGCGGGTTACTCGTTTGGCCGCAGTGGTATTGTTTTGCGTGATGTGTTTGGTTTTGTTGGCTATTTTCATCAATTCAAAACCGATTGTGGGCGATTATGATTCGATTGGAGAAGATTACCAATCGACAAAAGTATTGGGCAGAGTACTCCTTAACGAATACATGTTGCCGTTTGAATATGTTTCCATCTTGTTGCTTGTTGCCATGATTGGGGTTGTGTTGTTGTCTAAAAAAGAAAAATCAGGGAAGTAATATGAATAATATCTTGAATCAAATCGGAATCGAGAACTACATATTTTTATGTGTCATCTTGTTTTGTATCGGCGTATTTGGCGTACTCTATCGCCGAAATGCCATCATTGTTTTTATGTCGATAGAAATCATGTTAAATGCCGTGAATTTGCTTTTTGTGGCTTTTTCAACCTACCACCAAGATGCACAAGGCCAAGTATTTGTGTTTTTCTCGATGGCCGTAGCGGCCGCTGAGGTTGCGGTAGGATTGGCCATATTGGTGTCGATTTTTAGAAGCATCGGCTCAATTGACATTGACAATTTAAAAAATTTAAAAGGATAATTTTCTATGGATACTTCATTAGCCTTAGTACTAGTTTTATCTCCTTTCGCCGGATTTTTGCTCAATGTTTTCTTCGGGAAACAACTAGGAAAAACAGCTTCGGGCGTGTTGGGAACCTTGGCCGTGGTGGTTTCATTTGTGGCCACACTCTTGGTTTTCCTCAACTTGCAAACAACCGGAAAAGCGGTTTCAGTTCCTTTGTTTGATTGGATTCAACTGCAAGCGATTACCATAAAATTTGGATTTCTATTTGATCAACTGTCGGTGTTGTGGTTGCTGTTTGTTACCGGTATTGGTTCGTTGATCCATTTGTATTCCATCAGTTATATGCACGACGACGAGAACATGCACAAATTTTTTGCCTATTTAAATTTATTTGTCTTTTTCATGATCACCCTTGTGGTGGGCAGTAACCTCGTGGTAATGTTCATTGGTTGGGAAGGCGTGGGCTTGTGCTCGTATTTGCTCATCGGGTTTTGGCACAGCAACCAAGAATACAACGACGCGGCCAAGAAAGCATTTATCATGAACCGTATAGGCGATTTAGGCTTATTGATTGGCATTTTTATCTTGGGCAGTTTGTTTTCTACTCTTGATTTTGCTGGCTTGCAAACGGCCTTAGCCGGAGGAGCTCCTTCTGCCTTATTATCTATAGCTGCTTTGGCCTTATTTATTGGTGCCTGCGGAAAATCAGCACAAATCCCTTTGTACACCTGGTTGCCCGATGCGATGGCTGGACCTACGCCGGTTTCGGCATTAATTCACGCGGCTACCATGGTTACCGCCGGAATTTTTATGATTACGCGCATGCACTTTTTGTTTGATTTAGCACCCGAAGTACAAACCATTATTGCCATTGTTGGTGCGGCCACAGCCTTATTGGCGGCTACCATTGGCTTGTTTCAAAACGACATCAAAAAAGTATTGGCCTATTCTACCGTTTCTCAATTGGGATTAATGTTTTTGGCCTTGGGCCTAGGCGCCTATCAAGTGGCCGTGTTTCACGTTATCACACATGCATTCTTTAAGGCCTGTTTATTCTTGGGCTCAGGTTCAGTGATTCACGCCTTGCACGGCGAACAAGATATGCGCAACATGGGTGGCTTGAAAAAAGCGATGCCCATCACCTTTATGACCATGTTGGTTTCGAGTTTGGCCATTGCCGGAATTTTTCCTTTGGCTGGATTTTGGTCCAAAGACGAAATTTTACTCACGGCCTTTCACCACAACATTGCCCTTTGGGTAGTAGGTTCGGTGGCCTCAGTAATGACCGCGTTCTATATGTTTCGATTGATGTACTTGACATTCTTTACCACATTCCGCGGTACAGAAGAGCAAGAAAAACACCTGCACGAAAGTCCCGCTTTAATCACGTTTCCGTTAATCGTATTGGCCATTTTGGCTGCACTTGGCGGCGCGATTAATTTACCGGGCAGCACTTGGCTCAATCACTACTTGGCTCCTTTATTTCAATCCGAACATGCCGAACATGCCTTGGGCACATTAGAATACAGTTTGATGGGAGTAGCCTTGGCCGGAGGAATTTTTGGAATCCTTTGGGCCCGACGTCAATTTATTACCCAAAAAAGTTTACCCAAAGCCGACGAGCAAATGCAAGGCTTTGCCAAAGTGGTGTACCACAAATATTATGTAGATGAAGCCTATATGCGCTTGATCATCAACCCAATTAATAGCGCTTCCCGATTTTTCCGTGACACGGTAGAAACCAGTTTGTCGGCAGTTGTTTTTGGTTTGGCCAAAGTAACCTTGGCACTCGGCGCACAAGGCCGAAAAGTGCACAACGGAAACACCGGTTTGTATTTGTTTGCCTTTGTATTGGGTGTAATTGCCCTTATCACGTATTTGTTCATCGTTCAATAATTATACTCTAATGGATATATCGTCAGTATTACTGTTATTATTAGTTGGGTCAGTGGTTACCTTTTTGGTTGGAAACCAATGGGCATCAAAAGTAGCCTTGTTGTTTTCGGCATTGGCCTTGGGTGTTTCCTGCTATTTGTTGAACGCATATCAATTGGGACAACACATTGATTTTGTAGCTCCTTGGATTGCCAATCCCAATGTGAGTATTGCTTTGTTGGCCGATGGCTTGTCTTTGGCTATGGTGTTGCTTACCACAAGTTTGATTCCCTTAATCATTATATCGGGCTTTGGCACGCATTTCGAAAACGCCAAATCCATCTATGCCTTGTTGCTGTTTATGGCTTTTGCCATGGTGGGAACATTCCTTGCGGTTGATGGGTTGTTGTATTATATTTTCTGGGAATTGTCCTTGATCCCCATCTACTTTATTGCCTTGCTTTGGGGCAACGGCGATGCCGACGAGCGCAAAAAAGCAGTCGTGAAGTTCTTTATTTATACACTTGCAGGCTCGTTATTTATGTTGGTAGCCTTTGTCTACATGTACCAACAAGCCGGCAGTTTCTTGTTGAAAGATTTGTACCAATTGAAACTTTCCGCTACCGAACAATTTTGGATTTTCTTGGCTTTCTTTTTGGCTTATGCCATCAAAATTCCGTTGATTCCATTTCATACTTGGCAGGCCAACGTATACCAAAAAGCACCTGCAATTGGCACCATGTTGTTGTCTGGGATTATGCTAAAAATGGGATTGTACAGCGTAATCCGTTGGCAATTGCCATTGGCTCCACAGGCGGCAATCGAATACAAAAATTGGTGGATTGGCTTAGGCTTGGCTGGCGTAATTTATGGCGCTGTAGTCGCTTTGCGTCAAAAGGACTTGAAAAAATTATTGGCCTATTCGTCTTTGTCGCACGTAGGAATTATTGCGGCAGGAATTTATACCTTGAGCCTAGATGGGTTGCGTGGCGCTGTCATGCAAATGATTGCACACGGATTTGTGGTGGTAGGCTTGTTCTTGGCCGCCGAAGTTATTTATCGTCGTTATCAAACCCATGCCATTTCTGAGATGGGAGGTATTCGTGCCCAAGCACCGAGATTCACTTCGTTGTTTATGTTGTTGGTTTTGGCCTCGGTGGCCTTGCCGACTACCTTTAACTTTGTAGGAGAATTTACCGTATTGTACAGTTTGTTCACCACCAATATATGGTTTGCTGTAGTAGGCGGATTAACAATTATTCTGGGTGCCTATTACATGCTCAAAATGTTCCAATACGTAATGATGGGAGCAACCAATGCCAAAGGTTTTTGCGACATCAGTCTAACTGAAGGCATTACGATGGTAGCGTTGGTAGCGGTTTTGTTGTTTTTTGGGATGTATCCAAAACCTATTAACGACTTGATTGCGCCGAGTTTGGAAATCATTGTCAAGCGTTTACAATAAATATAGAATTAGAGAAAAATACCGAAGATGCCCAATCAGTGTGCCTCTTTTGACACTAAAATAACACACCTATGAATACATTAATTGCCATTATCGGATTAGGAATTTTAACGTTGCTGTTGGAGATTCTCAACCTAAGAAAAGCGATTATTCCCTTTACTATGTTGGGCTTGTTGGGCATTTTGGGGCTCACTATGCTCGATTATGATGCGCCAGCGGCCTATTATAACAACATGATTGTGGTTTCCAACTACTCGGTGTGTTTCTCGAGTTTATTTATTGTATTGACTATTTTCTTGTTGGCCTTGAGTCATGATTTTTATGACAACCAATCCAGCAAACTCTCTGATTTTATTGCGATTAAAATATTCTTATTGTCTGGTGCAGTTGCTATGGTTTCGTTTGGCAATTTGGCGATGTTCTTCTTGGGCATCGAGGTTTTGTCTATTTCCTTATATATTTTGGCGGCCAGCAACCGATTAAACCTGAAAAGTAACGAAGCCGGAATGAAGTACTTCTTGATGGGCTCGTTTGCTTCGGGAATTTTATTGTTTGGAATTTGTTTAATCTACGGCGCGATGGGCACTTTTGATGTAGCCGAAATCGCCGAATTATCGCACTCGGCCGAATTACCCAGTTGGTTTTTTGTAGGGGTTTTGCTCATGTGCATCGGGATGTTATTCAAGATTGCAGCCGTACCGTTTCACTTTTGGGCACCCGATGTATACGAAGGATCTCCTGCATTGACTACCGCCACCATGAGTACCTTGGCCAAAGTAGTGGCGATGGCAACTTTTTATAAATTATTGGTGGTATTAAACCCCGAATTGTCCTTCCATTTTAATACTACCATTGCCATCATTTCAATCGCTTCCATGACCGTTGGAAACATAATGGCTTTGCAACAACAAAACGTAAAACGGATGCTCGCCTTTTCAGGAATCTCGCATGCCGGATTTATGTTGATGTCCTTGTTGAGTTTGAGCACGGCTGCCAGCAGTTTGTTTTATTATGCAACCGCCTATGCCATTGCCGGAATTGGTGCTTTTGCAGTAGTGTTATATGTGTGTAAAAATCGCGAAAACGAAGACTATGTAAATTTCCATGGCTTGGCCAAAACCAATCCGCTGTTGGCTGCTGTAATGACCATCTCGTTGTTGTCCATGGCAGGAATTCCTATCTTCTCTGGCTTTTTTGCCAAGTTGGGCTTGTTCAATATCACGCTAGCTTCAGGCTTTTTGGTGGTAGTTATTGCCGCAGTAATCAATTCGATTATTAGTGTGGGGTATTACTTCAAACTCATTTTAGCCATGTACACCAAACCCGCCAACGAAACCAAAACGGGAACTCCAGTTTTGTTGTATACCGTGGCGATTTACGCAGCCTTGCTCACAATTGCCCTGGGATTATTCCCGCAGTTAGTATTGGGTTTGTTGTAGGGAGTAATTTTAATCCATGCCAAACAAAATCATATCTTTTTTCATCCATCCCCTTTTTATTTTGGGTGTAATTACTTGTTTGGAGTGCATTCCCTATAAGTCAGACTTAGGTAAAATAGTAGTGCACGAAATGCCAAAAGTGGGAGACAACTTCCAAATAGCAGGTGATTTGGCTGTGTATTATTACAACGGAAAAGGAAAGTACTCCTATGAAACATCCGACTGTTACTTTAGCTTTGGAAATCCTGCCTGGTCAGCCAAATATGAAGATGGTGGAATAAAAACAGTAGACGCAAAAACCGCCAATACGATTCCGTTACTTGGAAACATGTGTGACTCATCTACGCACATCAATTTTGAGAAAAACATTCCTAGCCAAAAATTTAATTTTTCAACCAATGTGTTGCTTGAAAATTTTTCCAACATTTCTCATGTGGCCTGCTTCTTTTTGTTTACGCTGTCTCTGTTGTATTATTTTCGTTTTCATCCCAAACAATATTGGATTGCTTTTGCAGCGAGTTTTGTGGCAGGCGGTACATTAGAGTTTGTACAGAAGTTTTTTGTAGAGGGCAGAAGCGCCAGTATAGATGACCAACTGCGCAATACTTTAGGGGCTGTTTTAGCACTGGGATTGTATGCGGGAGTACATGCACTAAAATCAAAAAAAACGACTGTTCACTAGCAGCTATTAGCTTCGAGCTTTTAGCCACGAATGCACGGATTCTAATCCCGAAACTTCGGGATTGCGTGAAACTCTTTTATTAAAACTTTAGCCTAACGCAACATCACTTTGCGATTCACGCGTTTGTTTTCAGTAGTTAGAGAAAGAATATAAATCCCAGCAGAAAGTCCGGTTACGTCAATTGAGTTTGACGCATCTATTTTGCCCGACAGCACCTCAGCGCCTTGCGTGTTATAAAGACAGAAATTGGCATTGGTCAAGTTATTCGAAACTTTAATTTGATGCATAGCAGTATCGGCAAAAACCACAAAAGTTTTAGTCTCATTTTTAGGGGTATTCAGTGCGCCATATTTAAGCTCAGAGTAAATGACGTTGTTGCACTCAATTTCAATAATCACCTCGGCTGGTAACGGCCTTGTTTCATAGGTATTGGTATCCATATCATACAAGTACAATTCCTGTGCGCTGAAGTCTAAATTGTAGGCCACAAAAAGTAATTTTTTATTGGTTTGATCAAAGCTGCGGTTGTAAAATTGATAGCCGCCAATTTCGTTTAAGGCATTCACCACGCTAATTTCTCCTGTAGCCGTAGCAATGGCGCCCACCACAAAAGTGCTGGTTTCGGTGTCCGGATTATAAGACGAATAAATACAGTATACTTGATTGGTTTCGTTGCTAAACTCCAATCCAATATTGCCCGTAATGGGCATTCCGCTCAATAAAGTAACGGTGTAACTAAACACCGGATTGTTTACGTTTACAGACACCAATTTTCTTCCCTCTGTGTCCAATACCACAAAATAGTAAATCCCCAAGTTCGAGTCAAAGCAGGATCCATCAGGAAAAAAACTAGTGTTGGGCAAAAAATCAAAGGTGCCAACCACTTCTACTACATTGGTTTGCGGATTGTATTTGTTTAACTCCAATTCGTCGAGTGCATTTCCGTCGTAGTTGTAAATGTAGCCGGTTTGCATGTCGCACTCAGAAGAGCCGTTGTAAAAACTCGTCGCTTCACTAAAACTTGCAGCTGTAGTATTGATGTTGTATTTGTAAATTCCAGAGGTGTTATCCGTATGGGTTACCCGGGCTATGTAGTCGCCTGTATTGGGATTAAAAATAGAAGAACCTACCAGTATACTGGCTAAATCGGTGGGTGAGGATGAAAAAGTACTCGGACTATTTACCTCCCATTGAATAATTTCGCTGGAATTTTCCATCCCATTGTATTTATATGCAATGAGATTGATGGGTGTTTCTTGTGCTTGAACAAGTAAGGAGTAAATTACAGCAATAATAAGGGGTAATTTATAAGTGCTATTTTCCTTCATACTAGATTTTTTTGCAAATAACGATAATTTTTTTTACTATATATGTAGTAAAAGTAGGTTTTTACACACAATACTAGGGTCGGTATTTGTTGATTTCTCAGCTTTGGATGTTAATTTTTGTTAAATGTGCAAAATTTTGACTTTTTGTTTGTTGCCAAATCATTTTGTTTAATATATTTGCCGAAACTTTAAACAAAATAACAAACTTAGTAAACAAAACACTATGAAAAAATTATTTAGAAATGTAGCTATTGTAGCTCTTTCAATTGTTGCTATTTCATGCAGCAAAGACGAAAATCAACCAGCACAGCAAACAATTACTGAAATTGCGGTTGCTACCCCAGATTTTTCAACGCTTGTAACCGCGCTTACTCGTACAAATCTTGCAGGAATCTTAGACGAGCCAGGAACCTACACTGTTTTTGCACCAACCAATGCAGCTTTCAACACATTTTTCGCCTCGCTTGGTGCAAATGTAACTGTCGATAATGTAGATGTGAATGTGCTTAAAAGTATTTTATTAAACCATGTAATTGGATCAGAAATTAAAAGTGCCGCAATACCTGCTTCGGTGTATGTATCCACTTTATCTCCAATTAATGCCACAACCAATGCTCCAACCATCAGCATGTTTGTTCAAAAATCAGGCATGAATGTATTCATCAATGGTGGAACAGCTACAACTGGTGTACGAGTTACTACTGCCGACGTTGACGCTAGCAATGGTGTTATACATATTGTTAACGCTGTAATTCCTATTCCTACTGTTGTAGATCATGTAGTAGCAAATCCTGAATTTGAAACATTACAAACAGTGGTTACTGGTTCTGCACAAAGCGGAGTATTGGATGCTTTAAGTGGTTTAACTGCTGCAGCTCCAGCTACTCTTTTTGCTCCAAACAATGCCGCATTTGCTACAGCTTTGGGTGCGGGTGGTTTTGCAAATGGTGCCTCTGACGCGGCTGTATCTGTAGTTTTACAATACCATGTAACAACAGCTGGAAATGTTCGCTCATCACAGCTTACAAATAATCAATCTGTACCTATGTTTACTAATCCGGTTCAAAACACAACCGTTATATTAGGCGGTGGAAATGTTGACATTCGCGATACAGCAAATAATTTATCAAGAGTATTCCAAGCTGACATTCAATGTTCAAATGGAGTAATTCACGGAGTAACCAAAGTATTGCAGCCACTATTGTAATACTAGCTTATACCAAAGAAAAGCGCATCAGATTTGATGCGCTTTTTTTTGCTCTATATTTTGGTAAGTTGTAAAGTGTAAAGACGGTTAAGCGTGAAGTTGGAAGTTGGAAGCGGGTAGTTTCTTGGATCAACTCTAAACCCTAAACTCTAACCAAAAAGACGAATAGTCTAATAGATATGAGATAAAAAACAGTTCTTAGGAAGTGAGCCTATTTTGATCGCCGAAAATCCCAGGTCTTGATTTTTTGTTTCTTTTTCATCAAGGAAAAAGAAAAAGATTAACGAATTTTGATTGATGATTTTTGATTTTTCTGCGAGATAGGCAACTGCTTTTAGTTAGGTAGCTTTGCGTCCCGAGCTATCGGGATTGCGTCCCGAAGCTTCGGGATTGCGAGAAAATAAAAAAGCCCTTCCGTTAAGAAGAGCTTATTTGTACCCGGAGCCGTCAAACAAAAAAGTTTGACTCACTCCTAAACTAAAATAAGCCCCTAAAAAGGAGCTTATTTGTACCCGGAGCCGGTCAAATTTGAAATTTGACTCGTCCCCTAAACTAAAAAAAAGCCCTTCTTTCGAAGAGCTTTTTACGTACCCGGAGCCGGAGTCGAACCGGCACGGTTTCCCACAGGTGTTTGAGACCAGCGCGTCTACCAATTCCGCCATCCGGGCGTAGCAGACGAAAAAAGGAAAAATCCTTTTATCGCAAAAATCTGTTTTGCAACAGATTCCTATAACACGCTGCAAATGTAAAAAAAATACTTACATACACTAAAAAAAATACTCCGTTTTTTCCTTTCCCACTTCGATTTAATTCCTAAATTTGCACCTCGTTAATTCGACACGCAACTAACTAACTACAACCGAGGCGTTTATCTACCTCCCGCATTTATCAACAGTGATAGTGCACCCGGGTACCAAGCGCAGCGTACATTAACAACCGAATGCAATGTCACACCTAGAACCAGAAGCAAAGATTTTTGCATGTTCGCAAAGTGTATATTTGGCCGAAAAAATTGCCAAAGAATACGGCATTCCGCTTGGTAAAGTAACCTTTTCTTCCTATAGTGATGGCGAATTTCAGCCGTCATACGAAGAATCGATTCGAGGATTACGCGTGTTTATCGTCTGCTCTACCTTTCCATCGGCAGATAATTTGATGGAATTGTTGCTCATGATTGACGCGGCAAAACGAGCTTCGGCCCGACACATTACGGCGGTAATTCCGTATTTTGGATGGGCGCGCCAAGACCGTAAAGACAAACCAAGGGTTCCGATAGGTGCCAAATTGGTGGCCAATTTACTCGACGCGGCAGGAGCTACACGCATTATGACCATGGATTTGCACGCCGATCAGATTCAGGGGTTCTTTGAAAAACCGGTTGACCATCTTTTTGCTTCGACAATATTTTTGCCGTACGTGAAAAGTTTGAAATTAGAAAATTTAACCATCGCATCGCCCGATATGGGAGGTTCCAAAAGAGCCTATGCGTATTCCAAGTATTTGGAATCGGATGTGGTGATTTGTTATAAACAACGAAAAATTGCCAACGTGATTGATTCGATGGAATTAATCGGAGAGGTAAAAGGACGTCACGTCATCTTGGTGGATGACATGATTGACACGGGAGGAACCTTGGCCAAGGCCGCTGATTTGATGATAGAGAAAGGAGCCTTGAGCGTTAGAGCCATTTGTACACACGCGATTTTATCGGGTAGTGCCTATGAAAAAATCGAAAACTCCAAGTTATTGGAACTCATCGTAACCGATTCGATTCCGCTCAAAAAAGAATCCAACAAAATAAAAGTGGTGAGTTGTGCCCCACTTTTTGCCGAAGTCATGCACATGGTACAACACAACAATTCAATTAGCGGGAAGTTTTTGATGTAATAGAGCAGTCAGCATTTAGCAGTCAGCTTGAAGAAATTAAAATAGAATTTTCATTTGAAAGAATAACGTAAAGTGAAGCCATCAAATGCGTTAGGGATTGTAGCAAGATGCCGCGCACCGAGAAAAGCCCGGACGAAGGCAACGCCCAAAAAAGCTAATTGCTGACAGCTAAAAAGAAGAATTTTTTATTAATAACTATAATTTTTTTACAATGAAATCGATTACGATTAAAGGATCAGAAAGAGAAAGCGTGGGCAAAGTTGCGACTAAAGCCTTACGTAATGCTGGAATGGTTCCTTGCGTGTTATACGGAGGAAATCAAGCAGTACATTTCTCAGCAGAAGAAATTGCATTCAAAAACTTGGTGTACACTCCAAACGCGTATACCGTAGCGATTGAGTTAGGAAAAGACACCTACAATGCAATTTTGCAAGACATTCAGGTACACCCGGTGTCGGACAAAATTTTACACATTGACTTCTTTCAACTGAACGAAAGCAAAGAAATCACGATGGAAGTTCCGGTAAAAATTGTGGG
>CAMCVA010000013.1 GCA_945879625.1 Flavobacterium psychrophilum
GCCGCTAGAGGAGAAGTTGGTTCATCGGTATTTGAAGCTGTTGCATTCCCGAATCCATTTGCAACTGAATTCAAATTGAATGTAACTACTTCAACGGAGGGAGCTATAGCATTAAAAGTCTATGATATGTTAGGAAAATTAATTGAGACTCGCTCAATTAACACCATCGACTATAGCTCAGAAGACTTAGGTTCTGCTTATCCAGCGGGAGTATACAATCTAATTGTTACCCAAGGAGAAAATGTGAAAACACTTCGTATGATTAAGCGATAAACATTGTTTTATAATAATGCAAAAGCCCCTTCGGAAACGGAGGGGCTTTTTTGATTTAAGATTGCTGATTTAAGATTGCTGATTTTTGATTTGTTCGAGTATACTAAGTACCGCTGTAATAGTATGGCCCGAAGTTGAAAGCCCGGTGGGCTTCAGGTATTTTTGAGCTTTAGCTCATAAGGTAAATTTGGGATTAACTACGTTGAGCCCAGATGTGGTAGGCACTAATTATAACACCCGATTTTATGCAAACATGGTTTATAAGTAAAGCGTTCAATTGAAAATACCAGGATTAACTTCGTTGAGCCCAGAGGGGTGAGCCCGGAACAAAGAAAATCAAACTTGTTTTCCACAAGTTTATTTTTTTTATGAATAAAGCTTTACGAAAGTAAACTTTCGACACCTTTAATCATAAAAAAAACCGAAACTATAGTTTCGGTTTTCTTTGTGGGCGATGAGGGATTCGAACCCCCGACCCTCTGGGTGTAAACCAGATGCTCTGAACCAACTGAGCTAATCGCCCTTGCACAATCAATTACTAACGTAGTGTTGATTGCGAGTGCAAATATAAGGGAGTTTTCGGTTTGTGCAAACAAAAGGATAAAAAAAATTATAAAATTTCAGCGACTACAAAAGTGCTTCCCCCAATGTAGATAAAGTCAGTAATGGCGGCATTTGCACGAGCTGCGGCATAAGCGGTAGAAACCGAATTGTATACTTGCCCAATGAGGCCATACTGTGCAGCTTTTGCAGCCAAAATTTCGGTAGCAAGTCCGCGAGGCAAATCGGGTTTGCAAAAATAATAGTGGGCATTTTTGGGAAACAAGGGCAAAATTCCGTCGAGGTCTTTGTCATTTACCACGCCAATAACTAGGTGCAATGCAGTAAACGTTTCCTCGTTTAGTTGTTGCATCACCTCGGCCAATCCATCAGAATTGTGGGCCGTATCGGCTATAATTTTAGGATCGGTCCCCAGTTGTTGCCAACGGCCCTGTAGTCCTGTGTTGGTTACCACATTCAAAAATCCTTGGGCGATGGCTCGTTCGGGAATTGCAAAATAATTTTGGTTTTGCAGGACACGAATGGCTGATAAGGCTGTTTTGGTATTGTGTTTTTGGTAATTGCCCAGCAACCCGCAGGCAGGTGGTATTTCTGTTGAATCGGTAGCAAAAAAAATAGGTGCGTTTTCGCGGCTGGCTTTTTCTAGAAAAACTGCTCGGGTTTCGGGAGTGTATTGGCCAATAATCACCGGGATATTCGATTTGATAATCCCTGCTTTTTCCCCTGCAATTGCGGTCAAGCTATTACCCAAAAACGCGGTATGATCTAGCCCAATAGTGGTAATTACCGATAGGAGTGGAGTAATAATATTTGTGGCATCCAATCGGCCGCCCATGCCCACTTCCACAATTGCCACTTCTACTTTATTGTCGGCAAAATACTGCAAGGCCAAACCCACTGTCATTTCAAAAAAACTCAGGTCATGTTGCTCAAAAAATAATTGGTGTTTGGCTACAAAATCAGTAACGTAGGATTTTTCAATGCATTCGCCATTTATTTTGATGCGCTCCCGAAAATCCTTTAGGTGCGGAGAAGTGTACAAGCCTACTTTGTATCCGGCTTCTTGTAATACCGAGGCCAACAGATGTGAAGTTGATCCTTTGCCGTTGGTACCTGCTACATGTAAGCAGCACAATTTTTTTTCGGGATTTCCCAAGTATTCTGCCAAAAGCAAGGTATTACTCAAGTCGGCTTTGTAGGCAATGGCGCCCTGTTGCTGGTACATGGGGAGCTGCGCAAATAGCCAATTCACCGTTTCTTGGTAATTCATGGGTGTAGACTATTCGGTAAGGTTGAAGCTGTAGATAATTTTACCCACTTGTTTTGCTGGTGCGGCCGCATCGGCTTGCCATTTGGTATTCATGGCGGCAATTTTTGCTTGTTCGAGTAAACATTTGGCTGCGTTGGTGGTGCCGCGTATGCCCGGATTGGCCGATATTACGCTGCCGTTTTGATCTACCGAAATTTGCACGACTACAATGCCTTGTTCGTTGCAGGTATAATTGGGTTTGGGTTTATTCAGTGCTTTTCGATTGCCCAATTGGTAGTTGCCGTTACCATTTCCGCTGCCATTTCCCGATCCACTGCCGTAGCCACTTCCGGTGCCAATGCCTTGGCCACTTCCGTTTCCGCCTCCACTGCCTGTCCCTGTTCCGCCGCCGCCGTTATAGCCGGTTGCGTTTTTATCACCGTTATTTTTCCCTTTGTTGCCTGCTGTTTTGTCGTTGCCATCGCCCGAATTAGAGCCATTGAGCATACTCGATAGGGCGTCAGCTGTCGATTTGGAAGGTTTGGGTTCGGTTTTGACTACCGGTTTGGGTTCAGTATTTTTTTTTGGTTTGTCGGCCGTTTTGGTTTCGGGAACCACCGCCGATTCTAGGGCATTTTCTTGCGTTAAAATTTCGTCTTCGGTCACTTCTTCTTGAGTTGCTTGGGGGGGTGTAACGGCTTCTGTCGAAGTGAAATTATCGCCTGAGCCAAACTCGCTATCGCCAAAATTTACGGCTACTTCTCCACCGCCGCCACCGCCTTCTAACAGAGAAATCGGAGTGCTATTAGAAAATTTCAAAAGGTAAAATAGCAGAAAAACCAGCGCAAACAATAGGCTGGTGAGTACAATCGATTTTTTTTTATTAGATAGTTCGGGAAGCGCCGCCATGTGACTCATTTATTTGAAAACGAAAGTAACCAAAAAAAATTGTTTTCGAGATATCATTTGCTAGAATAGAACTAAGCTCAAAAATATACTAAAGAGACAAGCATAAACAGTAGATGAACCAAATAAAATAGACTCAATGCGTTAGTTGATTTTTGATATGAATTTGATCTAACTTGAAACTTGGAACTTGAAACAAAATTAACCAAACACATATCCTGCACAATGATCTTTACTCGCCCCCGTCACCGAATGCAACACATTGATCTCATTGCGCAGACGCAGCACGCCCAATAGCCCAAAAATTAAGGCCTCTTTGAATTCGATAGTTTTTTTGTTGGGAATCACCACGTCTATGTTGGGTAAATACTGTTGGATGCGCGCCACCAAAAAGTCATTGTAGGCTCCTCCACCGGTGATCAATAAACTGCCTGATTTTTCGGGAAGTGCCACTGCAATTTGATAGGCCACATGTTCGGTAAAACTGTGCATTTTGCTAGCTGTGTCGATGGCATAGGATTCAATCAAAGGCAAAACGATTGTTTTTACATACTCAAATCCCAATGATTTGGGTGGTTCCTGATGGAAATAGGGAAGGGCATTCAAGCCATCAACCAGCGGCAAATGTACTTTCCCAGATTTTGCAAATGCTCCTCGGTCATCAAAATCCCAACCTTGCTGCTGTGCATAAAAATTGAGCACGGTATTCACAGCCGAGATGTCAAAAGCCAATCGTTGGCCAGCTTGTTCATAGGAAATATTCGAAAAACCACCCAAATTTAAACAATAGGTGTAGGCACTAAATAGAAACCGATCGCCAATAGGCACAAGCGGTGCGCCCTGTCCGCCCAATTGTACATCTTGCACCCTGAAATCACAAACCACTTTTTGTTGGCAATACTCGGCGAGTTCGGGCAAGTTGCCTATTTGCAAAGTAAAGCCGTTTTGGGGCTGATGCAAAATGGTGTGCCCGTGCGAACAAACGGCATCGATTGATTCAAGTGAATGTGTGGCAATAAAATCAAAAATGGTTTGGCCCAGCAATTGGGTATACTCCACATTCAGTTCTATTAATGCTTCGGCTGAAAAATCTACGGCTTTTTGCAACCGATTTTTCCAGGCTGAAGTATAGGGAATAGTGGCAGTAGCGCCAATTTCAAATTGCCAACTTCCACGCACTAAGGTAAATGCCAATTGCGCCAAATCAATTCCGTCTAGGGAAGTGCCCGACATTACTCCGATAACGTTATAGTTTTGTGGGGTCATGGGCAAATTTGTCTTTTCTGAAATTGATTTTTTGATAATTAATAGCTACTTTTGATTGCCAAATTTAAAAAAAGTACAACCATTATCCCGTATTATTATGGATTTTAATCTGACCGAAGAACACCTCATGATTCAACAAGCGGCGCGTGATTTTGCTCAAACCGAATTGCTGCCCGGCGTAATAGAACGCGACGAATTCTCTAAATTTCCCACCGAGCAGGTGCAGAAAATGGCCGAGCTTGGATTTATGGGCATGATGGTTGATCCACAATACGGAGGATCTGGCTTGGACAGCGTTTCTTATGTATTGGCCATGACCGAGATTGCCAAAATAGATGCCTCGGCAGCGGTTATCATGTCGGTAAACAATTCCTTGGTTTGTGCCGGAATTGAAAAATATTGCAGCGAAGAACAAAAACAAAAATACCTAGTGCCTTTGGCCACGGGAGCGGTAATTGGCGCTTTTTGCTTGTCAGAGCCCGAAGCCGGATCGGATGCCACCTCCCAAAAAACAACCGCCATCGATAAAGGCGACCATTACCTATTAAACGGAACCAAAAACTGGATTACCAACGGCTCCTCAGCTTCTACCTATATTGTGATTGCTCAAACTGATGTGGAGAAAGGCCACAAAGGAATCAATGCGTTTATCGTAGAAAAAGGATGGGCCGGTTTTGCAATTGGCTTGAAAGAAAAGAAAATGGGAATCCGCGGTTCAGATACGCATTCCTTGATGTTTACTGATGTAAAAGTGCCGAAAGAAAACCGCATCGGTGCCGATGGATTTGGCTTCAATTTTGCCATGTCGGTGCTCAATGGCGGCCGCATCGGAATTGCCTCACAAGCACTCGGAATTGCTACTGGAGCCTACGAATTGGCGTTACAATATTCGCAAGACCGAAAAGCCTTTGGCAAAGAAATTTTTAAACACCAAGCCATTGCCTTCAAATTGGCCGACATGGCCACATCAATTACAGCGGCGCGCATGCTTTGTCTAAAAGCTGCCTCCGAAAAAGACGAAGGCAAAGACATTTCGCAATCAGGTGCGATGGCCAAATTATTTTCATCCCAAACCGCAATGGACGTGACTATAGAAGCGGTACAGATACACGGAGGAAATGGCTATGTAGCCGAATACCACGTGGAGCGCATGATGCGGGATGCCAAAATTACCCAGATCTATGAGGGTACTTCTGAGATTCAAAAAATTGTCATTTCCCGTTCGCTACTCAACTAAATTCAGCAAGAAAAAGGCCTCTTTTTTTGCGTTTATCCTGCTGCCATAGGCGAAAAAGTCTACCTTGATATTCCACTCAGCAATCCCCATGCTGTGGCCCTAACTACGCATTACCAAACCCAAGCGATCTTTGATTGTGGGCGAATGTATCACGGTGCAGCACCAGAAATTCCAATGGATCAAGTATACGGCATCACTACTTTTGAACTCGGCTGAATGCATCTTAATTAAGCCAAATAAATTCTTGGATTTTTAATACCTTTGGCGCTCAACATTAGGCTATGAAACACATCATTGTAACAGGAACTTCCAGAGGAATAGGCCATGAAATCGCCTTGCAATTGGCCCAAGCCGGTCATCAGGTATTGGCTTTATCGCGAACCATTGCGCCCAGTTTATTGGGACACGATCGCATTACCAATTTGGCCGTTGATTTAACCCAAGCCAAGGATTTGGAATTGGTAAACCAATTTTTGAAATCAACGTGGACCCAAGTAGATGCGCTGATCCACAATGCGGGAGCTATTACTGTTCAGCCCTTTTCAACGATTTCCCCTTCCGATTTTGAAGCTGTTTACCGTGTTAACGTATTTGCCGTGGCCCAACTCACCCAATGTGTGTTGCCCTTTCTTCAGAAAGGCAGTCACGTGGTGACCATCAGTTCGATGGGCGGTATACAAGGCAGTATGAAATTCCCAGGCTTGGCAGCTTATACTTCTAGTAAAGCGGCGGTAATTGGGTTGTCGGAGTTGTTGGCCGAAGAATACAAAGAAGCGGGAATTACCTTTAACGTATTGGCCATCGGCGCGGTGCAAACCGAAATGTTGGCTACTGCGTTCCCCGGGTACCAAGCACCTTTGCAGCCAAACCAAATGGCCGAATACATTGCGCAATTTGCCTTAACCGGACACACGTTCTACAACGGAAAGGTGTTGCAAGTATCTTCATCCACACCCTAGTTTTCTCTCGAGATGAGTGAAACCCTTCAAAAATATTTGCCCGAACACGCCGTCAATTCGGTATTTGAGTTGATTGTGGCCAATGGGGTGCATTTAAAAATCGTAAACGAACGCGTAACTCGTCATGGCGATTACCGCAAAGGTGTTTCTGGAAAGCATGAAGTGACGGTGAATGCCAACCTCAATAAGTACCGTTTTTTAATCACACTCATACACGAAATCGCCCATTTAGTGGCCTTTGAGAAGCATGGTCGTTTCATCAAACCCCATGGCGACGAATGGAAAATGGTGTTTCAACGTTTGATGGTTCCTTACATTCGTCCCGAGATATTTCCGCAAAGCATTTTGCCTTTGGTAGCCAATCATTTCAAAAACCCCACAGCCAGCAGCGATACCGATGCCCGATTGGCCTTTGCCTTGAAACAATTTGACGAACGCAAAGCCGACATTCACTTCATGCACGAAGTGCCCAGCGGCAGTTTTTTTCGCATTAAAAATGGACGAGTTTTTCAAAAAAAAGGTCTGCGTGTTAAACGCTACGAATGCTTGGAGGTGAAAACCGGGAAATTGTATTTGTTTAACGCCAACGCCGAAGTAGAAATTATCCCAGGTTAACGGTAATTTAAAGTCAAATTCCTGCCCAAAGCGATTTAATAAATATATTTGCAGGACTTTATTTACAACCCATTTTCAACAATTTAGAGCGCAGTTACATGAACAAAAATTATTATGCCGTGTTAATGGCAGGCGGAGTAGGATCACGGTTTTGGCCGGTGAGTACCACCGAATTTCCGAAACAATTTCACGACATGTTGGGCTGCGGCTCCACCTTGTTGCAGAAAACATTTTCCCGCTTGGCCCAATTGATACCAGCCGAGAATATTCTAATACTCACCAACGAAAAATACAACGACATTGTGTTGGCCCAATTGCCCGAAGTGAGGCAAGAACAGGTGTTGTTAGAACCCGCGATGCGCAATACGGCTCCTTGTATTTTGTATGCGGCCTTGAAAATTAAAAAACAAAACCCCAATGCGGTTATGGTGGTTGCACCCAGTGATCACTGGATAGAAGACGAACACGCCTTTATCCAAAACTTGCAACAGTGTTTTGATTTTTGCGCCAAAGAAAACGCTTTACTCACCTTGGGGATTCAGCCCACCTTTCCCAACACCGGTTTTGGCTATATCGAATTTGATAAACAAGACAAAAATCCCATTAAAAAAGTAAATCAATTTCGGGAAAAACCCGATTACGAAACCGCCAAGTCGTTTTTGGCCAGCGGAAATTTTTTATGGAATGGCGGAATTTTTATTTGGAGTGTACAAGCCATAACGGCTGCGTTTGAAGCCTATCAACCGGACATGTTTAGTTTGTTTATGCAAGGGTGGCCAACCTATTCTACGGCAGATGAAGCCGCATTTATTGCCTCGCAGTATGCCCAGGCCGACAATGTTTCGATTGATTATGCTGTAATGGAATCGGCCCCAAATGTCTATGTGTTGCCCGCTACATTTGATTGGAATGATTTAGGTACTTGGGGATCCTTGCACGAAAAATTGGACAAAGACGCGCACAACAATGCCGTGGTGAATGCAACCGTGTTGTTGCAAAACACCTCGAGCAACATCATTAGTACTGCCAAAGACAAGTTGGTGATAATTGACGGCTTACACGATTTTATCGTAGTCGATAAAGACAATGTGTTGCTCATTTATCCCAAAGGCAAAGAGCAAGAAATCAAAGGTATTGTGGCGCAATTGCCCAAATAAAATTGGTTTTTTGCAATGAAAGGATTTTGTGTTGTTTGTTTTTGTGTTTTAGGTTTGCAAATTGGAGTTGCTCAATCTACCGCTTTAGGCACTTGGAATAGTATAAACCTCAAATATAATCAAACAGAGCGCCTCAGTTTTTTTGCTGAAGCTCAACTTCGATCCTTAGCGTTTTATGATCAGTTTCATTATTATGAATACAAAGCAGCTGTAAACTATAAACTACACAAAGCGGTTCGACTCACGCTTGGCACAGGAAGCTATCAAACCTACAAAGCAGGAGGAAATTTTGTGCTTCCCAAAAATAAAGATGAATTTAGGTTGTGGCCTCAACTGAGTTTGATACAATCTATCGGTTCTATCAAAGTTGAACAGCGTTATCGTGCCGAATTTCGGTGGGCAAGTGCCGGTTTTCGCAACAGATTTCGCTACCGATTGGGCGTTTCCTATCCATTTGGAAAAGATTCAAAAGGGTATAAACCGTATCAGTTAAATTTGTCGAATGAACTTTTTTTTACCGACACCCAACCGTATTTTGAACGCAACCGATTACAACTAACAGGTAGTTATTTCTTATCTAAACAAGCGTCGTATCAAGTAGGGATTTTACGTCAGTTTGATTATAAAATAAACGACGAAACCGGGAAAGATTTTTTTGTGATTGGGTATTACTTTGAGATTTTTCGAAACAATTCCACCAAATCAGTCGAAGTGGATCAGAACATGAAAGACAATTAGCCTTTCAAATAAGCCTCCCGCACTTTTTTGAACAAATTTGACGAGTACACAAAGTCTACAACAGCTTGGTTGTCCGTATGAAAAATTTCATCTTTTGTCCCCTGCCAAGCTTTTAATCCGTCTTTCAGAAAGACAATATTTTCACCAATTTCCATCACCGAATTCATATCGTGCGAATTGATTACTGTGGTAATGTTGTATTCTTCGGTAATTTCTTTGATTAAGTTATCAATTACAATCGAGGTTTTTGGATCCAAGCCCGAATTGGGTTCGTCGCAAAACAAGTATTTTGGATTGTTCACTATGGCGCGCGCGATGGCCACCCTTTTTTGCATTCCTCCAGAAATTTCAGAGGGAAGTTTGGTGTGCGCATCGACCAGGTTCACCCGATTCAACACAAAATTTACCCGTTCTTGTATCTCGGCTTTGGTTTTGTTGGTAAACATTTTGAGCGGAAATCCCACGTTTTCTTCTACTGTCATCGAATCAAACAAAGCACTTCCTTGAAACACCATTCCAATCTCGGTGCGCAATTCGCGCTTTTCATTGGCAGAAAGATTCGAATAAATGCGGCCGTCAAACGAAATGGTGCCTTTTTCGGGGGTGTGAATACCCAATAAACTTTTGAGCAAAACGGTTTTTCCAGATCCACTTTGTCCAATAATTAAGTTGGTTTTCCCAGTTTCAAATACGGTTGAAATGCCCTTCAATACTTTGGAATCGCCAAACGATTTCTCTACGTTTTTTACTTCGATCATGAGGTTAGCAGCATTTGGGTGAGAATGTAGTTCATTAAAATAATCGTCACCGATGTCCATACAAACGAAACGGTACTCGCTTTTCCTACTTCGAGGGCGCCGCCTTTCATGTAATACCCATGAAAAGAAGGTATAGTCGCTAAGAGTATGCCAAACACAAACGTTTTGATAAAGGCATAGACAATATGAAACGGGATAAATTGTTGTTGTAAACCACTTGCAAAATCTGAACTAGAAGCAAATCCACCATATACGGCGGCAACCCAGCCACCAAAAATGCCCAAAAACATACTGATGCTAATTAAAAAAGGGTAGAGAAGTAAGGCCATTAGTTTGGGAAACACCAAGTAATTTATTGAGTTGACACCCATCACTTCGAGGGCATCAATTTGCTCGGTTACGCGCATGGTTCCGATGCTTGAGGTAATAAATGATCCCATTTTTCCCGCCATAATTATCGAGATAAAGGTGGGTGCAAATTCTAAAATAACCGACTGACGTGTGGCAAATCCAATTAAGGATTTTGGAATTATGGGATTGTTGAGGTTTAAGGCCGTTTGAATCGAAACAACACCGCCCACAAAAAAGGAGATGAAAGCCACAATACCCAATGACCCGATAATCAAGTCGTCTATTTCTTTCAGGATGAGCACTTTCATCACCGACCATTTGGTGGGTTTCCTGAATATTTCAATCCACATTAAGGCGTATTTTCCAATTTGCGAGAGATAGCGAAGAAGCATCATAGCAGTTAAGTGGTTTTAACAAGTTTTTGTTTCATTTTTTGCCAACGGTATTCGCGAATAAATTTGGCTTGTACGGGACTAACCAATAGGGGTTTTCTAGCCCAAAGTGCTTGGCAAAAGCCCAGCATATAATCGATAAATAAGCTTGGTTTCTTTTTCATAAAAGCCAATTTGGCCGAGGAAACACACGTGATAATAAATCCGTAACCCAAGCTGTAGAACGCTTCGCCTTGTTTGTACCGCGCTTTGTTGTTGTAATTGGATCCGGTGGGTTTCAGGTGTTTTACCTGTAATCGCGCATCGGTAACAACTTTCCATCCGTAGAAATGACAAAGCAATTCGTCTACGGTATCCCAACCCATGGCTGGTTTTAGTCCGCCAATTTCCTCAAAACAAGCTCGACGATAGGCTTTGAATGCGCCGCGTATGTGATCTTTATCGGTTAAATTTTCGAGAACCCATTCGCCTTTTTCGTTTTCGATGTAGGCAAATCCTCCTACCATACCGATGCCCATGTCGTCGTCAAAGTGTTCCAAAATGGTCTCAAAATAATCCACCGGCAAAATCAAGTCGGCATCCAATTTCACCACAATATCAAAGTCCTTTCCTAAGGTGTCAAACCCTACTTGAAAGGCGCGTATTACTTTGCTGCCAGGCAAATGTTCGGTGTCGGATATAGTATTTATCAAAGAAATGTAGCCGTATTTTTGGAAAAATTCTTCTACAATTTCAGCGGTAGTGTCGGTCGAATTGTCATTCACCACAATCACTTTATAAGGTAAATACGTCTGATCTACCAAGGATTGCAGGGTGAGTCCAACAAATTGGGCTTCATTATGGGCAGGAATAACGACAACGTATTTTAGGTTCATGGCGTTGTTTTTTCGGCGTAGACAATATAATAACGGTTGGTGAAATAGCGGAGTAATGGGCGAAATCCAATTTTTTTGACTGGATGGGTAAATTGCTCGCGAGCGATTATTTTCCAGCCTGTTTTTTCGAGTAGCCAATCCAATTGCCAGTCTTCAAATTCGTGGTAGTGTCGGTCCCAAGGATCCGTTTTACTGCGGTAGGCCGGCGAAAACCAAAGGCGCATCGGAATCGAAATGAGCAATTTGTTTGCCTGTATGGATTGTAAAATCGTAAACGGATTGAGTAAATGCTCAAATATTTCAAAGGCGGTTACAACCTCGGCCTTGTTTTGTTGCAAAGCAGTTTGATCTACATCTAGGTCTTCGCCTGATGTGTTGCTCACCGTATATCCTTCTTTGCGCATGATTTTTGAAAACGGGTTGTCTACACCCAAATCCAAAATGGTTTCGCTTGGCGAGATGTGCTGTTTTAAAAAGGTTAAGGTGCGTTGAAATCGCTTACTGGGATAGGTGTTTTCGTACATGAGTTAGGCGGTTGAATCGGTCGGTAAATATACAAAGAAATCTAGTTTGGCTTTGTTTTTTTGCCCCAGCTTTTCCTGCAGTAAAGGCCTAATGTTTATAGACAAATGCGTTGATGTTCATGCCGGCGCCTACTGAGGCAAAGAGTAAAATATCGCCTTTGTGCAGGGTTTGGCCCTCAAATTTTCCTTGCAATAATAAATCATAAAGTGTAGGAATGGTGGCCACGCTGCTGTTGCCCAAAAACGAAATACTCATGGGCATAATGCCTTCGGGTGTTGTTTCGTTGTATAATTTATAGAAGCGATTCACAATGGCTTCGTCCATTTTTTCGTTGGCTTGGTGAATCAATATTTTCTTAATGTCTTTGATGTGAATTCCCGATTTATCGACACATTCTTTCATGGCTTGCGGCACGCGGCTGAGTGCAAACTCATAAATTTTTCTCCCGTGCATTTTTATATACCGCACATTAGAATCCAATTCGGAATTGAAGGAGTTACCAAAATATAAATAATTGGCTTCGTCGCTGGCATAGGTGGCACTCTCAAAAGAGAGTAAGCCATCGTGATCATCACAGGCTTCTAATACAGCAGCTCCGGAGCCATCGGCATAAATCATGCTATCGCGATCATGAATGTCAACTACGCGAGAAAGGGTTTCGGCGCCTATTACCAAGCATTTTTTGGCCATGCCCGATTTGATGAGCGCATTGGCTTGCAATACGCCTTCTATCCAGCCGGGGCATCCAAACAATATATCATAGGCGACACATTTGGGGTTCTGAATTTTTAGGTTGTGTTTTACGCGGGTAGCCAAGCTGGGTAACATATCCGATTGGATGGTATTGGGTTTCACGTCCCCAAAGTTGTGGGCAACGATAATGTAGTTTAATGTTTCTGGATCAATTTGGGCATTTTCGATCGCTTTTTGAGCAGCAAAAAAGGCCAAATCGGATGAGCATAAATCAGCAGGAGCATAGCGGCGTTCACCAATTCCGGTGATGCTTTTAAATTTCCCAATCACCACTTCGTTTGAATAGGCAAAAGCGGAGCCATCTTCATTAAAAAAAGTGTGCTGATTGAAATCGGTATTTTTTACTACTTGGGTGGGAATATAACTTCCGATGCCGGTTATCTTGATGTTCATTTTGTTAAGCGAATGTTAACCGAATTTAGCAATTAAATTGGAATGCGATTGAAGAAATAGATGTTTTTCATCTATTATTGCGAATTGCGCAACATTCAAATAAACTTGCTGCGTATAATGTAATTATTTCTTGTTTTCTTGGGCTATTTTAATTTGCATCACCGTAGCCAAATTCAAAGCCTGTGTTTTCATACGCTCGCAGTTGAATCCCTGAAAATGGGCATCAATGGCCGCATAAAAATGAGTGATCCAAATGGTAAATAGTTCAGGTGTCAAGGCTGATTTGTGGTGCACATCCAGGTGAATTTGCGTCAAGTTTTTGTAATACCCGCCCGTTCCCAAAAGCGCTTGTGACCAAAAAGTAACTAGAATTGGCAAATGTTCCTCCAATTGAATTTTTACAACTTCCGTAAATACATAACTAATGTGTGTATCGGCAAGTAGATAGTCATAAAACGTGGCGACAATTTTATGAATGTCTTCGGGAGTTTCAAGGTCTTTCATCGGTAGAAAATAAAAGCCCTCTAGATCACTAAAGGGCTTTGCATATTAGGTATAGGCTTCAATTGGTGCACAGGAGCAAACCAAGTTTCGGTCGCCATAGGCATCGTCAGCTCGGCGCACCGTTGGCCAAAATTTGTTCAGTTTGATGTAGTCCAACGGAAATGCAGCTGCTTCTCTAGAGTATGGAAAATCCCAAGAATCGGCGGTGACCATGCTCAAGGTATGCGGAGAATTTTTGAGCACATTGTTTGGATTTTCAGCAGTTGCGGCTTCAATTTCTTTTCGAATAGAAATCATCGCATCACAAAAACGGTCCAATTCGGCGAGGTCTTCGCTTTCGGTGGGCTCAATCATCAGTGTGCCGGCCACAGGAAAGGAAACCGTTGGGGCATGGAAACCATAATCCATCAAGCGCTTGGCAATGTCGGTCACTTCGATGCCTTTTTGTTTAAACGGACGACACTCCAAAATCATTTCGTGAGCAGCACGTCCCATTTCGCCAGAATACAGGGTGTCGTAATGGCCTTTTAATCGCTCTTTGATGTAATTGGCATTCAAAATAGCATAACGGGTGGCGTCGGTTACACCTTCGGCACCCAACATGCATATGTATCCGTAGGAAATCAAACATACCAAAGCCGATCCCCATGGAGCAGCCGATATGGCGGTAATCGCCTCGGTTCCTCCGGTTGGAATCACCGGATTTGTAGGCAAGAAAGGAACCAATTGTGGGGCTACACAGATTGGGCCCACACCCGGTCCACCACCACCATGCGGAATGGAGAAGGTTTTGTGCAAATTCAGGTGACATACGTCAGCTCCAATGGTTGCCGGATTGGTGAGTCCTACTTGCGCATTCATGTTGGCACCGTCCATGTAGACTTGGCCGCCGTTGTCGTGAATGAGTTGGGTAATTTCGCGAATGGCACTTTCAAAAACCCCGTGCGTAGACGGGTAAGTAATCATCAAACAGGATAAATTGTCTTTGTGCAACAAGGCTTTTTCGCGCACATCTTCCACGTCAATATTTCCGTTTTCTAAGGTTTTGGTTACAATCACATGCATACCTGCCATCGCTGCCGAAGCTGGATTGGTTCCGTGCGCTGAAGAAGGAATTAAGGCAATATTTCTATGGTGATCGCCACGCGATTGGTGGTAAGCACGAATAACCATGAGTCCAGCATATTCACCTTGTGCGCCCGAATTGGGTTGCAAGGTAGTGCCGGCAAATCCGGTAATTGTGTTGAGTTGTGTTTCTAATTTGCGCAACATTTTTTGATAACCTTGCGCCTGATCAAGTGGAGCAAACGGGTGAATGTTATTCCAGTTTGGACTGCTCAACGGAATCATTTCGGAGGCAGCATTCAGTTTCATCGTACACGATCCTAAGGAAATCATGGAGTGATTCAAAGCCAAATCTTTGCGCTCGAGCATTTTAATATAACGCATCAATGCCGATTCTGAATGGTAGGAATTGAATACTGGGTGTTGCAAAAACGCCGATTGACGTTTCAGTTGAGCGGGATATGCCGTGCTGTTTTCTAAAGCCGCTATTGATACAACGGATGTTGAGGTTGCTTCTGCAAACACCGCGCAAATGGTGTTCAAATCGGCTAAACTCGAGGTTTCATTCACAGAAATCGAAACGGTTGTCTCGTTGATGTAGTAGAAGTTCAGTTGGTGCGCTTCGGCAATCGCTTTCACTTGGGCCGCATTGGCAGTTACAACAATTGTGTCAAAGTAATGACTGTTTTGTTGGGTGATTCCCATTTGTTGCAAGGCTTTGGCCAAACTCACTGCTGAGGCATGTACTTTTTGGGCAATAAAGCGCAAACCTTTTGGTCCATGGTATACGGCATACATCCCGGCCATTACCGAAAGTAAAACCTGGGCGGTACAAATATTGGAAGTCGCTTTGTCGCGTTTGATGTGTTGTTCACGGGTTTGCAAAGCCATACGCAAAGCACGGTTGCCGTCAGTGTCCACGGTTACGCCAATAATACGTCCGGGCATGCTGCGTTTGTATTCGTCTTTCGAGGCAAAATAGGCCGCATGTGGCCCACCATATCCCAAGGGAATTCCAAAACGTTGGGTAGTTCCATATACAACATCGGCACCCATTTCCCCGGGTGGGGTAAGGCTAACCAAACTCAAAATATCCGCACCTACAGCTACTTTTATTTCGCTGGCATGGGCTTTGGCAATAAAATCAGTGTAGTCATTTATTTGCCCGTGTTTTCCGGGGTATTGTAAAATGGCTCCGTAGAAATCGGTCGAAAAGCTAAAATCTTCGTGTTTGCCCACAACCAATTCTACACCGATTGGCGTGGAGCGTGTTTGCAAAACAGACAGCGTTTGGGGTAAAATTTCGTCCGATACAAAAAATTTGCAGACGTTGTTTTTCTTTTGATCGCGAGAACGCACATCAAACAACAAGGCCATGGCTTCGGCCGCTGCTGTACTTTCGTCAAGTAATGAGGCATTGGCAATTTCCATGCCGGTCAATTCGATAATTAAGGTCTGGAAATTCAAGATTGCTTCCAGACGACCTTGTGCAATCTCGGCTTGATAAGGCGTATAGGCCGTGTACCAACCCGGATTTTCAAGAATATTTCGTTGAATTACTGCAGGCACAATGGCTTGGTTGTAGCCTAATCCGATATAGGATTTGAATAGTTTATTTTCTAAACCCAACTGATGCACGTGTTGACTAAACTCGTATTCGGTCATCGGTTCGTCCAAATCTAAGGCTGATTTGAGGCGGATATCGTCGGGAATGGTTTCGGTAATCAGTTGATCTAAAGAAGCCGCACCAATGGTTTGTAACATGGGTTGTAAATCAGCTTCTCGTGGGCCAATGTGGCGTAAAGCAAATGAATCTGTTTTCATAAAGCGAAAAAATTGGGATGTTTTATTTGGTTGCACAAAAATAGGGTTTATTCTCAAAGTCGGTCGCCGATTTGTGCCTGATTTTTAGGAATTTTTCAACCAAAACGACATTTTATTAACAGGTTGATTACTTTTGAGCCATGCGCATTTTTCGGTATATTTTTGATTTTCACATCCAATCGTCCTTGCATGTGGGCTTGGCGGTTTTGGCCTTGTTGCATTGCACAGTTCTGCAACTCCAAGTCAATGTGCAGCTATCGGTTTCACTTGCTGTTTTTTGCGGCACGGTCTTGGGCTATAATTTTCTAAAATATGCAGAGCTAGTTTACTTGGGTAAAGCGAAATCAACCTGGCATTGGGCTATTGGATTCTGTACAGTTTTGGCCGCAGTTTGTTTTTTACTCGCACTTTTTCAGTTGTCTACCGCACAACAAGTGGTCTTTTTGAGTTCGGGTTTATTGGTTTTGGGTTATCCGCTGGTTCGGCGCTACGGTTGGTTAAAATTGTTTTTTGTGAGTGCCGCAGTAACCTATATTACAGTGTTTATTCCGTTAGTTTTAGAAAAGCAGTTTGACAACGAACTAGTTTTCTTGTCTGTTCAACGCTTTTTTTTGTTGAGCAGTTTGCTCATTCCCTTTGAGATTTGGGATAGCCAATTTGACGGAGCGCATTTGCACACCTTGCCCCAGCGTTTGGGTATTCCCAAAACCAAAATGTTGGGCTATGTCTTGTTGTTGCCTGTTATTGCCTTAATGGGTTGGCTCGCCGAATATCACTTGGCCACACTAGTGGTCGTTTTATTGGCGGCGCTATCTATCTTTTTTACCGAAACTACTAGATCTAAGTACTACACCTCCTTTTGGGTAGAGAGTGTGCCGATATTATTGTGGTTGATTTTGGTGTTTCAGGTTTCAAGTTTCAAGTTGTGCCAATTATACTAAGTGGTGTAATTTAAGAAGTACTATAGCGAAGCGGATGCATTCATAACTTGAAACCTGAAACTTGAAACAAAAACTTAAGAACTATAGCGAAGCGGATTCATTTATAACTTGAAACCTGAAACAAGAATTTAAAACCTGAAACAAAAAACTACAACAACCCCGCCCGTCTCAACAAGGCCTCCGGTTGCGGTTCCTGACCACGAAAGCGTTTGTACAATGTCATCGGGGCTTCGGTTCCGCCTTTAGAGAGCACGTGTTCCTTGAATTTTCCAGCCACTTCGGCATCAAAAATTCCTTTTTCCTGAAAGTAAGCAAAAGCATCGGCATCGAGCACTTCGGCCCATTTGTAGCTGTAGTAGCCCGACGAATAGCCGCCTTGAAAAATGTGCGAGAACGAAACGCTCATGCAATTTTCGGCCACATCGGGAAACAAGGCCGTTTCTGCTAGGGCAGCTTTTTCAAATGCTTTTACATCCCTTATTTCTTGGGCTTTTGCATGATAAGCCATATCCAATAATCCAAAACTCAGTTGGCGCAAGGTGGCCATGCCTTCCAAAAAGCTGGCACTTTCCTTAATTTTTGTCACGTATTCTTGCGGTATAATTTCTCCGGTTTCGTAATGCTTGGCAAACAAGGCCAAAGCTTCCGGTTCGTAACACCAGTTTTCCATCACTTGACTGGGCAATTCTACAAAATCCCAGAACACCGAAGTGCCTGAGAGACTCGGGTAGATGGTGTTGGCCAACATGCCATGCAAGGCGTGACCAAATTCGTGAAACAAAGTAGTCACTTCGTTAAAAGTAAGCAAAGACGGTTTGGTTTCGGTGGGCGGTGTAAAGTTGCACACAATCGAAACATGCGGCCGGTCTTGCTGGCCTTCGAATTGGTATTGCGGTTTGTACGAAGTCATCCAAGCACCGTTGCGTTTGCCTTTACGTGGAAAAAAATCAGTGTAAAACAAGGCAACCAAATTTTGCGCAGCATCAACTACCTCAAAAGTTTGCACATCGGGGTGGTATTTGTCAACCGTATGAATTTCGCGAAACCTGATTCCAAATAATTTTTCGGCAATGCTATAGGCGCCTTGCAATACATTGTCTAATTTAAAATAGGGCTTCAGCGCTTCGTCGTCAACCGAAAATAATTTTTGTTTCAGTTTTTCGCTGTAATAGGCGCTGTCCCATTTTTCGAGTGTCGTGATGCCGTCCAATTCTTGGGCAAAAGCGTGTAATTGTGCAAAATCGCGTTGGGCAGCTGGTTTGGCTTTGGCCAATAAATCCTGTAAAAAGGATTGAACTTTGGCTGGCGTTTGAGCCATGCGCTCCTCCAAAACAAACTGTGCATGCGAGTTGTAGCCTAGCAATTTCGCCCGTTGGTGACGAAGCGCGACAATGCGTTGCACCAATTCCCGGTTATCAAATTCGTTGCTTTGAAAGGTTTTTTTACCAGCGGCAATGGCCAATTCTTTGCGCAATTCGCGGTTTTCTACATAGGTTACAAAAGGCAAATAACTCGGAAAATCAAGGGTAAACACAAATCCTTCCAAGCCTTTTGATTGGGCCAAGGTCTGCGCCATTTCTTTGGCATCGGCAGGCAATCCTAGCAGGTCTTTTTCTTTGGTAATGTGCAGTTGGTAGTTGTTGGTTTCGGCCAATACATTTTCGCCAAAGGTCAATTTGCATTTAGCCAATTCGGTGTCAATTTCCCGCAGTTTGGCTTTGTCAGTTTCTGATAACAAGGCACCATTTCTAGCAAATCCCTTGAATTTTTTATCCAATAAAGTGCCTTGTTCGGCGGTCAAGTTTAGTTGTTCGCGTTGGTCGTAAACCGATTTTACGCGGGCAAATAGCGTTTCATTCAAGCTGATGTCATTGCTAAACGCGGTGAGTAAGGGCGAAACGGCTTGTGCAATTTTTTGCATCTCGTCATTGGTTTCGGCCGAATTTAAATTGAAGAAAATACTCGACAACCGATCTAAAGCTTGGCCGGAATACTCAAGGGCTTCTATCGTATTTTCAAAAGTTGGTGCCTCAGCATTTTGCGTAATGGCGTCAATCTCGGTACGGGCTTTTTCGATGTTGGCTTCAAAGGCCGGTTGATAATCTTCGTTTCTAATTTGCGAAAAAGGAGCCGAATTATACGGCGTCTGAAAAACGTGAGTCAGTAGTTGCATAACAAAGGAAAGCCCAGTTGGGCGTTGTTGAATTTGGAGTGGAGAACAGTAGTTTTTAGCGTTTCAATTCGGCCGAAGCTTGCAGTACAGCTGCCTTGAGGCCTTCTTTGTACAATACGATTTTGTCGAGCACGCATTTGTCATGGCAACCAATAATTTGAGCGGCCAAGATGCCGGCATTTTTGGCTCCATTAAGGGCTACCGTAGCAACAGGAACACCGCCTGGCATTTGCAAAATAGACAAGATCGAATCCCAACCGTCAATGGAGTTGCTCGATTTTACGGGCACGCCAATTACCGGTAAGGGCGACATCGCGGCCACCATTCCAGGTAAATGCGCTGCTCCACCGGCTCCGGCGATAATTACCGAGATGCCACGCAGGTGCGCGTTTTGGCTAAACTCCACCAATTTCTCGGGGGTACGGTGCGCCGAGACGATATCTACTTCGGTTTCAATATCAAATCCGTGCAACATATCGATGGCTTCTTGCATAACTGGCAGGTCGCTTTTGCTTCCCATTACGATGGCTACTTTCATAATAATTAAAAATTAATAATGAATAATTATAAATTGGTTTAAACGATTAAACGTTTAAGCGGTTAATCTTTATTTGCTTATCACCCGAATCGTTTTTTTTACCTCTTCGGCCAATTTGCGCGCTTCATTCAAGTCCTCATGCACAATGGTCACGTGCCCCATTTTGCGAAACGGTCTGGTTTCTTTTTTGCCATACAGGTGGGGTGTTACGCCTTTTATCTGCATAATTTGTTCAATATTTTCATACACCACCGGTCCTGAATAGCCTTCGGCACCCACCAAATTTACCATAATTCCCGCCACTTTGCTGCTGGTATCGCCCAAGGGCAAATCCAAGATAGCGCGAATGTGGTTTTCAAATTGGGAAGTATAACTGGCTTCTATGCTGTAATGGCCCGAGTTGTGCGGACGTGGCGCTACTTCATTTACTAAAATCTGATTGTCTGCCGTCAGAAAAAGCTCTACCGCCAAAATACCCACGTGGGCAAAGGCTGCCGAAACCTGCAAGGCAATCTCAGTTGCTTTTTGTGCCAGTTCGGGTGTTATTCGAGCCGGACACAACACATATTCTACCTGATTGGCTTCCGGATGAAATTCCATTTCGACCACCGGATAGGTTTTTATCTCGCCCGAGACCGAACGCGCTACAATCACCGCCAATTCGTTGGTAAAAGGAATCAATTCTTCGGCGATGCATTCGCCTGTAGGTAAATCCTGCAAGTCGGTAATTGAACGCACTATTTTTACCCCTTTGCCGTCGTAGCCAAATTGGGCCAATTTCCAAACAAATGGAAACTTCAATTCATTGTTGTTTGCAGCTGAAACTAAATCTGAAAGTTGTGTATAACGCTGGTGCGCGGAGGTGGGAATTCCGTGGGATTGGTAATAGTCTTTCTGAACGCCTTTGTTTTGAATCAATCGCAGGGTTTTGGCACTCGGATATACCGCTTTGCCTTCGGCTTCGAGTTGGTCTAAGGCATCCAAATTTACGTTTTCTATCTCGAGCGTGAGTACATCAACTTTTTGACCAAAATTGTACACGGTTTGAAAATCCAACAAATCGCCTTGTTCAAAATAGTGTGTGCCATATTGGCAAGGGGCTTCGGCACTCGGATCGAGCACGTAGGTACAAATGTCAAACTTGCGCAACTCAGCCAGCATCATTTTGCCCAATTGGCCGCCGCCCAAAATGCCGAGTTTAAAATCAGACGAAAAATAGTTCATGCCTTGTGTTGCTATATTTTTCGCAAATATAGGGATTCCTCTTTTTTAAATGGGCATTCGTATTTGCCAATTCAGATAAATAGTAGGTGAATTAATGCTGCTGTCGCGTTGCAAATATGTTGATAATAAGGCGAATTCATGGTGTTCAAAATACAAATAAATCAATTTTCAGCCCGCCTTTCTTCGCACTTATTGCTATATTTGTCGCTTCAAAAACGCGCAAACATGATTCATTTACACGATAAAACTTTTGTCCCATTTATTTCTTCTGATGAAATTGATTTTGCCCTAGCGAATATGGCCAAAAAAATGGCTGATGATTTCTTTGATGAAACACCTGTTTTTATTGGGGTGTTGAACGGTTCATTTATGGTGTTGTCTGATTTAATGAAAAATTACCGCGGCATGTGTGAGGTGAGTTTCTTAAAAATGTCCTCCTACCAAGGAACACAATCTACTGGTCAAGTAAGCCAGTTGTTGGGATTGGATATCGATCTAAAAGGCCGAACCGTGGTAGTGGTAGAAGACATCGTGGATACCGGCCATACCGTAGAAGCCCTAAAAGCACTTTTGAAGGAACAACAAGCCAAACACGTCAAATTTGCCACCTTGTTTTTCAAACCCGAAGCCTATACCAAAGACGTCAAAATTGACTATGTAGGCATTCGCATTCCCAATAAATTTATTGTAGGCTATGGCTTAGACTATGATGGCTTGGGTAGAAATCTCCCCGATGTATACCAACTCGCCGAATAATTACACGCAAACACAACTCAATAATTTATACGTACTCCAATGATTAATATCGTTCTTTTCGGAAAACCAGGTGCAGGAAAAGGCACACAAGCTGAATTTTTAAAAGAAAAATACAATTTAACCCACTTGTCTACCGGCGACATTTTTCGGTTCAACATCAAAAACGAAACGGCTTTAGGGCAGTTGGCCAAAACCTATATGGATGCCGGCGATTTAGTGCCCGATTCGGTTACCATTCAAATGTTGGAATCAGAAGTGGACAAGAACCCGCATTCGGCTGGATTTTTATTTGATGGATTTCCCAGAACCAACGCACAAGCCGAAGCTTTAGACACATTTTTAGCATCCAAAAATCAACACATTACTGCCACAATTGCCCTCGAAGCCAACGATGAAATCTTGGTGCAACGCTTGTTGGAGCGCGGAAAAACATCGGGCAGACCAGATGATCAAGACGAAGAAAAAATTCGCAACCGCTACCAAGAATACAACGAAAAAACAGCTCCATTAATGGCCTATTACACCCAGCAAGGAAAATTCCATGCGGTAGATGGCATTGGCCAAATAGAAGAAATCACCCAGCGCTTGAGTGCGGTGATTGATGGTTTGTAGCACAATTCAAGCTGGTTAATCGCCATAAGGCAAATGCCACAATAAAACAAAAAAATAAATGGAACTACTTGTTATTCTTTTTTTAATCCTGCTTAACGGGGTGTTTTCGATGTCGGAAATTGCCCTGATTTCTGCGCGTAAAAATCGCTTGGAAACTTCGGCCAAAAAAGGGAATAAAAACGCCAAAATTGCCCTTGATCTCGCCAATTCACCCAATAAATTTTTGTCGACTGTGCAAATTGGGATTACCCTTATTGGAATCCTAACCGGAATTTATTCGGGCGACAAAATTACTCACGATGTAGAACTGTTCTTTTCAGGGTATGTTTTTTTTCAGCCCTATGCGGCACCCTTGGCTGTAGTGGTTGTGGTGGTAATTTTAACTTTTTTCTCTTTGGTTTTGGGCGAATTATTACCCAAACGCATCGGCCTCAATCATCCCGAATCGATCGCCAAAGCCGTGGCCTTGCCCATGCGCCTCATTTCGCAAATTACCGCGCCATTCATTTGGTTGCTCACCATATCCACCGAGGGGCTACTCAAATTACTCAACATTAAACCCACTGCCGACGGCAAAGTAACCGAAGAAGAAATCAAAGCGATTATCAAAGAAGGTACCGAAGTGGGCGAGGTGCAAGAAATAGAACAAGACATTTTGGAACGCGTGTTTCACATTGGCGACCGCAAAATAAATTCGCTCATGACGCACCGCTCGGACATTGAGTACTTGTCGCTAGAAGATACAGCAATAGAATTGAAAGCAAAAGTTTTAGAAGAACTGCATTCTATTTTTCCGGTTTGTAAAGAAAGTTTAGATGACATTATTGGAGTAGCGACACTCAAAGATTTGTTTGCCAATTTTGAAAAAGGCAACTTTAATCTAGAGACCATTGCCAAAGAACCGGTGTACCTCATTGAACACACTTCGGCCTACAAAGCCTTGGAGCACTTCAAAAAAACCAAAGTGCATTATGCGTTTATTGTCGATGAACACGCCGTTTTTCAAGGCATTATTACCCTCAACGACATCTTAGAAGCCCTGGTGGGCGATGCCTCCGATTTTGATGACGACGAATACAAATTGATCGACAACGGCGACGGGACTTGGATGGTTGACGGACAGTATTCGCTGCACGATTTTCTCACCTCGTTTGACATGGACGAACTCACCAACGATTACGAAGTAACTACCGTAAGCGGATTTTTTATCACCGAATTGGGATCGATACCCAAAGAAGGCGAAAAAATTATTTGGAATAAACTCGAGTTGGAAGCCCAAAAAATGGATGGCGCCAAAATAGACAAGGTGCTCATCAACACACTAAAAGAATAGATTTAATTTCATTTCACGGATGCTACTGTCTGTCGCATCTGTAAACTGTACACTGTAAACCGTAAACCGTAAGTTGTACACTGTAAACTCAACCCTATGACCGAAGGCAACTTTGTAGACTACGTAAAAATATTTGTTTCTTCTGGCAAAGGCGGAAAGGGATCTACCCATTTGCACCGCGAAAAATTTATCGAAAAAGGCGGGCCTGATGGCGGCGATGGCGGACGTGGCGGCCATGTTTTTTTGGTGGGCAACAAAGGACTTTGGACCTTATTTCACCTCAAGTTTGCGCGCCACATCAAAGCCGGACATGGCGGTGATGGTGGAGGCGACCGCAGTACCGGCCACGACGGCGAAGACAAATACATCGAAGTACCCTTGGGAACCGTAGTGCGCGACAAAGAATCCAATGAAATACTATTTGAAATTACAGAAGACGGAGAAAAACGCATCGTAGCCCAAGGCGGAAAAGGCGGATTGGGCAACTGGCACTTTCGTAGCTCGACCAACCAAACCCCGCGATATGCCCAACCGGGCTTGGCGGGCTTGGAACTCGATATGGTATTAGAACTAAAAGTTTTGGCCGACGTAGGCTTAGTGGGATTTCCGAATGCAGGAAAATCAACCTTGTTGTCGGTGCTCACTTCTGCCAAACCCAAAATTGCCGATTATCCCTTTACCACGCTAAAACCAAATTTGGGTATTGTGGCCTACCGCGATTTTCAGTCGTTTGTAATTGCCGATATTCCTGGAATTATAGAAGGTGCTGCCGAAGGAAAAGGCTTGGGACACTACTTTTTGCGTCACATCGAACGCAACTCAACTTTACTATTTTTGGTGCCGGTTGATACCGAAAACATCAAAGCCGAATACGATATTTTGGTGAACGAATTAACCAAATACAATCCGGAAATGTTGCAAAAAGAGCGCCTGCTCGTAATCTCCAAATGCGACATGCTCGACGACGAACTTAAAGCCGAATTAAAAATTCAATTGGACAAGGAATTCAAAGGGATTCCGTATTTGTTTATTTCGTCGGTGGCCCAACAAGGTCTTACCGAACTGAAGGACAAATTGTGGGCGATGCTCAATGCCTAATTACAGGCTAAATAATACATCTAAAGTTTCCGGAATACTATTGGCCTCTATTTTTGGGTAAGTTTGCGCCGAATTCAACCAGTTTTCAATTTCTAGTTTAAAATTTCCATCTACTTTCTGTAGAGTCGGGACGCCCATTAGCTTTAGTGCTTCGGCGTTACAGGCTTGTTCGTAATGATTGGCAATCGGAATAGACAGCACTTTCTTTTCTAAATACAAAGCTTCAGCAGGAGTTTCAAATCCTCCGCCCGTAATGATGCCGTCGCAGTGTATCAAGCTTGTGTCAAATAACTCTTGATTGATCGGATAAAACAGAATATTTCCTTGTCGGTAGGGTTCTTTTACGGTTTTTAAAAACCAATGAAATTCTACATCTTGCAGTGCTAAAAATGCTTTTTCGAGGCAATCCACATCAAACGAAGGCAAGTAAACCGAAATGTGTTTTTTGTTGGTTGGATTGGCTTCCAAAATATTTTTCTTAATCACCGGATTGTAAATAAAGGAATCATATTTTTTGAAGTGCAAGCCAATTGTATGCGAAGATGTCGAGTAATTATTGAGCACCAATTCGCCCAAAAAATCACCTTTTTCGGGCCGTGGGCAAAGTTTAGAAACAAAACTGGCTTGGTGGCCAAATTGAATGGATTTCTTGTTTTGAAGTTTACAGGCCAAAGAAGTTACGGCTTCAAAATCATTGATGATCACGTCGTAGTTGCTTAAGGGTAAATTTTTTGCGTCTTTGAACAAGGAAATTGGATGGATGTTTTTGGCAATTTTCCAATAATCTAATCCGCCACAGGGATTGTAATGCAAGCTACAGCCGTTGTTTCGGTATTTGATGGGAAGCTCAAAATCTAAACTGGCATTTGATCCGCTCAAGAAAAAATCTACTTCACCATATTTTTTTAAATACGGATATAATTGTTGGGCTCTGCTAATGTGTCCGTTTCCAGTAGCTTGAATGGCATAAAATATTTTCATGTATTATTCTTGTAAAATTTTTGCCACTATGTCCATCTTGTCGTTTTCTTCTACTGAATTGTCTTTAGTAAAATCGGCGTTGTTGTAGTAATAAATACTCCACGTTTTGTTGTGGTATTCTAAGGCCGTGAGGTTTTCTACCCAATCGCCGCTGTTAAGGTACATGACCGATCCATTTTCGGTGTCAATTTGTTTCATTTGCGGTTTATGAATATGCCCACAAACCACGTGGCTGTACTTTTTTTCGATGGCAATCTCGGCCGCCGTCGCTTCAAAATTGGAGATAAATGAAACCGCTTTTTTCACGCTGTCTTTGATGGCTTTCGAGAAACTGCGTTTTTCTTTGCCCATTAACACCAAAAACCAGTTCACCATGCTGTTGATCAATATCAATAAATCGTAGCCTTTTCCGCCTATTTTGGCAATTATTTTGGCGTAACCTATGGTAGACGAATCAAATACATCGCCATGAAAAATCCAGGTTTTGTTTCCGTCCAAATCTAAGACGAGTTTGTCCACGAGTTCAAAATCGCCCATAACCAAATCGGTGTATTTGCGCAAGGCCTCGTCGTGATTGCCTGTAATGTAAATTACTTTGGTGCCGTTGGCCAACATTTTGATGATGTAACGCAACACATTCATGTGGGCCGAAGGGAAATAACTTTTGGTGAAGTTCCACATGTCAATGATATCACCATTTAGAACTACTGTTTCGGCTTGTATCGATTTGAGGTATTTGAGTAATTCCTCGGCATGACAGCCATAGGTGCCCAGATGCACATCTGAAAGAACGACCAGTTCTACTTTTCGTTTATTTTTCACGTAGTTTCTTGCAAATTTCAGGCAGAAATGAAAAGTATACGTATACTTATAACTAACTAATTGTTATGTTTAGCCAATAAAACATGCGTTTATGTTACCGAAAAGTTAATTTAATTAACATAAAAACACGCCGAATTAGTTGTCAAATACCCTTTTTCAACTAAAAAAATATTTTATATTCGCTTCATCTAAATTAAAACACTTCACATGAAAAAAATTATTGTTTCCTTCGTAATAGGGATCTTATTATTGCCCATGAGCGTCAAAGCCGACGAGGGCATGTGGTTTTTGATGTTCATCGAACGTCTCAACCACCGCGACATGCAAAAAATGGGCTTGCAACTTACGGCTCAAGAAATTTACAGCATCAATAACCATTCGTTGAAAGATGCGATTGTCCAGTTTAATGGAGGTTGTACCGCCGAGATTATCTCAAAAGACGGTTTGGTACTCACCAACCACCACTGTGGTTATGATGCCATTGCCGAGTTGTCATCGGCCGAAAAAAATTACCTAAAAGATGGTTATTGGGCCGAAAACAGATCGGCCGAAATGAAACCGTCGAGTTTATTCGTTCGTTTCTTTGTGCGCATGGACGATTGTTCTAAACGAATTTTGGCCAAAGTTAACGCTCAAATGTCAGAGGCTGAGCGCGAAAAAGCAATTGCTGCCGAGATGACTGTAATTGAGAAAGAAAACAACGAAGGCGGTAAATACACTGTGTCGGTTCGTCCGTTTTTTCAAGGAAATGAGTTCTATTATTTTGTGTACCAAGATTACAAAGACGTCCGTTTGGTTGGAACTCCTCCAGAAAGTCTAGGAAAATATGGTGGCGATACCGACAACTGGGAATGGCCACGTCACACCGCCGATTTCTCTATGTTCCGTGTATATGCCGACAAAGACGGAAACCCAGCCGATTACTCAGCGGGCAATGTACCCTTGCAACCCAAACACTATTTGCCAGTGAATATGGGCGGCGTAAAAGAAAATGATTACGCCATGATTTTGGGGTATCCCGGAAGAACCAACCGTTGGTTGCCAGCTGGTGGAATTGAGCAAAACGTAAAATTTGCCTATCCTGCTTGGGTAGAAGGTGCCAAAACCGGAATGGATAACATGAAGAAATACATGGACCAAAGCGATGCCTTGCGATTGGTTTATGCCTCAAAATTTGCAGGAACGGCCAATTACTGGAAAAACCGCCAAGGGATGATTGACGCCTTGTCTAAGTTTGAAACGGCCAAATCAAAAGCGGTACAAGAAGCCAAATTTGACAAATGGGCCCAAAAACCAGCCAACAAAGCCAAATACGGTACGGTGGTAAAAAACATCAATGCGTTTTATGCGTTAACCAATGAAAAAGCCCGTCACGACAATTACTTACAACAATTGTTGCGTACCACCTTTTTTGGCACGATCAGCCGAACAATGGGCCGTCAGTTGGATGGTTATGTAAAAGCCGATGCAGCCAAACGCGCGCAAATGGCTCCTGGCATTCTAGAAATGGCCGGCGAAATGTACAAGGAAATGTATTTGCCTGCCGAGAAAGATTTGTTGGCCGCACAATTAAATTTATATGCTGCCAAATCAACCGGATATGCAGTAGCTCCATTGGTTGATAAATTGGCCAAAGAAAACGGCGGTGATTTCACCAAATATGCACACGCTTGCATCGACTTGAGTTTGTATGCATCGGTAGACAAAGTAAAAGCATTCTTGGATGCGCCTGCTCAAGGTTTATTGGATAACGATCCGCTGCAAGTAGTATCAGCAGATTTGTTAACTCATTTGGGAGCAAAATCAGATGCGATTGCCAAAGCACAAAATGATTTTGGAGCGGCCTACCGTTTGTTGGTGGAAGGCTTGCGCGAATCAAAAATTGGTTCAATCAAATACCCGGATGCCAACTCTACTTTGCGACTTACCTACGGAAAAGTAAAAGCCTTGCCGGCTGACAAACGCAACGATGCCAAAATTAACAACTACACGACCATGGAAGGCATGGTGAAAAAATACAAAAAAGGCGACGAAGAATTTGATTTGCCTCAACGTATTTTAGACCTATACAAAGCCAAAGACTACGGTCGTTTTGCCGATAAAGACGGCAGTTTACACGTGAATTTCTTGACCGATAATGACATTACCGGAGGAAATTCGGGATCGCCAGTATTGAACGGAAAAGGCGAATTAATTGGTTTGGCTTTTGACGGAAACATCGAAGCCATGGCCGGTGACGTAATTTTTGACAACAAATTACAACGCACCATCAACGTGGACATTCGTTTTGTGTTATGGGTAATCGAGAACTACTCGGGAGCTAAGCACATTGTGGATGAAATGACGTTGGTTAAATAGTTAATAAGTTGGAAGTTTGAAGCGGGAAGTTTTCAACATGTATACTAAGAACAGCAGTAGGCGATGCGCTTGCTGCTGTTTTTTTATGTTATAGTTGGAAGTTGGGAGTGGGGAGCGGGAAGTTTTTGCCACGAATGCACGGATAAGATCAACGATCAACGATTTTTGATTGATGATTTTTGATTACTAAAGTATACTAAGAACGACTTTTTGCTGATAGCTGCCAGCTGATAGCTTTTAGCCACGAATGCACGAATGTTTTTAGATGAGAGATAAAAGACTGTTCTTAGTATGAAAACTCATAACTCATAACTCATAATTTATAACTCCACAGAAGTCAATAGTATACTTCTTAACAGACAACAGACAACCGACAACCAAAAAAAAGGCCCACTCACACGAGTAGGCCTTTTTCTATTTTGTTGAATAAGAAACTAATTCACAACTTTCTTACTGATGATTTGCCCGTTTTCCAAATTGATTTTGGCAATTCTACAATTTTTAATATCTGATTATCATTGAGTTAAATGGGTTTCCCTGGTCGATAAAACGTCTATTTAATGGATAATTTTAACTTTATTCGGTTTCTATTTTTCCACACAGATTTAGTACATTTGGGTTTTGTATTTCATAATGAAACAACTCCTCCTCTTTTTGTTTTCTATTTCAGCCTTGGCGCAAACCAATTTTGATAAAGGTGTAGCCTTGTTTGAACAGGAACAATTCGAATCAGCCAAAGGCTATTTTGCCAAAGAGCTCAGTTTATCGCCATCTAACACCAAAGTGATTGAATACTTGGGTGACATCGCCAGTCATCAGAATAAATGGGAATCTGCTGCCAACTACTACAAAAAACTGACGGTATTAAATCCCAAAAACGCCAACTACTTTTTTAAATACGGTGGTGCGTTGGGTATGCGTGCAAAAACCGAGGGCAAATGGGTAGCCATTCGAGTGGTTGGTGACAGTAAAGCATCGCTAGAGCAAGCCATTGTGCTCAGTCCCAATCACATTGAAGCCCGCTGGGCATTACTTGAATATTATTTGCAATTACCTGTTTTTGTTGGAGGTAGTGAAACCAAAGCCCAACGCTATGCCAGCGAATTGGCAAGAATCTCGCCTGTTGATGGCTATTTAGCCAAAGCGCATATTGATGAACATTACAAACGCTACAAAAATGCCGAAGTCCACTACATTAAAGCCATTGAGGTTGGTGGCTCAAAACACACCTATGAGCGATTGGCCCAATTGTACAAAGACAAATTTCACGATCCAGACAAAGCCTTGAAAGTGCTAGACAACTACAAGAAACGAAACAAAACCTAATGAGAACACACTTTATAGCCATTGGCGGAGCCGCCATGCACAATCTGGCACTTGCTCTTCATTTTAAAGGATATCAGGTAACAGGAAGTGACGATGCCGTATTTGAACCTTCGAAATCGCGTTTGCAAAAGCAAGGTTTATTGCCTGCCGAAATGGGCTGGTTTCCTGAAAAAATTACTGCTGACATCGAGGCGATTATTTTAGGCATGCACGCCAAAGCCGATAATCCAGAGTTATTGCGCGCCAAGGAGTTGGGTCTCAAAATTTATTCATATCCCGAATTTTTGTACGAACAATCCAAAAATAAAACCCGTGTGGTAATTGGTGGTTCGCACGGAAAAACGACCATTACGTCCATGATATTGCACGTAATGCATTACCACAACATTGAAGTTGATTATATGGTTGGGGCGCAATTGGAAGGATTTGACACCATGGTGCACCTCACCGAAACCAATGATTTTATTGTGCTAGAAGGTGATGAGTATTTGTCGTCACCCATAGATCGCCGACCTAAATTTCATTTGTATCAACCCAATATTGCCTTGATTTCGGGAATTGCTTGGGATCACATTAACGTGTTTCCTACTTATGAGAATTACGTGGCCCAATTTGAAGAATTTATCGCCAAAATCACGCCCGGTGGAATCTTGGTTTACAATTCCGAAGATCCCGAAGTATTGCGTGTAGCAGAAGCCGCTACCAATCCCATCCGTAAATTACCTTATGTAACGCCCGAGTACGAAGTTTCAAATGGTGTTACACTATTATCCACGCCCGAAGGCCCCATGCCTATCGAAGTGTTTGGCGCACACAACCTCAATAATTTAGCCGGTGCCAAATGGATATGCCAAAATATGGGCGTAGACGAAGCCGAATTTTACGAAGCCATTTCCACCTTTAAAGGCGCCTCCAAACGACTAGAAAAAATTGCCGAAAGCACCTCCAAAGTAGCCTACAAAGATTTTGCGCATTCGCCCTCCAAAGTGGCGGCCACGACCAAAGCCGTAAAAGAACAGTATCCCGATCGAACCTTAATTGCCTGTTTGGAATTGCACACCTACAGCAGTTTAAATGCCGAATTTCTAAAAGAATACCAAGGCGCCCTCGATTATGCCGATGTTGCGGTGGTGTTTTATTCGCCCGATGCGGTAAAAATCAAACAATTGGAAGAGGTTACCTATGACCAAATTGCTCAATCGTTTCAGCGCGACGATTTAGTAATTTATACCGATCCACAGGTCTTTCAAGAATATTTGTTTGGCTTGGATTTTGCCAACTCGGCCTTATTGCTCATGAGCTCCGGAAATTACGGTGGACTCAATTTTGAAGCACTCAAAACCTTGATCGAAAACTAATTTTTATACTATATTTTATGCCTAATTCCTTTTTACACGCCTTAATTTATGTCAGAACATTCTTCATTTCCCATTCGGTATTGGGCCGAATCCGATCGTCCTAGAGAAAAATTAGCCCTACACGGAAGCCAGGCCGTGAGCGATTCCGAATTATTAGCCATACTCCTGGGCACCGGATCTAGATCAGAATCGGCGGTAGAATTGGCCCGGCGTTTGTTGCGTCATTTTGAACACAATTTACACGGATTGGCCAAAGCCAATAGCGAACAATTGCAAAAATTTCGTGGTATCGGATCAGCCAAAGCACTCACCCTGATCGCTGCCATTGAGTTGGGTAGGCGCTGCCGAATACCAGACTCCACTGAATTGGTGCATGTTCGATCAAGTCAGCAGGTGTTTGAGTTGATGCAGCCGCTACTGGGTATTTTGCCACACGAAGAGTTTTGGATTATTTACCTCAATAATTCCAACAAAGTGATTCACAAAGCGCAACTCAGCAAAGGAGGCATCACGGGCACCGTGGTCGATGTGCGATTGGTCTATAAACGGGCCTTAGAATTGGGAGCGGTACAACTCGTTTTGTGTCACAATCATCCGTCAGGCACCTTGAAGCCCAGTGATGCTGATATTCAACTCACCAAAAAACTCAAACAAGCCGGTAGTTTGCTCGACGTAAAAGTGTTGGATCACCTCATTGTAACCGAGGCCAATTATTTTAGTTTTGCCGACGCAGGTATTTTGTAAATCGGGCTGATGCATGGTTTATTTTACGACATTTGTCCTTGATTTAAATTTATGAAAAACAGCATTCAGCACATCTTTTTTGATTTGGACCATACGCTCTGGGATTTTGATAAAAATTCAGAATTGGCTTTTGCGCGCATTTTTGATGCCAACTACCCGCATGTTCAACTTGATGAATTTATTGCGTTGTATATTCCCATCAACAAGGCCTGTTGGCAGTTGTATCAGGCAGATCAAATGAGTCACGACGAGTTGCGCTACCAGCGACTCAAGCAGTCCTTTGATGCGATGGATGTAGCCATTTCAGATCAGGAAATCAACCAAATTGCCATAGATTATATTGAGTATTTGCCCGAGTTCAATCACTTGTTTGAGGGCGTGCACGAGGTGTTGGATTATTTACAAACCAACTACCACTTGCATGTAATTACCAACGGATTTGCCCAAGTGCAAGACCGTAAACTCGATCGGTCAAACCTAACTCCCTACTTTAAAACCATTACCAACTCAGAACAAGCGGGTGCCAAAAAACCCAATCCAATCATTTTTGATCATGCGCTACAAGTGGCAGCTGCGGACAAATCAAACAGCGTAATGATCGGCGATTCGCTAGATGCTGATGTGCTTGGCGCCTTAGATTTTGGCATGCAGGCGGTATTTTTTAATCCGTTTGACGTAGAAGTGTCTGAAGAAATTATTCAAATTGGTCATTTACGCGACCTGAAAAAACTATTTTAAACCTATGAAAAAATACATTGTATGTCTGCTTTTTTTTGTTGCGGCTTCCGGAATTGCACAACACGAAATCAATACGTATCGCTATTTAATTATGCCTGAAAAATTTTCTTTTTTAAAGCTAAAGGACCACTATCAATTGAATTCTTTGGCGAAAATTCATTTTGAAAAATTGGGGTTTATTGTATTTTATGATACTGAAACTTTGCCCGATTCTTTGGTGAATTACAATTGCAATAAGTTATTTTGCGATGTGGAAAGCATAGGAAATATAATAACTACCAAGCTAGTGATTACGCTCAAGGATTGTAAAAATAAAGTTGTCGTACAATCAAAAGAAGGGAAGAGTAAGGAAAAAGATTATAAAATTTCCTATAGTCAAGCGTTTCGCGATGCCTTCACCACCTTTCGAGAGTTGGGGTATCAATACCAGACACAACCTACACAAGTTTCAAAAGAGTTACCTGTTTCTGCATCAGCTAGTACCAACGCTTCAGCAATGTTTTATGCCCAACCTACTTCCAACGGGTATCAACTGGTAGATAACAGTCCAAAAGTGGTTTACAAACTTTTGGCAACATCAAATGCCAGTTGTTTTATTGCCTATAGGGGAGAGCAACAAGGGGTTTTGATGCAAAAAAATCTGCAGTGGTTTTTTGAGTATTACGAGAACGAAATCTTGAATACGCAGTTGGTTTCGGTTAAATTTTAAGTGTTTGTTGTAGTATAGTAAAGACTGTTTTTCCTCATTGGGTTAATAGTTGTACTTGTCTTTCCAACGATTTTTTAAAAAATCCCGCACGCCATTTTCTCTCGCGTTAGTGCCAGGTTCATAGAATTTGGTTTCTTGAATGGCATCTGGCAAAAATTCTTGTTCGCTAAAGTTGTTGGCATAATTGTGCGAATATTGGTATTCTTCGCCATAGCCCAATTCTTTCATCAATTTGGTTGGGGCATTGCGCAAATGGATAGGAACCGGCAAATCTCCGGTTTGTTTCACCACCGCTTGGGCATTGCCAATGGCCATATAGGAAGCGTTGCTTTTGGGAGAAGTGGCCAAGTAGACGGCACACTGACTGAGTAGAATTCGGCTTTCGGGGTATCCAATTGTAGCTACTGCTTGAAAGGTGTTGTTGGCCATGATTAGCGCCGTAGGGTTGGCATTGCCTATGTCTTCACTGGATAAAATTAATAGTCGTCGGGCAATAAACTTCACGTCTTCGCCGCCTTCTATCATGCGTGCCAACCAATACACCGCTGCATTGGGATCGCTACCTCTAATCGATTTGATGAATGCCGATACGATATCATAATGTTGTTCGCCAGTTTTATCATACAAGACGGTGTTTTGCTGCACCAAGTGCAAGACCCGTTCGTTGGTAATTTGAATCTCGCCCTCAGCCGATGCGTTAACGACCAATTCAAAGATATTTAAGAGCTTTCTTCCGTCGCCGCCCGAAAGTCGAAGCAGTGCTTCGGTTTCGACTAGTTGAATATTTTTACTTTGCAAATAAGGATCTACTGTCATCGCGCGCTGCAACAAGGCTTCCAAATCGGTTTTGGTAAACGGGTTGAGCACATAGACCTGACAACGCGACAATAAGGCAGGAATCACTTCAAAACTCGGGTTTTCGGTGGTGGCACCAATTAGCGTAATCCAACCTTTTTCTACCGCGGCCAGAAGCGAATCTTGCTGCGATTTGCTGAAGCGATGAATCTCGTCGATGAATAAAATGGGGTTTTTGGCCGTGAAGATTCCGCCGCTTTGTTTGGCTTTGTCAATCACTTCACGCACGGCAGCAACCCCCGAATTGATGGCGCTCAACACATAAAACGGTCGCTTGGATTCTTGGGCGATGATTTGCGCCAAGGTGGTTTTTCCGGTGCCCGGCGGTCCCCAAAATAGGAGGGAAGGAATTATTCCTTTTTCGATTTGTTGGGTGAGCGAACCTGTAGGTCCCACCAAATGCAACTGACTGATGTAGTCGGCGAGGTGTTGGGGACGAATGCGTTCGGCTAGGGGAGCTTCCATGAATGATTTAGGATTGTTGATTGTTGATTTTTGATTGCTTCGCCAGTTCGTCCCGAAGTTTCGGGACTCGGGTGTTGATTTGAAAAATAGTAGGGCAAACAAATTTAAACATATTTAGGATGAAATTTCTATATATCTTCCGTTCAATTATATTTATGACAAATTAGCACAACAATTACTTTGGCTGTGTTTTTGAATAGATTGATGCAGAAAAATTAGATATGAACGACACGCAACATTTTAAATTTACGCCCTCGGTCTGGTTAGTGCCGGGCTTGTTGCTTGTATGCATGTGGATGGTTCGTTGCCTAGAACACGTTTATCGAATCGATTTGGCCGAGCACGGAATTAACCCCAGGACCTTATCGGGTTTGCAAGGCGTGTTATTCAGTCCATTTTTACACGCCAATGTGCAGCATTTGGCCAATAATTCGATACCGCTTTTTGTTTTGGGTACCGCGCTCATTTACTTTTACCGGGAACTTTCGCTCAAAGTGTTGGTGTATGGAATTTTGTTTTCGGGACTCCTCACTTGGGTTTTTGGCCGAAATTCAATTCACATTGGAGCAAGTAGCTTGGTTTATGTGTTGGTTTCGTTTATTTTCTTCAAAGGTTTGTATACACAGTATTACCGACTCATGGCGCTTTCGCTTGCGGTTGTGCTCGTTTACGGGGGGATGGTGTGGTATGTGTTTCCGAGTCCCATTACCACAGGAGAATTACAAATTTCTTGGGAAGGGCATTTGGCAGGACTTTTGGTGGGATTGGTGATGGCCATTCGCTACAAAACACCCGATTATGTGGCCGCTATTCAATACCCATGGGAAAAGCCCGAATTCAACCCCGAGGAAGATCCGTTTATGAAGCATTTTGATGAATACGGGAATTTTGTGAATACGCCAGCTCCGGAGGAAGAAGTATCCACTGAACATGCAACCACTGAGCTAAACTACGTGTATACTTATATAAAAAAGGAAGTTAAAGACTAACTAACCTCTCTGTCGCACCACTTCATACAAAAAAGCCCCACAAGCTACTGAAACATTCAAGGAGCCGATACTACCAAACATAGGGAGTTTTGCTTTCTCGTCTACCAATTTTAATACGGAGGGATTGATGCCGCGGTCTTCACTGCCCATAATGATGGCTAGTGGTTCGTTGAGATTTAAATCATAGAGGGATTGCTCGGTTTTTTCGGTAGCGGCTACCGTTTTGATGCCGCTGCCTTGCAAATAAAATAGCGCGTCTTTAATATGCTCTACTTTGCAAATGGGAATATTAAACACTGCGCCAGCCGAAGTTTTTACGGTATCGCCGTTTACAGGTGCTGCGCCTGATTTTTGAATGATAATGCCATGCACGCCCGTACATTCAGCGGTACGGATGATGGCACCAAAATTTCGTGCGTCGGATATTTGATCTAATATGAGAAACAAGGGTTTTTCTTGTGATTCTAAAGTAGCCGTAACTAATTCTTCGATGGAGATAAAACCTATAGGCGAGATGGTTCCTACTGCGCCTTGGTGATTGTTGTGCGTGAGTCTGTTTAGTTTTTCAACCGGAACGTAGGTAAAATTTACATCGCCACGTTTGAGTACTTTGAGCAAATCTTTCATCAATTCGCCTTGGGCATCGGCTTGCAAAAACACCCGATCTACTGATTTTCCGGATTGTACGGCTTCAATAATCGCGCGAATACCAAATATTAGATTTTCTTTTTCCATGGCGCAAATATATAAAAAAACCACCCGTGTTGGCGGGTGGTTTAGGTTATTACAAAATTTGAATTACGGTTGTAACGTCAAATTTGGCCAATTTGAACCGTCAGGTCTTGTTAGCGTAGTGTCTCCATATTCGCCGTAGTCATTTTCCCAGTGGAAAGACATAGAAGAACCGTTGATTACTAGATTTGTAAACGTGAAAACCTCGTTGAATTGGTCAACACCGCTGTAGGCAATTTCACCACATAAATCAACAAATTTTACTCCGGTTGCAAAGTTGTCAGGACCATACAATCCTACCCATCCGCCAAAAGAAGCGTCAGAAAGGGCATATACTCCAGCATCAGCAGTAGCTGCAAATGTTACAGTACCTGTAAATGGCCCTGCAGCTGATCCTGATGGTGGTCCAGGCGTGAAACAGTTGGTTGTTACATAATTATAGGTTCCTGCAAGAGCAGAGAAACAATCTATAATTTCAAATGATAACTCTTGAGAAGTTAATTGAGCATTAGAGGTATTTACATCACCAATGCGAAGTTTAAAGGTTTCATTGTCTTCATCATCTGTATCATTTAAAATTTTTATTTCACCAACTCCCACTGTAGAATAAGCAGGAATAACTATTTCGCTGGTAAATTCAAAATCGTGATCATCAGCATTTCCATCTATTTGAGAAATTTTGATGTGAATATCACAAGATTGAGGTTTGTTCAAGGTAATGTTGTAGGTATAAATACCTTGATCACCTTCACGTACTGTTTGTGTGCTAGCCAATGGCGCATCTAGGTTGATGGTTGCCACTACGCCCTCTGCAACGATTAAGTTGCTGTAGCCTGCTGCATCACCTTTGTCGTCACAAGAAGTTAAGAGTAACGAAGCAAAAACTAGCGTTAAACTAAATTTTGTATTAAATATTTTTTTCATTTTAATTTTGGTTTAATTATTCGACAACTTTTTCAAGTACTTCATAAAACTCTCTCGGTCCTGTACCAGCAAGGTAACCATAAGACATGTAAATTCTATCTTTACCCTCTACATCATCGCGAACAGCTTTGTTTTGAATACCAGCGTAATTACAAGCATTTGTCATGTCTCCTGGAGTTTCTGAACAATTAATTGCTGGCAACGCATTCAATAATTGTGCTTCTCCATTGTAGGTAGTAGGTACTAATACATTATCACCTGAATCTATCGTGAAATAAAATTCATTGCCAGAAAAAGGCCCACAATATTCTAGTTTTCTATAGGTAGTAGCATTTACTGATTCAATTGTTACTACAGTACCAAGGAATCCACCTGTTACATCAGGGCGAATTACCCCAATTCTCCAATATTCGCATTGTACAACATTATATTGTCCGGCGAAACGAGTACCAACTGCCACTTTTGTTGTTCTTAGGTTTTCTGCTGATGTTCCTGCAGAAGTTCTAGAAACATACTTTAATGTCCAGTAATCTCCAATGTTCAAATTAGAGTCATCAGATGAAAGCGCTACACCATCAACAAGTAAGCCAGCGATCAATTCATTATACGTAGCTGTAAAAGCTAAGTTTTCGATTTGTGCAGTGTTAGGAAACGTAATTGTTTTTAACAAGGTAGTATTTGAAGATACTCCAGCTACAGAGGTGAAAGTTTTGTAAATATCAACAGTTAGAACCTTTACATCACCTTGAAAAGCAGAAACGGATGCATTATACTCAAAATCATTTCCGTTACCTACAACATAAGGAACAAGAATGTTTTTCACGTCTAATAAACCACCTTCATTTTTGCTGCCAGTAAGAAGATCTTGGTTTTTATCGTCACACGACATAACACCAAATGATGCTATTGTCAGAAATAAATAAATATATTTTTTCATAGTATTTTGAATTAATTCATCCACCAAACTTTTGACAACATGGTATCTCCATTATCTAGAGTTCCCACAGCTGCTTGGTAGTTTGCTTGATTAAAATTGTTTGAATCTGTTGAGTAGTAAAAACGTTTTGGAATAGCACTGATTTGGGCTTCAAACACGATTGATAATCCAGGTTGACCAGTTCTTCTCCATTCAGACCAAGCTTCTATGCCTTGTCCGTAGAGTGCAAACCACATTTGCAAACCAATTTTTTCTTTCCCACCATCAACGGTTGAAAAGTCTAAAGATGGTTGAGTCAAATAGGTAGATGTTGCTGCATCAGAAACACCATTGGCAGCCATGTTTGCAGTTATTCCATTTCTATAATGTGTGTTTGCTGTAGGAATTCCGCCGGCAATTATACCTCTAAGTGCCGCTTCAGCCAAATACAATTCAACTTGAGCATACGACAATATCACTCCAGGTAAAGTTGCAGAAAGGTAGCTGGTTCCAGGCGATGAGAATCCATTATAATTTCCTGGATTTTCTACTCCTGGAATATTACCAACGTAGATACTCGCATTGTTTACTTGAGCAAATACAGCTAGACGTGGGTCGTTTAATAAATTTAATTTATCAACCAATACAGAGCTTACTTTGTATTCAGCACGATTACCATATACAATTGTTTCATAAATTGGATTGGCATCTGGTTGAGCAGCAGTGTAAGCAAGTTGAGCGCTATCGCTGTTGGATGACATCAGTAAACCTGAATTAACCAATGCAGCAACTTCTGCTGATACATCTCTTTTTCCAGAAATTCTCATTAACGCTTTCAGTTTTAATGAGGCTGCAAATTTTCTCCACTTGGCTACATTTCCACCATACACAAAGTCAGCACTAGATTTGAACTCACCGCTTCCGGTTGCAAAAAGAGTTTCTGCTTGGTCTAATAGGCCTAAGATTCCCACATACACAGCTTCTTGTGAATCGTGAACTGGTTTAGAGTTTCCAGGAACACAAGCTTCGCTAAAAGGAACTGGTCCAAATACGTCTGTTAGTATCTGAAAGTTATTGGCTTCCAATACCAAGCTGATCGCTTGTAGGTTTGTGTTTCCATCTGCTACAGCTAACGCGCGCGCCGCTTTACATTCTGTAATTGAGCTGGCGTACAAGTTGGTCCAAACTGAGTTCATTACCGCACGTCTTGGCGTGTATCTTTCCTCAGAATTGTACTGAACTTTTGACCACTGTTGTGACCAGCATAAACCCATATCTCCGCCAATTTGAGCGTTGTATAAGGTGTTTTGGGTAACAATCATAGCTGACGAAAGCAACAAATTAGGGTCAGTTGTTTGTGAGCTATTTGGAGAGATATTTACCTCTTCAAATCCATTATCGCAGCTCCAAAAGGCTGTAACTGCAATCAATAAATAAACTATTTTTTTCATGTCTGTTTAGAATTTTAAATTAACGTTAAATCCGTAAGATCTTGCGGATGGCAACTGTCCAAATTCTTGGCCTTGTTCTCCATTGGCACTGCTAAATCCAGTTTCTGGATCAATATGAGGAACGTTTTTGTAAAGAATTGCAAGATTTCTTCCCACTAATGAAACTCTAAAATCTTGAATGAAAGTTCCAGTTAACCATTTCTTTGGCAAAGAGTAACCCACAATAATTTGTCTAAGTTTCACGTAGCTTGCGTCAAAAACACCACTTTCTGTAAAGTTAGAGTAATCGTATGCATATTGGTTGAACGTTTTTGCGTCAACAACTGTGTTGTTTGGAACGTAACCGCCGTTTCCGTCAGAAACAACTCCATCTCCTATAACCCCAGTTTCTCTACCAATAAGAGATTCTTCTAAAGTACCGGCATATCTACCCCACATGTAGGACATTGAAAAGATGTCGCCACCCATTTTAGCATCTAATAAAGTGCTTAAATCGAAGTTTTTGTATTTGAATGTGAAGTTAGCACCACCAGTCCAATCTGGAGTGATGTTACCCAAAACAACTTTTTCTTCATTGTTTACAACTGGTAATCCGTTTTCGTAAATTACTTGACCCGCATCATTACGCAAGAAAGGATATCCAACAATTGATCCGTAGGCTTCACCTTTTCTGGCTTGAAGCTCCATATCCCATTGTCCACCCAATACATACGCATCAGTTAATCCTAAGCTGATAACCTCATTGGTATTTTTCGCAAAGTTTACATCTACGTCAAAGGAGAAATCAGTTTTCTTCAAAAGAGTTGCTCCTAATTGTAATTCAATCCCTTTGTTGTTCATTTCACCTGCGTTTTCCCAAGATGAAGTAAATCCGGAAGCCGCGTCAATTTGCAAAGGCAAGATCAAATTATTACTGGTTTGGTTGTAGTAGGTTGAGCTGAAACGCAATCTGTTATTGAATGCATTTAAGTCAAGTCCAATCTCAATACCGGTTGTGCTCTCTGGCTTAAGGTTTGGATTCCATTGCGTATTTGGTACAGATGAAATAGTTCCAAAATTGTTGTTGGTGAGCGTAAAAGTTTGATTCAAGCTATATGGATCAAGTGGACCAACACCTCCAACTTTAGACCAACCACCTCTTAATTTAGCATAGCTTACTTTACTTGATTTAAAATCAAATAGTTCAGAAAGTACTAATGATCCAGTTACTGCAGGATAGAAGAACGAATTGTTTTTAGAAGGCAATACAGACGCCCAGTCATTTCTTCCTGAAAAGTCAAGAAACGCGTATCCTTTGTATCCAATTTGTCCAAAACCAAGTACACTGTTAATTCTTTGCTCAGTGTAATCCGAGTCAATGCTTGGTGTAGTTCCGGCTTTAACATTTGAAAGTGTAAACAAACCAGGTAATTCTAAACCTCCTGTTAATTCACCTACCATTCTTGTACTTACGCGTGTCATGGAGTTAACACCAGCATTAAGATTAAGTGACCAGTCGGCATTTAGGTTTTTTTGGTAATTCAAGATAGCTTCTGAGTTAAGCTCAGTGTATCGTCTGCCAATTTCAGCATAGTATCCGTCAATGTTCTCATTCGATCCAATTTCGTTACGAAGTGTTTCTCTTTGAGAATAATGGTCAATCATCAATTTTCCATTAAGGTTTAAATTCTCAGTAAATTTGAAATTTAAGAATGTGTTTCCTGTAATTCTGTCTTGATCAAATGTATTTCTATTTGTTTCAAGGTGCCAGTATGGATTATTCTGAAAATTTGTATTCCAGTTAGCAGGAGTTCCTGCAGCAGGAGTATTTGCGCCAGCTAATGGGAAACTTCTCCAATCTTTTAAGTCTGGAAAATTAACATTACGTGCTGACCAAATAAATTGTTGTACAACATTTTGGCTAGAATAACCAACATTTGGTAAGTTGTCACTATTGTTATTAAAATAGTTCATGCTGATACCAGCCGTTAATTTTTTCCCTAGCGTCATGTTTCCATTAAAACCAACATTGAATTTTTTGAATTCAGTGAAAGGAATCATCCCTTTTTCGTCACTGTTTCCGATAGATAATCTGAAGTTAGAATTTTCACCGCCATTAAGAATGGTGATGTTATTTGTTCTAGCAACTCCAGTATTATAGAAATTCTTAACGTTGTCTGGGTGTGAAACCCATGGAGTAGGTTGACCACCATTTTTGAATGAATCCCATTGAACAAAAGAGAAGCCTCTGTCAAGAGCAGGACCCCAGCTTTCGTCAACACCATCATTGTATCCTCCTCCGGCACCATCCACAAATTCAAAGTAATTTGAAGTTGCACCTTGTCCGTAAGAGTTTTGGTAATTTGGCATTACAAGTGGGTTAGAAAAAGTAGTGTTTGTATTGTAGGATACTTCAAACTTATCTTTTTTCTTTCCTGATTTTGTATTGATCAAGATTACCCCTTTACTTGCACGAATTCCATACAAAGCAGCTGCTGTTGGTCCTTTTAAAACCGTAACTGATTCGATGTCATCAGGATTAATACTTGCGGCTCCATTTGGCAAATCTCTACCGCCACTTGAACCTGAATTTCCATAACTTGTATTGTCAAACGGAACTCCGTCAATAACAAACAAAGCTTCGTTGTTTCCTGTAATAGTTGATGCTCCCCTTAACACAATACGTGAAGAAGATCCTACCGCTCCTGATGAGTTCGTTACTTGAACCCCAGCAACTCTACCAGACAAAGCATTTACCAAATTTTGCTCACGCGCTTCAATAAGGGAATTTCCCTTCACGGATTGAGCAGAATACGTTACCGCTTTTTCTGATTTTTTTACTCCAAGTGCTGTTACTACAACGCTTTCTAGTTCTACCGAATTATCGGTCATTTTTACTTTCATAGAGTCCGATGCAGCAACTTCTTGCGTTTTCATGCCTAAAAAAGTGAATACCAATACTCCCCCTTTTTCGCTAGTAATTTTAAAATTACCGTCGATGTCGGTTTGAGTTCCTTTAGACGATCCTTTTACAACTACATTAACACCAGGTAGAGGCATTCCTCCTTGGTCGGTAACGATTCCTGTAACAGAAATGTCTTGCGCAAATGCAATTTGCGCCACTAACACTAAAAACAGTGTGAGTAATCCATTGATTTTTAATTTCATTTTTGTAAATATTTAAATTAGCTCACCAAAAATCATAATAATTTCTTAATATTCCTAATCCGATGTTAATAATTATCATTGTTTTTTTAGAAATAACTTGTTAAACTCACATGAATAAGGGAATTTTTCGTGTTAAATGTTTGATTTTTAGTAGATCCAACACCGTAAAATAAATTCAGCAAGCCTGTTTTGGTGGCTAATTTTACTCCGGTGCCCAGTCCGGCGATTGTAGAAGATTTTGAAGCACTAGTTTGGTCTTGGTACAATCCATAATCGACCAAGGCGCTCCAATAGAGCGAAGGAGATAATTTGCAGCGGTATTCGGTGCGCGTTATCGAATAGAAATTGGCTTGCAGACTATTTTCGTTAAACCCAACAAGCGAATTGATTCCGCCAAATCGGGCCAGTTCATTCACTAAATAGGATTCGCTTTGCAAAAAATAGGATTCGTTTTTCAGAATCAGGTGGTTTTTGTCGTTGAGTTGCCAATCCTGTTTTAGAACCGAAGAAATGTAATATTGCTTATTTTTTTTGGCAAAAGTAGCGCGGCTTCCTGTGCCGTATTCGATTTTTAGTTTAGTTTTTTCAGTAAAAAAAAGATCAGAACCCGAATTGTTTATGTAATCATAGGACAAAGAGGTGAAATAATTTTTGAAATCTGCTACTAACCCGGAATTTGTGTTTTGAATGTCGCTCGACTCTGCCGATTGATAGCCCAAATACAATCGTTTGTGAAACCGAAATAAGTAGCCCAAATGCAGCGCCGTTTTGGTGTTTTGAAAGGTGCTGTCTTGTTTAAAAAGTTGCAATTGTGCTTTCAGGGCCAAGGGGCTATTAAAAAGGTACGGCAATTCTACTTGGCCGGCAAATGACTTTTGCAAATTTCCGTTGCTTTTCCAGGTTATCGATACCGATTCTCCGGTGTTCAGGATGTTTTGCAGGAGCACATCCACATAGCCCGAGAGGGTGATGTTTTTGGTTTCGCTATTGGAAAATCCGATAAATCCATCAAAGGTATTCGCGCTGCGTTTTTGTACATATATATATAAGGACGTACTGTCTGTTGTGAATTGTATTTCGGGCGATTTGATTTGGGTACAAAACGGGTAGGAATCAAACTCTTTTTTTAGTCGGTTCACCAAGACTTGGTTGAACGGGCTCTTTCGATATAATTTGGATAGACTCTTCAAATACCCTTTTGGGAAGTTGGTGTTTCCTTTAATGACAAGCGCATCTAGCGTTCTGCTTTTTTCGGGAAAATAAGCTACTTGTGCGGCCAGGTAATTTTTGTGTTTGCTAATTTTAGTCAGTTGGAGTTTGGCTAAGGATTCGCCTTTGGCTTCCAGTAGTTTTAATCCGTCGGATAAACGTGCATTGAGTTGGGAGTACGGAATTACTAGAGTGTCGTTTAGTACAGGATTGTCCTGAAGGGCAAAAAGGTGTTCAACTCCTTTTATATTTAGGTGAGCAAATTTTGTGCAAGCGCGCAACTCAAACAGAAATCGATACACAGAATCGGTGGAGGGTTGAGTGAACAGGTAAGTTGCTTCGAGGTATCCTTTTTTTTGTAGATTTTCTAAAAGCAAATCGCCTTCCTTTTTTATGGATTCTAGGTTGCGGTGTGTTTGGGTATAGCCAATCGAATCTATTGCAGCTTGTTCTTGTTCGTTCTTAGCGGTTGCTAGCACGGTAAAAGTTTGCGCATTTGCTGCTGCGCAAAAAAACAGAAACACACTATATAGGTAAACTGAGTTTTTCAATTGGTAGTTGAAATTTTTATTTCAACGCAAAAAAACAGCTTTTCTTTTTAGGAATGCATGTATTTAAAAAGGAAAACTAGTTGAATGAAAATTAATGTTTTAAGATTTGTTTGGTTAAAAATAATTATTACATTTGCAACCCCGTAAAAAGCGGGAAATTTAATATATAAGTAATTTTTAGTATTAATTATGCCAACAATTCAACAATTAGTAAGAACTGGAAGAACTCAGATAACTAAGAAGAGTAAATCGGTTGCTTTAGATTCTTGTCCTCAACGAAGAGGTGTTTGTACGCGTGTTTACACTACAACTCCAAAAAAACCAAACTCAGCGATGCGTAAAGTAGCGCGTGTACGTTTGACTAATGGAAATGAAGTAAATGCTTACATCCCTGGTGAAGGACACAATCTACAAGAGCACTCGATAGTATTAGTTAGGGGTGGAAGGGTAAAAGATTTACCAGGAGTTAGATACCACATTGTGCGTGGTGCGCTTGATACATCAGGTGTAGCAGGAAGAACACAACGAAGATCTAAGTATGGTGCGAAACGCCCGAAAGAAGCAAAAAAGTAATTTAAAAACTTTTAAGAAAAAGACATGAGAAAAAGAGCGGCCAAAAAAAGACCCCTTTTACCAGATCCGAGGTTTAACGACCAACTGGTAACGCGTTTTGTGAACAACTTAATGTGGGACGGAAAGAAATCAACAGCTTTTAAAGTTTTTTATGATGCGATTGACATTGTAGAAAGCAAAAAGCAAGACGCTGAAAAACCAGCGCTAGAAATTTGGAAAGATGCCTTAACCAACGTTATGCCACACGTAGAAGTACGTAGTCGTAGAGTGGGTGGAGCTACCTTTCAAATTCCGATGCAAATCAGACCAGATCGTAAAATTTCGATGGCAATGAAATGGTTAATCCTTTATGCCAGAAGAAGAAACGAAAAATCCATGGCTCAAAAATTAGCCTCCGAAGTTTTAGCCGCGGCTAAAGAAGAAGGAGCTGCTGTAAAAAAGAGAATGGATACGCACAAAATGGCTGAAGCAAATAAAGCATTCTCTCACTTTAGATTTTAAAACGTAAGGAAATGGCTAGAGAACTTAAATATACAAGAAACATAGGAATTGCTGCTCACATTGACGCGGGAAAAACCACGACTACTGAGCGTATATTATTCTACACAGGAAAATCACACAAAATTGGTGAAGTACACGATGGTGCTGCAACAATGGACTGGATGGCACAAGAGCAAGAAAGAGGTATTACAATTACTTCTGCTGCTACAACCTGTGAGTGGAATTTTCCAACCACTCAAGGCAAGATTTTGCCAGAAACATTACCGTATCACTTTAATATTATCGATACCCCAGGGCACGTTGATTTTACCGTTGAGGTAAATCGTTCATTGCGTGTATTGGATGGGTTGGTTTTCTTGTTTTCTGCTGTTGATGGTGTTGAACCACAATCAGAAACCAACTGGAGATTGGCTGATCAATATCGTGTACCACGTATCGGTTTTGTTAACAAAATGGACAGACAAGGATCAAACTTTTTGATGGTTTGTCAGCAAGTTCGTGATATGCTAAAATCAAATGCAGTTGCAATCACTTTGCCAATTGGGGAAGAAAATGATTTCAAAGGTGTTGTAGATTTAGTAAAAAACCAAGCAATTGTTTGGGACGATGCAGGAATGGGTGCTACTTATGAAGTGGTAGATATTCCTTCAGATATGCTTGCAGAAGTAAAAGAATACAGAGACATTCTTATTGAGGCAGTTGCTGACTACGACGAGAATTTGCTTGATAAATATATGGAAAATCCAGACTCAATTACTGAGGAAGAAATCAACATAGCTTTACGAGCGGCTGTAATGGACATGGCGATCATTCCGATGATTGCAGGTTCATCTTTCAAGAATAAAGGAGTTCAATTTATGTTGGATGCAGTATGTAAATACTTGCCTTCTCCAATGGATAAAGCAGGTATCGAAGGAATTCACCCGGATGACGCTGAACTTTTAGAAGAAGATCAAACCAAAATATTACGTAAACCAGATGTAAAAGAGCCATTCGCTGCTTTGGCGTTTAAGATTGCTACAGATCCTTTCGTGGGACGTTTAGCTTTCTTCCGTGCTTATTCTGGAAGACTTGATGCAGGTTCTTATGTATTGAACACACGTTCTGGAAACAAAGAAAGAATTTCTCGTATTTACCAAATGCACGCCAACAAACAAAACCCAATCGATTATATCGAAGCAGGTGATATTGGAGCGGCAGTAGGATTTAAAGACATCAAAACCGGAGATACATTGTGTGACGAAAAACACCCAATTATTTTGGAATCGATGAAATTCCCTGCGCCGGTAATTGGTATTGCTATTGAGCCGAAAACGAAAGCGGACGTAGATAAGATGGGTATGGCTTTGGCAAAATTAGCTGAAGAAGATCCAACATTTACTGTACGTACAGACGAAGCTTCTGGTCAAACGATTATTTCTGGTATGGGTGAGCTTCACTTGGATATCTTGGTAGATCGTATGAAACGTGAATTCAAAGTTGAAGTAAACCAAGGTGAGCCTCAAGTAGAATACAAAGAAGCTTTTACAAAGTCTGCTCAACACAGAGAAACATACAAAAAGCAATCTGGTGGACGCGGTAAATTTGGTGATATTGTATTCAAACTAGAACCAGCCGACGAAGTTGACGGTAAAGCTCCTGTAGGATTGCAATTTATCAATGCAGTAAAAGGGGGTAACGTTCCTAAAGAATATATTCCATCGGTAGAAAAAGGTTTCCGTGAAGCGATGAAAACTGGTCCTTTAGCAGGATACCAAGTTGATAGTTTGAAAGTAACTTTATTAGACGGATCATTTCACCCTGTAGATTCTGATGCCTTGTCATTTGAATTAGCAGCAAGAATGGGTTATAGAGAAGTGGCTAAAGCTGCGGGTGCTATTGTTTTAGAACCAATCATGAAAATGGAAGTGATTACACCAGAAGAAAACATGGGAGATATCGTTGGTGATATCAACCGTCGTAGAGGTCAGGTGAATGATATGGGTGACAGAGCTGGTGCAAAAACCATCAAGGCGGATGTGCCTTTGTCTGAGATGTTCGGATATGTAACTACATTGAGAACATTGTCTTCAGGTAGAGCTACCTCTACAATGGAATTTTCACACTACGCTGAAACACCGGCTAACATTTCAGAAGCAGTAATCAAAAAAGCAAAAGGAAACGCTTAATTTTAAGAAAATGAGTCAAAAAATCAGAATAAAATTGAAATCTTACGATCACATGTTGGTAGACAAGTCTGCTGAGAAGATTGTAAAAACAGTAAAAAGTACGGGAGCTGTTGTAACTGGGCCTATTCCGTTGCCTACGCACAAAAAATTGTTCACCGTATTGCGTTCTCCTCACGTGAACAAAAAAGCGAGAGAGCAATTTGAAGTAATGTCCTACAAGCGATTGATCGACATTTACTCTTCGTCTTCAAAAACCATTGACGCACTCATGAAATTAGAGTTGCCTAGTGGAGTTGAAGTTGAAATCAAAGTATAAGTACACGTTTAAATTTCAGGATGAGAATTGAAGTTATTTAGTTCAATTCTCATCTTGTTATCTAAATACAAGAATTTAAATAGGTTGGCAATCCTTGTCAACTTTAATTATTAATTATTAATTATTATTTATGTCTGGGTTAATTGGTAGAAAAATCGGCATGACTAGCATCTTCGACGAGAACGGGAAAAATATTCCTTGCACCGTTATTGAAGCTGGACCGTGCATAGTTACCCAAGTCAGAACCAAAGGTGTTGACGGGTACGAAGCGTTGCAACTTGGTTTCGATGACAAAGGCGAAAAACATTCCACAAAAGCGGCCGTAGGTCACTTTAAAAAAGCTGGAACTGTCGCTAAGAAAAAAGTCGTTGAATTCCAAGATTTCGCAACAGAGCAAAAATTAGGTGACGTAATTGACGTGTCTATTTTTGAAGAAGGAGAATTTGTAGATGTACAAGGTGTATCGAAAGGTAAAGGTTTTCAGGGTGTTGTAAAACGTCACGGTTTTGGTGGGGTTGGACAAGCAACACACGGACAACACAACCGTTTGAGAGCGCCAGGATCTGTTGGAGCATCCTCCTATCCATCACGTGTATTCAAAGGAATGCGCATGGCAGGTAGAATGGGTGGAGAAAACGTGAAAGTACAAAATCTTAGAGTGTTAAAAGTAGTGGCTGACAAGAACTTGCTTTTAGTGAAAGGATGTGTTCCAGGACACATTAACTCTTATGTAATCATTCAGAAGTAATGGAAGTAAAAGTTTTAGACATTAACGGAAAAGAAACTGGCAGAAAAGTTCAACTTTCTGATGCAGTTTTCGCAATTGAGCCTAATAATCACGCAGTATATCTTGATGTTAAACAATATTTAGCTAATCAAAGACAAGGTACGCACAAAGCTAAAGAAAGAGCTGAAGTTGCCGGAAGTACACGTAAGATTAAAAAGCAAAAAGGAACTGGTACTGCTCGTGCAGGTAGCAAAAAAAGCCCATTATTTAAAGGTGGAGGTACTGTTTTTGGTCCGCGTCCAAGAAGTTATTCATTCAAATTGAATAAAAACTTGAAACGTCTGGCTCGTAAATCGGCATTTTCAATCAAAGCAAAAGAATCAAATATCATTGTGGTAGAAGATTTCAACTTTGAAACACCAAACACTAAAAATTTCATCGCGGTATTGAAGGCGTTGGGAATTGAGAATAAAAAATCTCTATTCGTGTTGGGTGATTTAAATAAAAATGTATATTTGTCCTCACGCAATTTAAAGGCATCTAGCGTTGTAACTAACTCAGAATTAAGTACTTACGCTATATTAAACGCCAATAATTTAGTTCTTTTAGAGGGATCTTTAGAAGGAATTGAAGAAAATTTAAGCAAATAATAGGATATGAGTATCATAATTAAACCTATAGTAACTGAAAAAGTAACCAAACAAAACGAGGTTTTGAATCAATTTGGTTTTGTGGTTGATCGTAAAGCGAATAAAGTAGAGATTAAGAAAGCTGTTGAAGCTGCTTATGGCGTTACTATTCTTAGCGTAAACACCATGAACGTAAGACCAGATAGAACTACAAAATACACGAAAAGTGGTTTGATCAGCGGAAAGACAAATGCCTACAAAAAAGCAATTGTTCAAGTACAAGAAGGAGAAACAATCGATTTTTACAACAATATCTAGAAAATAAGATATAACAATGTCAGTAAGAAAATTAAAACCTATTACCCCGGGTCAGCGATTTAGAGTTGTGAATAGTTTTGACGCTATTACAACTGATAAGCCGGAACGCTCTTTGATAGCGCCGATAAAAAACTCAGGAGGTAGAAATAGTCAAGGAAAGATGACCATGCGTTATACGGGTGGTGGTCACAAGCAGCGTTATCGTATCATCGATTTCAAACGTTCAAAAGCAGGAATTCCTGCTACCGTGAAATCAATCGAATACGATCCAAATCGTACTGCTTTTATCGCATTATTAGCTTATGTTGATGGTGAGAAAACTTATGTAATTGCTCAAAACGGATTGCAAGTGGGTCAGAAATTAGTTTCTGGCGCCGAAGCACAACCCGAAATAGGTAACACGTTGCCGTTGAGTAAAATTCCATTAGGAACTGTAATCTCTTGTATTGAGTTGCGTCCTGGTCAAGGAGCTGTTATTGCTCGTTCGGCTGGAACATTTGCTCAGTTAATGGCAAGAGACGGAAAATACGCAACCATAAAAATGCCTTCAGGTGAAACACGTTTAATCTTGTTAACTTGTTCGGCTACTATTGGAGCTGTATCGAATTCTGATCATCAATTGGTGGTATCTGGTAAAGCCGGTAGAACTAGATGGTTAGGAAGAAGACCTAGAACAAGACCTGTTGCAATGAACCCTGTCGATCACCCAATGGGTGGTGGTGAAGGCCGCTCTTCTGGTGGACATCCACGTTCAAGAAAAGGAATACCAGCTAAAGGTTATAGAACGCGTTCTAAACAAAACCCGAGTAACAAGTATATCGTAGAACGTAGAAAGAAATAAGTAAGATATGGCACGTTCATTAAAAAAAGGACCTTTCGTTCATTATAAGTTAGACAAGAAAGTTCAAGAAAACATCGAAAAAGGAAACAAAGGAGTAGTAAAGACTTGGTCTAGAGCTTCTATGATTACCCCAGACTTTGTTGGACAAACTATCGCAGTTCATAACGGTCGTCAATTTGTACCAGTTTACGTAACAGAAAACATGGTAGGTCACAAATTAGGAGAGTTTTCACCAACTCGATCTTTTAGAGGTCATGCTGGAGCAAAAAATAAAGGTAAAAAATAAGAAGCAATGGGAGTTCGTAAAAGAGAAACAGCAGA
>CAMCVA010000014.1 GCA_945879625.1 Flavobacterium psychrophilum
TTGCGGTAGTCGTAATGTTTGATGGTGTTGGCGCGGGATTCGGCCATATGTTGAATGCCGCATTTGGAGATCAACTGAACCTGTTCGCGGGCGATGCTGCTTTGTTTGAAGGCGGCGCCAAACTCGGCTTCGGTTGTGTATCCACCATAAATATCAGCATGATCAAAGCTGCTTATGTTGTTTTCGAGGCAGACGTGCATCGTGTGTTGCATCTGGGCGGTGGATAGTTTTTTGTCCCAAGCACCCCAATTCATGGTGCCGGCAACAATAGGAGAAAGCGAGGATTTGCTCATGGTACAGGAAATAAATATTAGTTGAATAACAAGCTAGTAGCTAAAAATAACGATTGAATTTTGAGTTCTTAAAATTAGCCAAAACGAATCACAAAAGAGCCTTAAAATAGTAGTGTTTATCGAAGTTTTAACCAATTTTTAACATCTTTCTTTTAAAAAAAAATTCAATTTGCACCACGTTAAAATTTAGAACCCAATTAATACTAATCGCAACCAAGAAATGGAAGAAACAGCAGCAACGCTAGACATTAGAGCAATCAACGAAAAAATTGAAAGAGAAAGCGCTTTTATCGATTTGCTTAGCCTGGAAATGAACAAAGTTATTGTCGGGCAAAAGCACATGGTAGAGCGTTTGTTAATCGGACTTTTAGGGCAAGGACATATTTTACTAGAAGGGGTGCCGGGATTGGCCAAAACATTAGCCATCAATACCCTGTCTCAGGCCGTTCAAGGGTCGTTTAGCCGCATCCAATTTACGCCTGATTTGCTTCCTGCCGACGTGGTAGGAACCATGATTTACAACATCAAACAAAACGAATTTTCTATAAAAAAAGGTCCCATTTTTGCCAATTTTGTCTTGGCTGATGAGATCAACCGAGCGCCCGCCAAAGTGCAATCGGCTTTGCTTGAAGCCATGCAAGAAAAACAAGTAACCATTGGCGATACCACCTTCAAATTGGACCGACCCTTTTTGGTATTGGCCACCCAAAACCCCATTGAACAAGAAGGAACCTATCCGTTGCCTGAAGCGCAGGTAGACCGTTTTATGCTCAAAACCGTGATTGACTACCCTAAAATGGACGAAGAGCGCTTGGTGATCCGCCAAAACTTGAAAGGCAGTTACGAAAAAGTAAACGCCGTTATTTCGGTGGAGCAAATTCTTAGAGCACAAGAAGCTGTGCGCGAAGTATACATGGATGAAAAAATTGAGAAATATATTTTAGATATCATTTTTGCCACGCGTTACCCCGAAAAATACAACCTAGAAAACCTCAAGCCGTTAATTAGTTTTGGATCCTCTCCCCGTGGAAGCATCAACTTGGCTACTGCTGCCAAATGTTATGCCTTCATCAAACGCCGGGGCTATGTGATTCCAGAAGATGTGCGCGCGGTAGTACACGATGTGTTGCGTCACCGTATTGGTGTGACTTATGAGGCCGAAGCCGAAAACATCACCTCGGTTGACATCATTAACAGAATTGTAAACGAAGTAGAAGTTCCATAAAAAGTAATTAGTAAATAGTAACTAGTACTTAGCTTTTGCTTTTTTCTAGTTACTTATCTCTTAGCACTTATCACTAAAAAAATGGAAACCAAAGACTTACTCAAAAAAGTTCGCAAAATAGAAATCAAAACCCGACGGTTGAGCGATCACCTGTTCTCGGGCGAATACCATACTTCCTTTAAGGGTCGTGGGATGACGTTTTCTGAGGTGCGTCAGTACCAATTTGGCGATGACATTCGCACCATTGACTGGAATGTGACGGCACGTTACAACGAACCCTATGTTAAGGTATTTGAGGAAGAACGCGAACTCACCATGCTTTTAGTAGTGGATGTATCGGGTTCTGAAAGTTTTGGTACACAAGGAGATGTAAAACGCAACATTGTAACTGAAATTGCCGCAACCATGGCGTTCTCGGCCACCCAAAACAACGACAAGATTGGCTTGATTTTATTCTCAGACCAAATTGAATTGTACATCCCGCCCAAAAAAGGCCGGTCACACGTATTGCGCATCATTCGGGAATTGATCGAGTTTACCCCCAAAAGCAAAAAAACAGATCTAGCCCAAGCCTTGCGGTTTTTATCGGCCACCCAAAAAAAGAAAGCCATTGTATTTATGATTTCTGATTTTATGGACCAGGCCTACGAACAACCGCTTAAAATTGCCGCCAAAAAACACGACATCACTGGCATTCGCGTCTACGACAAACGCGAAGAATCGATGCCTAATATTGGAATGGTTCCTCTGCTCGACGCCGAAACAGGTGAACTGCAATTGGTGAATACCACAGCCAAAAGTGTACGTGTGGCCTTCGAAAAAAATTACTTGGAACGCACAGGATATTTCAAAGAAGTGTTCAGCAAATCGGGGGCTGGCGTTGTGCAAACCCGCGTGGACGAAAGTTATGTAACCAAATTATTGGGGTATTTTAAATCTAGATAACCCAAAACAGCGCGAGTATACGCAACGTATGAAAAAGAAAATGAAACTAACAACCTATATCGCTTTACTGTTTTTTGGTGCAGTGGTTTTTGCCCAACAAAAGCCATTGACTACCTCGATTAATGTGAAGCAAAATAAAATCGGGGCCGAATTCAAATTGAGTTTGAAGGCGATCGCCGATACCTCAGCACGCGTGGTGTTTCCTAAACTTAAAAATGTGGGTGCACTCGAGGTGATTCAATCCTATCCGGTAGATACCGTTTGGAAAGACCGCCTATACGAATTGGTGAAAACCTATGGACTCACCCAATTTGACAGTGGAACCTATACGCTACCGGCCGTAAAAATTCTCATTAACAACAAGCCGTTTTATTCAGACAGCCTGCGCGTGCAAGTAGCCAATGTGGTGGTCGATACGCTCAAGCAAAAAATGTTTGACATCAAACCCATTGCCCAAGGCACCTCAAGTTACCGCTGGATTTGGACACTTTTGCTCGTTTTAGTGCTTTTGGCTGCTGCCGGATATGGCGTATATTGGTGGCGCAAACGCAAGCAAAATACAGTCGAGGCAGCTGAAGAGGCAAAATCACCCATCGAAAAAGCCACCAACATGCTCAATGTACTAGAGAAAAAACAACTCTGGCAAAAAGGAGAAGTAAAATCCTATTACAGCGAACTCACGGCCATCGCCCGAAATTACATCGAAGAAGCCATTGCCATTCCTGCCATGGAAAGCACCACCGCCGAACTCATTGCCGCTTTGCAAAATGCGTCAAAGCATAGGAAAATGGAGCTCACTGCAGAGACCATCGAAAATTTGGAGCGCGTACTTAAACAAGCCGATTTGGTAAAATTTGCCAAATCAAAACCACTTGATTTTGAAATTACCGAAGACCGCAAAAAAATAGAAAAAGCCATCGTCACGTTAGACAGCGCAATTCCTACTGTAGAAGAAAACGAAGAAGAATCGGCGCTCAACGAATTGCAACGCCAGCAACAATTGCAACTGCAAGCGGCCAAAGCACGCAAACGCCGCAACCAACGTATCGCCGCTTCAGTCCTGGGATTGGTGCTGCTGGTGCTGGGCTATTTTATTGCCGCCAAAGGATTTACCGATGTAAAAGACACCTTGATTCGCAAAGAAAGTAAGTTGTTGCTCGAGGGCGAATGGGTGCAAAGCGAATATGGGAATCCCGCCGTGCGCTTGGAAACTCCCAAAGTTTTGGTGCGTACCGATTTATCCAAAACACTGCCCAAAAATGGGATGGCACTTATCAAAGAGATGCAGTCATTTGTGGAAGGAAAATGGGGAGATGCCTTTTATGTGATGGTGAATACCATACATTACCAAAAAGAAACCGAAATAGATCTCGACAAATCGATAGACGTTACCATAGATTTATTGGAAAGTTTAGGCGCCCAAAACATGTTGGTGAAACAAGAGGAGTTTCAAACCAAACAAGGCGTTTCGGGCCGAAAAGGCTACGGTACTTTTGTTTTGCTCAACACCATAACCAAATCGAGCACCACCTATTATTATGAAGTCTTGCTTTTTGGGCAAGACGGCGGATTGCAGCAATTGGTGTTGGTACACGAAGAAGGCGACGCCTATGCCAACGCGATTGCCGAGCGCATTTTGAATTCGGTTGAACTGAAACAAGCTACACCCTAATGAAAAACGTCACCTTTTTTCACCCTGAGTTTTTCTGGTTGTTGCTCCTGCTCCCAGTGGCGGCCGCGTGGTTGTATTGGAAACGCAAACAACAAGCGGCTACTTTGTCGATGAGTTCATTGCAAGGATTCCAGAGTTCGCCATCGATTTTAGCCAAATTACAGCCGGTACTTCCCGCTTTGCGATTGACGGCACTCGCTTGTTTGATTATAGCCATGGCCCGACCACGCACCGTTGATGTGACCAATAAAACCAAAACCACCAAAGGAATTGACATCGTGATTGCGGTAGACGTTTCAGGCAGTATGTTGGCCAAGGATTTAAAACCCAACCGCATGGAGGCCTTGAAACGCGTGGCCGCCGACTTTGTGCAAGAACGTCCCAACGACCGCATTGGTTTGGTGGTGTATGCCGCCGAGGCCTATACCAAAACGCCCGTTACCAGCGACAAAGGCATCATCTTGGACGCGGTGTCGAGCATCAAATACGACAATGTATTGCAAGACGGAACCGGGATAGGCATGGGACTTACTACCGCGGTGAATCGACTCAAAGAAAGCAAAGCAAAAAGCAAAGTAATTATTTTGCTCACCGACGGAGTAAACAACGCCGGATTCATAGAGCCCGAAACCGCCTCGGACATTGCCCAACAATATGGCATTAAAGTGTATACCATTGGAATTGGAACCAACGGCATGGCCGAATTTCCCTATGCGATTGCGCCCAACGGCCAATTTTTGTTTCGGATGATGCAGGTGGAAATTGATGAAAAACTCATGAAAAGCATTGCCCGTAAAACCGGCGGAAAATATTTTAGAGCGACCAGTAATTCAAAATTGGCACAGATTTACAATGAAATCAATAAGCTAGAAACCACCGAGATTGAAGAACTTCGTTTTTATGATTATGACGAAAAATACCGTTCTTGGGTAATGCTAGCCGGAATTTGTTTGCTGCTCGAATTTGGATTGCGCAACACGATATATAAAAGTTTTATTTAGGCTATGTACGAATTAGAAGAACAAAAATACCTGTACTTACTGCTCTTGCTTCCGCTGATGGCCTTGCTGTTTCTTTATGTGCAGTATTGGAAACGCAAAAAACAACGCGAATTTGGAGACCTCGTTTTGGTGGCCAAATTGAGTCCAGAAAAATCACAGTTTAAATCAATCTTGAAATTTGTGGTCTTGGTTTTGGCCTTGGCGTCGCTAATTATGGCGTTGGTCAATCCCAAAATGGGAACCAAAATGGAAACCATCAAACGGGAAGGCATTGATATTGTATTTGCCGTAGACGTGTCCAAAAGTATGTTGGCCGAAGACGTAGCGCCTAGCCGATTAGAAAAAAGCAAGCAATTGGTGTCGCAAATCATCAACCAATTGGGCAATGACCGCATTGGAATCGTAGCCTACGCCGGATCAGCATTTCCGGTTTTGCCCATCACCACCGATTATGGCGTAGCCAAGATGTTTTTGCAAAGCATGAACACCAATATGGTTTCTTCGCAAGGTACTTCGCTCGATGAGGCCATCAACTTGTCAGGAACCTTTTTTGACAAAAGCAACAAAACCAGTAAACTCGTAATTCTCATCTCTGATGGAGAAGACCACTCTGAAGGTGCCGAAGATGCAGCGGCAGAGGCCACTAAAATGGGTATGAAAATTATTACCATCGGAGTAGGAACGCCCAAAGGGGGTCCGATTCCGCTCAAACAAAATGGAGTGGTGCAAAGTTTTAAACGCGACCAAAACAACGAAGTGGTGATCACCAAACTCAACGCTGAAAGTCTAGAGTCGATTGCCAAAGCCACCAAGGGAATGTACATCAACGGAAATCAAACCAAAGCCGTGCTTGAAAAAATTAAAAAAGCGCTCGATACCATCCAAAAAACTGAATTTGAAGCCACGCAAATGGCCAATTATCAATCGCAATTTCAGTGGTTTATTGGGCTGGCCATCTTGCTTTTGGTACTCGACTTGTTCTTGTTGGAGCGCACCACCGCTTGGATTAAAAAACTGAATTTATTTAATGAAAAACAATAACCCAAACCCGTTGTCTTTCGTTGAAAAACAGCGAAAAAACGTGCTAATTCTTTGCTTGCTTTTGCTTGCTTTTGGCGCAAATGCCCAAGAGAAAGACCGCAATTTTTCGGAAGCTAATGCAGCTTTTGCCGATAAAAAATATGCCGATGCCGAAGCCAATTACCGGATCTCCAAATCAAAGGCCAAGCAAAAAGCATTGGCCGCCTACAATTTGGGGAATGCCATCTACAAGCAAAATCAGCCCAGTGAAGCCAAATATGCCTACATCGACGCAGTAGAAAAATCGAATTCACGTAGCCAAAAACACAATGCCTTTCACAACTTGGGCAATGTATACCTGAAAGAAAAAAAATATGCCGAAGCTGTTTCGGCTTTTAAAGACGCTTTGCGCAACGACCCCACCGACGAAGAATCGCGCTACAATTTGGCCTTGGCAAAAAAATTATTAAAAGACAATCCGCCGCCCAAAGACGACAAAAAAGACAACAAAAAAGACAAAAACAAGGACAAGAAAGACGACAAAAAAGACCAAAAAAACCAAGATAAAAAGGACGACAAAAACAAAGGCGACCAAGACAAGAAGGACAATAAAAAAGATCAGGGCAAAAACCCAGACAACAAAGACCAAAAAGATCCATCGCAAGGACAGCCCAAACCAAAGCCGGGTGGCATCTCGAAAGAGCGCTTGCAAAATTTGCTCGACGCAGTAAACAACGAAGAGAAAAAAATCCAGGACAAAGTGAATGCCAAAAAAATTAAAGGCAAACCCGTTCAAACCGAGAAAGACTGGTAATACATTGACGAATTGACTATGAAAAAGCAGGTTTTATTTTTATTAATCAGTTGCCAAGCCCTTTTTGCCCAAGTGCAATTTGAGGCCAAGGTGAGCAAAAACAGTTTGGGGCTAAACGAGCGCTTGCGCATTGATTTTACCATGAATGCCGACGGTGATAATTTTACCCCACCCAATTTTGAAGGCTTTCGCATCGTGGCTGGGCCAAGTCAACAGGTGAGTCAATCCTGGGTTAATGGTCGGAGTTCGTTTAACAAATCTTATTCCTACTATTTGCTCCCTTCGCAAAAAGGTGCGCTCACCATCAAACAAGCTTCGGTGGAGATTAATGGACAGATTTACAAAACCAATCCCATAAAAATCAACGTAACGGGCGCAGTTGAGCAGCCACGAGACCCCAACGACGAACCGCAAATCTCGGCGGCAGACGCCATTCATTTGGTAGCTGAAATTTCGAAGGGAAATCCCTACGTGAATGAGCCCATTACCGTGGTGTACAAATTGTATTTTAGTTACAACATTGGCATAACCAATTGGCGCGAACTCAACAAACCCAAGTACAATGATTTTTGGAGCCAAAATATCGATATCAAACAATTGGTAGCCGAAGAAGGTAAATACAACGGCGAACGCTTTCGCTATGTGGTGCTGCGAAAAACCGTCTTGTATCCACAAAAATCGGGTAAATTAGAAATTGAACCGCTTTCGCTCGACATTGATTTGCAGGTGCCTACCAACCGCCGAAACATTTTTGGCCAAGTACAGGTAGTCAATGACAACCGCCGGGTATCGGCTGGAAGCAAAACCATTAGCGTAAAATCGCTGCCAGAAGCCGGAAAACCAATTGATTTTTCGGGAGCTGTGGGCCGATTTAATTTTGTGGCAAAACCCAGCAAAACTCAGTTAAAAAGTGGCGAATCGCTCGATTTGAAAGTAGCAGTTTCGGGAACGGGGAATCTCAAATTGTTTACGCTACCCAAACCGGTGGTGCCCAACTCCATTGAGATGTATGATCCGGTGCACAACGAACAAGTGCAAACGCCTTTGAGCGGCATGAACGGCAGTATTACCGATACCTACACCTTGATTCCGCAGTTTAAAGGCAAATACCCTATTAAGCCCATGCAGTTTTCGTATTTTGATTTGGGTACAGGCAAGTACAAAACCATTACTTCTCCAGAAATTGTGGTCGATGTGTTGGATGGCCCAAGCTCATCAGCTGCTACAAACGAACCTATCGCGTCGGCCCAATCGGCCAAAAATACGCTGTCAGCTGCCGATCAATTTAAATATGTGAAACTCAAAACTTCTTTGCAGTCTACTCACCGATCAGACTTTTTGGGCTCTAGATTGTTTTACATCCTCTTGTTTTTGCCTGCCTTCTTAATTCCCGTGATTGTATTTTTCAAAAAGAAAAAGGCCGCTATTGACGGCGATATAGTGGGCAACCGGATTAAAAAATCCAATCAATTGGCCAAGAAATATTTGTTGGAAGCCAAAAAACAAATGCCCAACAAGGAGTTGTTTTACATTGCCCTCGAAAAATCGATGCACAACTTTTTGAAAGCCAAATTACATATCGAGACATCCGAGATGAGCAAAGACACGATTGCCCATTTGTTGCAATCCAAAACTGCATCGGCTGATACAATTACTTCCTTTATTTCGCTCATGAAAAACTGCGAATTTGCGCGTTATGCCCCTTCCTCATCTGTTGCAATCGAGCAAGATTTTCACAAAGCCGAAGCAGTATTGGCCGCCTTAGAAAAACAATTGTAACCCCGATCTAAACGAAACGACTATGAAAAATTTATTGCTTTTGTTTCTGCTATTTTCGCAAATTCTTTTGGCCAAAACTGGTTTTGAAGAAGGAAATGATTGGTACAAAAAAGGCGACTACAACCAAGCCATTTTGGCCTACCAATCGGTGTTGGAAAGCCAGAAAGAATCGGCAGCCGTGTATTTTAATTTGGGAAATTGTTACTACAAACTCAACAAAGTAGCGCCGGCCATCTACAATTACGAAAAGGCTTTGTACTTGAACCCCGACGATGTGGAAATTCAAAACAACTTGAAATTTGCCCACAAAATGACCATCGACGAAATCAAGGTGGTGCCCCAAGTGGGCTTTGCTCCGATGATACACAGACTGCTTGCCGTGTTTCACTACGATGTCTGGGCCTGGATTGCGGTAGGGTTTTCTATTTTGTTTTTGGGCTTTTTTGTTGGCTATTACTTTTCCCCCTATGCCGCCAATAAACGCGTATTTTTTGTAGGGATGTTTGTGCTGTTATTTGGGGTTTTATGCAGCGTAGTTGCTGCAGTAATCGAAAAGAAATTTAGCAACAGTGAACACCCGGCTATCGTATTTGCCGAACTGGCTTCGGTGAAAAGCGAGCCAAAATCGGGAGCAACCGAAGTGGTTTTGCTACACGAAGGCGCAAAAGTCTTTGTATTGGATTCGCTGGATAACTGGAAAAAAATACAACTCACCGACGGCACCGACGGTTGGATTAACCAAGATTTAATCAAGCAAGTGCACTAATTTTGCTGCGGCTGTTCGTGCGTGCCAAAGGCAACAAAAACTTCATTGAGCTGGGGATAAATAGCAGCAGACACCTTTTGAATGGGCAAATAAAACCAGGATTTCTCGATGGTTTGTTTGGACACAAAGGCATAGGAAAAATTCAGTTTATTGAACATGGCAATACCCAAACTCAACACGACGATAAGTTTTAGCGTTCCTAAAATTCCGCCACCCAATTTGTTGAGCGCACCCAACTGGGCCACACGCGCCACCGTGGTGAAAAACTTGGCCAATAACGCTGCACCAACCAATACCACCATTAGCGTAATTACAAAGGCAATGATTTGAATTATTTTGGGGTTCCAAGACACCTCACGGGCCAAGAAATGACGGGCGATATACGAAAATTTGATGGCCAAATACACGCCAAAAAGCAACGTAATGAGTCCGGTGAGTTCGATAAAAAAGCCATTGCGCAAGCCGCGAATCAGGCCCATGGCCATAAAAGCCAAAAGAAAATAATCAATCCAACTCATTTTTGTAGGGTTATGTTGCGCACAAATATAAATCAAAAATTAGGTGAGGCAACTCCGGTGGCAACTTCCTATCTTTGCCCGCTGTGGCAGATGCCTGCCCTGCCAAAAAACGCAGATCGATTATGTCAAGAGATATACAATTAAAAGAACGCTGGGAACAATTGGTTGCCAAATTATCCGATCAGTTTTCGCAAGGAGAAGACTTAGATTTGGACGCCATTATCTATTTGATTGGCGTGCAAGAATTGGGAAAAGTACACCAAGCATTCAAAAAAGACGAAAAGGTTAACCTAATGCACATTGCCATTTGTCGCTTGCTAGAGCCCTATGGCTTTTATGAGTTTGATTACATCGATGCCGATGGCTGGCCGCATTATACGATCAAAGAAGAATTGCCGCCTTTGAAGGCTGGGGAACAATCGGTGCTGATGAAAGAAGCCATTGTGAGCTATTTTTTGGCCCGAGAATATATTGACTAAGCCCACGAAAAACTTGAAATACGTCCTAAAATACTAGCAACTTTTAGCTAAATTTGCGGCTCAATGACCACGCATCATGATAGATCAAATTAAAGTACATATCTCTGAAGCAGCGGCTTTTCACGCCGAAAATTCCGCCGAACTAGAAGCCTATCGCATTCAATACTTGGGAAGCAAAGGCCTCCTAAAAACCCTGTTTGCCGAATTTAAAAACGTGCCCAACGAGCAGAAAAAAGAATTTGGGCAGGTAATTAATTTGCTCAAAACGACCGCCGAGGACAAGGTGAAACTAATCCAAGAAGCGCTCGAGAGTAAACAGGAAATTAAAGGAATCTATGGCGACCTTAGCCGTCCGGGAGAACCCATATCAATTGGTTCTAGACACCCGATATCGTTGGTAAAAAATCAAATCATTGACATTTTTTCGACTATCGGATTTAATGTATCTGAAGGTCCAGAAATAGAAGACGATTGGCATAATTTTACGGCCTTAAACTTGCCCGAATACCATCCGGCACGTGATATGCAAGACACCTTTTTTATCCAAACCAATCCCGATATTTTGTTGCGCACCCATACTTCTTCGGTACAAGTGCGGTACATGGAAGAAAACAAACCGCCGATCCGCACCATTTCGCCCGGACGCGTATTTCGCAACGAAGCCGTTTCGGCACGTTCGCACTGTATTTTTCACCAAGTGGAAGGTTTGTATATAGACAAAGATGTTTCGTTTGCCGATTTGAAACAAACGCTGTTGTACTTCACCAAAGAGATGTTTGGCAAATCAAAAATTAGGTTGCGTCCGAGTTATTTTCCGTTCACAGAGCCAAGCGCCGAAATTGATATTTATTGGGGACTCAAAACAGAAACCGATTACCGCATTACCAAAGGAACCGGTTGGTTGGAAATTGGCGGCTGCGGCATGGTTGATCCCAACGTCTTGAAAAATTGCCAAATTAATCCCGACGAATTCTCAGGCTTTGCCTTTGGAATGGGCGTAGAACGCATTGCGATGCTCTTGTACCAAATTGGCGACATCCGATTATTTTATGAAAACGACGTGCGCTTTTTGGAGCAGTTTAAGTCGATAGTGTAGTTTTTTGTTTCAGGTTTAAAGTTTATTCCGCTATGCTCCATCTGTCGGCTGTCGCCTCGAGTCAGGTTTCTGTTGAAAATATGTACTAAGCACTTTTGAATAGATCCCGAAGTCTCGTAATTCTCAGTATTACCTAGCTTCTTAGCTGAAATCTTCCAACTTCCCACTCCTAACTCCTAACTTCCAGCTTCCAACTCCCAGCTAAAAAACCCATGAAATCAGACATCATCATTCCCAAAGTAGAAAATGTATTCTTGGCCGCCGTGCAAGAATGGAGCGACGACTTTAACGACAACGTATGGTACGTATATTTAATCAATGATTCCGACTACGATTTAGACAATGTGATGTTGGTGTCTAAAGCTTTTGGCACGATAGATGGCGAAATGAAAAAAACCTCGTTGTTGCGCCACGCTTTTGTAAAAGTTCCGGCTGTGTCGGTTCAAAAAGTAGAGTTCATCGATCAATCGGTGTTGCAACTCAACAACGAATTCATGCTTACCTATTTTATAGAAAATAGCTTGTATGACAAAAAATTTATCTTCCTAAAAAACAGCATCAACCTAAACGCAACCGAAGAAGTGCCTATTTTATTTGTAAACGGCGTGGTAGTAAAATGAGCCTAATCCAATAGTTCGGTGAGTTTCTTGAACACCTTTTTGGCATCTTTCCCTTGGTACAAAATTTCGTGTACCGCGTCAATAATGGGCGTTTTTGCTTGGTAGGTTTGGTTTAATTCCCAAGCACTTTTGGCGGCATAATAGCCCTCAGCCACCATACTCATTTCCATCATGGCGCTTTTCACGGTGTAGCCCTTTCCAATCATGTTTCCAAACATACGGTTGCGAGAAAATATAGAATAACCGGTTACCAACAAATCGCCCAAGTAGGCTGAATCGTTGATGTTGCGTTTCATTTTGTGGACTTTTCGAATAAATTTTTTCATCTCCCGAATCCCATTGCTCATCAACACCGACTGAAAATTATCGCCATAGCCCAAGCCATGTGCCATACCGGCAGCGATCGCATAAATGTTTTTGAGCATTGCGGCATATTCGGTGCCAATAATATCGTCTGATATTTTAGTTTTGATGTAATTACTAGACAAATTTTGAGCCACTACTTTTGCTTTTTTGGCGTCTCCGCAGGCAATGGTCAAGTAGGATAGGCGCTCTAAAGCTACTTCCTCTGCGTGACAAGGCCCCGTAATTACGCCTATGTTTTCGAAGGGAATGTCGAAGGATTTATGAAAGTGCTCCCCTACAATAAGGCTCGTTTCGGGCACTATGCCTTTGATGGCTGAAAAAATAACTTTGTCTTCTAATTTACTGGTGAGCTTAAGCAATTCGATATTCAAAAAGGCAGAAGGAATGGCAAAAATAATGATGTCGGCAAAATCAATGGCTTCATTAATGTCGTTTGTGAGCAGCAATTGCTCCATTTTGAACTCGACTGAGCTTAAATAATTGGGATTATGGTGTTCGGATTGTAAATGCGCGATGGCCTCTTCGTTGCGCATGTACCAGGCAATTTTCGTCTGATTTACACACAGCATTTTGGCAATCGCCGTGGCCCAACTGCCTCCGCCTATAACGGCAAATTTTGGATTGTCTTTCATAAATTAGCTACAATTATGTAGGTTTTTTGCTATTTGGGGTGACCAAAAGTAAGTAAAAACAAGCAATTCTAATTTAATAACTCATTTCAACAATTTGTCGCAATTTGGCTAAATCAATGTTTTGACGTTCGCCCAAAGCAATCCAGCCGCGTTGTTCAAAACGGTTCACGATAAAATCGGCGGTTTGTGCAAAGTCGGGAGTGTATTGGCTAAGTTTGGTTGGAACTCCCAGCTGCTGGAAAAACTGCGTAGTTTTATCAATCGCCTGATTGGCTCGCTCCGCTGGCGTTCCGCTGCTAATGTTCCAGACGCGTTCGCCATATTGGATCAGTTTGTCTTGCTTGGTTTCCAACAGCACGCGGTACAAGTTTGGCGCTATGATGGCCAAGGTGCGCGCGTGATCAATTTCATACAAGGCCGTCAATTCGTGGCCTATCATGTGTGTGGCCCAATCAACCGGTACGCCTTTGTTGAGCAACCCGTTTAATGCCATGGTGCAACACCACATAAAATTAGAAGCCAACACATAATCAGACGGATTGTCAATCACTTTGGGTCCCATTTCGACTAAAGTTTGCAAAATTCCTTCGGCAATTCGGTCTTGCAAATAGGCCTCGTGCGGATACGTAAGGTATTGTTCCATGACGTGCATAAACGAATCAATGACTCCGTTTTGCAATTGGCGTTTGGGCAAAGATGCAATAACAGTTGGGTCGCAAATAGAAAACTTAGGAAACAAGGCGCTGCCCCCTAAAGTTAATTTTTCTTGTGTGGCTTGGATGGTTACCACTGCGCCCGAATTCATTTCGCTTCCGGTGGCCGGCAAGGTAAGCACCGTGCCAAATGGAACCACTTTTGAAAGATCGGTAAACAAGATACGCTCGTGCAAAATGCGGGCAGCATCGCCAGCAAAATGTGTCGCGGCCGAGATAAATTTTACGCCATCAATCACGCTGCCGCCGCCCACGGCTAAAATAAAATTGAGCTGTTCTTTGCGAATCACTTCTACGGCCTGCATCAGGGTTTCGTAGCGCGGATTAGGTTCAACTCCGCCAAATTCTACCAGATGAAATCCTTGCAACGCAGCAATTACTTGTGCGTGAATGCCATTGGCAAAAATGCTACCGCCGCCATACACCAGCAGCACGCGGGCGTCTTTGGGCACTAGATTGGCTAATTTTTCAATCTGCTGGGTGCCAAAAAGCAGTTTAGTTGGGTTGTATAAATCAAAATTGCGCATAGTCGTTTATTTTAGTGGGGCAAAAATACGAATACTTAGTGGGTTTTGGTTGACGGGTTAAAGAGATACTATGAACGGCTGTTAAGTGGGAAGTGGAAAGTTTTTCAAAGTTTACTAAGAAGGGCTGTTAAGCGGGAAGTGGGAAGTGGGAAGTGGGAAGTTTTTCAAAGTTTACTAAGAACAGACAACCTAAAACCGATAACTGACAACCGTTCTTAGTATACTTTTGACTTTAAGACTTTCCGCTGAATTAGATTGCTTCGTCGTTCCTCCTCGCAATGACGTTCTTAGTATACTTCTAGAACCGAAAACAGACAACCTAAAACCGAGAACCGACAACAGCCAACTCACAACCGACAACTCATAACTCCCTCCGCTGTCACTACATAATCCAAGGCAACATCTGCAGCAGATATGTCCTCGATTTTTTCTTCGGGTCCAAAAAAAGACAAGCCAATTTTTACCGTGTTGGGATTGCATTGCTGCAAAAAGGTATCGTAAAATCCTTTGCCGTAACCCACGCGGTGGCCTAGTTTGTCATAGGCCAATAAGGGCACAAACACCACCTCAATTTTAGAAACAGGCACTTCCAATCCCGATACGGGTTCGGGAATTCCGTGGGCGTTGGGGATTATTTTGGTCGAATCGGTGAGTAAAAAATGCGTCATTTCCCGGGTAGTGAAATCGCTTTTTGAAATCAAGATTTCTTTGTCTTTTCCGGCCAAGAGGTGCAAGATAAATTCGGTATTCACTTCGCGCTGCTTTACGATAGGCAAAAAAACATGAAAATAGGTGTGCTCCCAAATGGGCAAAGCCAAGAGCTGATTGGCAATGGCCAAACTTTGGGCTTCAATGGCATCAGCTGTGAGCGCGGCTCGGCGTTGTTTGTATAAAAGTCTTAGATCAGATTTGTGCATAGCAAAGCGTGTTTCAACTCGGCTATAAATGTAACTAAATGAGAAACTTCTACGTGGTGCATCAACACAATTTTATCGCTAATGGATTAACCACAACAAAGGCTGTTTACAACCCACAACATCGCTTGTATTTTTAAACATTTCAACTAACTTTGGTCATGCAAAATCCGGCTTTAGAACTGCAGCTGCAATCCCTGCCCGACGGCCCTGGCGTGTATCAGTATTATGATGACGCCGGTAAAATTTTGTATGTAGGCAAAGCCAAAAACCTTAAAAAAAGGGTTTCCTCCTATTTTCACAAAACACACGACAACGCCAAAACCAATGTGCTGGTACGAAAAATCGTAACCATCAAACACATCGTCGTCCCCACCGAATCGGACGCCTTGTTGCTAGAAAACAACCTGATCAAAAAATTACAGCCGCGCTACAATGTGCTGCTGCGCGACGACAAAACGTATCCGTGGTTGTGCATCAAAAACGAACCCTTTTCGCGGGTATTTTCTACCCGACGACTCATCAAAGACGGCTCGGAGTATTTTGGGCCGTATACCAATTTCAAGACTGTGTCTGCAATTATGGATTTGATTAAACAGTTGTATCCGCTGCGTACGTGCTCCTATGATTTAAACGCCAATAATTTGGCCAAACACAAATACAAAGTGTGTTTAGAATACCATTTAGGAAACTGCAAAGGCCCCTGCGAAGGGCATGAATCGCTCGAGAATTACCAACAACAAGTGCATGCCATCCGCGAAATCTTGAAAGGAAACTTGAAGGAAAGCATCAAAGATTTTAAACAAAAAATGAACCTCTTTGCTTCGCTCACGCAATTTGAAGCGGCACAGCAAATGAAGGAAAAAATAGTAACGCTCGAGAATTACCAAGCGCGTTCCACCATCATCAATCCCAAAATTAACAACGTCGATGTGTTTTCGATTGTGTCTGATGAAACGTCAGCTTTTGTCAATTTTTTGCAAATTGCCCACGGATCGATCATTCGTTCGCATACGCTAGAAATTAAAAAGAAACTCGACGAATCTGATCAAGAATTATTGGAATTAGCCATCGTAGAACTGCGGGAGCGCTTTCAGTTGCTTTCAAAAGAAATTCTGGTTCCGTTTGCCGTTGATTTGGGCGAACAACTCAAAATATCGGTGCCACTTTTGGGCGATAAAAAACAACTCTTGGAACTGTCCGAGCGAAACGCCAAATTTCACCGCATCGAACAACTCAAGCAATTGCAAATCGTAGATCCAGACCGACACACCACGCGCGTCATGGCCCAAATGCAGAAAGATTTACGCCTCAGCGTCGAGCCCCGACACATTGAATGTTTTGACAACTCGAACATACAAGGAACCAATCCGGTGGCGGCCTGTGTTGTATTTAAAGACGGCAAACCCAGCAAAAAAGATTACCGCCACTTCAACATCAAAACCGTAGAAGGACCCAATGATTTTGCCTCGATGGAAGAGGTGGTGTACCGCCGCTACAAACGCTTGCTCGACGAACAAGAACCCTTGCCGCAACTCATTATCATTGACGGCGGAAAAGGCCAATTGTCGTCGGCCTTGAAAAGCATCGATGCCTTGGGATTGAGAGGAAAAATTGCCATAGTGGGCATAGCCAAGCGCTTGGAAGAACTATTTTATCCAGGTGATTCAGTGCCGTTGTATTTGGACAAAAAATCAGAAACGCTCAAAGTAATTCAGTATTTGCGCAACGAAGCCCACCGTTTTGGCATCAGCTTTCACCGCGATCAACGCAGCAAGTCGGCGATCAATTCGTCGATGGAGGCCATCCCGGGTATTGGCGAGAAAACCATCACCCAATTGTTGCAGCACTTCAAAAGTGTGAAGCGATTGCAACTCGCGAGCGAAACCGATATTGCCGAAGTAGTAGGCGTTTCAAAAGCAAAAAAAATTACCGACTTTTACCACGCAAATTCAACCCATGAGCAATCCTAAGTATCCGAATTTCTTTGCTGGTATTTTCAGCCGATTCCTGTTGGCCTTTTTGGTGAGTGGTTTTGCTGTTTCTGTGGCATCGGCTCAGGATACGCTGGCACCCAAACATCCAAAAATTGGATTGGTATTGAGCGGCGGTGGCGCCAAAGGATTTGCCCATATTGGGGTGTTAAAAGTGTTGGAAAAAGAGGGAATCCCGATTGATTACATTGGCGGGACGAGTATGGGAGCAGTAATAGGTGCTTTGTATGCCACCGGTTATTCGGCCACGCAAATTGATTCCATCTTCAAAACCACCGATTTTGATGCCTTGCTGAGTGACTATATTCCCCGAAATTCGAAAAGCTTTTACGAAAAGCGCAACGATGAACTCTATGCTATTTCATTGCCGTTTAAAAAATTACATATTGGAATTCCTTCGGGCTTGTCAAAAGGGATTTACAACTACAACTTGCTCAATAAGTTGTTGTTCCATACTTTACAAGAGCGGGATTTTACAAAATTACCTATCCCGTTTTACTGCATAGCCAGCAACATAGAAACCGGAAAAGAAGTGGTGCTCGATCACGGCTATTTGCCTCAAGTTTTGTTGGCCAGCGGGGCCTTCCCCAGTTTGTTTTCGCCGGTTGAAATAGACGGAAACTTGCTTGTTGATGGCGGCGCGATAAACAACTTCCCTGTTGAAGAAATGAAAAAAAGAGGAGTGGATATCGTGATTGGGGTGGATGTGCAAGACGAAGTTAAAGAGCGTTCAGACTTGAAAGATGCCGCCAAAATATTGGTTCAAATTTCCAATTTTCAGATGATGGAAAAAATGAATGACAAAATAAAACTGGTGGATGTTTACCTTAAACCCGATATCAAAAAATACGGAGTGATTAGCTTTGATAAAGGCCCAGAAATTGTAGCCAAAGGCGAAGAAGCGGCCCTCTTGGCCTTGCCTAAACTGCAGACCTTAAAATTTTCAGATCAGCCCAAAAAAGCAACGCAAATTAATCCGATAGACAGTTTGCGTATCGGAAATATTTTACTGACTAGGCCATTAAAAAACTACACCCGAGCCTATGTGATTGGGAAGGTGAAAATTAAACAAAATACCGCGGTTTCTTTTGCCGATTTTACCGATGGCATTAATAAAATGGCCGCCACGCAAAATTTTGGGAGCATCTTTTATCAATTGGACAAAAAAGAAGGCGTGGCCGACTTGCAGTTTGATTTGCTCGAAAACCCGACCAATACTTTTGTGAAATTTGGCTTGCACTACGACGGACTGTTCAAAAGTGGAATTTTGGCCAACTACACCAAGAAAAAAACGGTTTTTAAAAATGATATTCTATCCCTTGATTTGATTTTGGGCGACAATTTTCGATACAACTTGGATTATTACATTGACAATGGATTTTACTGGAGTTTTGGGCTAAAATCTAAGTTTAATCAGTTTAACCGGAACGTAAAAAATGATTTTAATAACGGCGAATTACTCAGTATTTTAGGCATTAACAGCCTGAATATTGATTTTGCTCAGTTTACCAACCAGGCCTATTTACAAACGGTTTTTGTGCAAAAATTTTTAATTGGCGGCGGCGTGGAGCACACCCATTTGCAACTCACTTCAACCACCCTCGAAAACACGAAGCCGGTTTTTGAAAACAGCGGATTTGTGAGCGTTTTTGGATACATCAAATACGATTCCTTTGACGACAAGTACTTCCCAAAAAAAGGCTGGAGCTATGCCGGGGATTGCCAGTCGTATTTGTATTCGTCCAATTACAACCATGATTTTACCCGATTTTCTATCGCAAGATCCGAAGTGGCTTTTGCGTTTCCGTTTACAAAACGACTTACGGCCAACGTGAGATCAGAAATTGGGTTTTCGTTTGGAGGAGCAAGCAGCAACTATTTTGATTTTATTTTGGGGGGATATGGTGCCAACAGTACCCATAATTTTAAACCGTTTTATGGCTATGATTTTTTGAGTGTTTCGGGCAACAGTTATGCAAAATCTGAACTGACGTTGGATTTCAAATTTCTGAAAAAACACCACCTCAACGCAGGTAGTAATTTTGCTAATGTGGGGGATTATTTATTTAACACCACCGACTGGCTTTCTAAGGCTTCCTATACGGGTTATGCCTTGGGCTATGGGATGGAAACGATTATTGGACCGGTTGAATTGAAATACACTTGGTCACCGGAGCAATCCAAAGGGTTTACATGGGTAACCGTGGGTTTTACTTTTTAACAAATTTTGACGGAGAGAAATTATTTAGAAAAAAGGCTATATTTGAAACAACTAAAACTAAAAACTACACGCATATGTCAATTTGGAAGAAAAAATCATTAACGCTTCTGCTTAGTGAAGCGGGAGACTCCGAAAAAGGATTGAAACGCACCCTAACGGCTTGGTCTTTGATTGCCTTGGGAATTGGCGCTATTATTGGCGCCGGTTTATTTGTACGCACCGCTACTGCTGCTGCGCAAAATGCAGGCCCGTCGGTGACCATTGGTTTTATTGTAGCCGCCATTGGATGTGCGTTGGCCGGTTTGTGTTATGCCGAATTGTCTTCTTCTATTCCTATTTCTGGGAGTGCTTATACGTATACCTATGCCACAATGGGCGAATTATTGGCCTGGATTATTGGTTGGGATTTAATTTTAGAATACGCCGTGGGGGCAGCTACCGTGGGAATTGCGTGGAGTGAATACCTCAACAACCTGCTGGTCAATGTGCTGCACATGAGACCCATACCGTATGAATTATCCCACTCCCCTTTTCAGCATTTTACAGATCCTGTTACTGGTGTGGTATCAAACGGAATGATCAATTTGCCTGCCTTTTTTATTGTGGCGGTAATCAGTTTGTTATTAATCAAAGGCACACAAGAATCGGCTTTTGTCAATGGAATAATTGTTGTCGTAAAAGTTGCCATCGTTATCTTAATTATCGTGTTGGGTTGGTCCTTTATAAACCCAATCAATCATTCTCCTTATATTCCTCTCCCTTCTATTTTTACCGACGACCAAGGAATCGATCACAGTTTTGGTGGAATCATGGGAATTTTGGGTGCAGCTGGAACCGTTTTCTTTGCTTTTATTGGATTTGATGCGGTGAGTACGGCGGCACAAGAAACCAAAAACCCCAAACGCGATATGCCTATCGGAATTTTAGGTTCTTTGGCGATTTGTACTATTCTTTATATTTTATTTGCGCATGTGCTTACCGGAGTCGCTTCGGTTGAAGATTTTAGAACCGGTGGTAAAGAAGCCTCTGTGGCCTTTGCGATTCAAAAATACATGATTGGCTACGAATGGCTAGCGCAATTTGTAACAGTAGCCATTTTGGCTGGTTTCTCCTCGGTAATTTTGGTGATGTTGTTGGGCCAATCGCGTGTGTTTTATGCGATGGGTAAAGATGGATTATTGCCCAAAGCATTTGGGGAAATTCACCCAAAATACAATACACCGTATAAAGCCAACTTGGCAATCCTAGTAATTGTAGGCTTATTTGCCGCTTTTATCCCGGGCGATATTGTAGGCGACATGACCAGTATTGGTACCTTGTTTGCTTTTATTTTGGTGTGTGTTTCTGTAGTGGTTTTGCGCAAACGCGAGCCCGACATGAAACGCGAATTTAGAGCGCCTTTATCCGATCCTAAATTTCCGTTGGTTCCTGTATTGGGCATCGTGGTTTGTTTGGCTATGATTTATGGCTTAGGTTGGACCAACTGGTTGCGATTAATAGCTTGGTTGGCCATTGGATTGGTGATTTATTTTTGGTATGGCCGCAAAAACAGCAACCTAAATAATCCGAAAAAATAATACACAAAAAGCGAAAAGAGCTCTTCGTTTCTTTTCGCTTTTTTTATGCTTTACTCGGTTTATGAAAAATTGGATTGGCCTCTTAGAACACCTTCAATTCCTCATCAAGAGAAATCCTGAATGAGGGTCGACCTTTTCTGATTTAGCCAAATTTGATTTCTTTCAAATTTCCAATTTTCACTCGTGCGTTAGCGAACTGGCGCAGTAAATTTTAAATATAAGATTATGCCTGTATATCATAAATTAGGATCTATTCCTGCCAAACGACATACCATTTTTAAAAAACCGACTGGAGAATTCTATTACGAACAGCTCTTTGGAACCGAAGGCTTTCACGGTCATTCGTCTTTGTCCTATCATGTGCACCGACCCACACAAGTAAAAGAAATTAAAGCTTCGTATTCGGTTGAGCCCAAAATTGCCATTGGCAAAAACATCAAATCTTTGTTGCTAAAAGGCTTTGAATTAAAACCAGCACTTGATTTCTTGGAAAGCCGAAAACCACTATTGGTGAACGGCGATTGCACCATTGGTTTGGCTGCGCCACAAGAATCACTCACCGATTACTTTTACAAAAATGCCGATGCCGACGAATTGCTTTTTATTCACAAAGGCAGCGGCAAACTGCGTACCATGTTGGGAAATATTGTCTTTGAACCCGGCGATTATTTGATTATTCCCCGCGGAATGATTTACCAAATACAATTTGATCAAGCCGATAACCGCTTGTTTTATGTGGAGTCTTTTGCGCCCTATTATACCCCAAAGCGCTACAAAAATGCCTCGGGGCAGCATTTGGAACACGCTCCTTTTTGTGAACGCGATTTTAAGTTGCCCACCGAACTCGAAACGCATGACCAAAAAGGCGACTTCGTAATTAAAACCAAGAAAGAAGGGATGATTCATGAAATTGTCTACGCCACGCACCCGTTTGACGTGATTGGTTGGGACGGCTATAATTTTCCGTTTGGTTTCAGTATTCATAATTTTGAGCCGATAACCGGACGAGTGCACCAACCACCTCCAGTGCACCAAACATTTGAGACCAGCACATTTGTAGTGTGTTCGTTTGTACCGCGTTTGTATGATTATCATCCGCAATCCATTCCTGCGCCCTATAACCACAGCAACATTGACAGCGACGAAGTATTGTATTATGTAGACGGCGATTTCATGAGCCGAAACAACATCGAGCAAGGACATATTACCTTGCATCCCAAAGGTATTCCGCACGGACCAGCCATTGGAGCCATGGAACGCAGCATTGGCCATAAAGAAACCCAAGAATTGGCTGTGATGGTAGACACCTTTAGGCCGCTCATGGTTACCGAAGAGGCAATGGGCATAGACGATGGGCAGTATTACAAATCTTGGGCAGAATAATATAAAACACCAACTCGGATGCAGACGTAGCGCTCATCCCTAAAACAAAACACGATGGCAAAAGAAGTTACTTCTGTTGATTACGGATTAGAAAAAATATTTGAAGGCGCACAAGATTTCCTTCCGCTTTTGGGCACAGATTATGTAGAATTTTATGTGGGCAATGCCAAACAAGCGGCGCACTATTACAAAACGGCATTCGGGTATCAGTCCTTGGCCTACGCCGGATTGGAAACTGGGGTGCGTGACAGAACCTCCTATGTATTGGCGCAAGGCAAAATTAGGTTGGTGCTTACCACGGCCTTGATTAGCGATTCTGAAATTGGCGAACACGTAAAAAAACACGGCGATGGGGTGAAAGTAATTGCACTTTGGGTAGAAGATGCCCGCCAAGCTTTTATCGAAACCACCAAACGAGGAGCCAAAGTGTACCTCGAACCTACAGTAGAAAGCGATGAGTTTGGCGAAGTGGTTCGCGCCGGAATATACACCTATGGCGAAACTGTGCATCTTTTTGTAGAACGCAAAAATTACAGCGGAACATTTTTACCGGGCTATAAGCCATGGACATCCGATTACAATCCAGAGCCATTGGGATTAAAATTCATTGACCACATGGTAGGAAACGTGGGCTGGAACCAAATGAATACTTGGGTAAAATGGTACGAAGATGTGATGGGGTTTGTGAATTTCCTTTCGTTTGACGACAAGCAAATCCATACCGAATATTCAGCCTTGATGAGTAAGGTGATGAGCAACGGAAATGGCCGCATTAAATTTCCGATTAACGAGCCGGCCAAAGGAAACAAACGTTCTCAAATTGAAGAGTACTTGGATTTTTATGAAGGTTCAGGAGTGCAACACATTGCGGTAGCTACGGATGATATTATTTCTACGGTAACCAAATTGCGAGCGAGAGGCGTTGAGTTTTTATCGGCTCCACCCAAAGCCTATTACGAGGACATTCCAAATCGCTTGGGTACCCATATGGAGATGATGAAAGAAGACATTTCACTCTTGCAAAGTCTAGCCATCATGATTGATGCCGACGAAGACGGCTATTTGCTTCAGATTTTCACCAAACCGGTAGAAGACCGTCCAACTTTATTTTATGAAATTATACAGCGAATGGGCGCCAAAGGCTTTGGTGCAGGTAACTTTAAAGCCTTGTTTGAATCGATAGAACGCGAACAAGAAAAAAGAGGAACGTTATAAAATTGTTTATAAAATTGCGGAATATGCAAATTACATCGTTGTAGTTGTAACGTTACTAATAATAAAATGTTAAAGTAACGTTTTCATTAAACATAACTCAACAAAACTTATACATTTGCACAATCAAAAAACACCGGGAGTGGTTTCCCTACGTTTTTATAATAAATTATTCATAATTTATAATTTTTGGTTGGTTAATAGCATAAAAACTCAGTCATTAGTTGACTGAGTTTTTTTGTTTTAATACATTTGGAAACTTAATTGCGTTTCTATTAGAAATCAATTCAACTCCCATGAAAAAAATAATCATTTTCTTATTGGCGCTCTCCACATTCGGATTTAGTTCTCAAAAAGAAAGAGCTTTTGAGGTAGGAGAATGGTTTAAATTTCGCATTCATTACGGCTTTATCAATGCTGGCTACGCAACCTTAGAGGTAAAGGAAGCCACCCGAAGCAATAAAAAAGTATACCACGCCATTGGCAGAGGCTACACGACGGGCATGTCTCGCTTTATCTTTAAGGTTGAAGACGTGTATGAATCCTATTTTGATAAAGAAACCATGAAGCCTTTTCAGTTTGTTCGAAAAATAAACGAAGGCGGCTACACCAAAAATCAGGAAGGTTTTTTTGAGCAAGTGTCCAACACCGTTTTGGTAAAAGATTACCAAAGCAAAACCGAAGCCAGTTTTAAAACCCCAGAAGAAATTCAAGACATACTATCCTCGTTTTATTACCTGAGAAACCATCCTACGATAGACAAATTGAAGGTAGGCGAATCGGTGGCCATTGATATGTTTTTTGATAACGAAACCACTAAATTCAGGTTGAAATACCTAGGCACAGAAGACATAGAAACTAAATTTGGCACGATATCGACCATGATTTTTCGTCCGCTCGTACAATCAGGACGGGTGTTTAAAGAAGAAGAAAGCGTAACGGTTTGGATTTCAGACGACGACAACAAAATACCTATTCGCATCAAAGCCAGTTTATTGGTTGGCTCGATTAAAGCAGAACTCGAATCGTTTAAAGGACTTAAATATTCTTTTCGCGTAAAACAAAAACCCTAATGGAACAGTCTCCTGAAACCAATTCGCTGCTAGCGAGTTTACATGAAAAATTTGAAGCGATAGACCAAAAGACCAACACGCATTTGGAGGGGTTATTGTGGTCAAACCCGATCACCTATTGGGATTATATTCAAACCGATGTGTTGCTAAATATTCAAAATCAACGCACAGTTCTTCCCGATGAAATGGTGTTTATCCTATACCACCAAGTGAATGAATTGTTGTTTAAGATGATTCTCTGGGAAATCGAACAAGTGGTAGCAGAGCCTGCGCCTACTACTGCTTTTTTTACCGAAAAACTACAGCGCATCAGCCGCTATTTTGATATGCTCACCACCTCATTTACCATTATGGGCGATGGCATGGAAGTAGCTCAATACATGAAATTTAGAAACACCTTGACACCTGCGAGTGGGTTTCAGAGTGCGCAATACCGCTTAATTGAATTTGCTTCAACCGATTTAATAAACCTGATTGATTTTCGTTTTCGAGCCACTATAGACCGCAATACGCCCTACGAACATGCCTACGAACATATGTATTGGCAAGCCGCAGGAAAAGACCATAAAACAGGCAAGAAATCCTATTTGATTTTGGCGTTTGAACGCAAATACAAGGCCGAATTTTTGCGAGAAATGGAGCGCTACAACACCAGCAATTTGTGGCAAAAATTTAAACAGTTGCCCGAAACTGATCAGCAAAATCAGGAGTTGATTGCCGCCATGAGGCATTACGATTATACGGTGAATATTACTTGGGTGATGGGCCATTTGAATGCCGCCAAAAAATACATCGAAAGCGGCCAAGGCACAGGAGAAGCAACCGGAGGAAGTGATTGGAAAAAATATTTGCACCCCAAATACCAACGCCGCATATTTTTTCCGGAATTATGGAGTGATGACGAATTAAAAAATTGGGGGGAAACAAATTAATTCTCTTCCTAACTAGTTTGACTTGAAAAATACAAGTATACTTTTATTGGTCTTGGTTTTGTTGGTTTCTTGTGCAAAAAATGCCGAGAATGCCGCAGCGCCTTCCGCAATTGTAAAAGCACCAAAAGAAGTTTGTGGTTTTCAAACAGCCGAGTACAACATTGTATTTGACACCATCCAGTCGGGCGCTACTTTTGGCAACTTGATTCAGCACCAAAATATAGGAAAACGAGAAGTCTACGATATTGTTGCCGCTATAAAAGACACTTTTGATGTGCGTTCCATTCGCATTCAAAAACCATATGCACTGGTGCGTTCCAAAGACCGATACAAAAAACTAGCTGCATTTATTTATCAACCCGAGCGAGGAATCTATTGTGTGATTGATTTCCGGGACTCATTGAAAGCCTACGTCAAAAGAAGGCCGATTAAAATAAAAGAAAAAACCATCGCTGGGGCCTTAGACGGCTCTTTGTCGGAGGCCTTAAACAAAGAAGGGGTTGATGTGGCTTTGGCTACTCACCTCACCAAAGTTTATGCTTGGTCTATTGATTTCTTTAAACTACAAAAAGGCAATAAATTTGGGATTACCTTCACCGAACGTTTTATTGACGATACGTTATATGATGGTGTAGACAGTCTAAAGGCTGCTTTTTTTGAATACAAAGGCAAAACCATCTATGCCTTTCCGTTTGAACAAAAAATAGGCTCGGGCAAATTAGAATACTTTGACGAAAATGGGAAAGCCTTGAAAAACTTCTTTTTGAAAGCTCCCTTAAAGTTTGTAAATATTACCTCCCGCTTTGCCAAAACACGTTTTCATCCGGTGCAGCACCGCTGGAAGGCACACAAAGGAACCGATTATGCGGCTCCTACGGGTACACCAATTATGACTACTGCCTCGGGCGTGGTGGAACAAACCGGCTACACGGCTGGAAACGGGAATTTTGTGAAAGTAAAACACGACCGCACCTATTCTACTCAATATTTACACATGTCCAAAATAATTGCCCGACGAGGACAACACGTCAACCAAGGCGATGTAATAGGAAAAGTGGGCAGCACCGGGCTCGCTACTGGTCCGCACGTGTGCTACCGTTTTTGGAAAAATGGTCTACAAGTTGACGCCTTGGGCTTAAAATTGCCCAGTTCTGAAGGGCTGTCCAAACAAAATTTACCGCGCTATTTATCCTACATCAAGCCTTTAAAAAGAGAATTAGACAGTATCGCATCCTTAAAATATAAAAAATAACATGGCATTATCTACCGGAAATCCTACGCAAACTGCCGCTTGGCAAAAACTAGAACAGCATTTTCAGCAGCTGCAGTCGGTTTCGATGAAAACACTTTTTCAACAAGATCCGCAGCGAGCTCAGAAATTTCATATCCAGTGGAAGGACTTCGTAGTTGATTATTCTAAAAATAGAATCACCGAAGAAACCAAAAGCTTGTTGTTGCAATTAGCCGATGAAGCGCAACTCAAATCGGCAATTGAAGCCTATTTTTCGGGGGAAGCCATCAACCAAACAGAAGGAAGAGCCGTGTTGCATACCGCCTTGCGCAGCACTTCGACGGAGCCTTTGCACGTAGACGGTGTAAATATTGTTCCGGAGATTGAAGCGGTAAAAAACAAAATTCAAGCCTTTTCAAACGAAGTGATTAGCGGCCAACGCAAAGGCTATACCGGAAAAGCATTTACCGATGTAGTAAACATTGGAATTGGCGGTTCTGATTTGGGCCCAGCAATGGTAGTTGAAGCCTTGCAGTATTACAAAAATCACTTACATGTACATTTTGTTTCTAATGTGGATGGCGATCACGTGCAAGAAATCATCAAGTCGTTAGATCCGGAAACCACCTTGTTTGTGATTGTTTCTAAAACCTTTACGACCCAAGAAACCTTAACCAATTCTGAGACTATTCGGGCCTGGTTTTTACAATCGGCAAACCAAGAAGCGGTAGCCAAACACTTTGTAGCGGTTTCGACCAACATCAAAAATGTAACGGCATTTGGCATTGATGAGGATAATGTGTTCCCCATGTGGGACTGGGTGGGCGGCCGATTTTCCTTATGGAGCGCGGTGGGCTTGTCCATCAGTTTGGCGGTGGGCTACGACCATTTTGCAGCGCTGTTAAAAGGGGCCAACAACATGGACGAGCACTTTAAAACTACTCCGTTTGAGCAAAACATTCCGGTGATTTTAGCGCTATTGAGCATTTGGTACAACAATTTTTATGGGGCCGAAAGCGAGGCGTTAATTCCCTACACCCAATATTTACAAAAGTTGGCGCCCTACTTGCAACAAGGCATCATGGAAAGCAACGGAAAAAGCATTGGCCGCGACGGAAAAACGGTCAATTACCAAACGGGAACGATCATTTGGGGCGAGCCGGGGACCAATTCCCAACATGCGTTTTTTCAGCTCATTCACCAAGGAACCAAATTAATCCCGACCGACTTCATTGGTTTTGTGCAACCCTTATATGGCCAAACCGATCACCACAACAAATTGATGTCCAACTTTTTTGCGCAAACCGAGGCATTACTCAACGGAAAAACCGCCGAGCAAGTGCAAGCCGAATTTGACAAACAAGGCCTTGCGGGAGAGCAAGCTGCATTCTTGAAGCCCTTTAAAGTATTTGAAGGCAACAAACCCACCAATACTTTGCTCATTCAAAAATTGACGCCAGAATCGTTGGGTGAATTGGTGGCGCTCTATGAGCATAAAATATTTGTGCAAGGAATAATTTGGAATATTTTTAGTTACGACCAATGGGGCGTGGAGCTGGGCAAGCAATTGGCCAACTCCATTTTGACCGAAATTGAATCTAAGGAAGTGCAGGCACACGACAGTTCTACGGTTTTCTTGTTGAATCATTTTTTAAAATAATCCGCTTAAACACAAAAACACGATACGTTGAATCAAATTTGATTGCGCTGGGAAATTTAGGATCAACTAAAACTAAACTTCTTTCGTTTTTTGATTGCCTTTTTTTATTTGGTTTCGTTATATTTGTTTCACTAAAAATTAAAAAACATGTATCATTTTGTTCAAAAATTTCATTCAGGCTGGGCTTATTTAGCACTCTTGTTGCTTGTAATTGTGGTTGTTAATTCACTTATGGGATTCACGTCTAAAAGAGAATTTACCGCCAAAGACCGCAAAATTGCTTTGTTTGGATTAATTGCTGCACACCTGCAATTGACGGTTGGTTTTATTTTATATTTTATTTCTCCCGTAGGTCATGCCTTACTGGGCGAAATGAAAGACGCAACTGCCCGATTAACCTCTTTAGAACATCCACTTCTAAACATCATTGCCATAGCCTTGATTACTATTGGGTGGTCCAAACATAAAAAAGCAGTTGATGCTGCTGCCAAATTCAAAACCATTAGTCTGTTTTACGGATTAGGATTAGTACTGATTCTTTCCCGAATTCCTTGGGGTTTATGGTTTAGTAACTAAATGAAAGTCCGTTAAGGACTTTTTTTATCTTACAGCCGTTTGAATTTCGTTCACCTCAACCTGTCTATCTATGAAAGTTTTATTATCGATAAAAACCCTTGGAATAAGTCTGCTGTTTGTATGCACTACTGTTTTTGGCCAACAGAAGCCTGCAGTAAAAGTTGCTGAAAAAGCAAAAATTACCCAATCCAAAGAGTTGCTCAAAGACAGCAAAGCAGTAAAAGCAGACAGTATAGCAAAAAGTAAAGCAATTGCGCTTTCTGATAGCCTTGCGGCTGTTCAGCCGCTTAAACTAAAGCTATTCAAGAAAAATGCACACGCTTCCTATTATCACCAAAAATTTCACGGAAAACGCACCTCCAGTGGGGTGAAATTTGACAACACCAAATACACGGCAGCCCACCGTAAATTTCCTTTTGGCACGAAACTAAAAATCACCAATGAGGTAAATCACAAATCGGTAATTGTTCAAGTAACTGACAGGGGTCCTTTTGTAAAAGGCCGCGAAATTGACCTCACCAAAAAAGCATTCATGGATATTGTGGATAATAAAAATAGTGGTAAAGTAATGGTAACAATCGAAGAAATTATTCCGACTGTTGCTCCCAAGCCATAAAAGGGCGCTTGCTTAGAGAGGCATTGTAGTATTTACTTTCTTGGGTTACTTCTTTTCCTAGCCAATCCGGTTTTTCAATAACTTGATCTTCGTGTGTCAATTCGATTTCAGCTACAATTAGGCCCGTATTATCTCCCGCAAATACATCGACTTCAAAGGTTTGGTTTTTATAAGGCACCAAATACCTTGTTTTTTGAATGCTACCCGGCTCACACAACGCCAAGAGTGATTTGGCTTCGATTACATTAATTGCTGTTTCCCATTCCAAACGCGTAGTGCCCGATTCATTGCCCTTTCCTTTTATGGTGATATAGCCGCATTCGCCTTGGACACGCACGCGAACTGTGCGTTCGGGATGGGTGTTTAAATAGCCTTGGGCAATCGACAATTTGGCGGTTGCTTGCGCCATAAAATCGGTTGAAGTCACTAGAAATTTGCGTTCGATTTCTACCATATAGATTATAAGTAAAAACCCCTGCATTACAGGGGTTTTTAGTTTATTTTTATTTTCTGCTGCTGAGTTTAGAAAGCAATCTCAAAAACTCGATGTACAACCAAACTAAGGTAATCATGAGGCCCATAGCGCCATACCATTCCATGTATTTGGGGTGTTTTTGTGCTACCCCATTTTCAATTTGATCAAAATCTAAAAAGAGGTTCATGGCTGCAATTACAATAACGAATACACTGATTCCAATGCTCATCATACTGTTACCGTGATGAATGGGCTGAAACGAAGGCATAAACAAGCTCACTAACCACGAAATTAAATAGAAGGTAGCGATTGCCATGGTCGAACCAATTACAACTGCTCTAAATTGCTCTGTTACTTTTACGATTTGGAATTTGTATAATACAAAACAAGTAAGGAAGGTTACAAAGGTTGCGCCCACTGCTTGAATGACGATTCCGGGATACATGGTTTCAAAAATCACCGAGATTCCGCCAATAAAAAATCCTTCAAAAATGGCATAGGCTGGAGCCAAATAGGGAGAAGCTTGCGGCTTGAATGTAGCAATTAACACCAAAATAAATCCAATGATGGCGCCGCCAAAGGTGAATACTAAACTGTTCTCTAACGACCAAGTAAACAAAGCGCTGGCCACCAAAAGCAACAACATGATGAAGCTTTTGTTGATCGTTCCGTTTACGGTCATGGTTTGTTCTGCGCCAATTACTTCGGCATCATACACCCGTTCCTTGTTGGAGGTAAATGATTTGTTTCTAAAAAAGGGATTGGTTGAATTCATAGGAGTATTTTTTTAAAATCATTCAAATATAAATAATCTTAGATTACGCTGTATTAATTTAACGAAAGCGATTACTCAATTTCTGAAACACGCAAGGTATTTACCATTCCTTTTTCGGTAACCGGCATCGCGGCTAGATTGATTAAGAAATCTCCTTTGGCAACAAATCCACGTTCTTGAGCCATCAAATTGATATCGATTACGGTATCGTCGGTGCTCACAAATTTGTCGTAGAAAAACGATCTTACCCCCCACAACAAATTCAATTGCGTTAAAATTCGTCGGTTGGAAGTGAATACCAAAATATGCGATTTAGGTCGCCAAGCCGAGATTTGAAAGGCTGTATATCCGCTGTTGGTCAAGGTGCAAATTGCTTTGGCTTCAATCACATTGGCCAAATTGGCCGCATGCTGACAAATGGATTTGGTAATGTAGCGTTTGGTTTTAATTTGAGGCGTATTTTGGGGAACATGAATAAGCGGAGAATCTTCTACCGCTACAATAATTTGGGTCATTTTTTGAATTACTTGTACCGGATAGTTTCCTACCGAAGTTTCCCCCGACAACATTACCGCATCGGCACCATCCATAACCGAATTGGCTACGTCGTTTACTTCGGCTCGGGTTGGCGTCATACTGGTAATCATAGTTTCCATCATTTGGGTAGCAATAATTACTGGGATACGGGCTGTTTTGGCGCGGTGTACCAGTTTCTTTTGAATCAACGGCACTTCGTGTGCAGGCACCTCAACCCCTAGATCTCCACGAGCCACCATCAATCCGTCGCAGTAGGCCACAATTTTATCAATATTGGCTACGCCTTCTGGTTTTTCAATTTTGGCTATAATCGGAATTTTGTGATCTGAATTAGCCGAAATTAAATCTTGCAATTCCATCAAGTCTTCAGCCGTTCGCACAAACGACAAAGCAATCCAATCTACTTTTTGCTCAATAGCAAACAAAGCGTCTTTGATGTCTTTTTTGGTTAAGGCGGGCAACGATACTTTGGTGTTGGGTAGGTTTACTCCTTTTTTGGATTTTAATGGACCTCCTTGAATTACTTTGCAAAGCACTTCGGTTTTGCGGTTGGTTTCTATGGCTTCAAAAATTAGTTTTCCGTCGTCAAGCAAAATGCGTTCTCCTGGATTGACATCTCTTGGAAACTCTTTGTAATTCATGTACACGCGCTGCGCAGTTCCTGGAATATCGTCTGAAGTTTGAAAGGTAATTAAATCACCGTCATTCACCACAACATCTTCCTGCATTACGCCTACGCGCAACTTAGGTCCTTGTAAATCGCCCAAAATAGCGGTGGTGTATCCAAATTCTTCATTTAGTCCGCGGATGATGTCAATTTTTTCTTTTACGTCGCTGTAATCAGCATGCGAAAAATTTACTCTAAACACATTTACTCCTGCATCGATCATGTCTTTTAAGACTTCTTTTGTGCTACAGGCCGGGCCTAGCGTGGCTACAATTTTAGTTTTTTTGTTTGTTGGCATTTTAGTTAAAAAATTAAATTGTTTTTAGATTTTATTTTTTGAGGATCTACAGCATACACCGTAGCAACTTGATTTATTTTTTTTATGTCGGACAACAGTTGGTCTACATGGTGAAACGTATCTTGGTGCTCTATTTTTAAAAAATAGTCCACTTTTTTTAGTTCCGGAAGTAAATACACCCGCGTGGCTATTTCGACTTGAGCGTCTAGGAATAAATTTTGTCCGGTGCTTTTTTTGCGTACCACAATTTCATTCTTGTTGGGGATTAGCACCCAATTGGTTTCGGCCTTGTCGTCATCGTATACAAAATAGGCAAACGAGGCTTCCCCTTCTTTGCCAGTGACTTCTATAGTGGTTTTATTTTTGTGTAAAATTATGGGGAGTTGTTGGTTGAGCAAAAATGCCATTCGATAATCTTCTACAGTAGAATGAATAGCAATCAAGTCGTAGTCAATTGCATCAAATTCGTCTAATTGTAATTTTAAGACTGCCATTATTTTGCTTAAAAATTAATCGTAAAGATATTACTTTAAAGCAAAGAAATGCCGCTAGTTTACTTATAAAAGCTGCAATTTGACAACGAAATCGATATAGTTTTAAGAAAAAAAAATTATTTTGAATCTATTTTTTCTTGAAACGCAAAATAGGCTCTTTTTGAAGCAATTTCTTCGGCTTTCTTTTTGGATACCGCCCTTGATTTGGCTATAATTTTATTGTCTATGCGCAAATGAACCGCAAATAAACGTTCCCCTGAAATTGAATTGTCTTCAAACGTATCATAATGAAATGTCTTTTTTTCCTTTTGGCACCATTCAATAACCAAACTTTTGTAGCTGATCACTTTGCCTTCTAGACGGGCAATATCTACATAGGGAATAATGACGCGGGCATCAATAAATTGTTCGCAAAACGAGTAGCCGCGGTCTAAATAGATGGCGCCTACCAAGGCCTCAAAAACATTCCCGTGTATGTTGTCTCCAAATTGAGTTGAAGAGATTTTACTGTCTATAAATTGAATTAACTGCAAATCCCTGCCCAATTCGTTGAGGTGTTCTCTACTCACAATTTTGGAACGCATTTTGGTGAGGTAGCCTTCGTCGCCAGCCGGCGCTTCTTTATATAGATAGCCTGCAATCACGGCGCTTAGCATCGCATCACCCAAAAATTCCAACCGCTCGTAATTTATAGGATTTCCGTTTTCGTCGGTTTTATTGGACGAGCGATGGGTGAATGCTTTTTCGTAATAGGAAAGCTCAAGGGGTTTAAACCCCAATATGCGTTCAATTTTACCAAAAAAAATCCCGTCCTCATTTGAACGGGATTTTTTAGCAAATATTTTTTTTAATACTGACATGTATTACAAGTCTAGTTTTTTAACCAATACACAGGCGTTATGTCCGCCAAAGCCAAAGGTGTTGCTCATCAGTACTTTTACATCGCGTTTTTGCGCCTGGTTGAACGTAAAATTCAATTGAGCATCAATTTGATCGTCGTCGGTAAAGTGATTGATAGTTGGAGGCACGATGCCATTTTTGATAGACAAAATAGAGGATATGGTCTCAATTGCTCCAGCAGCGCCCAATAAATGGCCTGTCATCGATTTGGTTGAGTTCAAGTTCATCGTATAGGCATGTTCGCCAAACACATGTAAAATGGCTTTTGATTCGGCGATATCTCCCAATGGAGTCGATGTGCCGTGCATGTTTACCCCGTCTACATCGGTAGGATTTAATCCGGCATCACGCAAACAGTTGATCATTACATTTTTGGCACCCAAACCTTCTGGGTGTGGAGCTGTGATATGGTGTGCATCAGCCGACATGCCACCTCCGCCTATTTCGCAATAGATGGTTGCGCCACGGGCAATCGCATGTTCGTATTCTTCTAACACTAATGCGGCAGCCCCTTCTCCGAGCACAAACCCGTCGCGGTCTTTGTCCATCGGGCGTGAAGCGGTTGTTGGATCGTCGTTGCGTGTAGATAAGGCGTGCATAGCATTAAAACCGCCCATACCTGCAATGGTTACGGCTGCTTCAGAACCGCCGGTTACCATCACGTCGGCGTGTCCTAATCGGATGTAGTTGAACGAATCTATTATGGCATTAGTTGAAGAGGCACAAGCAGAAACTGTAGTAAAGTTGGGGCCTCTAAAGCCGTATTTAATAGAAATGTGACCGCCAGCAATATCGGCAATCATTTTTGGGATAAAGAAAGGATTGAATTTTGGAACACCATTTCCTTTGGTAAACTCCATCACTTCTTGTTGAAAGGTTTCCAGTCCGCCAATTCCAGAACCCCATATCACACCTACGCGGTCTTTGTCAAGGTTATCAAAGTCAAATTTTGCGTCTTGCACGGCCTCATCTGCCGATACCATCGCATACTGGGCATAACGGTCCATCTTGCGGGCTTCTTTGCGATCGATGAAATCTTCTACATTAAACCCTTTTAATTCGCAAGCAAATTTGGTTTTAAAGTGGGTAGTGTCAAAATAGGTAATTGGGGCTGCGCCACTCACGCCATTAATCAATGCGTTCCAATAGGCTTGAACCGTATTTCCAATGGGGGTTAGTGCGCCTAATCCGGTTACTACAACTCGTCTTAGTTCCATATAAATGTGTGTTTTAGCATTTAGTTTAAACAAATAATACCCAAATATTTCTTCATGGATTGTATCACAAAAGAGACATGGGTATTACAATTATTTTGATGATTGAAATTCAATCAGGAATTAAAAAAAATAATAACACCCGTAAAGCTTATCGTTTCACGGGTGTTTAAAGGTATTATTTTTTAGCTTCTTCGATATAAGAAATAGCTTGACCTACAGTCGCAATGTTTTCTGCTTGGTCATCCGGAATTTGAATGTCAAATTCTTTTTCGAACTCCATGATAAGCTCAACAGTGTCTAATGAATCGGCCCCTAAATCGTTAGTGAAGCTTGCTTCAGTTACAACTTCGTTTTCATCAACGCCTAATTTGTCTACGATAATCGCTTTTACTCTTGATGCAATGTCTGACATAATCTTTAATTTTAAAATTTAATTTGATGGCAAAAATAAAAAACTTTATTTTAAAACCACGTTTTAGTTTATAAATGTGAGGGCGAAATTATAAAAATAAATTAACAAAGGCCTTTAAAATGAATTTAATATCATTTATTATTCTTTTTTTTGTGCTCTGAAAGCGCCTTCCCCCATGAAAAAAATCATCCTCTTTGCTTCTGGTTCTGGAACAAATGCCGAAACCATTATTCGGTATTTTGCCAATACGCAAACTGCAAGGGTTGTGGCCGTCTTTACCAACAATGCAAAAGCGGGTGTAATCGCCAAAGCACAACACCTAAATGTTCCCGTTGTGGTGTTTACTAAATCAGCATTTGAATCGGACGACGTGTTGGAAGCAGTAGGTAAATATTCCCCTGATTTACTGGTGCTGGCTGGTTTTTTATGGAAGATGCCAACTGCATTTGTAGATGCCTTTCCCCATAAAATACTCAATATTCATCCGGCTTTGTTGCCCAAATATGGCGGCAAAGGGATGTATGGGCTGCACGTACACCAAGCCGTATTAGACCAAAAGGAAACCGAAACCGGCATTTCCATTCATTTGGTTAATGAGCAGTACGACCAAGGGGCCTTGTTATTTCAGCAAAAAGTATCAATCGTTGGGTGTAAAACTGCCGAAGAAGTGGCGCAAAAAGTAAACGCATTAGAACATGCCCATTTTTCTTCGGTGATTGAATCCTATTTAACTTCTCAACAAGCCTAACAATGCGCGCCAATCAAGTACATATCTACACCGATGGGGCGGCCAAAGGAAATCCGGGGCCTGGCGGATATGGCGTGGTGATGGAATGGGTGGGCAAACCCTACCGCAAGGAATTTTCGGCGGGATTTCGACACACCACCAACAACCGGATGGAATTACTGGCTGTAATTGTGGGATTGGAGCAATTAAAAAATCCCAACACACCGGTATTGGTTGTCTCTGACTCCAAATATGTAGTCGATGCTGTAGCCAAAAATTGGGTGTTTGGTTGGGAAAAAAAAGGTTTTACTGGCAAGAAAAACCCCGATCTCTGGAAGCGATTTCTTCTCATTTACCGCCAACATCACGTTACTTTTCAGTGGATCAAAGGCCATAACAACCACCCGCAAAACGAACGCTGTGATGCATTGGCCGTTGCCGCATCAATGCAAAAAGAGCTGTTTATAGATCAGGAATACGAGAGTGGATCGGAATGAGTTCTCAGTTGTCGGAGTAGAAGATTTAAAGATTGAAAAATTGAATGATTTAAAAATTCTGTCTTGTAGTCGCCGTTTGGTTCCTAAGTTTCGGTCCCGAAGCGTCGGGATGAAAATTTGGTCCCGAAGCTTCGGGATTCAATATAGAAATTTGTATAGTTCGCAGCAAAACTTCCCGCTTCCAACTCCTAACTTCCAACTCTTTATTGACAGCTAAAACTCACTTATACAAATTATTATACTCCACATACTCCCAAACGGCTTGTGGTAATAAAGCGGCTGCATTTTTTTTGTCGTGTATGGCTTGGCGAATAAAGGTCGAAGATATTTCAACTACCGGTGCGTCTACAAAATGTACGTTGGGGTGATTCGCTAGCGTTTCATTTGCGGGTTCGGGCGAAATTCGCGGGTAGACATACAAGGGGTAATGCGCCAAAATCACTTCGTAGTTTTTCCACTTGTGAAAGGTTTTCAGGTTGTCTTCGCCTAGCAACAATGAAAATTCGTGTTGCGGATAGGCTTCAGAAAGCAACGCCAAAGTATGTACCGTGTAATTGGGTTGGGGTAATTTGAACTCAAAGTCACTGGCTTTGAGTTTGGGGTAGTTTTCGGCAGCCAAGTTCACCAAATGCAAACGCTGGTAATCGTCGAGCAAACTTACCTTCTTTTTGAGTGGATTGTGTGGGGTAACCACCAGCCAAATTTGCTCCAAATCGGTATACTCTGCCATGTGATTGGCAATAATCAAGTGCCCCACGTGTATGGGATTGAAAGTGCCAAAGTAGAGTCCGATTTTCATTGTTTTCAGTGATTAGTAACTAGTGATTAGTGACAAACTCTCTAACCAATTCACGTGCTTCTGCTTTGGCTACCTCCAAGTCATAATTTTTGATGATCACATCAAATTGGGGAGCCGTGGCCAGCTCAACCGAGGCTTTGGCTATGCGCATATTTATTTTTTCGTCGGTTTCGGTAGAGCGTTTTTTGAGGCGAATTTTGAGCTCATCAATGCTGGGCGGTTTCACAAAAACAGCCAAAGTTTCTTGCGGGAATTTTTTCTTGATACGCAAGCCGCCGGCTACATCAATATCAAAAATTACATTTTTACCAAGCGCCCAAATGCGTTCTACCTCGCTTTTTAATGTGCCATAAAAATTATCACGGTACACCTCTTCCCATTCTACAAAATCTTCGGCTTTGATGTGCGATTTAAATTCATCTGTTGAGATAAAATAATAATCGGTTCCATGTATTTCTTCGCCTCTAGGTGCACGAGTGGCGGCTGATACCGAGAAGGCCAAATTCAATTCGGGTTGTGCCAACAAATGGCGCACTATTGTGGTTTTTCCGGAGCCCGATGGCGCCGAGAATACGAGTAATTTTCCTTTTTTCATTTCTTTCTAGTGATTAGCTTAGAGTGATTAGCTCATTACTATTTACTAATTACTTACAAAACATTAAGCACTTGCTCTTTAATCTTCTCCAATTCGTCCTTCATCTGCACCACCAATTTTTGCATGGTTGCGTGATTGGCTTTAGATCCCATCGTATTGATTTCTCTCCCCATTTCTTGGGTAATGAAACCCAGTTTTCGGCCATTGGCTTCAGACCCATTTAGGGTTTCGATAAAGTAATCCAAGTGGTTGGTGAGGCGCACTTTTTCTTCGGTGATGTCTAATTTTTCGAGGTAATAAATCAATTCTTGCTCAAATCGGTTTTCGTCCACCTGCACCTTCAATTCAGAAATGGCAGTTTGCAAGCGGTCTTTGATGGCTTGCACGCGCTCGGGATCAAGCAACAACGCTTCTTGCATATAGCGGCGAATATTGCCAATACGCAGGCTGAATTCTTTGTGCAGTGAAGCACCTTCGTCTACCCGAAATTGAGCAATATTGGCTAAGGCTTCTTGTATTACTTGTTGAATTTCAATCCAATCGTTTTCGTCTATTTCTTCGCGTTCGGTTTTGAGTGCGTCGGGCATGCGCACGGCCATTTTCATCAATTCGGTCTCATCGGCCTGCGGCAAAACGGCTTTCATTTGTTGCATATAGGCCTGCACAATCGGCACGTTAATTTTGGTGGAGGTTTGTTCGCCCGTCATTTCAATATACACCGACAAATCTATTTTTCCGCGCTCCAAACGAGCGGCCACTTCATTGCGTAGACCCAGTTCCATTTCTCGGTACACCGAGGGAATACGCACACTTAAGTCGAGGCCTTTGCTGTTGAGCGACTTTACTTCTACAGTAATTTTTTTGGAAGCTAATTGAAGGCTAGACTTGCCAAAACCGGTCATGGATTGTATCATAGGTGTGGTAAAAAAGTGATCAAATATAGGAAAAATCAAGGAGCTGTTAGGCCTTTGCCTGCACCTCTTTGTTTTGTGTAACCAAATACACGCCAACAAAAATAAACAAAGCGGCTGTGAGTTTTACCGCCGAAATCTCGTCTTTCCCAAGCCCGATGGCAAATACAGAAGCAAACAGCGGTTGCAAATAGATAAACACGGCCACAGTGGTAGGCTTGAGTTCTCGCATAGAAACCAAGTTGAGTAAATAGGTGAGAAAAGTGGAGCCCACAACAATAAACACAATTTTGTAATAAATACTCAAGGGAATGAGTTGCCAAGAAATCGCTTCAAATTCGGGCCAACCAAATGGAACTACCAACAAAAGCCCAAAGGTATAGATCCATTTCACGAAGGTAAAGGCGTTGTATTTGTTCATCAGTTTTTTCACCAAGATTAAATAAAAGCCATAGGAAATGGCATTGATAAACACCAATAAATTGCCCAGTGATGCATGCGGCGCATTATGAATGGATTTGCCATATAAGATAAGTACAGCTGTGCCAATTAATCCCAAAACAAGGCCGATAATTTTTTGGGGAGCCAATCGTTCGCGCAGCACAAATGCCGATAAAACCAAGACAATCATGGGGGTGGTACACATTAAGACTGCGCCCATGATGGGTGAAGTGTAACTCAAGCCCTTAAAAAAAGTGAGCATGTTTAAGGCCACGCCAAAAAAAGCAGCGAAGAAAATTCGCGGGTAATCGGCAAGCGCAATTTTTTCTTTTGGACCCAAAAACGCAAAAGCCCAAAACAAAACTGTAGCGCCAAAAACGCGCAGGAGAATAAACCCAAAAGGCATCACATAGGTGGGCATAACGTCTTTGGCAATGGTAAACGTAACTCCATACAAGATGGAAACTAGTGTGGCTGAAATATAGGCGAAGTTACGTCTATTCATGGGCTAAGGCTGCCAAAGCTTTGGCTACAATTTCGGATTTATTGCCAACATAAATTTGATCTTGAATCACGAAAACCGGACGCGCCAAAAACGTATAATGCTCCAGCAAATACTTTTTGTAATCGGCTTCGGTGAGCGTCTGGTTTTTTAGGTTGTAGGCTTTGTACAATTGCGCTTTTCGGCTAAATAGCACTTCGTAGCTTCCTGCTAAAGCTTGCAATTCTTGTAGTTGTAATTCGGTGAGTGGATCTTGTTTGATGTCGTGATAAACCAACTGAGCTTTTGGTGAAATTGCCTTGACGATCTTTCGGCAGCTGTCGCAGGAAGGCAAATAGAAAACTGTGTTTTTCATCTCTTATTGCAATAAAAATAAATTGCCTACTTCTTTATATGAAATCAAGACGTCAATAGGCCCTTGGGCATAAGAGGCCACTTCGTAGGTGTTGTAATGAAACCGAATGCCTTTCTTGGAGAAAATAAAATTCTTGGGCAACACGAAGGTGTCGTCGGCAAAAAAATAACCGGCTTCTGTGAGCGAAGTTTTGGCCGGAATTTTGAGCCTTACCCTAAATTTGGTTTCCACCAATTGGGTGAGTTTATCTGTTTTTGAGAAAACTTCGTTGAGCTTGTAGGCGCGTCCATTTTCTGGGTTAAACAGCAACGATTCGCTAGCGCCATAGCCGTGAGCCCCGCCCGTAAATATATAATAGTCCAGGATAATATTGAGCAATTTGGGGCTTTGGTAGTTAATCTTAGTAGTTGCTTGTGCTTCCCAAGAAGGCAAACTATCTTGTTTGAGATCAGCTTTTATTTGGGTATAATTGGCTACAAACGAGTTAGCCAATTCGTTGTAGTTTTTCACTTCGGCTATTCGTTCTCCCGTATAAAGGCTGTTGCAAACGGCTGTGAAAATTCGTTTGTTGAGGGCTTTTGACACTGCATCATTTCCTTCAAAATGGGTGATCTCTAGCTTAATTTTGGACTCATTATAGACTGCAGCAGTGTCGGCAGAGGTAGCTTTGTAATAGGTAGTAGAAGTAGTTTTCCATTCTTTGGCACAGCCCGTAAGCAGCGCTAAAATGAATAACGAAAGCAAGCAGAAATGTCGGAAATGTTTCATTTGGGAGACCGATTTAAAAATTAAATCTTGCCCTAAAGCAATTAATGGTAAAGGTAGTTTTTCAGTACACAATTAAACAATAACTTTGGCAAAAAAATTGGGTCTATGAAATTTAACACCAAAACCATCCACGGGGGCCAACACCACGATCCCTCAACCGGAGCTGTTATGCCTCCGGTATACCAAACCTCAACCTATGTACAAACCAGTCCAGGACAACCCATAAGTGATTACGAATACAGCCGGGCCTCAAATCCTACTCGAACCGCGCTCGAAAACGCCTTGGCCAGTATAGAAAATGGTGCCCGCGGCTTAGCCTTTTCATCGGGCTTGGCAGCCACCGATTGCGTGTTGCGTTCGTTTAAAGCCGGCGACGAAATAATAGCCATGGACGATTTGTATGGCGGAACCTACCGATTATTTACCCGCATTTACAAAAACTCGGGCTTGGTATTTCATTTTGTCGACATGAACGATTTGGATGCATTTCAGGCATTAATCAACGAAAATACCAAAATGGTCTGGGTAGAAACGCCTACCAATCCGTTAATGAAATTGGCCGATATTGCTGCGATTGCGGCCATCACCAAAAAACACCAAATTCTATTTGCAGTGGACAATACGTTTGCAACACCCTATTTACAAAAACCCTTAGACCTAGGTGCCGATTTGGTGATGCATTCGGCTACCAAATATTTGGGCGGACATTCTGATGTAATTGCAGGAGCGCTCGTTGCCAAAACCGCCGAATTAGGCGAACAATTGCATTTTCAGCAGTTTGCCACGGGTGCCACCTTGGGACCCATGGACAGTTTTTTGGTTTTACGCGGCATCAAAACCTTGCATTTACGGGTACAACGCCATTGTGAAAACGGAGAAAAAGTTGCCGAATTTCTTGCTAATCATTCAAAAGTAAATACTGTGTATTATCCAGGTTTGGCTAGCCATCCACAACACGCTTTGGCGCAAAAACAGATGAGCGGCAATGGTGGCATGGTTTCTTTTACGTTTGCCTCAGGGAGCAAAGCAGACGCGATTTCGTTCTTAGAAAAACTACAGGTGTTTACCCTCGCCGAATCCTTAGGCGGTGTAGAATCGTTGGCCAATCATCCGGCCTTAATGACGCACGCTTCGATTCCGGAAGATGTGAGAAAGAAAGGCGGTATTTCAGATGATTTAGTTCGACTGAGTGTGGGTATAGAAGATATTGACGACCTGCTCGCCGATTTGATACAGGCATTGGCCTAAACACAAAAAAGCCCGTTAGCAATTACTAACGGGCTTTTTTAATATCGTGTTGATGCGCTATTCGATGTAATAAATGTAACCCACATTCAACCAAACCAACCAATCGTTGGCTTTGTTTTCTGGATATAAACTTGGGTTTGGATTTAATCCATCAACCCAGTTTGAAAAGAAATATTGCATACGCATGTCAATCATTAAATCAGACAAAGGAGCCAATTTATATCGGGTGCCTACACTTCCTACAATAGACCAAACTGATCCGCCTTCGTTTTGTGTAGCATTGTAGTATTTGATAGGTGTAGTTGCTGGCGTATTCAATTCTCCGTCGCCAATCGTAGACCAAGCAGCTGGATCGTAAAAACTAAATTGCCCACCTAAACTGATAAAGGGAGCCAATCCCCCAATAGTTGCTGTAAAATCGCGGATGCTCAACGGGTAATATTCCAATTGCATTCCCAAATTGGTTACTTGAGTACTTCCTCGCATGGCACGCAATTGATCGTTGAACAAAGACGTTCTAGATGGATCAACCCATTCCCCATAATGCTTAAGGAATGTTTTATTGAAAGATAATTCGCTGCGCAATTTAAAGTGATCGTTAAAATAGGTTTCCGGGGTATAACAGTTACATTCTGCTTTGTACGAAAAATTGAGGTAATGAATAATTCCGTATCCGTATCCGGTATTTCCCATGTTGGTTGAAAAGTCATTTCTCTGCCCATAATCCGATTTAAACGACACTGGCCCAACTATGGCGCCCACTTCATGTGAAAATCCAAATTGCGCAAAAGCAGCATTGGAAATTCCTATAAAAAGGAGACAATAGAGTACGGTGTGTTTTACTAATTGCATAGCGCGTTTTTCAATTCCCGACAAATATATAAAAACATCATACACTTCTAAAAAAAATTCTAAAAAAAGGCTACTTAATTTTGACTCAATATAGTAGCGCGTTTTTTATAAAAATTTTCCGGAATCACGTTTGATTTTAGATCCTTTTATTTAACCTAAAATCAATAGAAAAACAAAAAAATCAACCTGCTTATTTTCATATTAATGTATATTTGTCGCCAATTAACGAATCCGTTTTCTTAACGTCAATAATTTTACAAGTATGTCACAAAGTATTACTGCTTTTATTGAAGCTGTCGCCAAAAGAAATCCCAACGAGCCTGAGTTTATGCAGGCTGTTAAAGAAGTTGCCGAAACGGTAATTCCTTTTATTGAACAAAATAAAAAATACCAAAACAAAATGTTATTGGAGCGCATGGTTGAAGCCGAACGTGTCATCATGTTTCGCGTAACCTGGATAGACGATTCCGGAACTACACAAGTAAACCGTGGATACCGTATTCAGATGAATTCGGCCATCGGACCATACAAAGGAGGACTTCGTTTTCATCCTTCGGTAAATTTGAGCATTTTGAAATTCCTTGCTTTTGAACAAACCTTTAAAAATAGCTTAACTACTTTGCCAATGGGTGGAGGAAAAGGAGGCGCCGATTTTGACCCAAAAGGAAAATCCGACATCGAAATCATGCGTTTTTGCCAAGCCTTTATGACCGAATTGTCGAAGCACATTGGTGCCGACACCGACGTTCCAGCAGGAGATATTGGCGTGGGCGGTAGAGAAGTAGGGTATATGTTTGGTCAATACAAAAAATTACGCAACGAATTTACCGGTGTATTAACCGGAAAAGGCATTTCGTTTGGCGGATCGTTAATTCGTCCGGAAGCAACCGGGTACGGAAACGTGTACTTTGCGCAAAGCATGTTGGGCACGAAAGGCGATAGTTTTGCCGGAAAAACTGTCGTGGTTTCAGGATCTGGAAACGTGGCGCAATATGCAGCCGAAAAAGCTACCCAATTGGGCGGAAAAGTAGTTACCCTTTCTGATTCTGCAGGATACATTTATGACGCCGATGGTATTGATGCCGAGAAATTGGCCTTCGTGATGGAAATCAAAAACGTAAACTATGGTCGCATCAGCGACTATTTGACTAAATATCCTACTGCAAAATATGTAGCAGGCAAGCGTCCATGGGAAGTGAAATGCGACATTGCTTTGCCTTGTGCTACGCAAAACGAACTCAACGAGGAAGAAGCCAAACTATTGGTTGCCAACGGCTGTATTTGTGTGTCTGAAGGCGCCAATATGCCTACAACTCCAGAGGCCGTTGAAGTGTTTCAACACGCAAAAATTTTATTCGCTCCCGGAAAAGCGTCCAATGCTGGTGGTGTAGCTACCTCTGGTTTAGAGATGTCTCAAAACTCCTTGCGATTAAGCTGGACGAGTGAAGAAGTAGACGAGCGTCTGAAAAACATCATGTTAAATATTCATGCTTCTTGCGTGAAATATGGTGCCGATGCAACTGGCCACATTGATTATGTGAAAGGTGCTAACATTGCAGGCTTTGTAAAAGTAGCCGACGCCATGTTGGGACAAGGTGTGGTATAAAACCAACGCTATATAATTTCAAAAGCCTTCTGTTTCCAAGAAATAGAAGGCTTTTTTTCGCACACGATACGCGTAAAAATTCTTTGTGTTTATAGTATATTTGCTTCGCTATATGGGCATATTATGAAAAACACCTTGCGTCTCCTTTTCCTTATTGGATTCTATCCGTTGCTTTTTGGTCAACCCGCTGCCCTTTGGAAAGGCTATTTTTCCTACAATGAAATTAAAGATTTAGCCGAATCTACCTCAAAAGTATATGCGGCCTCAGAAAACGCATTGTTTTCCCAAGATGTGTTTTCAGAAAACATCAAAACCACCAACACCATAGACGGCCTTTCGGGCCAAACCATATCGGCCATTTACCACAGCGAAACCCAACACAAAACCTTGGTAGGCTATGAGAACGGCTTGCTCATTGTGATTAACGAACTGGACGGCTCCATGCGCTCTGTGGTGGATATTATCAACAAGACCTTGCCGCCCAACATCAAAAAAATTAACCACATGATGGAATACCAAAACACCGTGTATTTGTCGTGTGATTTTGGCATTGTGGAATACCATTTAGACACGCTCGAATTTGGAGACACCTTTTTTATTGGGGATAATGGCACACAAATTAGTGTACAACAAACCGCCATATTCAACAATACACTGTATGCCGCTACCTATATAAATGGCATTCGCAAAGCGGCCCTAGACAATCCCAATTTAAATGATTTTAACCAATGGACTTCGCTCGACACCAATGGCTGGACGGGAATTGCGGCCTTTAGCAACAGCTTGTTTGCGGTGTCCAATACGGGTTATGTCTACCAATGGAATGGAAACAGTTTTGTAAATTTTACCTATTTGTTGGCTCCATCAGTTGATATGCGTGTAAGTAATTCGTATCTGGTATTTACCACAGAAAACAAAGTGTTCGTATACGACAGCGACCTGGTTTTGCTGCGCCAAATTCAACATACCGAACTCAGTAGCGAGCCGGTTCGATTTAGCTGTGCAGCAGTAAAAAACAACACCATCTATTTGGGCACAGTCGCCGATGGCTTGCGCACCACTTCGCTAAGTGCAGGTGCATATAACAACATTACCCCTGACGGACCTTTGCGAAACACTATTTTTTCGCTCACCAAGTCCCCCTCTGCCTTATGGGCGGTTTACGGTGATTATACGGTTTCCTATAATCCGTATCCGTTAGATTATTATGGGATCAACAAATGGACCGCCGACTCGGGCTGGCTCAACCTCAACTACCCCGAAATTGAATCGGCTGTTGGTGCCGAGGTGGCTTCTATCGTGCGGGTGAGTGTGAATCCTGCCGATGAAAACCAGGTGTTTGCTAGTTCATTTCATTCGGGTTTAGTAGAGCTAAATCAGGACGTTCTCACAGTGCTTTACAACCAAAACAATAGTGGGTTGGAAGCTCCAACTGTTGCCAACACCGTGCGAATAAATGGTACAGCTTTTGATAAAAACGGCAATTTGTGGGTAACAAATAGCATTATTAAAAACGGGTTGAAAGTAAAAAAAACTTCGGGGCAGTGGCAGTCGTACAATATGGAAACACAGGTTTCTGCTGTGAGCACCTTAAATTTTGGACGTTTAACCATAGACAAAAACGGCACCAAATGGATGTGCACCCGCAGCGATGGGCTCATCGGGTTTAATGAAGGCTACAACAATTTGTTTAAAAAAATAAATTTTGGCTCGGAGTTGGGTAATTTACCCTCCAAAGATGTTCGCGTTTCGGCCATCGACAACAACAACCAGCTCTGGATAGGAACTCTACAAGGCTTGCGCGTGCTCTCGAGTGTAGATAGTTTTTTGTCCAACAACCAAATGACTACCTATCCCATCATTATTTTGGAAGACAATTTGGCGCAGGAATTATTATACGAACAATTTATTACCGACATCGAAGTAGATGGCGCCAACAACAAATGGATTGGCACTGCCGATTCGGGCGTGTTTCAGGTATCTTCAGATGGCCAACAAACGCTGCATCACTTCACCAGTACCAATTCTCCTTTGCCCAGTAACGGTGTAAATGACATCGCCATCGATCCACAATCGGGCGAAGTATTTTTTGCTACTTCCAAGGGCATGGTTTCCTACAAAGGCACCGCTACTGCAGCCAACGACGATTTAAACAGCGTATACATTTACCCCAATCCGGTGCGGCCAGACTTTGACGGTACCGTAAAAATAAGCGGCCTCATGGACGACGCGACTATAAAAATTACCGACATCGAAGGGAATTTGGTGTTTGAAGCCATTGCCCAAGGCGGAACCTTAGAATGGGACACCACGGCCTTTGGGAAGTACCGTGTGGCTTCGGGCGTTTACATGGTGTTTATCTCCTCAAAAGATGCGGCACAAACCAAAGTCAAAAAGGTGATGATCATCCGATAAGTAGTTCGTATGCAAGTCAAAACCAAAGCGATTGTACTTTCGGCGATTAAATTTCAGGAAAGCAGTTTGATTGTTAAATGCTTCACCCAATCTGACGGGCTAAAATCCTATCTCATTCGGTCGGCCTTTGGATCAAAATCAGCCAAAGTGGGCGGCGCAAAAATTGCCTATTTTCAGCCCATGACACTTCTTGAAATTGACGCGGTACACAAAAACAAAGGCACCTTGGAACAGGTAAAAGAAGTAAAAATTTACTGGCCCTACCAAACCATTCCTACCGACATCGTGAAAAGTAGCATCCTGCTTTTTTTGGCCGAAATGCTGCAACATGCCATTCACGAAGAAGAAAAAAACAGCGACTTTTTTGCCTTTTTAGAAGCGGCCTTGTTGTGGTTGGATACGCACCAAGAAACGGCCAATTTTCATTTGGTTTTATTGTTGGAAGCCACCAAATATTTGGGATTTTACCCGGACACATCCCAAGAGGAATTGCCCTATTTCAACCTGCAAGAAGGCCAATTTTCAAACACTTTATCCTTGGGTACACTCACGGAACAGGAAACTGACTTACTTAAAAGAGGTTTGTACTTGCAGTTTGACTCCGATCAGAAATCGTTTCATGTGAGCGAACGCCAACAACTGCTTAAGATTATTATTGATTACTACACCCTTCACCTCAGCGGCTTTAAAAAACCCAAATCGTTGGAGGTATTGAAGGAGGTTTTTTCTTAAACGTTGTCGGTTTTGAAGATTGAAAGATTGAAAGATTGAAAAATTTAAAGATTGAAAGATTCAGTCTAGTAGAGACAGTTAGGTCCAGAAGCGACGGGATTGGAAATTGAATGTTGCGTGTATATTGGGATTTGGGATTTTTTAATTGGTCCCGAAGCATCGGGATTATAATTCGTGCATTCGTGGCAAAACTTCCCACTTCCAACTTCCAACTCTTTGCTAGCAGCCGTCCTTAGTATACTCCGCAAAACTCCCCTCTTGAGAGGGGCTGGGGGTGTGTTAAAACAACGTGTACTGTAGCATAGTTGTCCATAGAAGATTGAAAAATTGAATGATTTAAAGATTTCGTGTTGAAGACCCAGTTTGGTAACGAAGTTTTGGTCCCGAAGCGTCGGGATGAAAATTTGGTCCCGAAGTGTCGGGATTGAAAATTGAATGTTGCGTGTATATTGGAATTTGGAATTTCAATATTGGTCCCGAAGCATCGGGATTATAATTCGTGCATTCGTGGCAAAACTCCCAACTCCTAACTTCCAACTCTTTGCTAGCAGCCGTCCTTAGTTTACTCCGCAAAACTCCCCTCTTGAGAGGGGCTGGGGGTGTGTTAAAACAACGTGTACTGTAGCATAGTTGTCCATAGAAGATTGAAAAATTGAATGATTTAAAGATTTCGTGCTGAAGACCCAGTTTGGTAACGAAGTTTTGGTCCCGAAGCGTGGGGATGAAGATTTGGTCCCGAAGTGTCGGGATTGAATTTGGGATTTTTAAACACAGATTGTCAAAATTTTACTGATTATAAAAATCTTTTTAATTTCTCTGATTTTACTAATCTGTCTTGCAAAAAGAATACTTCGTCGTTTTTCCTCGCAATGACGTTCTAAGTATACTATGAAAAACTCCCCTCTCGAGCCGGGCTGAGGGTGTGTTTTTATATAGATTATACAGGAGAGACGGTTAGAAAAAAACGCCTCTCGCCCACAAATTACTGCTACTCAAAACAAGTTGATTGAATGCTCACATACGTTTGCGTTGCGCCTGGAGCCCATGCTGTTTTTGAAATTGTAGGATTAGCTACATTTAGTGTTGTTGATGAAACTGTAGTGTTGTTTGTTATTGACAAGGTTGAACTGCTCACGCAACAACTGGCATAGGTAGGATTCACTTTTACAATTTTTATATCAGATTGGCCCAAGCCCGAACATACTGTAGAGCCAAATAAAATACTAGACGAGCCTTCAAAAAGCACCTTGGTAAATTGATCATTATCCACCACACTATTGAAAGGCCCAGTTGAAACTACGGCATTATAACTGCTGCCCGCTGCGTCTATCCAAATGGCAAAACCTTTAAAATATTCCCCGGTTTTATAGACTTGTCCAACTAAGCAAATTCGATTCAATTGGGCATTGTAGTTGATTCCACCCAAAATATATCCTGTAGTAGTAGCATAGGCGCCATCAAAATTAATTTGCTTTCCGTAAAGCACCGCCCCGGCCGAAGTGAGTACATAATAGCGCAATTTTGTTGCATTAGCTAAACCTACAATTACATTGTTAGAGGCATCTAGGGCCAATTGCCCACTATCATTTATTTCTCCTAAAAATTTAGTCCATTGCGGTGATAAATTAGTATCAAACTTAGTTAATGTCGCTGTATCTTGTATACCAACAATTGATCTATATAAACAATAAATACTGCCATCTGGTGAAACAATCAAATCATATAACATACTAGAATTAGCTCCAAGCGGATTAAATTGTACTTTACTAACTACATCTAAGTTAGCATCTAAAACAACTAAATCCAACCCGTTGCCTTGTGCCAAAAAAACATAATTGCCATTGGGAAGTTTTTTAAATCCTTTCCCTTCAGATAAAGCAGCTGTATTAAAACCAACTCTTAATACATAATCAAACGCACCTTGTACAACTCCATTAGAGGATATTTTATAAACAAAACTGGAAAGTGAAGTTGAACGATTAGAATCGCCGAAAATAAATAAAGAATTGATTGTAGAATCATAAAACAAACTCTTGTAAGTAGTATTTTGATTAGCGTTAGAATCATTAAATGCGAATTTTGAAACTATAGCTCCCAACTGATTTAGGTGTATTATATTAGTTTTTACTGAAGATGATGGATAAACACCTGTTGCATCACCTTGAGCCAAGATCCAATACCCTCCCGCGCCATCTGAAACTGCATCAATTAATCCATCATAATCCGCAGTTCCTATGGTCATACAGCCACTAGCCGCGCCCAAAATGGGCAAGTTGCTGTTTTGGTTGTTTGCAAAACCAGGCGGCGTTGAGCTAGAAGGAATGGTTAATCCGGCCAAATTTACACTGTTGCCGTTGCTCAATGTAAGTATATTATTGGCCAAGCTCAATACCTGTAATTCGTTGGTTGGGTCGCTATCAGCATCGTTGTTTGATATTGAGCCCCCATTATCGCTTAATGTAATGGTAGAACCTTCTAATGAAATAGTTTGTGCTATCCCAACTCCTGAAGGACCTTCTTCACCTTGTGGTCCTGCTGGGCCAGTAGCGCCAAGCAAACTCAATAACCACTGTGTTTCGGTACCCACAAATCCATTGGCAATCGCGAGTTGATAGGCTGATAGGCCAGTTATTCCTTGTGGGCCTTGAGGACCTTGTGGGCCAGCTGCACCTGTTGCACCCGTGGCGCCTTGCGGACCAGTTGTTCCTGTGGCGCCCAGTAAACTCAACAACCACTGTGTTTCGGTGCCTACAAATCCATTGGCAACTGCAACTTGGTAAGCTGACATTCCATTTGTTCCGTTTGTTCCATTTGCACCAGCAGGGCCTGTAGCACCTGTCAAACCTTGAATTCCTTGCGGGCCTTGTGGGCCAACGGCACCGTCGATACCATTTGTTCCGTTTGCTCCAGAAGGACCAGTTAGTCCAATTGGACCTTGAGAACCAGTTGCTCCTGTTAATCCTTGAATTCCTTGAGGACCTTGCGGTCCAACTGCGCCATCAATTCCATTCGTTCCGTTTGCTCCGGCTGGACCCGTTAAGCCAACAGGGCCTTGAGCACCGGTAGCGCCGGTCAAACCTTGAGGTCCAGTTGCTCCTGTTAATCCTTGAATACC
>CAMCVA010000015.1 GCA_945879625.1 Flavobacterium psychrophilum
TTCCCCTTCTCCTCAATCCACTTCGCCAAGTATTTGGTGCTTTGCAAACTGTGGTGCTGCAACACTGCGCCCATAAAATTAGATGCGCGGTGTGATTCCAAGTGCTGGAGTAAGTAGTTAATCTGGTCAATAAAGGGCTGCTCAAATTGGTTTTTGTCAAAGCGAGAATTTACCAATTGCACACCATTTTGTTGGGATTCTTTCCAATGTACTTCGTCTTGATACAGTTGCGCGGCAGCCTGAATAAATGCGTCATCATCATCCGTAACGATTCCATTCCAAGGCAAATCGCCGGGCATGGATTCGGCACCGATGGATGAGGTGACCGAGGGTGTTCCATAACACATCGCTTCGAGTAATTTTCCTTTGGCACCAGCACCAAACGGAATGGGTGCCAATAAAACCCTAGCATTTTGTATCACTTCTTGCGCCGATTCGGCTCTGCCCAAGACCAAAAATCGTTCGCTCGGTTTGTGCAATTCCAATGCTTTTTGCGGCGGATAGGCGCCGTATATTTTAAGGTTGGCCGTTGGGATTTGTTTGGATAATACCGGCCAAATGTGCTGCTTCAAATACAAAACCGTTTGCCAATTGGGCTCGTGCAAAAAGTTTCCGATGAATACAAAATCACTTCGCTCCTCAAATTTGGGCCAAGTTGCTTGTGTTTCGGGTGTAATTGGCTCGGCCAAAAGGGGCAAATAAAACAGTAAATTTCGTTTTACACCATAGGTGTTTTGCAGCAAATCCAGCTCGAATTCCGAGATGATTAGCGAAAGATCGCAGCGCAACATACTTGCAATTTCGCGTTTGGCGGTATCTGAAAATAAATCGGAAGGCGTTAAATCTCGTTTTTGTTTGTAGGCTTCTTGTCTGGCCAATCGCAAACAGTGCAGGTCTTCGGTATCTAAAATACGGAGGGTATTGGGGCACTGTTCGGCAACTCGCCAACCAAATTGTTCCTCGGTTACAAACCGATCAAAAAGGACTACTTGTGGATTGAGCGTTTGGATATAGGCATCAAAACTGCTGTCGTTGAGTAGAATTTCTTGGGTAAATACACCTTTTGAAATCAAATCATCCGAGTAGGGCGAAGGGCTGGCCGCCGAGGCAAAATGAATTTCCCAATTGTGTTTGGTAAACAACTCGATCAGGTGCAACAAATGCGTTCCCGCCGCCGATGACTGCGGCTCGGGCCAAACTAAACCGATGACTAGTAATTTGTTTTGCACACAAAATTTATTTGCCGCAAGGTAGAAAGTTTTTAGTAGAGGACAGACGAAGAGATGAGAGATAAAAGACGGTTCTGAGAATGTTAACCGAAAACCGACAACTCAGAACCGACAACTGACAACCAAAAATCAACCAAAAATCCTTACTTTCGCACATTGATTTTAGAAAACGGAATTATGAGTACTAAATTCTCCGAATACAAGGGCTTAGACCTGCCAACAGTGGCTTCAGAAATACTCGATTTTTGGAAAAAAGAACAGATTTTCGAGCAAAGTATAACTAGCCGCGAAGGCCATACCCCCTATGTGTTTTTTGAAGGACCGCCATCCGCCAACGGATTACCGGGCATTCACCACGTAATGGCGCGTGCGATTAAAGATATTTTTTGCCGCTACAAAACCCAAAAAGGATTTCAAGTAAAACGAAAAGCCGGCTGGGACACCCACGGTTTGCCTGTAGAATTAGGCACGGAGAAAGAATTAGGCATTACCAAAGAAGACATAGGCAAGACCATTTCGGTCGAAGAATACAACGAAGCGTGTAAAAAAACCGTGATGCGTTACACCGACGTGTGGAACGACCTCACCGAAAAAATGGGCTACTGGGTGGACATGAAAGATCCGTATGTAACCTACACGTCCAAATACATGGAAAGCGTGTGGTGGTTGTTGCAACAGATTTACCAAAAAGATTTGATGTACAAAGGCTACACCATTCAGCCGTATTCGCCCAAAGCGGGCACCGGATTGAGCTCGCACGAGGTGAACCAACCGGGCAGTTACCGCGACGTTACCGACACCACGATAGTGGCACAATTTTTAGCCAAACCCGAAACTTTACCGGCTTTTTTACACGGATTTGGCCCCATTTATTTCTTGGCTTGGACCACCACGCCTTGGACCTTGCCGAGTAACACCGCGCTCACCGTGGGCCCCAATATAGACTATGCTTTAGTGCGCACCTACAACCAATATACGTTTGAACCCATTCAGGTGGTATTGGCCAAAAATTTGGTGAGCAAGCAATTCAGCAAACCGTATGTGGCGTGTGCCGATGAAGCCGATTTGGCCAACTACAACGCAGGCGATAAAACCATTCCGTATCAAGTGCTGACGAGTTTCGTGGGCAAAGATTTGGTAGGAATCCGCTACGAACAATTGTTGCCATTCGCCTTGCCTTACCAACATCCAGAAGATGCGTTCCGCGTAATTTCGGGTGATTTTGTAACCACCGAAGACGGAACCGGAATTGTGCACACTGCGCCAACTTTTGGTGCCGATGACGCCAAAGTAGCCAAAGAAGCCGTGCCCGAGGTACCGCCTTTGTTGGTGTTAGATTCCAACGGAAATCCCGTTCCTTTGGTTGATTTGCAAGGAAAATTCACCGCAAATATGGGTCAATACGCTGGCAAATATGTGAAAAACGAATACTACGAAGCCGATGATGCACCCGAGCGTTCGGTAGATGTAGAAATCGCCATCCAATTAAAAGAAGAAAATAAAGCCTTTAAGGTAGAGAAATACGTGCACAGCTACCCGCATTGCTGGCGCACCGACAAACCCATTTTGTACTATCCGCTTGATTCTTGGTTCATTAAAGTAACCGAGATCAAAGACCGGATGTTTGAACTCAACGACAGCATCAATTGGAAACCCAAAGCGACCGGCGAAGGCCGATTTGGCAATTGGTTAAAAAACGCCAACGACTGGAACTTGTCACGTTCGCGCTACTGGGGAATTCCGTTGCCCATCTGGCGCACCGAAGACAAAACCGAAGAAATACTCATTGGCTCAGTCGCCGAATTGGTGTCCGAAATTCAAAAATCGATGGCGGCTGGGTTGCAACAAACCAATCCGTTTGCCGGGTTTGAAGCAGGCAATATGAGCGAGGCCAATTATAATTTGGTCGATTTACACAAAAATGTGGTGGATGCCATTGTCTTGGTTTCTCCCTCTGGAAAACCGATGCAGCGCGAAGCCGATTTGATAGACGTGTGGTTTGATAGTGGCGCCATGCCTTATGCTCAATGGCATTATCCGTTTGAAAACAAGGATTTGATTGACGACAACAAAGCCTTCCCGGCTGATTTTATTGCCGAGGGAGTTGACCAAACCCGCGGCTGGTTTTATACGCTGCACGCCATTGGCACCTTGGTGTTTGATAAAATTGCTTATAAAAATGTGGTGTCCAACGGCTTAGTTTTAGACAAAAACGGCCAAAAAATGTCCAAGCGATTGGGCAATGCAGTTGATCCGTTTGAAACCCTGAAAGAATATGGCCCCGATGCGACGCGCTGGTACATGATTGCCAATGCCAATCCCTGGGACAATTTGAAATTTGATATTGAAGGCGTGGCCGAAGTGCGCCGCAAATTCTTTGGCACCTTATATAATACCTATTCGTTCTTTGCTTTGTATGCCAACATTGATGGATTCACCTATACCGAGGCCGAAATTCCACTCGAAGATCGTCCCGAAATTGACCAATGGATTATCTCGGAACTGCACAGCTTGATTCAAGAAGTTGATTTGGCTTACGCCGATTATGAGCCTACTAAGGCCGCTCGCGCTATCTCGGAGTTTGTGCAAGAAAACTTGAGTAATTGGTACGTCCGTTTGTGTCGCAGACGATTTTGGAAAGGCGAGTATGCCCAAGACAAAATTGCGGCCTACCAAACGCTGTATACCTGTTTGCTTACAGTGAGTAAATTGGGTGCGCCCATTGCTCCGTTTTTCATGGATCAACTTTACAGAGACTTAACACAGGCTACACATTCAAAGGAATTTGAGTCTGTACATTTGGCAAAATTTCCGAATCTGGTTGAAAACTTTGTTAATAAAAAGTTAGAGCGCAAAATGCAAAAAGCACAGACCATTTCGTCCTTGGTTTTGTCCTTGCGCAAGAAGGAAATGATAAAGGTGCGTCAACCGCTGCAAAAGGTAATGATTCCAGTACTTGACGCCAATCAACGCGAAGAAATTGAGGCCATTTCTGACCTCATAAAAGCCGAGGTAAACGTGAAAGAAATTGAATTGTTGGACGATGCATCGGGTGTTTTGGTGAAGCAAATTAAACCCAATTTCAAGGCCTTAGGTCCGCGATTTGGAAAAGATATGGGATTGATTTCCAAAGAGATACAGTTGTTGTCGCCCGAACAAATTAACCAACTGGACCGCGACGGCGAGTTGGCTATTGTTATCTCGGGAAAACCAATAACTTTATCACTGGTTGAGGTTGAAATTTCTTCGCAAGACATCGAAGGTTGGTTGGTGGCTCACGCAGACGGCATCACGGTTGCGCTAGACATCACCCTTTCGGAAGGGTTGATTCAAGAAGGGATTGCACGGGAATTGGTCAATCGAATTCAAAACATCAGAAAAGATTCTGGGTTTGAAGTAACTGATAAAATTCATCTTGTTTTGCAACAGAACGCGCAACTAGAAGCAGCGGTTCGGGCAAATGAAATGTACATCAAATCGGAAACATTAACCGAATCGATTCAGATGCAAGCCCAAGTAGAAGGCGGTGTCGAAATTGAATTTGACGAAATAAAAACAAGAATATTAATTACAAAATAATACGATTATGGTAGATGAAATTGCCCGATACTCTGACGCCGATTTGGCAGAGTTCAAAGAGCTTATCCTTAAAAAAATACAAAAAGCACAATCTGATTTAGATTTAATCAAAAGTGCGTATATGAATGATTTAAACAACGGAACAGACGATACGTCGCCTACATTCAAAGCGTTTGAAGAAGGTAGCGAAACGATGTCAAAAGAAGCGAATTCGCAGTTGGCTATCCGCCAAGAAAAATTCATCCGCGATCTGAAAAATGCGCTTTTTAGAGTAGAGAATAAAACCTACGGCGTTTGCAAAGTATCTGGAAAATTGATCAGCAAAGAACGCCTATTGATTGTGCCACACGCCACCATGAGTATCGAGGCCAAAAACTTGCAACGCTAAGTTGACTCACACAAAATTAACGCTCCAATCGGGGCGTTTTTTTTAGAAAATAATACTATTTTTGGCCCAACAAAACAATTCCATGACCTTACGCAAAGCCTATTTATTGATATTCATCATCCTCTTGGTTGATCAGGTTTCTAAAATTTACATCAAAACCAATTTTGTGCTTGGCGAAGAACTAAACGTCTTTTCTTGGTTTAAAATTTTGTTTATCGAAAACGAAGGAATGGCTTGGGGGACCGAAATTCCGGGCTCCTATGGCAAATTAATTCTCACTTTATTCCGATTGGTTGCCGTGAGCGCCATTGGTTACTGGTTGTGGGATGCCTCGCGCAAAAACAGCTCTACCTATTTGATTGTTGCAATTGCTCTGATCTTGGCAGGCGCCTTTGGTAATATTATCGACTCGGTGTTTTACGGCATTTGCTTTGATGACAGCCGTCAACACTTGGCCACCTTGTTTTCTAATCAACCCTACGGCACTTTATTTCACGGCAAAGTGGTGGATATGCTATATTTCCCGATTGTTGACACGCAATTTCCAGATTGGCTACCTCTGCTGGGCGGAAAACCCTTTAAATTCTTTAATGCCATTTTCAATATAGCCGACGTGGCCATCTCTACCGGTGTGGGTATTTTGATTGTGTTTAATAAAAAAGCTTTTCAACCAGCGACTTAGTATTTAGATTTTAGACGAATAGATGAGAGACTGAATTTTCCAATCTTTAAATTTTTCAACTTTTAAATCCGCTAGACCAAAATAGACAACCAAAAATCAACCCATGCGCAACGCCTCTGATTTCATTCCAACAGGAACTCCAGCTCTAGTGAGCAGCGGAAATTTTACTTGGACTGCCCCGAGCAACATCGCCTTGGTGAAATACTGGGGAAAATTGTCTCATCAAAAAAATGAGTTGGGCCTGGACGATTCGCAAATTCCGGCCAATCCGTCGCTGAGTTTCACCTTAAAAAACTGCCATACTGTAACCAGCTTGCAGTTTAGTTTGCGCGAAAATACCGCAACACCTTTTTCGTTTGAGTTGCTTTTTGAAGGGCAGCCCAAACCCGAATTTCACCCTAAAATGGAGCAATTTTTTGCGCGGATTTCGCCCTATTGTCCTTACTTAAAAGACTATCATTTTAATATATCGTCTCACAACACCTTTCCACATAGTTCGGGAATTGCTTCCTCGGCTTCGGGCATGGCCGCTTTGGCCGTGAATATTATGAGCCTAGAACAAAAACTTTACCCCGAAATGTCGCAAGAATATGTGCAGCAAAAAGCTTCCTTTTTGGCTCGATTAGGTTCGGGAAGTGCTTGCCGCAGCATTAAGGGCAGCGCAGTTGTTTGGGGCGAAACGCCCAGCATTGCAGGCAGTTCAAACCAATATGGGATCTCGTTTCCGGGTGAAATCCATCCGATTTTTCAAAACTACCAAGACACTATTTTGTTGGTAGACAAAGGAGAAAAACAGGTGTCAAGTACCGTGGGGCATGAGCTCATGCACGGACATCCTTTTGCCCAGAACCGCTTTGATCAAGCACACGAACATTTGGCGCAATTGAAGGACATTTTTGCTTCAGGCAATTTAGAGCAGTTTATTGCCTTGGTAGAAAGCGAAGCCTTGACCTTGCATGCCATGATGATGTGTTCGCAGCCCTATTTTATCTTAATGAAACCCAATACGCTCGAGATTATTCAACGCATTTGGCAATTTAGAACCCGCACGAATACGCCCATTTGCTTTACGCTCGATGCCGGCGCCAATGTGCATGTGTTGTATCCGCATTCACATAAAGAAAGTTGTTTGCAATTTATTCAGGCTGAATTGATTGGCTTTTGCCAAAAGGAACAGTATATTTGTGACCAAATTGGAAATGGCGCGCAAATAATTGTTGATTGCTGAATTTTGAATTTTGATTTTTCCCGTGAATTTGGGATTGCATAGAGAACGATTATTAGAAGAACGAAAATTATTAATTATTCACTTTTAATTATTAATTAAAAAATGAAAGGTCCTTTATTTTATTCAAAGATTTTACTTTTTGGCGAATACGGCATAATCCGTGATTCCAAAGGGCTATCGATTCCATATAATTCCTATAATGGCGCATTGAAATCAGATGGCGCTCAAACCGCAGAGGCCCTGCATTCGAATGCCAATTTGGCCAAGTTTGCGGTCTATTTGCAGCAATTGCAAGCCGATCAACCTACTTTGGTTCAATTTGATTTGGCGGCCTTAAACGCCGAGATTGCCAACGGACTTTACTTTGATTCTAGCATTCCACAAGGCTATGGCGTGGGCAGTAGTGGCGCATTGGTAGCCGCGATTTACCACAAATATGCCTTTGATAAAATTACCGTTTTAGAAAATCTTACACGCGAAAAACTCTTGACCTTGAAAACGATTTTTGGTCAAATGGAATCCTTCTTCCACGGAAAAAGTTCGGGTTTAGATCCCTTAAATAGCTACTTGAGCATCCCAATTTTAATTCACTCCAAAGACAATTTAGAAGCTACCGGCATTCCTAGTCAGAGCATTTCGGGCAAAGGTGCCGTGTTTTTGTTGGATTCGGGGATTGTGGGCGAAACTGCTCCGATGGTTACCTTGTTTATGGAAAACCTGAAAGACCAAGGCTTCCGCAAGATGCTTAAAAATAAATTTGTCAAATATACCGATGCCTGTGTAGAAAATTTCTTGGGCGGTGATTTGAAATCTTTGTTTACCAATACCAAAAAATTGTCTCAAGTGGTGTTGCAAAACTTCAAGCCCATGATTCCAGAACAATTTCATGGTTTATGGCAAAAAGGACTTGACACCAATGATTACTACTTGAAACTCTGCGGATCGGGTGGTGGCGGCTACATTTTGGGCTTCACTGAAGATTTAGAAAAAGCAAAAATTGCACTCAAAGACTACAAATTAGAGGTGGTTTACCAATTCTAATTCTTCGTTTATGTTAAGCAAAAAACACAAATTGCTTATCAAAAAAAGCATCAGTTTGTTTTCGGTGGTGCGCGGCTACAACATTCCTGTTTTGGTCTTGGCTCAATATTTATCGGCTATTTTTATCTTAGCTCCCGAAAAAGCACCGCTTACTGTAGTGCTCGATTTTCAGTTATTTGTACTCATTTTGGCTTCGAGCCTCACCGTAGCTTCGGGCTACATCATCAATAATTTTTACGACAGTAAAAAAGACCTCATTAACCGGCCCACCAAATCCTATATTGATCGTTTGGTGAGCCAGCAAACCAAATTGCAAGTGTACTTTGGCTTGAATTTTTTGGTAGCACTCCTTGCTTTTTTTGTGTCCTATCGGGCGGTTTTATATTTTTCGGTTTACATTTTTGGCATTTGGTTTTATTCGCATAAAATAAAACGCTACGCCATTTTGGGGAATGTCATGGCGGCCTTGTTGGCAGTTTTGCCTTTTTTTGCCGTGTTTTTGTATTACAAGAATTTCTATGAAGTAATTATTTTTCACGCCTTGTTTTTGTACATCCTGTTGTTGGTGCGCGAATTGGTGAAAGACTTAGAAAACATCAAAGGCGACTTGGCCAATGATTACCACACCATTGCCATTACCTATGGCGCCCAAACTTCCAAAGCCGCAATTACCGGTTTGCTTTTACTCACAACCTTTCCGGTGTATTTTCTAATTTCGGTCTATGATGTGGGCTATATGGACGCCTATTTTTACTTTGGGTTCATGGTTATGTTGTTTTTTTTGCAAAAACTGTGGACTGCCCAAACCAAGCGCGACTTCTTGTTGTTGCATAACCTCCTTAAATTCCTCATCGTAGCCGGTGTGTTTTGCATCGTGCTTATTAAACCGGAGTTGTTGGAGAAAGGGATGGAGTTGTTGGGTAGATAGTTTCAGGTTTCAAGTTTTAAGTTTCAAGTTTGTTCCATTTTGCAAGTTCGATCAATCACTATTATCCGAATAAAAATATGTATCCACAAATTCATTCGTGCATTCGTGGCAAAAAAAGGAGAGACTCAACTCGGTACATGCTATAACTTAAAGACCAAACGGGGGCTACTAAACTGAATTTTTAAATTATTAAATCTTTCAATCTTTCAATTTTCTAGTAAGATAATCGACAACTCACAACCGAAAACCGACAACTAAATAACCAAAAAAGAAAACCCTATCTTTGCCGTCAAATTACCTAAATACGCCCAGTACCAATGAATAAAAAGGACGGCCCATCAAAACGCAGCACTTCCCGCACCGGAAGCGCTAGACCAGGTTCAAGTAAACCAAAACCTGCGATGGCCAAAAGAGCCCAAGGGCCAAAAAAACCTAAGCCAAGTGTTGCCTCTGCTTCTACAGCCTCAGCCGCCAAGCCTGAACGCAAACCCAATCAGGCACCCAAACGCGCCAAAAGTCCAGACGAAATGCGATTGAATAAATACATCTCAAACTCGGGTGTTTGCTCGCGTCGAGATGCCGATATTTATATTCAATCGGGGAATGTAAAAGTGAATGGTGTTCCGGTAACCGAAATGGGATTCCTAGTAAAACTAGGCGATGTTGTCAATTTTGACGGGGTGGAACTCACGCCCGAACGCAAAGAATATATCTTATTAAACAAACCGAAAAACTTTACCACCGCCCTTGACGAAGCACAAGAAAACCGCAATGTGTTGGAATTATTGCGTGGCGCCACTACTTCCAAAATTGCTGCGGTAGGCCGAATGGACAAAAACACCACCGGTTTGTTGTTGTTTACCAACGACACCGATATGATTCGCAAGTTTGGTTTGCCCAACCAAAAATCGCCAAAAATCTATCAAGTATCCTTAGACAAAAATTTGAAATTCGAAGATTTAGAAAGCATTTCGTCTGGCGTTACCCTCGATGGTCATCGCTTGTATATCGAAGAAATTAGCTACATCGAAAAGGAGCCGAAGACGGAAATTGGTCTTAAGTTGCGCACAGCCAATGTTAAAGTAGTGCGCGCTATTTTTGAAAACTTCGATTATAACGTACTTAAAATTGATCGGGTTGCCTTTGCCGGGCTCACTAAAAAGAATTTGCCTCGAGGCAATTGGCGTTTTTTGACCGAACAAGAAATCATCAACCTGAAAAATATGTAATTCTAATTCCTGCTGAAAAGTGGGAATTTTTTGCTTACGCCTATGACTACTCCCGAACAAATCGCCTTCAACTGGCTGGCGGCTTTTAATGCCAAACAATTAGAAAATTTATTGGCTTTGTATGACGAAGATGCCGAACATTTTAGTCCCAAATTGGCCCAGCGTCGCCCCGAAACCAAAGGACTCATAAACGGGAAAGCAGCCTTACGTGCCTGGTGGGCCGATGCCTTTGATCGTTTGCCTAGTTTGCATTATAAGGTCTTAACCATCACAGCCAACGAAAATCGCGTGTTCATGGAATACCTGCGTCAAGTAGACGGAGAGCCCGAGATGAAAGTGGCGGAGGTTTTAGAAATAAGAAATCAAAAAATTGTATTTTCGCGGGTATACCACGGATCATAATTACCACTATGAAATTACTAAAACACACCGTTTTTCGCTTTTTGTTGCACTTGCTTTAGCCGCCTGTAACTCTAAATCTCCAGTAGAATTTTCGGTGTTTACCCAACAGTACTTTGACGATAAGAAAGCGCTTTTCCCCTTGGAAGCCACCCAATATGGTCAAAACCAATACAACAACCAATTGCTTTTTGAAATGACCGACAGCTACCGCAAAAAGCTGGGCGAATTTTATGCGAACTACGAAAAACACACGGGAAGCAATTTGACATCAAAAAATTTCACGGGAAAGTATTGGAATCAGGTGTGATGCCTTTGGCCTTGCTAGAAAGTAAAATGAATGCCTGGATTGACTCGGTAAAATAAACTTACAGCTTAACTACTAAAGAGGTAATGAAACAATATGTGGAATTTTTAGTCCCAAAGAGTGCTGTATTCGATTCGAAATTCTTGATTTCCATTCGCCACAACCAATTTTCACCCATCTGGTAATCAAGGTTGGATGATACTCCCAAAATTTGACTACCCGTATTTGATGCGGTAGGGATAATGAGTTGGTTTTTGTCGCTGTAAAATTCGGTTCGAAAAGCGGTTTTGAGTTTGCTGTTTATTTTTATTCGAGCAATTCCTACAGGAGAATACCAAATACCCGATTTTGAATTTGAAATTTTATCGTTCCCAATATCGAATCCAAAAGTGAATCCCACTTTTTCTGTGTATTCATAAATGGTATATAAATTGTGAAAATGGCGCAACGACTGTTGATTTTCGATAAAATTATAGCCAATAAAATTGCTGTAATTGAATTGCAAATTGGTTTTGGGCTTGTAATTGAATTGAAAACCATAGCTCGGATTTTTAAATTCTTTTACAAAATTTATACGTTGCCAGCCGTTTAAAACTAAAGCCGCCACATTCCATTTCTCGGATGGATTGGTGTAACTCAATTTAATACCTGTTTCAAAATAGGGGGAATTTTCAGCCAAAATGCTGCGCGTCAAGGTCCAACAATCGGCACTGATGGCGCTTTCGAATCCAATATGCGAGGGCATAACACCCGCATCAAGCCAAAGGTTCTTTTTGTTAGATAATTTTACTCCCACGTTTGCTTCTAGAATGGGTTTCGCCCAGTTTGGTTCGGCCGATAAATTGTATCTACTGTAATCGCCAGCCATCAAAGCCACATTGCTACGAAATCGCTTTGTTTGGTAATTGACTTTCACAAATGCTAGATTAATGCTAGCTTCTTGACCTTTTTTGTGGTTGTAAATATATTCGGGAAGTGTTTTAGCTGCAGAAAAGGAAGTGGCATTTGCGTAATAGGCTTCGGCATAAGCATTAAACGTAAATCGAGAGTTTTTTTGAATTTGCGCCAGGGCAAGATTTGTGCCGATAAAAAACAGGAATAAAACGCTTATTTTTACTAAAGTGAAAGGAAATAATGAGCTTATTTGCACTACTTTTTCTTGATATTGAACCCAAGATTTGTTCAAAAATCTAGCGGAGGCTAAAACAGTGTTTACAGCTGTAGTGTTTCTCACATCTATACGTTTGTAATTTATTCAACAATTATTTTTTGAACAACTTGCTGATTATCTATCGTTTTCACCTCTACAATATACAGGCCATCGGCAAAGCCACTTGTAGAAAACGAGTAGCTGCTTGTATTGCCTACGGGCGATTGATAGACCAATTGTTTGCCGCTTAGGTCATAGATCGCGATCGATTGTATTGCTTCGGCAGTTGGATTGGCTACTTCTACCGTTTGCGAACTGGACTGCTGTGTGATTCGGATATTCGAATTTACAGCTACTGGGTTGTTGCTTAAGGTAGTGGTGAATGTAATCTGAAACCGATTGTTATACACTCCTTCCCCCAAAACTAGGGTAAAGGGATTGTTTTTAATGTTGTGATAACTGCCATCGGCGCCGTCATACAGGTATATTGGCTGAGTGGCTTCAACGTTTTCTATCAAACTTGCCTCAAAAGTGAAGCTGCTTGAGTTGCCAGCTTTTATACCGATTGGAATTCGTTTACTAACCTCAAAATCGGTGCCTTGAATGACGTATTTATTTTCGTCCAACACAAAATAAACGTCGTTTGGCAGGCTCTCTTCTGAAGGTGATAGCGCATCAATCCCGCGATCAACTCCGTCAGTAGCCGTGGGCAAGAAAACCAAGGCGAGCTGTTTGGTGAATTGGTTGTTCATTGTTGCATTTAGCCGAATCACCGCAAATGGATCTCCGGCAGCCTTTTCGATTTCATCCTGATTGGCCGCACCAGTACCTCTTTCAAATTGGGAATATACGTCCGCTTCTTTGTAATAGCTGCGGTGCACGTTTTTTAGAGAGACAGCTACCGGAGTTCCCGTTGCTTTTCCTTTGATCATAAATCCTTGCCCGATTGGCGCATACTTGCGTTGAATGGCTAGTCCCGAGGAGGCACCAACTACATTGAGCGTGCCGTCATTGTTGTAGGTGTTAAACGTTGCTGGCACATAGACGCCATAGGTGGTAAGTCCGGTTCCAATGGGTGAATAGGTGCCATAACCTCCTTGGTAGTTACTTAACACATGAGAATTGACCGTTTTATCTTGCTCCCAATAATAGGCAATTCCGGTGCAATCGGTGTTGCTGGGATCAAGTAAAAAGGCATTTACGTGCAAAGCTGAGGGATAGGGGTTTCCGGTTAAGGTGAGTTTATCGGCGGCCACACTCACAGTGATTGTTCCGTCATTGGGTTTGCCCCGAAAGTCGTAGCGTTGTGACCCTCCGGGATTGTTGGCTGTGGCTTCGCCCACAGTGACAGGATCAGCACCTGCAGTACCCTTCATGGTAAAGCCTTGTCCGGCTGCAATTGTTGATGCCGCCGCAGTTTGCACCCATTCGGAGTAATTTACACCCGACAAAAACTTCCAAATCCAGTAGCTGGCAATAGACAAACTGGCTGCACTGGCCGTTCCATCATAGCCGGTTACCATCATAGCCGGATTGCTTGCAGTGGCAGAAGTGGGCACATGAAATTGGGTGATGCCAAAATTTTCGTTCCCCACTGTTGCCGAAGCATTTCCCACGGGCGAACACCAATAATTGTAATCAAAATTGTCGGAGGTGCCTTCCTGAAAAACGGAGAGTTTTCCCAATCCTTTATTGGTAGAAGTTCCAGTTGTGCCTTGAATCAGTTGTGCTTCGTTTCGTAAATACAAAAAACCATTGTTTTGAATATCAATATCTTGGGTTACATAAACCAGTTCGTTTTTTACAAACAGAGAACCAGTACTGCCCACATACAGCTGGGATTGCACCAAATTTGTACTGCAGCAAACCGCAAAAAGTAAGACAAATAATTTATTCATGATAGGCTTTGGTTAAAACAGCACTTTGTGAACCGCTTTTGAAAAGAAAAATTAGAACGAAAGGAAAGGTTTGGGGTTTATAAATGGATATTTTAGTAAAGAAATGCCGCTGCAATCATTTGTTTTCAGCAGAAGAAACTCTGAGTTTTATTTCAAATATCACGATTTATCTGATAGCAGACAAGTTAATTTTGAAGGCTATTTTCCTCTTGGCGTAAAATGGACTGTGATGCATTAACACATTAAGTAAAATTTAATCTTTATTGGGAAGAGAGTTTTTGTTTTTATCGCTACTCCCAACACACGCTCTACTTGATTTTTCTGGGGGATTACCCTTTTTTTTCAGGGAATGAAATCTGTAATAAAATAATCATGCTACTGCTTAGGACAACGATTTGCGTGGATATCTTTTTTTTGACTTGTATAGTTATTATATACGTGTTAGAGATTTATTTAGGGAACTTCTGCGGTAAATTTAAAATTTATTTCAAACTAAAAAGTAAATCAAGCAGTATGAAAGCACTTTATTATACGGTTATTTTTTTAGGCCTTTCTGCCCCGGCAGTTGCCCAAGTGGGTATAGGCACATCCACTCCCCAAGGTGCATTAGATATAGTATCACCTGTAGGAGCGCCCAATGGTCTTTTGATACCGAGAGTGCCCTTAACTATTGGTCCAACCAATGCCTTACCGTTGGTAGGACCTACCACTTCAGAAATGATTTACAACACAAGCACCGTGGGTGGTGCCACGCCAGGTTTTTATTTTTGGAGCGGAACCAGCTGGGTGCGTTTTGTAACCGGCGCTTCAACTGGTTGGTTAACTACAGGCAATTCAGGATTAATCGCGGGAACCAATTTTCTTGGCACAACCGATGCGGTGGATGTCTCGTTTAAAAGAGCAAATGTATTATCCGGCTATATTGGCGCTACCAGTACCGCTTTTGGAGTGGGTGCTTTGTCTAGCGGAGCAGCCACAACCAGTACTGCCTTTGGAAACAACGCCTTGTCGGTGAGTACCGGTTCCAACAATGTGGCCTTTGGTCAAAATGCGTTGCGCGACTGTGCAGGATCAGCTATCTATAATACAGCAGTGGGAACTAATGCGCTAAAAGGAATTAACAATGCTGCTTCCCAGTACAATACGGCTCTTGGCGGAGAGGCCATGGGGCTTACCACAGGCGACGTGAGCAATTGTACGGCAGTTGGGTATCAGGCGCTCAATTCGATCAGTGGAGCAGGAGCAGCCCGAGGATTAAACAATACGGCCTTGGGATACCAAGCGGGGAGCACCATAACTACCGGCGAAAACAACATTGCAATTGGTTATCAGGCACAGGTTCCCGGGATTACAACCAACAACCAAATTCAGATTGGGAATAGCGCCATCAGTTTGGCCCGATGTCAAGTAGCTTGGACCTTGAGTTCAGATCAGCGATTTAAAAACAACATCAAAGACTCCGAGTTAGGGCTGCAATTCCTGCAATCACTTCGTCCGGTTTCCTACTTGCGCTCGAATGATGCGCCGGCCAAAACGGAGTACGGCTTTATCGCACAGGAGATTGAGGCCGCCTTTTCTAAAGCGGGCTATCCAAATAATGGTGTAATCTCAAAAGACGATTCGGGACTCATGGGCGTGCGATACAACGATTTCATCTCGATATCGGTAAAGGCAATTCAAGAACAACAACAGCAGATAGAAGCCCTTCAACAAGCTAATACCGAATTGCAAAAAACGAATGCAGCCATTTTGGAACGCTTAGCCAAATTGGAACGCAAGTAGACTTCTTTTTTATTTCTAGAAATAAACTTGGATTTTCAATATTTCCAAAAAGCGCATCTAATTTTTTTATTAGATGTGCTTTTTTGGTTAAATAAACATGATTTCTCAACTCTTTCGTAAAGTTATTTACTCAAAACGACAAGGCAATAACTCAACATTAGTACAACAACTTAGCATTAGCAGGTTTTGTTAGCGCACAAAAACTAGTAAATTCTCCTTTATTTTAAACTATATCGTTTGCGAGGCCGTTAATTCTGACGGGAGAAATTCCCTTCAATTTTTTGTATAGTTTATATATAGCCGGGATGAAATTATTAAACTTATCGGTAGCATATATTTGAGAATCGATATGTAACCAATTAAAAACCAAACTATGATGAAAAAAATTCTTTTATGTTTATTCCTGATGACTATATCATTAGGGTATGCACAACCTAGTGCATCGCCAACAGATCCTCCCGCAAGAAACGCTTGGGATGTGAAATCGGTGTACAGCGATTCCTACACCAACCAAACTGGTGTAAGCTTTTTAGATTTTGGTGGAAGCACCATCAATGCCGATTTTACGCCACCTGGAGGTAACGCTGCCAAGTATTACACAGGCCACAGTTATTCTGGGATGCAAGTGAATACAGCGGGTAGCTTGAATGTGTTGCAAATGACACATTTACACTTTGATGTGTACTCTCCAAACTTTAGTTCGATGGCCATCAAATTGGAATCGTCAACTGGAGCAGCAAGAGAGCTTGCCGTTACAGGTACTGTTGTTCCATCTGCAACAACAAGAAACCAGTGGATCAGTGTAGATTTAGTTTTGAGCACCTATGATATAGGCAATATTTTAACAAGTTTAAAATACATTGTGCCGGTAACATATGCTCAAAATGCTACTTTATACATTGATAATGTTTACTTCTATAGACCGGCTACAGTTTTGCCACCAACTTTAGGTGATTTTACAGTTCCTTCGCAATTGGTGGGTGCCGCGCCAATTACCTTAACTGCTCCTACATCAAACAGTGCTGGTGCATTTACTTTTACCAGTAGTAATACTGCTGTAGCAACTATCAGCGGAACTACATTAACGATTGTAGGACTTGGTTCAACTAACATTACAGCTACACAAGCAGCTGATGGCCCTTATGGCACTGGATCGGCAATTGCTGTTTTCAATGTAACACCCAATGCTGCTCCTGTTCCACCAGCTCGTAATACCTGGGATGTAATTTCCTTGTACAGCGGTGCCTACACAAATCTAGCCAATACAAATTTTAACCCGAACTGGGGTCAATCTGGTTTTGGTGCATTTTCTGCTACTTCTTTTGAGGGAGATGATGTGTTGCAATACCCTAACTTGAATTACCAAGGGACTGAAACAGCTGCCGATGTAAATGCAATTGCAATGACCAAAATGCACATCGATATTTTCTCGCCAACTTTAACGTCTATTCGCTTGTCGTTAATTAAAACAACCGGTGGCGCAACTGAAAAACCAATCACTTTGCCATTAACTGCAGGCGTTTGGAACAGTTTTGATATCGATTTGACATCGGCTACGTTTACGGGCTTAGATTTTACTAAAATCCGTCAAATTAAATACGACCAACCTTCTGCTGCAGGACAAACCTTAGTGGTAGATAATATTTATTTCTGGAGAGATGCCACTACGCTTCCTCCAACTTTAGGTGCATTTACTGTTGCTCCACAATTATCTGGTGCAGCTCCATTTGAATTGACAGCACCAACTTCAAACAGTAATGGTGCCTTTACCTTTAGTAGCAACAACACTGCTGTGGCTACAGTTAGTGGAACTACCGTAACTATTGTTGGAGTAGGATCTGCTGTAATTACTGCTACTCAGGCTGCTGACAGCGGTTACGGCGTGGGAATTGCAACGGCTACACTTGATGTTACACCAACTGCAGCACCAACACCTCCGGCTCGAAATACTTGGGATGTGATTTCGTTGTATAGCGGTTCGTATACCAATGTAGTGGGAACCAACTTTAACCCAAACTGGGGACAGTCAGGATTTGGCGCTTTTTCTACGGCTTCTTATGAAGGCAACGAAGTATTGCGTTATCCAAACTTAGGCTATCAAGGCACCGAAACGGCTGCCGATGTGGATGTTTCGGCATTGAATAAATTACACATCGATTTGTTTTCGCCAACCTTAACGTCTATTCGTTTATCGTTAATTAAAACAACTGGTGGTGCTGTAGAAAAACCAATCACTTTGCCTTTAACTGCAGGTGTTTGGAACAGTTTTGACATTGATTTAACTGCTGCTACATTTGCGGGCTTGGATTTCACCAAAATCCGTCAACTTAAATATGATTCGCCATCTGCTGCTGGACAAACCTTGTCGGTAGATAACATTTACTTTTGGAGAGCCGCAACTACGCAACCACCAACTTTAGGTTCATTTACCGTGGCTGCTCAGTTGATTGGCGCTGCTCCATTTGAATTGACTGCTCCGACTTCAAACTCTGCGGGTGCATTCACCTTTACCAGTAGCAATACTGCTGTAGCCACAATCAGTGGAACTACTGTTACTGTGGTAGGTGCTGGTTCAACTACTATTACTGCTACGCAAGCTGCTGATGGCAGTTACGGAACAGGTGTGGCAACAGCTACACTTAATGTTACTCCACCTTCGGCTCCAACGCCTCCTGCAAGAAATGCATGGGATGTTATTTCATTATACAGCGGAGCCTACACACCTTCTTCTGGACCTAACTGGGGTGCAGCTGGAACTGATGTTTCTCTTTCTGGAGACAACGCACGATTCTTCAATGGATTTACCTTGGCACGTTTGGCATTTGCCGCTACCAATGTATCTGAAATGACACACCTACACATCGATGTATTCTCCTTGAATCAAAATCCTTTGTGGTTTGAATTAAATGGAAACCGTCGCGTAACCAGTACTCCGGTAAATGGTTGGGTAAGTGTGGATATCGCTTTGTCTGAATTTGTTGGATTAAATCTAACTAACGTAAGCTTTTTTGATTTAAACAACCCAACTGGAGCTTCAGCCCCAGTAAAACAAGTGTATTTAGATAATATTTACTTCTACAGAGCAGCTACTTTGCAACCACCAACAATCGGTGCTTTAACTGTTCCAACAGGAGTAACTATGGGTGATGCGCCATTTGTGTTGACTAATCCAACAACAAATAGCTCAGGAACTTTCTCTTATACTAGCAGCAATACGGCTGTAGCTACAATAAGTGGCAACACCGTAACCATTGTAGGCGGTGGTTCTACAATTATTACCGCTACAGTTGCTACTGATGGAGTGTACGGACCAAGAAGCACAACGGCTACATTAAATGTTGCGTTTGCCTTACCTGGTGCTTCACCAATTCCGCCAGCAAGAGAGGCGGCTAGAGTAATGTCAGTATACACTGGAACTCCGGCTCAAGTATATGCAAACAGTCCTGCTTATACCTTAGTACGTTCAAGCTGGACAGGTGGTACTTCGGCTAATTTTAATTTTGCTAATGGTGACAATACCTGTATTCAAGTAAACAACCTTGGATTTATTGGTTTGGTTGATCAAACCGAGCGTCGTTTAAATGTAACTGGAATGTCGCACTTGCACCTAGACGTGTATTGTAATGCACCATTGTCTAATTTATTCGTATTCCTTTTGGCTCCTGGCGATAGAAATTACAACACCGGACCACTTGTGGCTGGATGGAATTCTTTAAGCATTCCATTAACCTCTTATCCTGGTGCTTTGAATGACATTTACGGGTTTAAAATAGAGCAAAATGTGGCGCCAAACACGACGCAAATTTACCTTGACAACATTTACTTTAGTAATGATATTTATACCTATTACCAAGATACTGACGGCGATGGATTTGGAAACTTAGCAGCTTCAACCACTGCGGTTACTGCTCCTTCAGGCTATGTAACCAACAGTACTGACTGTGATGATAATGACAATACAGTATGGCAATCAGGTAATTTTTATGTTGATTTTGATAATGACGGGTACCATTTAGATCTTTCCCCTTCTGCTTCAGTTACAACCTTGTGTTATGGAGCTACTTTGGCGCCTTACTATATTGCGACTACACTTGGTGCTGACTGTGACGATACTAGTGCCTCTGTTTGGAGAACTGGTAGCTTTTATGTTGATGCTGACGCTGATGGCTATTCGCCAAACGCTTCTTCAGAAACATTGTGCTACGGTGCAACTACGCCTTCTGGTTATGCAGTAGCTACGCTTGGAGTAGATTGTAACGACGCCAGCGCTTCTGTTTGGAGATCGGGTAGTTTTTATGTGGATGCTGATGCTGATGGCTATTCGCCAAACGCTTCTTCAGAAACTTTATGCTACGGTGCAAACACGCCTTCTGGTTATTCTGCAGCTACTCTCGGAGTAGATTGTAATGATGCGATTGCAGCTGTAAATCCAGGTCATGTAGAAGTATTGTACAACGGAGTTGATGACAACTGTGATGGACAATTAGACGAAGGTTTCCAATTGACCACAAACTTACAATCAGTTTCTTGTGGGGCTACCTTGCCTTCTTTGGGTTCATTGATTTATGCTAACATCAATTTTTCAGCAACTGGATACCGCTTTAAAGTGGTAAACACGGCTACTAATGCTATACAAATTATCAATAGAGGTCAACACTGGTTTGCTTTGAACATGCTTGCTGATTATGATTATGCTACTACCTATACTATTTCTGTTGAATTACAGAAAGCGGGTATCTGGTTGGGTTACTACGGATCTACATGTGACGTTTCTTCACCAGCTATTTTGTCATCAACTGGAGCTTTACAAGTGAACCCATCACAGTGTGGAGCTACTTTAGCCAGCATTGGTTCTGTGATCGCTACTACACCAGTAAGCGGAGCTACAGGTTACCGATTCAGAGTAACAGATGTTACCCCTGGAGCTACAGGTGATAATTTAATTCAAGTGAAAAACCGTTCATACCACTGGTTTACTTTACCTATGTTAACCCGTTTCAACTATGGTTCTACCTATTTGGTTGAAGTAGCGGTGAAAACTACTGCAGGTTATTCTGGATACGGTTCAGCTTGTACGGTATATTCGCCTGCAGCCCCTGTATTGGCAAACTGCGGAACAATAGTTCCAACAGCAGGTTCTTTGGTATACACAAGCTCATTGAATTCGGTTTCTCAATACCGTTTCCAAGTGACTAACGTGTCTGACCAATCATCAGTTACTTTTGATACCAACAAATTCTGGTTCTCATTCCGCGTAAATGTACCGGGTTATACACCTGCAACAGGTTATTCAGTGCGAGTTGCGGTAATGACCGCAGGTACATGGTCTCCTTATGGTGATGCTTGCGATATTGTTTCGCCTGCGGCTGCCGCAAGAGGAGAAGAAGTTGGTTCGTCAACATTTGAAGCTTTAGCATTCCCGAATCCATTCTCTAATGAATTCAAATTGAATGTAACTACTTCAACTGAAGGCACAGTAGAACTTCGCGTGTATGACATGTTGGGTAAATTAGTTGATGCAAAATCAATTAACACCACCGATTATAGCTCAGAAGATCTTGGATCTGCTTATCCTGCTGGCGTATACAATGTAATTGTTACCCAAGGAGAAAATGTGAAATCACTTCGAATGATTAAGCGATAAACATTGTTTTATACTAAAGCAAAAGCCCCTTCGGAAACGGAGGGGCTTTTTGATTTAAGATTGCTGACTTTTGATTTAAGATTTGTACGAGTATACTAAGCACGGCTATAATTTTATAGCCGGAAGTTGGAAGCGGGGAGTGTGAAGTTTTATAAAAAATGTACCACCGAAGACTTCTCCGACCATAGGATTTGGGTAATATCCCCGAAGCGTCGGGGGAACCTACACGCTTTATCCCATAAAAAAAGCCCAAACAAATGTTTGAGCCAAAAGTGCGGGTAATAGCCCCGAAGCGTCGGGGGAACCTACACGCTTTATTTCATAAAAAAGCCCAAACAAATGTTTGAGCTAAATGTGCGGGTAATAGGACTCGAACCTACACGCCTTGCGGCACCAGATCCTAAGTCTGGCATGTCTACCAATTTCACCATACCCGCGGGAATTGTGGCTGCAAATATAGATTTATTTTTTGAATCGCAAAAGGGTATTTTAAAAGTTGTCGGTTGTCTCTAAAGAAGATTTAAAGATTTCGACTAGAAGGCCCAGTTTGCTCCCCAAGTTTCGGGATTAAACATTTTGTGCATTCGTAGCCAGAATCTTCCCACTTCCCACTCCCAACTTCCCACTCTAAGCTGACAGCTGATCGCCCCCAATTATTCATTATTCATTCTTACTTATTAATTTATAGAGAAAACCTATCTTTGCGCCTTTAATTTGAGAAGAGAATGTCTGCTCACAATATTTAGGAAATGAACAAACTTTTAATCGTAGGTACCGTTGCGTTTGACGCCATTGAAACACCTTTTGGAAAAACAGATAAAATTTTAGGAGGAGCCGCCACTTTTATTGGTCTTTCGGCTTCGCATTTTAATGTGCAATCGGCTATCGTTTCGGTAGTGGGCGATGACTTTCCGCAAGCACACATTGATTTACTCAAAAACAGAAATATTGATCTAACCGGATTGGAAGTGGTGCCCGGTGGCAAAACCTTTTTTTGGAGCGGCAAATACCACAACGACATGAACTCCAGAGACACCTTGGCTACAGAGCTCAATGTGTTGGCCGATTTCAATCCCAAAGTGCCTGCCCATTTTACCGATTCAGACATTGTGATGCTGGGCAACTTGCACCCAATTGTACAAAGCAGCGTGTTGAATCAACTCACACAAAAACCAAAACTTATAGTCTTGGACACCATGAACTTTTGGATGGACTGCGCCTTGCCTGAGTTGATGGATGTGATAAAACGGGTTGATGTAATAACCATTAACGACGAAGAAGCCCGTCAATTATCAGGGGAATATTCCTTGGTAAAAGCCGCTGAAAAAATCCACACGATGGGGCCAAAATATGTGGTCATCAAAAAAGGAGAGCACGGCGCCTTAATTTTTCATAATGAGCACATCTTTTTTGCGCCAGCATTGCCCTTGGCCAACGTTTTTGATCCAACTGGTGCAGGCGATACTTTTGCAGGCGGATTTGCTGGATTCATTACCCAACAAGGAAATATTTCGTTTGAAACCATGAAAACGGCCATTATCCACGGATCGAATTTGGCTTCTTTTTGCGTAGAGCAATTTGGCACCGAGCGAATGCAAACGCTCACGCAAGCTGAGGTGCAAAACCGCTTGAAACAATTCAAGTCCTTAACACAATTTGAAATAGATTTATAATACCTTTATGCCTCGAAATTCGGGGCATTTTTTATGTCCAAATACAACTAACTACAACACCAAAACACACTTTTTTTCATGAGCGACGCCATAAAACATGAATGTGGGATAGCCCTATTGCGATTAAAAAAACCCTTATCCTATTACAAAGAGAAATACGGATCTGCCTTCTACGGGATTCAGAAAATGTATTTGTTGATGGAAAAACAACACAACCGCGGCCAAGATGGAGCTGGTTTTGCCTCCATCAAATTGGATGTCGATCCCGGCGAACGTTACATCAGCCGCGTGCGATCAAACGACGCCCAACCCATACAAGATGTTTTTGCTCAAATAAATGACCGCATCAACGAAGAAATGTTGGCGCATCCAGAATTTGCTGAGGATGTAGATTTACAAAAAAAACACCTGCCCTACATTGGAGAATTGTTTTTAGGACACGTGCGTTACGGGACTTTCGGAAAAAACAGCATCGAAAGCGTGCACCCATTTTTGCGTCAAAACAACTGGATGCACCGCAACTTGATTGTGGCCGGAAACTTTAACATGACCAATGTAAAAGAATTGTTTAGCAGTTTGGTTGAGTTGGGACAACACCCCAAAGAAATGGCCGATACGGTAACAGTCATGGAAAAAATAGGCCATTTCCTTGACGGCGAAGTCACCGAATTATACCAAGAATGCAAAAACAACGGGTTATCTAAACAAGAAGCTTCCCCTCTAATTGCCGAGAAACTTGATATAGCCAAAATACTAAAACGCGCTTCTAGAGGATGGGACGGCGGCTATGCGATGGCTGGACTTTTTGGTCATGGCGATGCGTTTGTCTTTCGCGATCCAGCGGGGATTCGTCCGGCCTATTATTATGACGACGACGAAATTTTGGTTGTGGCTTCCGAGCGTCCGGTTATTCAAACCGTATTTAATGTGCCTTTCGAAAAAGTGCGAGAATTGCAACCGGGACATGCCGTGATCATCAAAAAAAATGGGCACGTTACCGAAGAAGAAATCATAGTTCCTGTGGTGAAAAAAGCCTGTTCATTCGAGCGCATTTATTTTTCACGTGGAAGCGATGCCGAAATCTATCGAGAACGAAAAAAACTCGGCAAATTGGTCTTGCCTGCCGTACTCCAAGCTATAGAAAACGATACCGACAACACCGTTTTTTCCTATATCCCCAACACTGCCGAAACTTCGTTTTATGGCATGGTCGAGGCGGCCCAAGATTTTTTAAATCAACGCAAAACGCACTACATACTCGATAACCGAAAAACCCTCACCAAAGAGAAATTGGAAGAAATTTTGTCGGTAAAAATTCGCACCGAAAAAATCGCGATCAAAGATGCCAAGTTGCGCACCTTTATTACCGAAGACAGCAGCCGAGATGATTTAGTAGCACACGTTTACGATGTTACCTACGGGGTAATTAAACCCACCGATAACTTGGTTATTATTGACGACAGCATCGTCCGCGGAACCACGCTCAAAATGAGTATCATCAAAATGATGGACCGCTTAAATCCCAAAAAAATAGTGGTTGTTTCCTCGGCACCCCAAATTCGATATCCCGATTGTTACGGAATTGATATGGCCAAGCTAGAAGGATTAGTGGCGTTTAAAGCGGCATTAGCTTTGCTCAAAGAACGCAACTTGTATTCGATTGTCGATTCGGTCTACGAAAAGTGTAAAGCCCAAGAAAACCTGAAAGACGCCGAGGTAGTAAATTTTGTCACCGAGATTTATGCGCCATTTAGCCCCGAAGAAATTTCGAGCAAAATAGCTCAAATGCTTTGCTCAACTGACATTCAGGCGCAAGTTGAAATCATTTTTCAAACCGTCGATAATTTACACCAAGCCTGCCCAAAAAACTTAGGCGATTGGTATTTTACCGGAGATTATCCCACTCCCGGCGGAAACCGCGTAGTGAATCGTGCGTTCATTAATTTTTACGAAGGCATAGATTTACGGGCTTATTAGGCGCGTGAAATGCACTTTATCGATTTTAAGTGTAGTTCATCTAATAATTTTGTTTACAACAATATAGTTCTATTATATTTGAGCACCATAATATTTAGTAGGTTAAGTTTATGGTAGATTTGGGGCAAAAAGGGTGAAAGAAATTTCACCTTTTTTATTTTATCCAAGTATGGTTATTATCAATTCACATAAAAAAAGGCGATCAAATTTTGATCGCCTTTTTCTAGTATTAGAATACCCTGTTTATTTTTCTAGGGCATACCTGCGGGCCACTTCGGTCCAATTGATCACATTAAAAAATGCTTCAATGTAATCGGGACGACGGTTTTGGTAGTTCAAATAGTAGGCGTGTTCCCAAACATCCATTGCCAAGATAGGCGCTCCGCCACAACCCACTTCGGGCATTAATGGACAATCTTGGTTGGGCGTGCCGCACACTTCTAATTTTCCGCCTTTGTGCACACACAACCAAGCCCAGCCTGAGCCAAATTGCGTAGTGCCTGCTTTAGAAAAACGGGCTTTAAATTCGTTAAAATCGCCAAAGCTTGCTTCAATGGCATCAAGCAAATCGCCAGTAGGCAATCCACCGCCGTTGGGCGACATGATGCTCCAAAACAAATTGTGGTTGTAAAAACCGCCTCCGTTGTTGCGCACGGCTGCATTTTTTTTATCCAAATTAATCAAGATATTCTCAATGGTTTTGCCTTCCATGTCGGTTCCGGCAATGGCAGCATTAAGATTGGTGGTATACGCATTATGGTGTTTGCTGTGGTGAATCTCCATGGTGCGCGCATCAATGTGCGGCTCAAGGGCATCATAGGCATACGGTAATTGAGGTAATTCAAAAGCCATAACAATAAGATTTAGTGAGTAATAATTTTCACCAAAATTAATCATTTAACTTTGGAAAAAGTATAGGTAAATTGGAATATTTCTAATAAATTAGTTCCCGTTTCAAGATTTTTTTTTGAAGCTATTTCCCGCTGTCCGTTGCAATGTTTTGTGAGTCCGCCGCAGCGACCACAAAACGATTTCTCCCGAAATTTCGGGACCATCGGGGCTAATGAAGCATTTACTACTACCTTATTATCTCAATCAAGGCATGACAACTACCCAGCCCTCGCTCGCCAGTTTTTCTATTTACAACGCCTCTGCCGGATCGGGGAAAACCTATACCTTGGTAAAAGAGTACCTCAAAATTATACTCACATCAACCAAACCAGACGCCTACCGAAACATCTTGGCGATTACGTTTACCAACAAGGCTGTTCACGAAATGAAAAGTCGGGTAATCGAAAATTTATCCCAGTTTGCTAGCGATAACACCTCGCCCGGCGCACTCGAGCTCATGCAGCTCATCTCGCACGAAACCAAATTACCCCTGCCCAAAATTCACGAAAAGGCCAAACAGATTATCAAACACCTCATACACAATTATGCAGCTTTTGATATTTCGACGATCGATAAATTTACCCACAAAGTTATTCGTGCTTTTGCCCACGATTTGGATTTGCCTGTCTCGTTTGAGGTTTCCTTAGACACCGAAAATTTGGTCATGGAGGCTGTCGATGCCCTAATTGCTCAAGCCGGCGATGATCCGGCGCTCACCAAGTTGCTCATCGATTTCACCATGGAGAAAACCGACGACGACAAAAGTTGGGACATTTCTAGAGAAATTTTAGAAACTGGTAAACTCCTGGTCAACGAAAACAACCGCGAAGAAATTGCGCTGCTCAAAGACTACAGCATCGATCAATTTGCGGCGCTCAAACTGCACCTCAAAAAGTTGTGTGCAACTATAGAATCCGAAAATCAAGAATTTGCCCAACAACTGTTGCAAAGCATAGAAGCCATGGGCATCAATTTACGCTCCTTTTCGGGCGGCTATTTCCCCAAACACCTCCAATCTATTGCCGAGGGAAATTTCAATCCCAAAAATAAAACCTACCAGGAGGCCACCGACATCAAAATTTTGCAAGCGGCCACCGACAAAGACCAAATTGAGCAGGCCATCCCCACTTTTTTGGATGCCTTAAGTACTATTTACAGCCAATTTGAACGCCGTGATTTTTACAAAGCCTTTATAAAAAATTGCACGCCTCTTTCCTTGGTCAACAAAGTGAGTCAAGAACTGCAGGCCCTGCAAGCCGAGCAGCACATTTTGTCTATTTCCGAATTTAACGCCTTAATTTATCGGGAAATTCAAAACCAACCTGCTCCCTTTATCTACGAACGACTGGGCGAACGCTACCGCCATTTCTTCATCGACGAATTTCAAGACACTTCCGAGATGCAATGGCAAAACCTGGTTCCGCTCATAGACAATGCCTTGTGCAGCGAAGACCTGAACGGCACCCGCGGTTCCTTGCTTTTGGTGGGCGATCCCAAACAATCCATCTACCGTTGGCGCGGCGGAAAAGCCGAACAATTTATCGCCTTGAGCAAACAGCAAAGTCCGTTTAATGCCCAAGCCACTGTTTTTTCACTCGACACCAATTACCGCAGTTATACCCAAATTATTGAATTTAATAACGGCTTATTTGGTTTTCTATCGGCCGAGTTTACCCATCCCGACTACAAAGAATTATACGAAAAATGGAGCCATCAGCTCAGCAATTCCAAACAAGGCGGCTACGTGTCCATTCATTTTTTACCCGAGCCCGAGCAAGCCGCACCCGACAGCGCCGAAGACACGCCCGACAAAACCAAACAACAAGTTGTAGCTACCTTCGAAACCATTCAGCGTGTTTTGGAACAAGGATTTGCCTACCAAGACATTGCCGTACTCACCCGCAAACGCGACCAGGGAGTAGCCGTGGCAAGCTACCTCACCGAAATGCAATTGCCGCTGTTGTCTTCGGAGACCTTGTTGCTTGATAATGCCCCGCAGGTGCAATGCTTGCTCACTAGCCTGCGGTACCTCAACAACCCAAACAACAAAGAAGCCAAGGCTTTATTTTTATTGTATTTGGCGCAAAATTTGCCGCAACCGCAAGAAATCCACGATTTTATTGCGGCCGGCATGAGCTGTACCGTCGAAATTGAATTTGAAGCTTGGTTGGCCCAACACAACCTGAATTTGTCATTTGCTTCTCTGCGAAAAAAATCGCTCTACGAAGCGGTCGAACTCTTGGTCGCCCAAGTGCTGCAACAAGAAAAAAGCAATGCCTATGTACAGTATTTTCTGGACATTGTTCTGGAACGCGACCTGCGAAATCAGGCGGGCATCGTTGAATTTTTGTCGTTTTGGGATAAAAATGCGTCCAAGCTAAGCATTCCATCGCCCGAGGGCACCAATGCCATTCGCATACTCACCATTCACAAAGCCAAAGGGCTGGAGTTCCCCGTTGTCATTATGCCTTTTGCCGATGAGGATTATGCCCGAAAACCCAAAGACAAACTTTGGCTCGACGCAGACCAAGCGGTTTTTGGCATTCCCAAAATATTGGTAGACAATAACGCTGGGGTAGCCAATTTTGGCCCGGCAGCCAAGGCCGTCTTCGAGCAAAAAAAGGAAGAAGAATTACTAGACAACATCAATGTATTATATGTGGCACTTACGCGTGCCGAAGAGCAGTTGCACATTATTTCGCAGCACGTAAAACCCAAATCAGACGGCACGTTTCCCAATACCATGTCGGCTTTTTTTGCCAAGTACCTTACTCATCTTAGTTTGTATAAAGAAGATACGGCTTTTTATGACTGGGGATCTCCCCAAAAATTATCCAAACCCAGTAAATCAAAAACTGAGCCTATTCCTGTAGAATCGGTTGCACAGCCAATCCATTCTTCCAAAATCAAAATTGCCCAACGCGAAGCCCTCATGTGGAATTCGCCACAACAAGAAGCCATTGCCTACGGCAACGTGATCCATGAAATTGCGGCCACCATCTTTACCCAAAAAGACTTGCCATTGGCCTTGCAAAACGCGCTAGATTCCGGGCTAATTGCCGCACAGCAGTTGGCAGCTGTAACACAATCGCTCAGCCAGTTGGTTATGCATCCCGACTTGAGCGAGGTTTTTGCAGCAGGCAATAAAGTGTGGAACGAACAGGCCATTTTGCAGCCACAAGCTTCAGTGGTGAAGCCCGATCGCATTGTGCAACTCCCGTCGGGCGCGGTCATTTTACTCGATTACAAAACGGGTAGCCCCAAACCCCAACACCAACAGCAATTAGCCGAATACGAACACGTACTCATTGAGATGGGATTTGTCGTGGCAAAAAAACTCCTGGTCTATCTTGGCGAAACGCCCAATGTAATACATTTGTAAACGCATTTTAAAACCAAAAAAGCATGTACGGAAAAATACAACAACACCTGCAAAACGAATTAGACACCATTGAAGCCAATGGAATATTCAAAAAAGAACGCATCATTACTTCGCCGCAAGGTGCCGAAATTACCATTTCAACTGGGGAAACCGTATTGAATTTTTGCGCCAACAATTACTTGGGATTGTCCTCACATCCAGAAGTTGTTGAGGCCGCCAAAGACGCCTTAGATTCCCATGGATTTGGGATGTCATCGGTGCGATTCATTTGCGGAACCCAAGATATTCATAAAACTTTAGAACAAAAAATCGCCCAATTTTATGGCACAGAAGACACCATTTTATACGCCGCTGCTTTTGATGCCAATGGAGGGGTGTTTGAACCTTTGTTGGGCGAGCAAGACGCCATTATTTCGGACAGTTTAAATCACGCGTCGATTATTGACGGGGTGCGTTTGTGTAAAGCCGCGCGTTACCGCTACGAAAACAGCGATATGGCTGATTTAGAAGTACAGCTCCAAAAAGCCAACGAAGCCGGAGTTCGATTTAAATTAATTGTCACCGACGGCGTATTCTCTATGGATGGGGTAGTGGCTCCCTTAGATCAAATTTGTGATTTGGCCGATCAATACGACGCCATGGTTATGGTAGACGAATGCCATGCCGCAGGCTTTATTGGCGCGACAGGCAAGGGTACGATGGAGGCCAAAAATGTAATGGATCGCATAGACATCATAACTGGAACACTTGGGAAAGCGTTGGGTGGCGCGATGGGTGGATACACCACAGGAAAAAAAGAAATCATTGAGTTGCTGCGTCAACGTTCGCGTCCGTATTTGTTTTCGAATTCTTTGGCGCCTGCTATTGTGGGGGCTTCTATCAAGGTTTTTGAGTTGCTCGAAAAAGACACGTCGCTGCGCGATCAACTGGAATGGAACACCAACTATTTTAAGGCCGGTATGAAAAAAGCGGGCTTTGATATTGTAGAAGGCGACTCGGCAATAGTGCCCGTAATGCTCTATGACGCCAAGCTTTCGCAGACTATGGCCAACGAATTATTGCAAAATGGCATCTACGTAATTGGCTTCTTTTTCCCGGTAGTTCCAAAAGACAAAGCACGTATTCGGGTGCAATTGTCGGCAGCACATACTCAAGCACATTTAGATAAAGCCATAGAAGCCTTTATAAAAGTTGGTAAACAGCTGAATGTTATTTAATTAGAATTAAAAATTAATTAAGGTATTTTTTTTAGCAATCGTTTTGATGGTATTGATTAACACCTTACTTTTGACCCGAAATTTATTGTAATTTAACAAAAATTTAAACTATGAAACACCTAAACAAATTAGTTGCTGCTTTAGTTCTTCTTGTAGGACTTAACGTTCAAGCGCAAGACAGCAACAATCCATGGGCAATTTCCTTTGGAACCAATGCAGTTGACACTCGTGTAAGTGCAGCTTCTAAAATTCAAGACCAATTTTCACAGTATTTTAATGTGCAAGACTATTGGAATGTTTTACCTTCTATTTCGTACATCACGGTGTCTAAAAATGTAGGCGGTAATTTTACTTTTGGCGTTACTGGATCGATCAACAAAATTAAACGTTTTGTTGTGCCTCGCACCGTAGCTCCTGGACCTTATGAAGTAATAAATCCTGGCGATTTAAGCTACTATAGTGCTGACGGTACAATCAAATACAGCTTTATGGAGATGTTGGGTTGGAAAATTGTAGATCCTTCTGCTCACGTAGGTGGTGGGTACACTTCTTTTGGTGACGCTAGCTACGGAACCTTTAATGGAGGTTTTGGACTTACGCTTTGGTTTACTGAAATGGTAGGATTCTCTATTCAATCTACCTACAAAAATTCATTGGATAAAGCAGATCGTGTAATCAATGCTGATGTGCCTTCGCACATGCAACACCTTATTGGTCTTACCTTCAAATTTGGCGGAAAAGACACGGATGGCGATGGTATCTATGACAAAGACGATACCTGTCCTGATGTGAAAGGATTAAAACAATTTAAAGGCTGTCCTGATACCGATGCTGATGGAATTGTTGATGCAAGTGATGCTTGTCCGGATGCAGCTGGTTTGGCTGAATTCCAAGGTTGTCCAGATATGGATGCCGATGGTGTTGCCGATAAAGACGATGCTTGTCCAGATGTTGTGGGATTAAAAACTTTAGGAGGTTGTCCAGATGCTGATGGCGATGGCGTAACAGATAAATCAGACAAATGCCCAACAGTAAAAGGACCAAAAGATAACGCAGGTTGTCCTTGGCCAGACACGGATGGCGATAGCGTATTAGACAAAGACGACAAATGTCCAGACGTAAAAGGAACTGCAGCCAACAATGGTTGTCCTGAAGTGACTGAAACAGCTATCAAAAGCTTGAACGAATATGCCAAAACCATTTTGTTTGAGTCAGGTAAAGCTTCTTTCCAAAAACAAACATTTGCCGTATTGCAATCAATCACTGCAATCTTAAAAGAATACCCAACAGCTAAATTTAGCATCGAAGGACATACAGACGATTCAGGTTCAGTAGGATTCAATCAAACTTTATCTGAAAACAGAGCTAGCGCTGTGAAAAACTATCTAATTGAAAACGGTATTGCTGCTGATCGTTTAACATCGGCAGGATATGGTAAATCAAGACCAATAGATAAAACCAAAGCTGGTAAAGCAAACAACAGAAGAGTTGAGGTGAAATTAGCCAACTAAACACTTCTCAAAATACAAGTTAAAAACGCCTCGATTATCGGGGCGTTTTTTTTATTTTTATACCATGATGACAGCTACTTTCCTCGATCAACTCGCCCAGACACTTGCTCACGATTTTCAAAATGATTTTCAACAAACGGTAGTTGTACTGCCCAACAAGCGAGCCAAACTGTTTTTACTCGACGCCTTACAAAAACACCTTTCGGCTCCGGTATTTGCTCCACAGGTCATTAGCATCGAAGACTTTGTTCAAACCCTTTCCGGATTGCAAACCGCTGATCCAATCACCCAATTGTTTGAGTTTTATGAGGTGTATTGCCAAATGAGCACGGCACCCCAGTCGTTTGAATTGTTTGCCAATTGGGCCAAAACCTTGTTGCAAGATTTTAATGAAATAGACCGCTATTTGTTAGACCCTATGCATGTGCTTTCCTACATCAAAGACATCGAAGACATTAAACGCTGGGGTGTGGAGGTTGCCGATAAAACCCAACTGCTAGAAAATTACGTCGATTTTTGGAAACGTTTGCCCGCCTATTACCAAGCGCTGTATCGACATTTATTAGCAAAAGGCCAGGGTTATCAAGGTATGATCTACCGGGAAGCTGTAACAAATACCGCCGCTTTTTGCGCAGCGAATACTCAAAAGACCTATGTTTTTGCCGGATTTAACGCCTTGAATGCGGCCGAGGAAAAAATTATACAAACGCTATTGAGTCAAGATCTCGCGAAGGTATATTGGGATGCCGACCGTACGTTCTTGGATGATCCGCAACACGATGCGGGTATGTTTCTGCGTCGCTATAAAGCCACTTGGCCTTACTATAAAACCCATCTGTTTGAATGGATAGGCGATCATTTTGCCCAACCCAAAACCATTCGTTGCATTGGCACGCCCAAAACCATTGGTCAGGCTAAAATTGCAGGCACTATTTTGGAAACCCTAGTAGCCGAAAACCCCGAAACTCCCTTAGAAAAAATTGCCGTGGTATTGGCCGAGGAACAGCTTTTGGTTCCTTTACTCTATGCTTTGCCCAACAATTTATCTTCCTTGAATATTACCATGGGGTATTCGAGTAAAAACAATCCGGCGCAATTGCTGCTTGGGTTGTTGTTTAAAATGCACCTGCACGCCCAGTCAAGAAGCGGCAACTCCTATGTGTTTTACTACAAAGATGTCTTGGCGGTTCTTACCCATCCGCTTGTTGCTTCCTATGTGCAAGCCAGCGATTTGGTCTATACTATTCAATCCTATAATTACACCTTTATCAGTCACCAAAAACTGCAGGAGTTACACCCCCAAGCCACGCCGCTATTTACCTTGCTTTTTGCCAAATGGGAAGACACAGCCTTGCCGGTATTGGAGCGATTGGGACTTATTTTGTTGCACATCAAAGACAACTTAAGCACCCAAAAAGAAGACGAGAAATTGGCCCAAACTTTCTTGTACAGTTTATACAAAATAATTAACCGACTGACGCAGTATTTTACTACCTACACAATTGCTCAAGAGTTGAGCACCTTGCATGCTGTGTACAAACAAATTATTGATTTGGCCGAAGTTTCATTTGAGGGCGAACCCCTACAAGGATTGCAAATCATGGGGGTATTAGAAAGCCGCGTGCTGGATTTTGACACTGTACTTGTGCTTTCGGTAAACGAAGGAAAATTCCCTGCCGGAAAATCAAACAATTCCTTTATTCCCTATGATGTGAAGCGGGAATTGGGCTTGCCTACTTTTAAAGAAAAAGACGCGATTTATACCTATCATTTTTACCATTTATTGCAACGGGCCAAACAGGCGTTTTTATTGTACAATACCGAGAGCGAAGGGCTCGATGCCGGAGAAATGAGTCGTTTCATTACGCAAATGGAAGTAGAACGGCAAACTAACCATGTTTTTACCAAAGAAATTCACAACCCGCTTGTGCCCACTAGCCCAGTTGCACTGCAGGTGATTCCAAAATCAGCAGCCGTACTGGATCGCTTGCAAGAAGTAGCCAAGTCTGGATTTTCTCCATCGGCATTTAGCAGTTATATGCGCAACCCGATTGCCTTTTATTTTCAAAAAATACTGCGCATTCGAGAAACTGAAGAAGTAGAAGAAACGGTCGCATTAAACACCTTGGGCACCATTATACACGAGAGTCTTTATGAATTGTACACGCCGTTTGTAGGCAAATTTTTATCAGAACACGGGGTGAACGATTGTTTTTCGCAAATCGAAGCCGTAGTGACCAAGCAGTTTAAAGCAGTGTACAAAGAAGGCGAAATCAAAAAAGGCCGCAACCTCTTGGCTTTTGAAGTAGCCAAACGCAACGTCCATAATTTTTTAACCTACGAATTGGCCCAACTCAAAAAAGGCGATGCGGTACAAATTTTGGCCTTGGAAACCAAATTATCCCGCACACTAACGCATCCCAGTTTGCCCTATGCCGTGGTGCTGACCGGCAACGTAGATCGGGTAGAACAACGCAATGGCGTGGTGCGCATCATCGATTACAAAACCGGAAAAGTAGAAAAGAAAAGCTTGGTACTCAAAACCTGGAAAGGGCTCACGCAAGATATTGCTAACGACAAAATTATCCAGGTGTTGGCCTATGCCTATATGTATTCGGCTACGTTTACCGAACCTCAATTGGAAGCGGGAATTATCTCATTCAAAAACCTAAAAGAAGGATTTATGCCGTTTACCATCAAAACAGAACAAGGCAGCACGGCCCAAATACAGCAAGCGCAGTTGGATGAATTTGTAGAACAAATCGTGTTGTTGTTGGTTGAGTTGTTTGATCCGGCTATTCCGTTTACAGAGAAAAAACCAGTTTAAATGCGTTTTAAAAATGCGTTTAAAGCCGCGATCAATTCTTCGGTATTTTCCACTTGACTCATGTGACCTCCCTCCAAAGACACTAATGTAGTAGTCGATTGCGCCACTTGGTCTTTGGCGGTTTCAAAGGGTAGCACCGGATCTTGCGTACCCAAAATGAGCAGTATCGGAAACGGGGAAAAATGCAACAATACTTCCCGGTCTTTCCTGATTTTCATGCCTTCGAGTGCCGCAATTATGCCCTGCAAGGGAGTTGCTAAAGCCTCCTTTTTAATTTGTTCGATAGTACTAGCCAATCGCTCCCGATGGGTTTCGCTAAACAAATTGGCAATCGACAGATTAATAAATAACTGGTGGTCTTTTTTAACGGCCTTCACGGCCCGATCGCGGTTCAGTTTGCGTTCCGCTGAATCGGCACGGGCGGTCGAATTGAGTAAAACCATTCCTTTAAAGCAATCTGGGTAGGCCTCTGCCAGTGCCAAGGCTACATACCCGCCCATCGAATGACCGATTACAATCGCTTTTCTGATGCGCAGCTGCGAAAGTAATTCGTGCACCAAATCGGCTTGGTCTTCCATGCTGTGCACATAACCCAAGCAGCCACTTTGTCCGTGGCCCAATAAATCGAGCGTAAGCACGCGGTATTTTTGGCTATAAACAGCCATGAGGTCGGCCCACATGCCCTGATTTTCTAGAAAGCCATGCAACAGAACGAGTGCACTTCCTTTGCCCGAATCGGTATAGGAGATGGTGGTGTTTTTATAGAAAAAAGAGGCAGGAGTTGGCGTCATAAAACTAAAAACGACTCACCGCAGCAAGTCGTTTGGGCTATACATTTTCGAATAAATTAAGCGTTCATCAGGCTTTCAATTTCGTCTACTTCAATGGGAATGTCGCGCATCAAATTGAACGGTTCACCCTGGGCTTGCACCACCACATTATCTTCCAATCGAATGCCAAATCCTTCGGCAGGAATGTAAATACCGGGCTCAACGGTAAACACCATATTGGCTTCAATCGGTTTGTGCAACAGGCCATAATCGTGCGTGTCTAGACCCAAATGATGCGAGGTGCCGTGCATAAAATATTTTTTGTAAGCAGGACTTTCTGGGTTTTCGTTTTGCACGTCAACCTTGTCGATCAGGCCTAAACCCAATAATTCGGACGTCATGATTTTGCCTACTTCGAGGTGGTAGTTTTTCCAAAATTCGCCAGGAACCAAAAGTTTAGTGGCTTCGTTTTTCACGCGCAAAACCGCATTATAGACCGCTTTTTGACGCGCAGTGAACGTACCCGAAACCGGGATGGTTCGCGTCATGTCACTGGAATAATTGGCGTATTCGGCGGCCACATCGAGCAACAACAAATCACCCGCTTTACACGCTTGGTTGTTCTCAATATAGTGAAGCACATTGGCGTTGTTTCCAGAAGCAATAATGGGCGTATAGGCAAATCCTTTAGAGCGGTTGCGCACAAATTCGTGTATCAATTCGGCTTCAATTTCATACTCCATTACACCGGGTTTTACAAACGGCAATAGACGGCGAAACCCTTTGTTGGTAATGTCACAGGCCTGCTGAATCAAGGCAACTTCTTCGGCCTCTTTGATCGAGCGAATGTGTTGCAAAATCGGATTGCTTTTGGCCACTTGGTGCGCCGGATATTGCGCTTTCCACCATTTCACAAAGCGAGCTTCCCGGGTTTCGGTGGCAACCGATTGGCGGTAGTGTTCGTTGGTGTTCACATACATCGTGTCGCAATACGTCATCAACTCAAACAAGATTTTCTCGAAATCCTGCAACCAGTAGACCGTTTTTACGCCCGATACTTCGAAAGCTTTTTCTTTGGTTAATTTTTCGCCTTCCCAAACGGCAATGTGCGCGCTGGTTTCTTTCAAAAACAGGATTTCTTTTTGGTGCGCGTAGGGCGCGTCGGGAAATAATAACAGGAGGCTTTCTTCTTGATCCACGCCCGACAAGTAAAAGATATCACGGTGTTGGGCAAAAGGCAAGGTGCTGTCGGCCGAAACCGGATAAATGTCGTTGGAGTTGAAAACCGCCACACTGTTGGGCTTCATTTGGGCCGTAAATTTGGCGCGGTTTTTTATAAATAACTGACGGTCTAGTTGATGGTATTTCATATGGAATACAAATTAGACCACAAATCTAATCAATCCATTTGTAATATCGCGCACCAATCAGGTGGTGAATTTCAGCTTCTATGCGGTCTAGTACCCATTCGTGTTTGGGCGAACGAACAGCAGTTTTTTGCTCTTTTTTGTGTAATTTTTCGTAGGTGTCAAACTCAATTTCTTGGCTGTTGGCCAATACGGTAAAGAGCTGCGACTTTTCAGTTTGCGCCTGCCATCCCGTTTGAATTACACCTTCAAACACTTTTGATTTGGAGCCGCTGCCGTAGGCCATGAAGCCAAATTTTTTATTACTGAGGTTGTCTCCACGCAATTGTGCTTGGGTGAGCGCCGAGAGTAAACCCATAAAAATAGAGCCGGTGTATAAATTTCCTATAATCGAAGAAGCTTGTTCGGCATCCTGTAGTTTTTCGGTTACAAACTGCTTGTAGGAATCTGATTTACTCACTTCTTTGAGTTTATTTTGGTATTCAGCTGCCGATTCCGTTCCGTTTAAAAGTGGTTCGACGGCATCCAATGTATAAATCTCACTCAACATCCTGCGGCCCTGAAAGGCATAGGGCAAATGCATGATAATTTGCGACCAACGGTTGAATGCCGAATCAGAAATTCCTGCTTTGGATTTGAAGGCAAAGTAGGCTGCACGGGTTCGATCCATGTAGCATTGGTTGGAGTATTGTCCGTCAAATATGGGTTGGTCTTTGTGAATTTCGATTTCGGCTTCGAGTTGACCCAACCAAGGTTCGTTCTGGTCGTGGCCCGTAATTTCTTTTTTGGTAAGGCTGCGGTAGGGTTTAAAAAAATCAAATACGCCTTTGCTGCTGGTGGCCCAGTTGTTGTCAAACGCAATAATGCGCGGATTAGAAGAGAGCAATAAGGCAGTCGCTCCAGCTCCTTGGGTGTATTCGCCCGTAGATTCTAAATCGTATTTGGCTAGATCGGTCGTGACCACAATAGCCTTCTGACTGGGGTTTAGTCGTACAAAATCCAAGCAGTTTTGCAGCGCATCTACTCCGCCTATGCAAGCAAAAGTAAAATCAACCACGTCGCAATGGGACAGGCAATCTTCTCCAAATTTTTGTTCCATCAATTGAATCAAAAAGGAAGCAATGGGTTTGGAACTGTCTATGCTGCTTTCGGTACCCACATAAATTCGCGCCACTTCGGCCAAATTTATTTCGTTTTGCTCAATGAGTTTAGTCAACGCATTCGCGCCAAACACTACCGGATCTTGGTACACATCGGGCAAGGTCATTTTGAGCAATCCCAATCCTTTTTCCAATTTTTCGGCTTCAATATTCCGTTCAGCCGCTAGGCTAGCAATGGGTAAATGCAGCGGCGCTACATCAAAGGCTATGGCATCAATTCCTGGATTCATAGGGCAAATTTTGAATGTGTAAAATTACAATTTACCTATTTATTTAAGGCGCATTTGAATTTGAAATCAAGGAACTTGCGCACTTTTATTGAATTCTAAAAATAAGCCCATCTATTTTGTCAAATTCTTAAATCACACACCCAGTTGGCCCACAATTATTGCATAAATTAGCCATCTTAAACTGTACCGTATGCGTTTGTCATTTGTTTTTATATTGAGTTCTTGTTTGTTGTTTGCTCAGGAGAAATCACCCTATGCTCTATTTGCCAAATCGGGTCAGCAAACCACCTATGCTAAACTTTTGGATGCAGCTGCCAAAAGCGAAGTGGTGTTGTTTGGCGAATACCATGACAATTCGGTCGTGCATTGGTTGGAGCTTGAATTAGCCAAAGATTTAGCGGCCAAAGCGCCCTTAGTTTTGGGTGCCGAAATGTTTGAAGCCGATAACCAGTCGCAACTCAACGCCTATTTGGCCGGAACAATCAACCAGAAACAATTAGATAGCTTGGCGCGCTTGTGGCCGAATTACAAAACCGATTACAAGCCTTTGGTTGACTTGGCCAAATCAAGTACCGTGCCTTTTATTGCAACTAATATTCCCAGAAAATATGCCAGTTTGGTCTACAAAAAAGGATTTGACGCTTTATTGGATTTGCCCGAACAAGAAAAATCTTGGATGGCGGCTTTACCCATTTATTACGACGCCAGTTTGCCCGGGTATGCCAATATGCTAGCCGAAATGGGGGGGCATGGCGGAGACAATTTACCCAAAGCCCAAGCTATCAAAGATGCGACGATGGCCTATTTTATAGGTAAAAACCTGCCTTCAAATGGCGTGTTTTTACATTACAACGGAACGTACCACAGCGATAATTTTGAGGGCATTGGATTTTATCTGAAACGCGCCAATCCACTCCTTCGATTGCTCACGATTGCCACCGTTACGCAAGCCGATTTGTCAAAACTAGAAACCGACAACCGGTCTAAAGCCGATTTTATTTTGGTCATTGATGAGGATGTGGCCAAAAGCTATTGAATTTTTTGCGTTTTGATTAACTGAAACTAAGTTGTAATAAGTTGGTATTCAATGATTTTTTTACGCTAAACCTTAAAAAGATTCAACATTTTAAAATCATTATAAATTAGAATAAAAGGGTTGTGATTCTTTGCAATTAGCTGTATTTTTGTTTGATTTTTTAAACAATTCATACGCATCTTATGGCAAATACGGCATTACAGTCATCCATCGGAAAAAAAGTCGCCATGGCACTTTCGGGGCTTTTCTTAATCTCTTTTTTATCCTTGCATTTCTTCATCAATTTGATGTCGGTTTTTAGTGCAGAAACCTTCAACGAAATGTCCCATTTCATGGGCTACAATCCAATTATTCAATTTGTAATGCAACCCGTCTTAGTTGCCGGCGTGATTTTTCACTTCGTAATGGGTTTTGTATTGGATCTCAAAAATCGCAATGCACGTCCACAAGGCTACGCCAAATACAACGGTGCAGCCAATGCGTCTTGGGCCTCGCGCAACATGATTATTTCGGGAATTGTGGTGTTGGCTTTCTTGGGCTTGCATTTTTATGATTTCTGGGTACACGAAATGACCTATAAGTATATTGAGCATGCACCAATTGATGCCGAACGTTATTTCCCGGAATTGGTAACCAAATTTCAAAACCCACTCCGAGTAGGAATTTACAGCCTTTGCTTTGTGTTACTCTCATTGCATTTATGGCACGGGTTCACCTCTTCGTTTCAATCTGTAGGATTCAACAATAAATATTCGAAATCAATCCAAAAGTTAGGCTACGCTTTCGCAATTGTTGTTCCATTTGGATTTGTATTTATTGCATTGTTTCATTTTTTTAATCAGTAACAGTTTCGAGTATGAAATTAGATTCAAAAATACCTCAAGGCCCGCTATCAGAAAAATGGACCTCCTATAAAGATCACCTAAAATTAGTAGCACCCAATAACCGCCCCAAAATTGATATTATTGTGGTAGGTACAGGATTGGCAGGCGCTTCGGCCGCTGCTTCTTTGGGCGAAATGGGCTACAATGTAAAAGCATTTTGCTTCCAAGATTCCCCCAGACGTGCGCATTCTATTGCCGCTCAAGGAGGAATCAATGCAGCCAAAAATTACCAAAACGACGGCGACAGTGTTTACCGTTTGTTTTATGATACCATCAAAGGCGGGGACTACCGCGCCCGTGAAGCCAACGTACACCGTTTGGCTGAAGTTTCAGGAAATATTATTGACCAATGTGTGGCACAAGGTGTTCCGTTTGCCCGCGATTACGGCGGATTATTAGACAACCGTTCGTTTGGAGGAACCCAAGTGCAACGTACGTTCTATGCCGCAGGACAGACGGGTCAACAGTTGCTTTTGGGAGCCTACTCGGCTTTGTCCAGACAAATTGGTTTGGGTCGCGTTCAAATGTTTCACCGACATGAAATGTTAGATTTGGTAAAAGTAAATGGCAAAGCCCGTGGCATTATCGCCCGTAATTTAGTAACCGGAGAATTGGAGCGCCATTCGGCACATGCCGTAGTGATTGCTTCTGGCGGATACGGCAACGTATACTTTCTTTCTACCAATGCAATGGGAAGCAATGTAACAGCTGGCTGGAAAGTGCACAAACAAGGTGCTGCTTTTGCCAATCCGTGCTATGTTCAAATTCACCCCACCTGTATTCCGGTACACGGAACCAATCAAGCTAAATTGACCTTGATGTCGGAGTCACTTCGAAATTCTGGTCGTATATGGGTACCCAAGAAAAAAGAAGATGCCGAGGCCATTCGTGCGGGTAAACTAAACCCGACAGACATTAAAGAAGAAGACAGAGATTATTATTTAGAGCGTAAATATCCATCCTATGGAAACCTTGCTCCGCGAGATATTTCATCTAGAGCAGCAAAAGAAGTGTGTGACGCAGGTCATGGAATTGAAGCCAACGACACCAACGAAGGTGTGTATTTGGATTTCTCAACCGAGATTCAAAACAAAGGAAAACAAGCGGCTTTTGCCAAAGGAAATCACCACCCAACTCCCGAAGAGATCACCGCTTTAGGAAAACAATGGTTGAAAGAAAAGTACGGGAATTTGTTTACCATGTACCAAAAAATTACCGATGAAAATCCGTATGAAACCCCAATGAAAATCTACCCTGCGGTGCACTACACCATGGGAGGCGTTTGGGTTGATTACAATTTACAATCTACTATTCCGGGCTGTTTTGTGGCAGGAGAAGCCAATTTCTCTGATCACGGAGCCAACCGTTTGGGCGCTTCTGCTTTGATGCAAGGATTAGCCGATGGGTATTTTGTATTGCCCTATACCATTTCAGATTATTTGGCCGACGACATTCGTACCGGAAAAATCTCGACTGATTCGCCTGAATTTGCTGAAGCTGAAACCCGTGTGAAAGCAACCATCGAAAAGTTTATATCCAACAAAGGGTCTAAATCTGTCGATCATTTTCACAAACGATTGGGGCTAATCATGTGGAATAAAGTAGGGATGGGCCGAAACGAAAAAGGCTTGAAAGAAGCAATTGCTGAAATTGCGGTTTTGAAAGAAGAGTTTTACAAAGAAGTGTATGTGCCGGGAAGTGCCGATGAAATGAATCCCGAATTAGAAAAAGCACTTCGTGTGGCTGATTTTATCGATTTGGGCCAATTGATGGCAAAGGATGCCTTGCAAAGAAACGAATCGTGTGGAGGACATTTCCGCGAGGAGTACCAAGATGCCGAAGGTGAAACATTGCGTGACGACGAGAACTTCAAATTTGTAAGCGCTTGGGAATACCAAGGCGATGACATCAACAATGAGGTTTTACACAAGGAAGCATTGGATTATGAATTCATCAAAATAGCAGCGAGAAATTATAAATAAAATAGGCATTGGCCATTAGGCAATAGTGACTAGTAATTTACCTAAATATACACATATGAGTGCAGCAAAAAATATCAATATCAACCTTAAAATTTGGCGTCAAAAAAATGCGAAATCAAAAGGGAAAATGGAAACATACAAATTAGACAATGTTTCTACTGCCAGTTCATTTTTAGAAATGTTAGATCAATTAAACGAACAATTAATCAACGAACAAAAAGAACCCATCGCCTTTGACCACGATTGCCGAGAGGGAATTTGCGGGATGTGTTCGTTGTTTATCAACGGTAGAGCCCACGGACCAGATACCGGCGTTACCACTTGTCAGTTGCACATGCGTATGTTTAACGATGGTGATACTATTTTTGTAGAGCCTTGGAGAAGCCGAGCTTTTCCGGTAATCAAAGATTTAGTAGTTGACAGAAGTGCATTCGATAGAATCCAACAAGCAGGAGGATTTGTGTCGGTAAACACCTCTGGAAGAACCATTGACGCCAATGCCACGCCAATACCAAAAAACGATGCAGACAAAGCGTTTGAAGCGGCGGCCTGCATTGGATGTGGAGCTTGCGTAGCCAGCTGTAAAAACGGGTCGGCCATGTTGTTTGTGGGGGCCAAAGTTTCGCAATATGCGTTGTTGCCACAAGGAAAAGTAGAAGCTACTAACCGTGTGTTAAACATGGTGCGTCAAATGGACGAAGAAGGATTCGGAAACTGTACCAATACTGGGGCTTGCGAGATTGAATGTCCGAAAGGAATTTCCTTAGAGAACATTGCCCGCATGAACCGCGAGTATTTAAAAGCCAGCATCATCTAATTCATGATCTAAAGTATAGCACAAACGCATCCCCAACCGGATGCGTTTTTTTATTTAGTAAAGCCAAATCCATTATATTTACAAGACGCTAATTTGATTGCACGCACATGAAAAACATACGTTATGTTCTCCTAATAGTTCTGTTTTTGGGCAGTTTAGCTCGGGCACAAGAATTTGCTGTTATGACCTATAATATTCGGTTAGACGTGGCTTCTGATGCCGACAACGATTGGAATCACCGCAACCATTTTTTAACCGATCAATTGGCCTATTATGCACCCGCTATTTTTGGTATTCAAGAAGCCCTGCCACATCAAGTGATGGATATTCAGCTGGCCTTGTCTTCCTATAACCACATTGGAATTGGACGTGAGGGCGAAAACCAAGGCGAAGCCTCTTCTATTTTTTACCAATCCAGTCGATTTACCGTTCAACACGAAACTACTTTTTGGTTGTCGCCAACGCCCGAGGTTATGTCCAAAGGCTGGGACGCTGCCTGCTTGCGTGTGTGTACATTTGGGTTGTTTACGCAACTAAAAACCGGAAAGCAATTTTGGGTATTTAACACGCACTTGGATCATATGAGCGAAGCGGCCAAAACCAACGGACTGGAGTTAATTTTAGCTAAAATCAAAGTAGTAAATACCAATAATTATCCCGTGATTCTGATGGGTGATTTTAATTCGACACCCAACCACTTGCGCATCCAAAACTTGAAAAACAGTTTGAATGACGCCAGAGATTTTTCTGAAACAAATCCATTTGGACCTGCGGGAACCTTTAATGGATTTGCCCACGACAAGCCCGTTACCAATTTGATCGATTATGTTTTTGTGTCGAAATCGGGGATTGATGTAAAAAAATATGCCGTATTGAGTGACGCCATAAACAACCGTTATCCTTCTGATCATTTGCCGGTTTTTGTGCAATTGGAACTAAAATAAAATACAATTTGCTATATGAAAAAAAGCTTGTTATACTTCTCGTTGCTGCTGTTGGCTGTTTCGGCAACTGCACAATCGCTTAACCAATTTGTGAATCCCTTTATCGGAACAGGCGGACACGGCCATACCTTTCCCGGAGCTACGACGCCTTTTGGCATGGTACAATTGTCACCTGATACTCGCATTGACGGCAGTTGGGACGGTTGTTCGGGCTACCATTATTCGGATTCGGTTATCTATGGATTTTCACACACCCACCTGAACGGAACCGGTTGTTCAGATTTTGGCGATATCATGCTCATGCCTACTATGGGCGAGCCTTCGTTGGATAATAAAGTGTATGCATCCAATTTTTCACACGCCAACGAAAAAGCTTCTGCGGGCTATTATGCCGTGAAACTAGATAAGCACAACATCGACGTGCGATTAACCACTTCAACTCGAGTTGGGTTTCACGAATATACGTTTAACCAAGCCGGTCAAGCCAATATTATACTCGATTTGAATCATCGCGACAAACTACTCGAAGGAGTAATTCGTATTCTCGACGACAAAACCATTGAAGTGCTGCGCAGAAGTGAAGCTTGGGCCAAAGACCAATATGTGTTTGCTCGCATCGAATTTAACAAACCAATGCTTGTATCAAAATATACCGCCGATTCAGTAGGTGAAAGCAACGAATATTCTGGCACAAAAGTGGCCATGAGTTTTTCAAAAACAGTCCGAAAAGGCGAAAAAATTCTGGTCAAAGTCTCGCTTTCTCCTACTAGTTTTGAAGGTGCAAAGCTCAACAGTACTGAAATTAAGGATTGGGATTTTAATAAAGTGAAATTGGAAGCCGAACAAAAATGGAATTCTGAATTGTCAAAAATTGAAGTAAATTCAGATAACAACGACAAAAAAACAGTTTTCTATACGGCCTTATACCACACGATGATGCAACCAAACATCGCTCAGGATTTAGATGGAAAATACCGCGGAAGAGACAATAAAATCCGTGTTGCAGAGGGCTTTGATTACTATTCTGTATTTTCACTTTGGGATACATTCCGTGCCGCACATCCACTTTATACTTTGATTGACAAAAAACGAACTTCCGATTTCATCAATACCTTTTTGGCCCAATACGAACAAGGCGGCCGCTTGCCTGTTTGGGAATTGGCCTCGAACGAAACCGACTGCATGATTGGTTACCATTCGGTTTCGGTCATTGCCGATGCGATGGCCAAAGGAATCACGGGCTTTGATTACGAAAAAGCATTTACGGCATCCAAACATTCGGCCATGTTGGACCATTTGGGGCTGGAAGCCTACAAAAAACAAGGCTTTATCTCGATGGATGACGAACACGAAAGCGTATCCAAAACCCTGGAATATGCCTATGACGATTGGTGCATCGCCCAAATGGCGCTGATAGTAAAGAAACAAGAAGACTATGATTATTTCATGAAACGGTCTCAAAGTTGGAAGAACGTATTTGACAATAAAATGGGGTTCATGCGCCCCAAGAAAAATGGCGGCTGGGATAGGCCTTTTGAACCTCGGGAAATCAACAATAATTTTACTGAAGGCAACAGCTGGCAGTATTCGTTTTTTGTGCCGCAAGATATTCCCGGACTAATTGAAGCCTTCGGCGGGGCAGCAAAATTTGAAGCCAAACTCGACGAAATGTTTAACAGCGAAAGCAAAACTACCGGCAGAGAACAGGCTGATGTAACCGGATTAATTGGACAATACGCCCATGGCAATGAGCCCAGTCACCATATGGCTTATTTGTATAATTATGTGGGGAAGCCCGAAAAAACGACTGAAAAAGTGCATTTTATTCTAGATAATTTCTACAAAAATGCCCCTGACGGATTAATAGGAAATGAAGATTGTGGTCAAATGAGCGCTTGGTATGTGTTGAGTGTTATGGGGATTTATGCGGTGACACCGGGTAATCCAGAGTGGACTAGCACTAAACCCTATTTTCAACGAATTAAGGTGAATTTTGAAGATAGAAAACCCGAGGAAATCAGTGCTACGAACGCGGATGAATACAAAAAATATTTTGGACTTATGCCTGTGAAAAGAACATACGGATTTGCACATCAATTACTAACTCCGGCTCCATTAATTCAAGCGTCGGGCAAATCATTTACAGATAGTTTGAAGGTTGAATTAGTGTCACAAAACCCAACAGATGAAATCTATTATTCCATAACCACAAAGGATGAACCAAAAATTGTAGGCGTGTCATTCCTGTATACCCAACCGCTTACCATTTCAAAAACGTCAACAATTAAAGCATTTTCCAAAAATAAAGCCAATCAAAGCGCCACGGTTGAAGCTCATTTCTTTAAAAAGCCAAATAACTACAGCATAAAAATCAAATCGAAATATAATCCGCAATACCATGCCGGCGGCCCCGATGGGTTATTAGACGGAATAGTAGGTTCCGAAAATTGGCGAAAAGGCGACTGGCAAGGCTACCAATCACAAGATTTTGAAGCGACGATAGATTTGATACAACCCAAAACGATTACCCAAATCAGTGCGCGCTTTTTGCAAGACATGCGCTCTTGGATTCTCATGCCTTCGAAGGTGGATTTGTTAATTTCGGAAGATAATGTGCATTTTACTTTATTTAGAACGGTAGAAAATTCACTCGATCCCCAAACCGAAGCCACCACGATTTTGAATTTCACCGGAACGCAATTTCCGGGAATGCAAGCCCGCTATGTGAAAGTTGTGGCGCACAATTTTGGAACATTGCCTAGTTGGCACCAAGGCGCTGGTGGAGAAGCTTTTATTTTTATTGACGAAATTCAAATTGATTAAGCCACCATGCATACTGAGAAATTAAAAATCGCTTGGATCCAAACCGATTTGGAATGGGAAAATCCAGTTGTAAATCGGCAACGGATCGGCCAAAAAATAGCCGAAACACAAACTCCTGTTGATCTCATAGTGCTACCCGAACTATTCACCACAGGCTTCACCATGAACGCCAAAGCGGTAGCTGAAACCATGCAAGGCGACACAATAGCTTGGCTTCAATATTTGGCGAAAACCAACAACTGCGCGATTACTGGAAGTTTGGCGGTAACAGAAAACGGTAATTTTTACAACCGATTGCTTTTTATTTTTCCAAATGGCGACTTGAAAACATATGACAAACACCACTTGTTTAAGTTGGCAGGCGAAGACAAGGTGTATACTCCTGGAAAAGAACGATTAATCATTGACTACAAAGGGTTCAAAATTTGTCCGTTGATATGTTACGATTTGCGTTTTCCGGTATTTTCGCGCAACACAGAAAAATACGATTTGTTACTGTATGTAGCCAATTGGCCTTCGCCTAGAATCGCTGCTTGGGATGCCCTGCTCAAAGCCCGCGCCATCGAAAATTGTTGTTATGTGCTTGGCGTTAATCGCTTGGGTGTTGATGCAAATGCATTGGACTATCCGGGTCATTCGCAAGTAATCGATTATGCAGGAACTTTGCTGCACGATTCAGCATCAAAAGCAGAAGTGGCTGTGGTAGAACTTGGTAAAAAAGAGCTGCTTGAGTTCAGAACGCGCTTTGCGTTTTTAGACGATCAGGATGTATTTACGGTTGCAGATTAACCGTTTGCTCTACATCCCAGTTGGCGCGCACGTCAATTTCTTTGGGAAAATAAAACACCTCTTCGGATTGCCTTTTAGCCAAGAAATTTCCGGCATCCCACGCTTTATTTTGGTTGTCATCATAAATAACCCGCAGTATGTATTTCTCGGGTTTAATTAAGGTAAACGAAAGAGGTAGAAGGTTGGTTACTAAGGCCTGCTCAATCACTTCGCCCGATTTGTCGGTGAGTTCAACTAATAAAGGAAAGCGCTTGGCGTTGGTGAAATTTACTTGCAAATTTCCGTATTCGGCCGTGTTTTTGGTTTCAACTTTATAGACTAAGGTGTCATTCGTTTGCTCCATAAAATCGGTTAGCGCGCCAGGCAGCAATTGAATGTTGTATTTTTCGAGCGGTTCTTTGGCAAAGGCCAAGGTGGTTTTTTGGTTCCAGCTATCGTTGCTAACCGTAAAGGCGACTTGAGTGGAATCTTTTCGTTTGATGCTAATTTTGGACGCATCCCATTTTACAATAGGCGTAGATGTTTCTAGTTCAAATTCGTTTTTTAAGGGTAAAACACTACTAAACACAGGTTTTACACTCAACGAATCTACTTTTAATCCTTTGAGTTTTACCATAAAATTTTGCAGGTCTTTCCCGTTGGTTACCTGTAAGGCTACCGAATCAATTTTGGCTTTTTCTTCTTTGGTTTTGCTGGGCCATTTGATGGGTTTGTGCCAAATTTGGATGGAGTCTTTCTTGGGGAATTTAGAAAGTAGCACCGGGTAATTTTCGCCTGCTTTGGTTAGGCTAACTTTGATTTGACTTGGATCACCTTCGTAGCCCAACAGCATCCGATTAGCCGAAGCCTGTGAAGCCTTTACGGTTTTGTTGGCAGGAACTTCTTTAAATAAATTGAGGGCAAAAACACTGTCGTTGGGCACCGTAATCAGGCGCTGATAAAACGCAATTTTGTCCTCTTTGGGATTGAAACGGTAGTTGTTGTTTTGGTCTTTTAGCGCAACTAACAAATATTTTCCTGCCTTGAGGTGCGCCAGTTCAAAGGTGGTGGCGCTGTCTAGGGTGTTGGTCACGTAGCGCGGATTTTCTTTGTAAATAATTGAATCCGTGTATTTTTCATTGGCTTCAAACAACATGACCGAAACAAAATTATCGGTTTTTTTGTCGTGTGCATCGGCAATTGTGCCTTTGATGGCCAGCGAATCGATATAGCTTCCGGTGGAGCACAAAAACTGAAATTGGCGCAACGGATTGCCTTCGTTGTTGTCCTGAATGCTTTCGCCAAAATTAAAACTGTAGGTAGTATTGGGTAGCAGCGTGTCCTTAATTTTTAAGGTAATGGTTTTACTTGCGTTGCTTGGAGAAATTTCAGGTTGGTATTTAAGCGGCGGCGAAACGATGAGCTGCTTGTTGACATTTTTCAATTTCACGTATTCGTCAAAGGTAAATTGTACGGTTTTGGCGGTAAAATTGGTGCTGTAATTTTTGGGTATACAAATTTTAAGCACTGGAGCCAAGGTGTCTTTCAAACCGCCAGAAATTGATCCTCGCTTGGCACAACTGCCCAAGGCAAGTACACAAAGAGCTATAATAAGACTGGTTTTTCTACCCATTTTCGGACACATTTATTTGCCCCGCAAAATAACGATTTTATATGCTGCGAAGGAAACATTTTACTCAAATCTTCCACAATTACGCCGAGATGGCCATGCACACCACCGATACTTTTGCGCCGGGAATTTTCAGCAAAGCAAGGGCACAGGCTTCGAGCGTAGAGCCGGTGGTGAGCACATCATCAACCAACAAAAAATGTAAGTTTTCATATTCTTTGCAGGATATGGCTTCAAAGCGCGTTTCATTGACTAGCGCAGTACGCAACAACAAGGTTTTTTTGGTTTGCGTGTTGGAATAGGAATTTCTATACAATACTTCATCGTTATACGGAATGGTAAATACGCTAGCCAATGCCTTTCCAAATTCGGCCACTTGGTTGTAGCCGCGCTCTCGCAGTCGTTTGGCGTGCAAGGG
>CAMCVA010000016.1 GCA_945879625.1 Flavobacterium psychrophilum
GTTGATATTTTCTTTCATCATTTTAATCTTCAGGTTTTTCAAAAAATAATAAATGACAGCAACGGAAACTATACCAAATATATCATAATGCCCACTAATTTAGTTGGAGCATCAGCAATCATAAAAACCCTACCAGTTGATGAAATTTATATATTAGACCAAACAAACGCAGAATTAAAATACTTTCCTGCGGTATATCAAAATCACCAGGAAGATATTTACAATGGCCTAGAAAAAGGTAAAATAAAATTAAACAAGTACGAAAAACTAATTCTTATTTTTCCGGGATTTAGAGAGCCTGTAGGGATGAAAATTGGCTTCAAAAAATTCTGTGAAGACTTCGGATTTACCTATTCGGTTATTACTGAGTTTAGAGATAGGGAAATAAAAAAAGGGGAAGTATATATTATTCCTGACGATAGGGATTTAGTAAAAGTTATTGAAAAATCTAAACTACAAAATTTAAAACTTGGTGTAGATTTCGGAATCATATCTTATAACGAAACCCCTTTGAAAAAAGTAGTAGAAAACGGCATAACAACCATATCTACAGATTTTGTTGCGATGGGAAAAATTTTAGCCCAAATGATTTTGAAAGGAAAAAAAGATCAAATAGAAAATAAAAGTACCCTGATAATTCGCCAGTCTTTATAAGATCTGAACCTTGGACATTTAAAGTAATGTTAACCCGTTGGGTGTAATTATTTAAAGTAAAAAAAACCGCTTAAATGTTGGCCAAGCGAAAGCAACAATTGCAATATTTGCTGTTTCCAGATGGTCTCTTATATGACAAGAAAAATGACACAGTTCGAACTAATCGAATCAATACTTTATTTCACGAAATCGCAGTAAACACAAGGGGTTTGGGTAAAAGAAAAAAAGACAATCCACTGTTGAATTGTCTTTTTGGTAGTAATGTCGGGATGACTGGATTCGAACCAGCGACCCCTAGCACCCCATGCTAGTACGCTACCTGGCTGCGCTACATCCCGATTAATCGGTTGCAAATATAATCTCTTTCTTAAAAAATCAGAAAATTTTTGCTCTTTATTTCTGTGAAGAAAAAGGAATTATTCGGCCAATAAAATTTCTAAAATTGAAATCGCAGCGGCACTAATTTTAGTACCTGGTCCAAACACAGCAACTGCTCCTGCATCAAACAAGAATTGATAATCTTGTGCCGGAATTACCCCGCCTACAATCACCATAATGTCTTCGCGGCCATACCGTTTCAGTTCTTCAATTACTTGCGGAACCAGGGTTTTGTGACCAGCTGCTAGTGAGGAAACGCCCAAAATGTGCACGTCGTTTTCTACGGCTTGTTTGGCTGCTTCGGCTGGTGTTTGAAACAAAGGACCAATGTCTACGTCAAAACCCACATCGGCGTAGCCTGTAGCTACTACTTTGGCACCACGGTCGTGGCCGTCTTGTCCCATTTTGGCAATCATGATGCGCGGACGTCGTCCTTCCTGAACGGCAAACGCATCGGCCAGTTGTTTGGCTTTCTCAAAACTGGCATCGTCTTTTATTTCTTTGCTATACACGCCACTAAATGTTTTAATTTGTGCTTTATATCGACCATACACACGTTCAAGTGCGTCGCTAATTTCTCCCAAAGTTGCTCTGGCTCTTGCAGCTTCGATGGCTATTTCTAGTAAATTTCCTTGTTCAGTTCGGGCACATTCGGTGAGTTGTTGCAAACATTTGGCCACTTTTTGGGTATCGCGTTTGGCTTTCAAATCGGCCAATTGCTCCAGCTGTTGGGCACGTACCTTTTGGTTATCCACATCCAAAATATGCAAGGGATCTTCCTGATCCAACCGGTATTTGTTTACGCCTATGATCAAATCTTGTCCGCTGTCAATACGCGCTTGTTTGCGTGCAGCTGCTTCTTCGATACGCAGTTTGGGAATTCCAGCTTCAATGGCTTTGGTCATTCCACCCATGGCTTCCACTTCTTCGATAAGCGTCCAGGCTTTTTGGGCAATTTCATCGGTGAGTTTCTCAATGTAATAACTACCGCCCCAAGGGTCAACTGTATGGGTAATGTGCGTTTCTTCTTGTAAGTATATTTGGGTATTGCGGGCAATTCGTGCCGAAAAATCAGTGGGCAAGGCAATGGCTTCGTCCAAGGCATTGGTATGCAACGATTGGGTTCCGCCAAAGGCCGCAGCGGCTGCTTCTATGCATGTACGGGCCACATTATTAAACGGATCTTGTTCGGTGAGGCTCCAACCTGAGGTTTGGCAATGCGTGCGCAGCGCTAAGGATTTGTCGTCTTTGGGTTCAAATTGTTTGACCAGTTTGGCCCACAACATGCGTCCGGCACGCAACTTGGCAATTTCCATAAAGTGATTCATGCCAATGGCCCAGAAAAAGGAAAGGCGCGGTGCAAAATCATCGATGTTCATACCCGTTGCCAATCCAGTTCGTATGTATTCCAATCCATCGGCTAGGGTATAGGCCAATTCAATATCGGCGGTTGCTCCTGCTTCTTGCATATGATAACCAGAAATTGAAATCGAATTAAATTTCGGCATCTTTTGGCTGCTGAATTCAAAAATCGAAGCGATAATTTTCATAGAAGGCGCTGGCGGATAAATGTAGGTGTTGCGCACCATAAATTCCTTCAAAATATCATTCTGAATCGTGCCCGAAAGTTGTTCAGGCGATACGCCTTGTTCCTCAGCAGCCACAATATAAAACGCCATAATGGGCAAAACGGCGCCATTCATGGTCATCGAAACCGACATTTCATCCAACGGAATTTGGTCAAATAAGACTTTCATGTCTTCCACCGAATCAATCGCTACGCCTGCTTTTCCTACATCGCCTGCCACGCGTTCGTGATCGGAATCGTAGCCGCGGTGCGTAGCCAAATCAAAGGCAACGGATAGTCCTTTTTGTCCGGCAGCTAAATTGCGTCGGTAAAAGGCATTGCTTTCTTCGGCTGTAGAAAATCCAGCATATTGCCGAATAGTCCACGGACGACGCACATACATGGTGGCATAGGGTCCGCGCAAATTGGGCGCAAATCCGGCACCAAAATCGAGGTGTTCTAGGGATTCACTATCCTTTTGCGTATAACTTTGTTTCAAATCAATGCCTTCTGCAGTAGTGAAAACGCCAGTAGGCGTGGGTGCTTGACTGCTTATTGGAACTTGTACATGCTGTAAATCTTTCCTTTTCATCGTTCGTTTCGTTAAGCTTCCGTTTGCAAGCGTTCTTGTTCTACTTTTTCGGCCAATCGTTTTTCGAGAATTGGCGTGATCAGTGTCTTTCGGCCCTTAATTTTTATAAATGGAAACAATTCCAAGTCGTGTTTCATGCGGTCAGCCTTATTTGGGTGTTTATTTGTACCCAATAATACCGTTTTTCCTTCGTCAAATAAGGCCTGCTCTTTGGCGGCACTTTCTTGTATTTTGCGGGTAATTACCCCTTCTTTGAGTTGTTGTATAAAGCCACCCTGTGCTTCTATTTCATGAAACAAAGCCAGTGATTTTTCGGCTAATTGTTGGGTGAGACTCTCAATGTAATAACTGCCATCGGCCGGATTATCCACTTTATCCAAATAACTTTCGTGTTTCAGGATGAGCAATTGGTTGCGGGCAATGCGGTCGCCAAATTCGTTGTCCTTGTGGTACAAAGCGTCATAGGGCAAATTGATTATGGTATTGGCGCCGCCCAATATGGCACTCATGCATTCGGTAGTGGTGCGCAACATATTCACGTTGTAATCGTAGATCGTTTTGTTTCGTTTGGAGGGAGACACCACGATATGACAGGGATGGTGGTGATTGTATTCTTGTGCAATCAATTTAAATAGGCTGCGAAAGGCACGCAATTTGGCTATTTCAAAAAAGTAATTGCTGCCCACTGCCCACTGAAAAACCAGTGGTTGATGACAGCTCAATCGGTTGAAATACTCGTTGGCTTGTCCCAAACTATAGGCAATTTGTTGCACCATGTTTGCGCCTGCATTCTGAAACAAAGCCGCATCAATGCTAATATAACTGCATTTCAGTTGGGCTTCTACCGATTTTATGAGTTCAAAATTATCAGCTGAACCCGAATGCCAATTGCCTTCACGAGCAAAATACCCGATGGGGTCGTTGTAAATTGCGATCGGCTGCGGGTAGTTTTGTGCAAACTGGTTGATCGTTTGAATCGCATTGGCCTCCAAAAATCCCAATTGAATATGAATGGGTACCGCCAAATCGGCTACAGCTGAAAGCAATTTAACGCAATCTATTTCGGGATTGTCTACCTGAAAATGCAAGGATTCTGCCCCACGAGCAACCGTGTCTTTGGCGCGTGCAATGCTTTTTTCTAGGTCAAATACAAAAATGGCTTGCCCAATTTTGCAAGCCGATGCCTGGCTAGAACTGAGTGGCTGTAAATTATCTAAGTCGTTGTGGTAAAAGGGTTTTACGCGAATGCCTTCGGGTGAATCCCAAACTACCGTATCGTTGTATTCGGCTCCTTTGAGTTCAAATTGAATTTGTTGCTTCCACTGTTTGGAGGAAACCGGATTAAAATCAGAAAATAAAGGAGTTGACATGTATCGGTAGAAATTGAAAATTGATTAGGGTTTTGTTGCCGAAGAATCCAAATCGATCAAATAAATGTCTTCGTTTTGTTTTTTCATAAAGTACTTTTCTCGAGCATATTTTTCGACTTGGTTGGGATCTTTAAGCGAATTTATGTTCTGCTGATCTTTGCGAATCTCGTCTTGGTAGTATTTTTTATTGGTTTCTAGTTCCTGAATTTCTTTATCCAATTCGCGGTGTTCCAATTGCGAATAGTTGTCCAAGAACAACATCCATACACAAAAAAACAGCAAAACCCAGACGTATTTGTTTTTCAGGTAGGGCAACCATTTGTTTGGTTTTCGCTCGATGAGTTCTTCTGTTTGCTCCATTTTTTTGATTTAAACTAATCGTTGGTTGATCACGGCGCGCACCACATCAATGGCTACCGTATTGTATGTGTCATTTGGAATGATGATATCGGCAAAGGCTTTGGTGGGCTCAATAAACTGCTGATGCATCGGTTTTAATGTCGTTTGATAACGCGAAAGCACTTCGTCCATGTCGCGGCCTCGCTCGGCTATATCGCGCTTGAGTCGACGAATTAACCGCTCGTCTGAATCAGCATGAACAAAGATTTTTATGTCAAATAAGTCCCGCAATTCGGGGTGAGTTAGGATTAAAATTCCTTCCACTATCATCACTTTGCGCGGGTGGGTATGTACGGTATCGTCGGTGCGGTTGTGAATGACAAACGAATAGACCGGTTGCTCAATGTTATTTCCTGCTTTTAATTCTTTGAGCTGTTCAACCAATAAATCAAAATCAATGGCTCTCGGGTGATCAAAGTTAATGAGGGACCGTTCCTCATAGGACATGTTGTTATTGGCTTTGTAATATGAATCTTGCGAGATAATGCCCACTTCGGTATCGGGTAATTCATTCATAATTTGGTGTACTACCGTAGTTTTTCCGCTACCAGTTCCTCCCGCAATTCCGATGATGAGCATGTGAAGTTGATTTTAAATTTGCTATACAAAAATAGAAATTTAATTGAGCCCACCATTGCTTGCTCGGTCTTTTTACAACCGCAACTATTCGCAATTATAATCTTGTTTTTGTTAGGACAACTCAATATTAGTGCTATATTTGCACACGCTTTTCGGGGTGTAGCGTAGCACGGTTATCGCGCCTGCTTTGGGAGCAGGAGGCCGCAGGTTCGAATCCTGCCACCCCGACCAAAAACCTTTCAGCGAAGCTGGAAGGTTTTTTTTATGCCCAAACCCCAAGCTCGCTTGAAGGGTTTGGGCATAAAAAAAACCTCCTCATTTTTTGAAAAAAAAATGGAAAGGTTTTTGAGCAACATCCCCCAAACAGGATCACGAAGTAATCCTGTTTTCTATAACCCCAAGCTCGCTTGAAGGGTTTGGGCATAAAAAAAACCTCCTCATTTTTTGAAAAAAAATGGAAAGGTTTTTGAGCATCTTCCCCCCCAAACAGGATCACGGAGTAATCCGGCCAGGAGTGTTCTTTATCACCTTCGAATTTTGTCATAGACGAAATTCATTTTTATAGCGATAGTCTTTAGGCTAGCGCCAATGTTTCAAGTTTAAGGTTTCAGGTTTCTCGCAAAGCCGAGAAGCCACAATTAAAAGTTCAATCAGCCATTAGCCAAAAGCCATTAGGCAATAGTGTATGCGAAACGAAGAGTATTCAACGTATGGATATATCCTTCGCGTCTCTGCGTCTTTGCGAGCGATATTACTGGTAATGTATATTATATCTTTCCTCACGCCGCCTTCACCACCGCTTTTATCCCATCATATTCCTGCTTCTTTGCCTGGTTTTCGTCTTCTATGTCATAATCATCTTGTAAACTCAACCAAAATTTGGCTGATGTGCCAAAATACTTGGATAGACGAATGGCAGTATCGGCTGTAATTCTGCGGTTTCCTCTCAAAATTTCACCTACGCGGGTCTGGGGAATAAACGTTTCTTTGGCCAATCGATAGGCCGAAATATTTAAGGGCACTAGAAATTCTTCTTTCAAAATTTCTCCCGGATGTATGTTTTTTAAATTTTCCATAGTGATGTGTTTAATGATAATCTACAATTTGCACCTCAAAGGCATGGTCGTTTTCCCAAACAAATACAATTCGCCACTGCTTATTGATTCGAATGCTGTAAACCAGCCAAATTTCCACTTAGTTTTTCCAAAAAGTTGGCCGGTGGAATCCTGAGATTGCTTATGTTTTGGGCGCTGTTAATCATGCGCAGTTTTCTTCGGGCTACCTGTTGAATTTCAAACGGCAATTTCCGCGATACGATTCCTCTCCAAATTTTTTCTGTTTCTTTATCTCCAAAGTCTTTGATCATGGCGTGTAAAATATACTAACGCCAAAGGTAAGTAATATTTTTAAGCGCTCAGCCATCAGCTCTCAGCTTTTTCTCAAATCAAATTCAATTATACAAATCAATCTTCGCGTCTCTGCGTATTGGTGAGCGATCAACAATCATCCCGAAGTTTCGGGACAAAAATCGTTAATCAAATTGTTCATAACTCCTATTTCCACTTTTAACCCGAATGCCTTACCTTTGGGCCTCTTATAAAATTCACGAATATGTCAGCGATAGAAAATGTAAAATGTTTAATTATTGGTTCAGGGCCTGCGGGCTATACAGCTGCAATTTATGCCGCTCGAGCCAATATGAATCCCGTATTGTACCAAGGCACACAGCCGGGTGGCCAATTGACTACCACCAACGAAGTCGAAAATTTCCCCGGGTATGTAGATGGCGTAACTGGCCCAGAAATGATGGTGCAGTTGCAACAACAAGCCCAACGTTTTGGCACCGATGTGCGTGACGGTTGGGTAACCAAAGTAGATTTTTCTGGTCCGGTGCACAAAGTATGGGTCAACGATACCAAAGAAATCCATTGCCAAACCATTATTATTTCTACAGGTGCTACTGCCAAGTATTTGGATTTGCCTTCTGAGCAACATTATTTAAAATTAGGCGGAGGCGTTTCGGCCTGTGCTGTTTGCGACGGATTTTTCTACCGCAACCAAGAAGTAGTCATTGTAGGAGCAGGAGATTCAGCCTGTGAAGAGGCGCACTATTTGTCCAAACTATGTAAAAAAGTAACCATGTTGGTGCGCAGCGAACAATTTAGAGCGTCCAAAATTATGGAAGCCCGTGTGCGCAAAACCGAAAATATCGAAATCATCATGCACACCGATACAGTAGAAGTGTTGGGCGATGGTCAAGTGGTTACGGGTGTAAAAGCACACAACAAAACTTCGGGTGAAACATTTGAAATCCCGGCTACAGGTTTCTTTGTAGCAATTGGACACACACCCAACACCGGATTATTTAAAGATTTTATTACGGTTGATGAAACCGGTTACATCAAAAATGTTCCAGGATCTTCCAAAACCAATGCAATGGGTGTTTTTGTAGCGGGTGATGCAGCCGATCATGTGTATCGTCAAGCCATTACAGCAGCGGGAACCGGTTGTATGGCAGCCTTGGATGCTGAGCGTTATTTGGCCACTTTAGAATAAGCTTTTCAATAATGCGTAAAAAAAGGGTTGTCTTTTCAGGCAACCCTTTTTGTTTTATTTCGTAGGCTTTTTGTAGAGAATGGCGTTGTCTACAAAGCGTTTCATGTCTATTTTTTGATCACCATACAACTGAATTTCGGCCTTACCTGAAGCATCAATACTCAATGCTGAAGTAACATTGAGGTTACTATTGGTGTAGGCTTCCATAGTGAGTTCGGCATTTTTCACCGCACAATTTTTTCCGTTGTAGGTCGCGTTGTTGTCCAAACGCAATTTCATGTCGGTGATGTCGCCTTCAATATCGGCAATGGCCCGTTGGTATAAATCACAGCGCATGCTTATCGAGGCAATCAAGGCTTTCATCTTGGCATTTTTGCTCAACTCGATTTTCGTTTTTTCAGCTTTGATGTTCCATTCGCCTTTCGATTTGTCATTGGCCAATACGGTTACATTCTTGGAATTCAAATAGGCAAATACCTTTGAATTATCGAAGCTTTTAAACACAATCGAATCCAATTGCACCGGAGCCAGTGCCATAATCGAGGCATCTCCTTTTGAAATTACTGTGTTGAAAGAGGGAGTATAACTGATGCGGATGCTCAATTTTTTCGCAGCTGTAATGGTTTTGTTGGTGCCAATAGTCAAATTGGTTCCGGTAACTTTCAAGTCAATGGCGTCATGTAGGTTGTCGTCGGCTTCAATTTCTACGCCGTTTTTGTCGCCTTTGATCAAATAGACTTCGAGGTTTTCACCCACTTCTATCGATTGGAATTCGCCCACCTCTTTTTGCGTGATGGTCACAATTTTTGATCCTTTAATTTTTGCTTTTTCTTGCGCAACTGCCGTTAAGTGAAGACCTAGAAGTGCAATAAGTAAGATATAGTTTTTCATATGAGAATTAGTTGATGCGGCTAAAGTAAGAAATCCTATGCAAACGGCCTTTACCTTGCGCCAATTATGAGAGGTTAATTGTTCTTTTTGGCTTTGATCATGGCTTCCAACATATCCCACATTTCGGTCGGAATCGCCTCGAGCATATTGAATTGTCCCGCGCCTTTCAGCCATTCGCCGCCATCAATCACCACCACTTCGCCGTTGATGTAGGTCGAAAAATCAGACACCAAATAGGCCGCCAAATTGGCTAATTCCTGGTGATCGCCGATGCGTCCAACGGGTACTTTTTTGGTCACATCAAATCGTTCCTTTAAATCGCCGGGCAACAAGCGGTCCATCGCACCTTCGGTAGGGAAGGGCCCAGGAGCAATGGCGTTGGTGCGGATGCCGTATTTGGCCCATTCCACTGCCAAGCTTTTGGTCATGGCCAATACACCTGCTTTGGCTGTCGCACTCGGCACCACATAGGCTGATCCGGTAAACGCATAAGTGGTCACGATATTCAATACCGTACAATTGGTTTGTTTGTCATCTATCCAATGTTTGCCAAAGGCCAAGGTGCAGTTTTTGCTGCCTTTCAACACAATATCAATGATGGTGTCAAAAGCCGAAGCCGAGAGCCGTTCGGTGGGCGAAATAAAATTTCCGGCGGCATTATTCACCAAAATATCGACACGACCAAATGTTTTTAGTACAGTAGCCAACATCGCTTCCACCTGATCATAATGACGCACATCGCAAGCTACTGCCAAGCAGTTTCCGCCGGTTTCTTTGGATAATTCGTGTGCGGTTTTTTCAAGTTTTTCGCCGTTTCTAGAACTGATGGCAACGTGAGCGCCCAACTCCAAAAAATACCGAGTCATGGCTTTTCCCAGACCACTTCCGCCGCCGGTTACCACAATTACTTTATCGGTAAGTGCGCCGTCGCGCAACATTTTTGCAGAAAAATTCATGTAATTTTATTTTAGTGCGTCTAATGTACAACTTTATCCGAACTACTTGCGTTTGCTGTTGGGCATTTATCGTTCCATAGTCGTGTTTGCATTGCATAAAAATTAGTATTTTTGGCCCCAAATACCCATCAGATGTCAAAATCCACCTATACCATAGCCGTACTGCAACTCAACCTAAATGATGTGGCGGCCAACAATTTAAGCAAATGCATTACTTGGGTGCGCAAAGCTGCTCAGCAAGGTGCCGAAGTGATTTCGTTGCCCGAATTGTACAGCAGTCATTATTTTTGTCAAAGCGAAGACGTGGCCAATTTTGAGTTGGCCGAACCGTTATATAGTACTTCATTTATTGCATTTAGTGAATTGGCCAAGGAATTGGGCGTGGTGATTATCGTGCCGTTTTTTGAAAAACGCATGGCCGGAATTTACCACAACAGTGCCTACATTATTGATGCCGATGGAACCGAAGCCGGTTTGTACCGCAAAATGCACATTCCAGATGATCCACATTTTTACGAAAAATTCTATTTTACTCCGGGCGATATTGGTTTCAAAACCTTCCCAACCCAAAAAGGAAAAATTGGCACCCTCATTTGTTGGGACCAATGGTATCCAGAAGCCGCAAGACTTACTGCACTACAAGGTGCCGAAGTGTTGTTTTATCCCACCGCCATTGGTTGGCATCCGCTCGAAAAAGACGAATACGGAGAAAACCAACACGGCGCTTGGATGAATGTAATGAGAGGACATGCCGTAGCCAACGGTGTCTATGTAGCCGCAGCCAATCGAGTAGGATTGGAGCAATATATTCCCGATACAGCAGGGATTCAGTTTTGGGGATCTTCGTTTATTGCAGGCCCACAAGGCGAAATTTTAGCCCAAGCGTCTCACGACCAAGAAGAAATTTTGATGGCCGAAGTGGATCTGGCTTTGCAAGAAAATGTGCGTCAAAACTGGCCGTTTTTCCGTGATCGACGCATCGATGCCTATGGAGACATTACCAAACGCGCCATAGACAACTAAGATGAGTACTACCCGCCGTTTTCCAGCCGAGTTTGAAAAACAAGCCGCCTTGTTGTTGTGTTTTCCGCATAACGGCAACGATTGGCCCGGCAAATACGAAGCCATTCAATGGGCTTTTGTCGAATATATCAAAAAAGTTTCCTTGTACCAAGCGGTAATTGTGGTGGTGGCAAATGCCAAACTGCAAACTAAAGTGAGTGAAATGCTCCAAACCGCACAAGTTGATTTAACTAAAATTTCCTTCATCGTATACAAAACCAACCGTTCCTGGATGCGCGATTCGGGTCCGATTGTGGTGAAAAACGGTACCAAATCAGAAGCCTTGAATTTCAATTTCAACGGTTGGGCCAAGTACAGCAATTATCAACTCGACAAACACGTGCCCAAACACCTCAGTGATTTTCTAAATATTCCGCTTACGCAAGTGATGTACAACAGAAAACCGGTCGTGCTAGAAGGCGGTGCGCTAGAAGTGAATGGCAAAGGAACCCTCATCACTTCTGAAGAATGTTTGTTGCATCCGAGTATTCAGGTGCGTAATGCTGGGTTTAGCAAAGCCGATTACGAAGCTATTTTTCACGACTATTTTGGCGTGACCAATGTAATTTGGGTAGGCGATGGCATAGTGGGCGACGACACCCACGGACACATTGATGATTTGTGCCGATTTGTAAACGAAGACACCATTGTTACGGTGGTGGAAGACAATCCCAACGACGAGAACTACAAACCCTTACAAGCCAATTTGGCTATCCTGAAACAAGCCAAATTAGAAGATGGAAAAACGCCAAATATTGTGTGTTTGCCCATGCCCAAACGAATAGATTTTGATGGCATTCGATTGCCGGCGAGTTACGCCAATTTTATCATTTTGAACGGCTGCGTGTTGGTGCCTACATTTAATGACATCCATGATTCCAAAGCCTTGCAGATTTTGGCTGATTGCTTTCCCGACAGAGATGTAATTGGTATTTCGGCCATTGATCTCATCTGGGGATTTGGCACGCTACACTGCTTGAGTCAGCAGATTCCAGCCTAAAATTCATTGGTTTTAATGACGTCTTCGTACTCGAGAAAAAACAATTCGAGGGCATTCATTTTTTCGTAAAAGAAATCAAAAATGGTATTCCAATTGTTTCGGTTGCCCACAGCGATGGGGTGCAGTTCAACCCAAATGCGGCTAATTGTTTTGCCGTTTTCTAAAGGGTAATTGCGCTGAAACACCACTTCGGGTAAATATTCTTCTGCCAATATTGTTTTGAGCGCTTCCAATTGCTCAAAATAGGCCCAGCGTTTTTCGTTGGGTTTGGCTTCAATTTCGACGCACACTTGCGCCTTAGTATTGTCTACAAAAAATTTGAGCGAAAGGTCTTTTATTTTGGTATCGTACAACAGCCATTTGCGCGGATATTTTTGAGCAAAGGCCACCCAGAATTCTTGTTTGAGGCGTTGATTTTCGGCTTTTGAATACATAAGTTAGGTAGTTTCAGAACTAAAATTGCTACTTTCGTTTTCCTGTTCGCAGCGCTCAAAAATACAAGTTAAATATGGAATATTCGCGATTTATTTCTTTGCTTCCTCAGCTGCAAACCATCGAATTGGCGGGCATAGAAGCGCAGTTGTTGGCGGTTCCACCCGAACGCAGCGAATTGATGAAAGCCATCGATTTTTCTAGTTTAAATCCAAAAAAAGCAGCGGTTACGATATTGCTTTATCCCAAACAGCAGCAAATGCACTTGGTGCTCATCCAACGCAACACCTATGCCGGCGTGCATTCGGCGCAAATTGCATTTCCCGGTGGAAAAATTGAAGCTACCGATGAAAGTGCAGCCGCTGCGGCCTTGCGCGAAACCGAAGAAGAAATTGGCGTGGCTGCCCAACAATTGCAAGTAATTCGAGCCTTTACCGAGTTGTATATTCCGCCTAGTAACTTTATGGTCTATCCGTTTTTGGCTTTTGCCGATGCGCCTTTGCAGTTTTTGCCCGATCCAAAAGAAGTTTCGCAACTGATTGAAATAAACCTACACGATTTTATTACGGCTTGTCCCATTCAGCTACAAACCCGTGCCACCTCCTACAATCCTGAAATAGAGGTGCCCTGTTTTATCATTCAAGGCCACGAGGTGTGGGGCGCGACGGCCATGGTGTTGAGTGAATTGAAAGAAACCTTCAAAATACTCGTTCAGTAGGTAAGTTTTTTTAAATTTGCGCCACATCGATCAAAAATTAATATGGGAATTTTCAAAAGAAATCCTTTCGGACATATCCTGTTTATCAAAAAGTGGCTCATTCTTATCTTTGGGTTTCTTACCCATCCTCGTTATCGTGGCATGAACCAATTGCAGATTGAAGGCTCTGAAATTATTACGCAGTTACCCGACACCAATGTGTTGTTTATCTCCAATCACCAAACCTATTTTGCTGATGTAGTAGCCATGTTTCATGTGCTTAACGCCAGTTTGAGTGGCCGTAAAGATTCCATTAAAAACGTTTTGTATTTATGGAATCCGAAGCTGAATATCTATTATGTGGCCGCCAAAGAAACCATGCAAGAAGGCTGGTTGCCTCGTGTATTGGCCTATGTTGGCGCCATTACGGTAGAACGCACCTGGCGTGCAAATGGTCAAGATGTGCAACGCGATGTCAATTTGAACGATACAGAGAACATTAAAATTGCCTTAGATGACGGCTGGGTAATTACCTTTCCGCAGGGAACCACCAAATCATTTAAGCCCGTTCGTAAAGGTACGGCGCATATTATCAAACAACACCGACCTATTGTTGTTCCCATTGTAATTGACGGATTCCGCCGTTCGTTTGACAAAAAGGGCCTGCGCCTAAAAAAGAAAGGGGTACAACAATCGTTTGTAATCAAACCGCCTTTGCAGATTGATTACGACAACGATAGCATTGAGCAAATTGTCGAAAAAATAGAATATGCCATTGAGCAACATTCATCCTTTTTAAAGGTGCCACCTTTAGAAGAATTGGAAGAGGTGCTTTAAAAATTCTGCTGTGTCTTGAGTTGGTAATTGATCAACAAATCAATGAATTTGCTGTAACTATCCAATCCATCGGGCTGCTGATTCCACTTGAGGTACGCGTCATAAAACAGCTTGAAGCCTGATTCTATCGGGGTTTCATACTTCGCCCAATACTCCTCGCTTTCTTGAAAATTTTTCCGAACGCCCGGATTGAGTTTGGCTAGTAAAAATTTTGCCAATTTGGGATCTTGGTACTGCCATTCGCCCAAACAATAGCGCAAGGCCAGGGTATAGGCAGCATAATTTACCTCTGGATTGGAGTGTTTGGCGGCGACCAAAAATCCGATAAAATTGCATTCGCTCTCGCTGGCATAACCCAACTGATGGGCCATTTCGTGTGCGGCTGTCATGGGCAGCACATAGCTCGGACCATTTGTGTTGACTTGCGCCTCGAGCGTAAACGGATTCAAGTACCCGCCAAAACCCATATAGGACAAGGGCGTGCTAAACAAGGACGCTTTGGTACTCGTGGTTTGGTAATCAATAAATGGTAATGATTTGTGCAGTCGCGCATAGCCCAAAATAGCGGTTTGCAAGGCTTGCTTTTTGGAGAACTGTGGAACTACTTTTTTTTGGGTATTCTGCGAAATTTGCAGTTGAATGGCATTGGTTTTACGGATTAAAAATGTTGTAAAATCATACAATTGTTGGGCTGTGTATCCTCGGTTAAGTTCTAATTTGGCATACAACGGCTGCCGCGAATAATTGAGTCCCCAAACTAGATAAAACACAAAGTAGCCAATAGAAAACACCCGTATTAATTGCCAAAATCCCAATTTCCAAGTTCTGTTTTTTAGGGTTTGATAACTCCATTTAACTACGAGAATAATTACTAAACCGTATCCCACATCGCCCACCGAAAAGGTAATCCAACCGAGTAGGGTGCGCAGTAACTTAGCCCACAAGGGATAGAGCCCGTTGCTGTAATACTTTTCTATTGGCAAAGGAAAATAGGAGAGTGCCGACCAAAAAATCAGCTGAAACAATAAAAAATACAGATAAAATTTGCGGTGTTTCATGGGGTACATTAGGGAACGAAAATACGCTAATTTGTGTGTAAAATAATTCTTTCGTTGCATCAAAATAAGTCTTTCACTTTGTACCTTTGGGGCACTAAACCTAAAATCATGAGTCAAGAAATACGCCAACTGGAGCCAATAGCGCTCTGGAATAAATTTGCCGATTTGAATGCCGTACCCCGTCCCTCCAAAAAAGAAGAACGCGTAATTGCGTTCATGAAAGACTTTGGAACTTCCTTGGGATTGGAAACGTTTGAAGATGAGATTCGCAACGTAATCATCCGCAAACCGGCCACCCCGGGCATGGAAAACCGTAAACCCATTGTGATGCAAGGCCATTTGGATATGGTGCACCAAAAAAATAACGACACCACATTTGATTTCCTTACGCAAGGTATCGACATGCATATAGCTGGCGACTGGGTGCGCGCCAAAGGAACTACCTTGGGCGCCGATAACGGCTTGGGTGTGGCAGCGATTATGGCCATATTAGAAAGTACCGACATTGCTCATCCAGCTATTGAAGCTTTATTTACCATTGATGAAGAAACCGGAATGACGGGTGCTTTAAATCTCAAAGGAGGCATTTTGCAAGGCGAAATTTTGTTGAATCTCGACACCGAAGAAGACGACGAAATTGATATTGGTTGCGCCGGTGGAATTGATGTAACGGCTACACGCAGCTACAAACAAGAAGAAACTCCAGAAGGATCTGTGGGCTATACGATTTCGGTGAAAGGCCTAAACGGTGGACATTCGGGTATGGATATCAACAAAGGATTGGGTAATGCCAACAAAATCATGAACCGTTTGTTGTTTGATGGCTTCGAAAATTTTGGTTTGCAAATTGCCTCGATTGACGGCGGAAGTTTGCGCAATGCCATTCCGCGAGAAAGCAATGCACAGGTTATTATTGCTCAACTATATGACGAGGCCTATGTATTTGACATGCAAGAAATTATTGGTTACATTAAAACCGAATACAAAACCACCGAACCCAATTTGCAGATTAACATCGTGAAGAGTCAAACTACCCCAACCCACGTGATGGACTTGGGTGTGCAAGAAGGTTTGTTGCGTGCCATTTATGCGGCCCACAATGGCGTATACCGCATGAGTGCCGATATGGCTGATTTGGTGGAAACCTCCAACAACATTGCCCGTGTGCTGGTAAAAGACGGAAACATTTCGATTCAAAACCTCACGCGTTCCTCGGTAGAAACTTCCAAAATGGATTTGGCCAATGGCTTGCGTTCTGCTTACGAATTGTTTGGCTGCGAAGTGGAGTTTGGCGGAAGCTATCCCGGTTGGACGCCCAACGTGAACTCTGAGATCTTAGACGTGTTGGTGTCTATTTACGACAAACAAAACGGAGTAAAACCCCATGTGGTGGCTTGTCACGCCGGTTTGGAATGTGGCATTTTGGGAACCAATTACCCCAATATGGACATGATTTCGTTTGGCCCAACCATACACGGTGCACACAGCCCCGACGAGCGCGCTTCTATTTCATCTTCCCAAAAATTCTGGAAATTTTTACTCGAAATTTTGGCAAGTATCCCCGTGAAGAAGTAAGTAATTCGATTCTTATAAATAAAAAATCCCGAGTGAGCGCTCGGGATTTTTTTTTGGTTGTATTGTTTGAGGTCCGAGTTGGTGAACCAGATGAATAATTTAAAGTAAAATTAGTTTTTGGTTAAAATTTATACGCAAACGTAGTGGTAAGCATTCGTGGAGCGATCGGTGTTACCGTGTTGTCGTCATACACATAATAGCTCAGGGCGTTAGCCAAATTAGTTAGTTTGATGCGCCAGCTGCAGCCGCCCAAAGTATAGCCAATGGAGGCATCAACTTGCATGAAGCCCTCAACTGGAATAGGTTTTCTTGCCAATTCGGCTGTCGTGGATGCGTTGTTGGGTTTGAGTCGGCCGCCCAATCGTTCACCGGTGTAGGTGGTTTGTATGCCCAGTTCGAGCCCTTTGAATTTGGTTTCCTCTACAGTATAAAAAGCACTGGCGTTGGCGGTGTGTTTGGGGGTAAAGCGCAGCAAAGTGCCAGGATTGTAAATATTGCTTTTGGTGTATTTGGTTTCGTTAAAACTGTAGCCGGCAATCAGGCGCAGACCTTTGTGATAGCCCGTGATGTCCAATTCAACTCCTTTACTTTGGTAGGCGCCGGCCAACTCTTTGATGTTGGTATTGGTGTTGCCATTGCTAAAATCTGTTTGAGCCAAGTTGCTGTAATCAATCAAGTAGCCTGTGCAATTGGCCACCAATTTTCCTTTGGCCAATTCGTTTTTAACACCTAATTCATATTGGTGCAAGGTAGAATTTGGCAAGGCTTTTAAATTGCGATCGGTACCCGTGTTTAGCACAAACGAATCCGAATAGCTCGCAAAAATCGACTGGCTTTTGGTGGGTTGGTAGATGAGGCCCAGTTTTGGCGAAACAATCTTGTCTGTAGTTTTGGTTTCTACATTCGCTGCGGTAGAATAAGTGAATGTGTTGCTGGTGTTTTCCAAATAACTGTAACGCACGCCAGCGAGCACTTTTAGATTCTGCGAAAGCTCTATTAAATCCTGAACGTATATTCCGGCTCTTTTTATATTTGCAACAGCAGTGGTGTTTTTATCTAGTGCAGGCACAAGGGTATTGGTATAAAGCGTATTTTTTTCTATCACCACCGCCGGATTAAAGATGTTTATTTTGTCGAAATAATTGATGTTGTTATAAGCCAAGGTTGTGGTGTTGCTTTGATCGGCATCGATGCCAAGGAGCAGGCTGTGTTTTAGTTTTCCGGTACTGAATTTCCCGTTTACATCCCATTCGATCAAACTATAGTTTTGGTCTGCATCCAATTGTTGTACCCCGCGAGTCCAATCGCCATTGGTTTGCACCATATTGGTCACATTGGGCCGTAAACTAGAGAGCAATTGAGTGTTATAGCTTTGAAAGGAGAAAATCCCCTTCAGTTGCCAGTTTTTGTTTAGGTCGTGTTGCAGGGTTGAGGTAAACCCCACTTGCTCCGAATCAAATTTGCCCCAATTGAAACCCAGAAATGAATTTCGGGGCATGTCGGCAATCTTGTAATCAATAGTGGTGAGACCAAAATCGGGCGTGCGGGTATCTAGCGTATAATCGGCTTCGAACAACAGGGAAGTTTTGGCCGAAATATCCAATAAAATTGACGGATTAAAATAAATGCGACCACTTTGCACCTCGTCGCGAAAACTATTGCCTTGTTCGTAGCTGCTGATGAATCGATAGGCCACGGTATTGCTGCTGTTTACAGCGCCATAGACATCGAGCGTTGGTTTCATAAAATTGTATTCGGTTCCTCGGTAACTGATTTCACCCCCCGAATCAAAACGCGGTTTTTTGGTGATGAGGTTTAAAATACCGCCGGGCGCTACATTGCCATATAATAAGGCTGCGCTCCCTTTTATGATTTCTAAACTTTCTAGCGAACTGGTTTCGGGCAACAACGACCCGTTGATGCGCACCCCGTTTTTGAAGGTGTTTCCGCCACTAAAGGTAAATCCGCGGGCACCCAATTCTTCTTGGTTGTTTCCTGCGGAGTTACTCGCTCCTGAGACGTAAATTCCGTTGGCGTTTTTCAAGGCATCCGATAAGCGCAGGATCTGCTGTTGTTGGATGGTTTCTTTGCCCAACACCAGAGTGGCTTGCGGAAGATCGAGTGGTTTTATACTGCTTTTTCCGCCTTTAACAATCGTTTTTTGTTGTTGCGAGATGATGATTACTTCTTGAAGTATTTCTCCTTTTTTGTTTTTAACGGTGTCATTAAAAGCATATAAATCAGCTGATGTATTGTTAAACTTTACTTGACTGAAGCCTGCATGATTTGCGAAAAAGAAGAAATTTAGTAGTAGGAAGTAGGGTTTCATTAATTTAGAATAAGTAAAAATAACGATACAAATATAATGCCGTCAAATGCAATATTCCAAATCTATTTAGATTTATTTTAAATAAAAATAAGAACAAAAGCTAAGTAGCTGTAGGTTAAAATCTTGCAACAAAAAATCAACCTTCCAATTCTAGAGTGCTCAGGTAATAGAACGATTTTGGGCTTATTTTTTGGTCATTTGGTATTTCTCGACCCTTTTTTTTCCTTGCAACATACCCGAAACAGTCACCAGTAACCCGTTGGTTTTATTTTTTTGGTAGACAATTTTTTGTGGGTAATCGTGGGTGGGATTTTCAAAAACCAACGAATTGGTATTGGCAGTGGTGAGTGTAAACGAAATCGCCTTCTCGTTGTTTTGTCCAATTACTTTGGCCGAATAGGTAATGCTGTCGGCGCGTTGTTCGAGTACAATGGTTTCGGTGTGCAGGGTGTCGGATTCATTTATAAAGTAACAACTCCCCACAAACAAGCTGTCGTTTTTCCGTTCCCAGGTTTCGGTCATGATGCCTTTGTCAGTTTTTTGTTCCCAGCTACCAAGAATCCATTGGGTGGGATTTAGTTTTTCGTCACTGGCCTGGTTTTTGCAAGAAACTACAACAAGTAAAGCGGCTAAAAGAGCTAGTTTTTTCATAAGAATAGGACAGGAATTGTGGTCTGCAATATTAAAGAAAAAATTCCTTGCAAATGGAATCGGCTCGCTTGGATTGAAATTTATTCCCCCAAAAAAATCCAAAATCATAAATCCAATTCTACTTTCTTTTCCCTAAATTTGCGGGCCAAATAAAGGAATTACCATGTTAGACAGACTTCAAATAGTAAAGCAACGTTTTGACGAAATCTCGGACTTAATTATACAGCCCGATGTAATCGCCGATCAGAAGCGCTATGTGCAACTCAACAAAGAGTACAAAGACCTCAAAGCCCTTTCGGAAAAACGTGACGAATACGTGAATTTGTCAGGCAATATAGAAGAAGCCAACGAAATACTTGCCGATGGCAGCGATGCCGAAATGGTCGAAATGGCCAAAATGCAATTGGATGAAGCCAAACAACGCCTACCGGAACTTGAAGATGAAATTAAATTCTTGTTGATTCCAAAAGATCCAGAAGACGCCAAAAATGTAATGGTCGAAGTTCGTGCCGGAACGGGTGGCGACGAGGCTAGTATTTTTGCCGGCGATTTATACCGCATGTACACCAAATATTGCGAAGGTCGTGGCTGGCGCACTTCAGTAGTTGATATGAACGAAGGAACTTCAGGCGGTTTCAAAGAGGTAATCTTTGAGGTAACCGGCGAAGATGTATACGGCACCTTAAAGTTCGAAGCTGGCGTACACCGCGTGCAACGCGTTCCGCAAACCGAAACCCAAGGACGTGTACACACCTCGGCAGCGACTGTGATGGTGTTGCCCGAAGCCGAAGAATTTGACGTGCAAATTGATATGAATGACGTGCGAATTGATTTCTTTTGTTCGTCAGGACCGGGAGGACAATCGGTAAACACCACCAAATCGGCGGTGCGTATGACCCACATTCCAACCGGATTGGTCGCCCAATGTCAGGACGAAAAATCACAGCATAAAAACAAAGACAAGGCCCTGTCTGTTCTGCGTTCGCGTTTGTACGAACAAGAATTGGCCAAAAAACAAGAAGAAGACGCCAAAAAACGGACGTCTCAGGTGAGTTCGGGTGACCGTTCGGCTAAGATTCGCACCTACAATTATGCCCAAGGGCGTGTTACCGATCACCGTGTAGGCCTTACGCTCTATGATTTGGGGAACATTATGAATGGCGACATCCAAAAAATAGTCGATGAGTTGCAGTTGGTAAACAACATGGAAAAACTCAAAGAAGCCAGTGAAGTGTTTTAATCGAGACCATTAGATTTGAGATTGAGAGAATAAAGAGGTATGCCGAGCGAGAACGTTCGGCATTTTTTTTGGTTACAATTTGCTGTTCAATTCAATTTATGCACCAAAAATCGAATTCAATCATTTTTTCAAAGCCAAAAATTAGCGTACTTTGCTGCCAAATTATCCGCATGACTACTGAACAACTCGTTTTCCAGATTCGCAGCAAACAATCCTTTTTATGCATTGGCTTGGATGTTGATTGGAATAAAATTCCCGATCACCTCAAGCTAACTGCTGATCCTATTTTTGAATTCAACAAAGCCATTATTGATGCCACGCATGATTTGGCCGTGGCCTACAAACCCAATATGGCTTTCTATGAAGCCCACGGTTTAGCCGGTTGGCAGTCGTTAGAAAAAACCATCAACTACCTCAATACCCACTATCCCGAACAATTTACCATAGCCGATGCCAAACGCGGCGATATTGGCAATACCTCCTCCATGTATGCCAAGGCCTTTTTGAAGGATTTGCAGTTTGATAGCATTACCGTGGCACCCTATATGGGCAAAGATTCGGTGGAGCCATTTTTGGCCTTCGAAGACAAACACACCATTTTATTGGCACTCACCTCCAACGAAGGCGCATTCGATTTTCAGACGCAATTGATTGACGGAGTAGAACTCTACAAAAAAGTAATCACCACCTCCAAAACCTGGAAAAATAGCGAGAACTTGATGTATGTAGTAGGCGCCACCAAAGCCGAATATTTTGCCGAAATAAGAAAATTAGTTCCCGACAGTTTCTTGCTCGTTCCGGGCGTCGGAGCCCAAGGTGGCAGTTTGGCTGAGGTGTGTACATACGGCATGAACAGCCAAGTAGGTTTGTTGGTCAATTCGTCTCGCGGCATTATTTATGCGTCAGCGGGAGCAGATTTTGCCCAAAAAGCACGCGAAGAAGCCTTGAAATTGCAGCAAGAAATGGCTGCTTTACTGCCAACTACTTTTTAATAAACTTCTGTCTTTCGGTTCCGCGATCACTTTGAATTTCAAGGAAGTAAATACCTGGAGCTAGACCGGCAACATTCACTGTTGTTTCGTTTTCGTTTATAGAAAAAGAGTTCAGCAATTGTCCGGTTATCGAATATATGTTGCCTTTTGTAACGGTATAATTAATCTCATTAGCAATATTCAACACTTCTGAAACAGGATTGGGATACACCCGAAAATTTGATTTATCAGCAATTGTCGCAGTACTTAAAGCGCCTTGTTGGTACACGCGCACATAATCAATTTCCATAGTGGTTTGCACAAAATTGGCACTGATACTGGGCTCAATGGCTATATTAAGTAACAGGTATTGTTCGGCATTAAAGGGCCAAGTGCTGGTGTTTTTCACGGTGGGGTTGTATACATAATGCACTACATTGTCTACGCTAAAGCTTATGCTGTTGGCATTCCATTCCATAACATAAGTATGAAATTGGGTGGAGGCATTGGCAACGGTTTGGCCACCAAAATTGGTAGTGTTTCCAAAACTAGAAGGTGTATGCATGGCACTTTGTACATAATTCTGGTTGTTTCCCCAATGTTCCATAATATCAATTTCACCGCACGCTGGCCAGGATACATTGCCAAAAGAGCTTGACCAATATGCGCCAGGTTCGATGACATTTTTGCCCAACATCCAAATGGCAGGCCAGGTTCCCGCACCTGTTGCCAATTTGGCGCGTATTTCCACTCGTCCATATTTGAAAGCAAATTTTGAATTCAAACGGGCCGAGGTATATTGCTTGGTTTGTCCTTGGTTGCTATAGACTTCTTTTTTGGCGGTGATTGTCAACAATCCATTGGCTAGGGAAGAATTGACTGGTCTATTGGTGTAATGTTGTACTTCTCCGTTGTACCAAGAATTTCCGTTGGGTAATTGGGTTTGGTGGTGCCATTTTAGGTTGTTTACGGCACCCGTTCCGTCAAATTCATCCGACCAAATCAAATTACTAGTGGTGCTGGCGGTGCTCGTGTAGTAAAAATCATCCAGGTAGGCGACCACTCTAGACGTATTGTTTTCGCCATTAACTTGTAGTACTACGCGATTAAAATCAGTCCGGTACACCGGATTTACCGAAGTGGGGTCTATATTGACAAAGGCATCTGTTGCAAAATTGAAGGTGATGGTTTGCCATTGATTCAGTACTACCGGTTTAATGATTTCGCTTTGCGTTGTCCAAGGCAAGGCCAAGGATCCATTTTGTAATTTCAAAGAGATTTGATTGGGCTGAGTTCCAGTCAACCCGCTGGAAGGCACATAAATTTTTAGTGTAAAAACAGCACTGTTTGTCATGTTAAAATTGAATCCGGCATCAAAACGCACATTGGCATATTGGCCACCCACATCGGTATATTTGAGTACTTTGGATGAGGTATTGATTCCGCCTGAAAACGGATTAGAAAAGTTGTTATCCATACCGCAATCGTCGCCAAACCAAGTAGAAATAGTACTTGTGCCTTCAAAATTATCTTGGGCAAGCTGCACTTGTGCAACAACTAAATATGAAAAAAAGAATAAAACTAGGCTAAGTTGAGTTTTCATTTGGGATTGTTTTTCGGGTATAAAAGTAATTGATTTAGCTTGATAAGACTTATAAATAAACTATACATAACCACTACATATTTTGAATAGCTATAAAATAAAGTCCTCGATTCCTTGCTTTTTTTGGTATTTTTACCCAAATTCAGTCAAATGATACACTACTCGGTCTATTCACATGCACACAGTTCCCAATGGGTGACCTTTGTGCACGGTGCTGGCGGAAGTTCTTCAATTTGGTTTCAGCAAATTCGCGAATTCAAAAAACACTTCAATGTGTTGTTGTTGGACCTACGTGGACACGGGAATTCAAAACCCACACTCAAAACAGCCTTCCAACAAAAATATACCTTTGAAACGTTGGCAGGTGATATACTGGAAGTGTTGGATCATTTGCACATTAAACAATCGCATTTCATCGGCATTTCGTTGGGTACGATACTCATTCGTCAATTGGCCGAAATGCATCCCAATCGGGTGCAAAGCATGGTGTTGGGTGGAGCCATTTTGAAAATGAATTTTCGTTCACAATTGCTTATGCGCTTGGGTAATTTATTTAAATATGTGCTGCCGTATTTGGTGTTGTACCGCTTTTTTGCCTTTGTGATCATGCCCAAGAAAAACCACAAGGAATCCCGCAATTTATTCATCAAAGAAGCTAAAAAATTATACCAAAAAGAGTTCATCAAGTGGTTTAAACTCACCGCCGAGATCAATCCGTTGTTGAAGTGTTTTCGCCAAGTAGAACTCAATATTCCTACCTTGTATGTGATGGGCGAAGAAGATTATATGTTTTTGCCTTCGGTGCGAAAGGTAGTCGAGAAGCACGTGAATTCGGCACAGTTGTTTGTAGTTTCGGCCTGTGGTCATGTGGTCAATGTGGAGCAGCCAAAGTTGTTTAATACAAATGTGATTGCCTTTATTCACAACCAATCCTAAAAAAAATAGCGAACATTGCTGCTCGCTATTTTCCTAAACTAACTAAACAAAAAACCAATTTTATTACCCTACAAAGGTGCGGTCAATATTGGCGTGTATACGTTAAAAATCTGTTATAAGTTTGTTGGCTTGCTGTTAATATTTTTTGTCTTGCAGTGCAAATACTTTTTGGAGCAAATCGGATGTTCTGGAGCTGCTGCTTTCTCGAATTTTTGTTTCTTCGACGGCAATCATTTTAAACACCCCTTCTAGCGCCTTCTGTGTAACATACTCATTGATGTCCGGATTTACTTTAGCAACCATCGGTACCGAATTGTATTTGGTAATGATGGTACTCCAGGCTTTGTCAGCGCCGGCTTTTCCGATGGCTTGTTGCACTACTGGTTTAAATTTAGCATACAAAGAAGTAGTGGTAGCTTTTTGCAAATAGGTAGTTGCTTCAGTTTTGTTGCCCATCAAAATCGCTTTGGCATCACTAAAACTCATGTTTTTAATGGCTTCTACAAAAACCGGAGTAGCTTCTTTTACGGCCATTTCGGCAGCGCGATTCATCGTTTTGATCCCTTCGTTGGTTAAATTACTCATTCCCAAATTATTCAAGGTATTGCTCACTTTTTGCATTTCGGCAGGAACCGGAATTTTCACCAAATCGTTCTTCAGGAAACCATCTTCGGCGGTGAGCAAACTCACTTGTTTGGAGATGCCGTTTTGCAAAGCTTCTTTGAGTCCAGCGGCTACATCGACACCGCCAGTTGTCCCTGCAGTTTTTACTGGCAGTACTTGTTTGGTGGCGTTTTTGATGAGTTGGTTAAATTGTCCCCAGCTTAAAAGCGGGAGTAGGAGTAGGGCAAACACAAGTTTTTTCATGTCGATTTGATTTTAATTGATGCCGTAAAAATAGCAGTAAACTCCTATATATTGTCTGTTTGTGGTGTTAATTAATTCCAAAACAAATGCCTGTTTTAGTTTCTAAATTTTTTATTAATTCCGTAAATTGCGGCCTCAAAACAGACAGTATTCTAAAAATGGAACAAGCAAAACCGTACATACCTGTTAATAAAGTAAGAATTGTAACTGCAGCCTCCTTGTTTGACGGACACGATGCCGCCATCAATATCATGCGCCGCATCATTCAATCTACTGGTGTTGAAGTGATTCACTTGGGCCACGACCGCAGTGTAGAAGAGGTGGTGAATACCGCCATTCAAGAAGACGCCAATGCCATTGCGATGACGTCCTATCAAGGCGGACACAATGAGTATTTTAAATACATGTATGATTTACTGCAAGAAAAAGGTGCAGGTCACATTAAGATTTTTGGCGGCGGCGGCGGCGTAATTTTACCCACAGAAATTGCCGATTTGCACGCCTACGGAATTACACGAATATATTCGCCCGATGACGGAAGAGCGATGGGCTTGCAAGGCATGATTAATGATTTGGTGCAACAAGCCGATTTTCCGGTTGGGAATCAGTTGAGCAACGAATACGATCAGTTGTCCAACAAGGTACCTACGGCTATTGCCCGAATAATCTCGGCAGCCGAGAATTTCCCAGAAATAGCCAAGCCGGTTTTAGATAAAATACACCAAATCAATCAATCGAATACTACCCCTGTTTTGGGAATTACCGGAACGGGTGGTGCTGGAAAATCATCTTTAGTAGATGAATTAGTGCGTCGATTTTTGATTGATTTCCCTACCAAAACTATTGGATTAATTTCTGTTGATCCCTCCAAACGCAAAACAGGTGGCGCACTTTTGGGCGATCGCATCCGCATGAATGCCATCAATAATTCCCGCGTTTACATGCGCTCCTTGGCTACGCGTCAATCCAATTTGGCCCTGTCTAAGTACGTGGCCGAAGCCATACAAGTCGTGAAAGCGGCCAACTATGATTTGATCATACTAGAAACCTCAGGAATTGGCCAATCGGATACCGAAATCATGGACCATTCGGATGTGTCGTTGTATGTGATGACGCCCGAATTTGGAGCCGCTACGCAGTTGGAAAAAATTGATATGCTCGATTTTGCCGATTTGGTAGCCATCAATAAATTTGACAAACGCGGTGCCCTCGATGCCTTGCGCGACGTGAAAAAACAATACCAACGCAACCACAATTTGTGGGATGCCGAGTTGGACACTTTGCCTGTATTTGGCACGATTGCCTCCCAATTTAATGATCCGGGAATGAATACCTTGTACAAGGCGATCATGGATAAAATCGAAGAAAATACATCATCCGATTTGCATTCTACCTTCACCATTACGCGAGAAATGAGTGAGAAAATCTTTGTGATTCCTCCCCACAGAACGCGTTATTTATCTGAAATTGCCGAAAACAACCGCAAGTATGACGTAACCGCGCTTTCGCAAGTGCAGGTGGCGCAAAAATTATACGGAATTTATAAAACCATCGAATCGGTTACTGGAAACTTGCCAGAAATTGACAAGGCCGGAATAATCGAAAGTTCGGTAACAAGTACACCAGAAACCCTTGACTTTTCGCGCTTATTGATCAAAGAATTTGATCGCGTCAAAATGAACTTGGATCCTTACAATTGGGAAATAATCCTCAATTGGAAACAAAAAGTAGCCACCTATAAAAATCCCGAGTACATTTTTAAAGTCCGCGACAAGGAAATAAAAATGGCTACGCACACCGAGTCGTTGTCGCATTCGCAAATCCCAAAAGTGGCGCTGCCCAAATATGAAGCTTGGGGCGATGTGTTGCGTTGGTGTTTGCAAGAAAATGTGCCAGGCGAATTCCCGTTTGCTTCGGGTTTGTACCCGTTTAAACGCGAAGGCGAAGATCCATCTCGAATGTTTGCCGGCGAAGGAGGTCCTGAGCGCACCAACAAACGCTTTCATTATGTGAGTGCCGGTATGCCAGCCAAACGTTTGTCTACCGCTTTTGACAGTGTAACCCTATACGGAAATGATCCGCATATGCGTCCGGATATCTACGGAAAAATTGGCAATGCCGGGGTCTCTATTTGTTGTTTGGATGATGCCAAAAAATTGTATTCCGGTTTTAATTTGGTGCATGCACTCACCTCGGTGAGTATGACGATAAATGGTCCGGCGCCAATGTTGTTGAGCTTTTTTATGAATGCGGCTATCGATCAACAATGTGAGTTGTACATCCACGCCAATGGGTTAGATCAAGAAGTGAATGATAAAATCACGGCTATTTATAAAACCAAAGGAACCACGCGTCCGGCCTATCAAGGCGAATTGCCTGAAGGAAACAACGGCTTAGGCTTGTTTTTATTGGGCGTAACTGGTGATTTGGTATTAGCTGCGGATGTCTACCAAGAAATAAAAATCAAAACCTTGGCGCAGGTACGCGGAACCGTGCAGGCCGATATTTTGAAGGAAGACCAGGCACAAAATACGTGTATTTTCTCGACCGAATTTGCCTTGCGTTTGATGGGCGATGTACAAGATTATTTCATTCAAAATAACGTGCGCAATTTTTATTCGGTGTCCATTTCGGGCTACCACATCGCCGAGGCGGGTGCCAATCCCATTACACAGTTGGCCTTTACCTTGTCAAATGGCTTTACCTATGTAGAATACTACTTGAGCCGCGGCATGAACATCAATGATTTTGGACCCAATTTGTCCTTCTTTTTCTCGAACGGAATTGATCCTGAATATGCAGTTATAGGCCGCGTAGCCCGTAAAATTTGGTCCAAAGCCATGAAAAATAAATACGGTGCCAACGAACGCGCGCAAATGCTCAAATACCACATTCAAACTTCGGGACGTTCGCTGCATGCCCAAGAAATTGATTTTAACGACATTCGCACCACGCTACAAGCCTTGTATGCAATTTATGACAACTGTAATTCGCTGCACACCAATGCCTATGACGAAGCCATTACCACGCCTACCGAAGAATCAGTCCGCCGTGCGATGGCCATACAATTAATTATCAACAAGGAATTGGGCTTGGCGAAAAATGAAAATCCGATACAAGGTTCGTTTATTATCGAAGAATTAACTGATTTGGTTGAAGACGCCGTGTTGCAAGAATTTGATCGCATCACCGAACGTGGAGGAGTTTTGGGTGCCATGGAAACCATGTACCAACGTTCTAAAATTCAAGAAGAAAGTTTGTATTACGAAACCTTGAAACACAACGGCGAATTTCCAATTATAGGTGTCAATACATTCTTGAGTTCTAAAGGTTCGCCAACCGTAATTCCGGCCGAAGTAATTCGCGCGACCGAAACCGAAAAGGCCTACCAGATTGCCATGTTGGACCAATTGCATCAAACCAACCAGGAGCAAGTGAATGCGCAGTTGGCGAAGATTCAGGAGGCGGCTATTGCCAACCGCAATATGTTTGAAGAATTGATGGAAGTCACCAAAGTGTGTTCCTTGGGTCAGATAACCAGCGCGTTGTTTGAAGTAGGCGGGCAGTACCGACGCAACATGTAGATTGAAGTTGTAAAGTCTAAAGTCGTAAAGTCAAAAGTCGTAAAGTCGAAAGGGTAGAGGTATACTAAGAACGGCTGTACGCTTGAAGCTGGAAGCTAGAAGTTGTCAGCTTTTAGCCACGAATGCACGGATTTTTTAAATTCCAATCCCGACGCTTCGGGACCTAACATAGTATTCAAGACGAAATCTTTCAATATTTAAATCTTTCAATATTTAAATCTACTCAACCGAGAACCGACAACCGAGAACCGACAACAGATAACACAAAACACACACCTTACGCGATTATAGATGAAGATAATTTATAGCAAATTGGTTTTTTGTTTTTCGTTGAACTTCCGCATAATTTCTTTGCGTTTTTCTTCACTAGCCACTTTTTTTGCCTTGGCTTTGTCTTGCTCTTTGTGCAATTTGTCGTTGTGCGTTTTTATGTTTTTTGGATTATTTCTTCCCATTTAAATTCGGTTTTAAAAAGAATTTACTTCCCTATATTTTTTATGGGCACATACCCAACATGCAATTCATCTTCTGGCTTGTCTTTTGGGGCTATTGTAATTTGTAATCCATAACACAATTTATCTTCCGGCCGAATCAAATCGTTCACGTTGTAGGATTCGTCAATGTCTAGCCCATATTTATCGTCAATGTGGGAAGCCGCACCTGTAAAATTATAATTGATATAAAAATCGGTTTTTTTAATTTCGTGTTGAGCCACCGCCAACGAAGGAGCTACGACCAATTTTTTATAATGAAATTCTTCCATTTCCTGAGGCAGATAACCGCCCAAATTGAGGAAAAACAAGGCCTGTTCGTTGGTTTTGTAATCACCTTTATCAACTACACAAATTTCGTATTCGCCCACTTTGGTTACTTCACGCCACGAGTCAAGGTGAAATTTGCCTTTCACTTCGGGCCAAAAGGCATTAATCTGCGGAATCAAGTCAGCGAGTTGGTTGCCAATGCCAAAAAAGACATCGTGTTGTTCGGTAAGTCGGCCCGACGGTCGGCAGCCAATGATGGTCATGTATAATTTCATGGCATAAAAGTAAGTGGATTCGCGGTTCTATTAAAATTTAGCCAATTCTTTTTGTGGTGATTTATTTTAAAATACTTTTATGCTCGATTTTATCGTCAATCGTTTCATTTAAATTTCTTAGTTATGAAAAAAGCACTTGTTTATTTACTTGTAGTTTTTAGTTTGACATTCACTTCCTGCATTGGTCCCCAAGGCATGTCAGGAGACACAGGCTACAGCGCTGAAGCCGAAGTATTTGAGTTGCGCAACATCAATTTTGATTACAATGCCGCAAATGGCTACACCATTTACCGCAGCCTCAACCCAAATATTTATGCCTCGGATAATATTTTAATATACCGCATGACCAGTACCATTAATCCGCAAACGCCTGTTTGGCAATCGATTCCCAGAACGCTGTTTTTAGGCAATGGCCAAGAATTAGATTACGATTTTGATTTCTCAAAACAAGATTTCACGATCTATGCGGGAGGAAATTTTAATTTGGCCACTATGCCAGTTTACCTCACCAACCAGACCTTTAGAATTGTAATTATACCGGGTTATTTTTCTAATAAATCGGCGCAAAAAAATATCGATTATTCTGATTATAATGCCGTCGTAAAAGCCTACCACATTCAAGAATCTAAGGTAAAGTTACTTGAGTAATAAATTATAAACCGAAGGAAACTTCGGTTTTTTTATGGCGTATCATTTGATTTTGCCTGGTAGATAGAAGTTACGATTCCGGCACTTAAGCTCAGTACAATTATCAACAGCGAAAGCCATTCGGCAATTGGAATAAATTCTTTGCATAACATTTTGAGTCCGATGAAGCTCAGAATTGCAATAATGCTGTATTCCAAATAGGCAAATTTGTTTAGCATGTTGGCCAAAAAGAAATACAGCGACCGCAAGCCCAATATGGCAAAGATGTTGGAGCTAAACACCAGGAACGGATCGGCGGTAATGGATAAAATTGCGGGCACGCTATCGAGTGCAAAAACCACATCCATCACTTCAATAACGAGTAAGGCGATAAATAATGGTGTGGCCAATCGTTTGCCTTGTTCTAAAATGAAAAACTGATTTTGGTTTGTGGCATGCGTAATGGGAATGAATTTGCCAATTAATTTATAAACCGTGGAGTGTTTTGGGTCAAAGGATTCTTCGTCTTTTTTGAACAACATTTTAAGTGCTGTAAAAACCAAGAAGGCCCCAAAAATATAGCTGATCCATTCGAACTGATGGACCAAGAGTGTGCCAAAGAAAATCAAAATCCCGCGAAATACGATGGCGCCAATGATTCCCCAAAACAGGATGCGGTGTTGGTGTTTTTGTGCAATTTTGAAGGAACTAAAAATCACGGCAATCACAAAAATGTTGTCGGCACTCAGTGACAATTCAACAATATATCCGGTAATGTATTTTAAGGAAGCTTCGAGCGGACTATAATTTTCAGGGTTGTTGACGGCATCGCTTTGGTACAATAAATAGATGATACCCGAAAAGCACAGCGATACGCTCACCCATATTAGTGTCCATTTGGCTGCATTTTTATTGGATATGATTTCGGCATTTTTGTGAAACACCCCCAAATCTAAAGCCAAGAAAAGCAATACGGTTCCAATAAATAAGGTCCAAAGTAGCATTGGTAATGGGTTTTAGAAACACAAATATACAGGTACTTTATGGTTTGTGTATTTTTCTGTTGATTTTCTTTTGTTTCGGATTGGTTATTAATAAATCTTTAAATTTATGTTTATACCTATAAAAAATTAGGGGGTAAGCAGATTTAAATGCAAACAATAATTATATTTGCATCGAAATTTATGGGGTATAAATAAAAATATTTAAAATTATGGCAACTTTACGTTTTCAAGCATTAAAAGAAACATCGGGCAGAAAACCGGTAAAATTTGAAGAATCAGATAGAAAGTCAACTATTTTTGGTTCAAACGTGTTTAACGAAAAAGCAATGAAGCAATACTTGACTTCAGATGCGTTTAAAGCCGTGCAAGATGCGGTGCAACACGGGACTAAAATTGACCGAAAAATCGCCGACTATATTGCCTTGGGAATGAAAGAATGGGCCTTGGCAAAAGGCGTTACGCATTACACCCACTGGTTTCAACCCTTAACCGGTACTACTGCCGAGAAACACGATGCCTTTTTTGAAACTTCCTATGACGGCAGTGATCCAGTTGAGAAATTTGGTGGCGGTCAATTGGTGCAACAAGAGCCAGACGCTTCTTCGTTTCCAAATGGAGGTATTCGTAATACATTCGAAGCGCGTGGTTATACGGCCTGGGATCCAACCTCGCCTGCATTTATATTTGGTACTACCCTGTGTATTCCTACTGTATTTATTTCCTATACTGGAGAAGCATTAGATTACAAAACCCCTTTATTGCGCGCCTTGAATGCGATTGACGAAGCAGCAACCGATGTGTGTAAATACTTTGATAAAAACGTCAAAAAAGTGACTGCTACCTTAGGATGGGAGCAAGAATACTTTTTGATCGATACGGCTTTGGCCAATACCCGACCTGATATTTTGATGACTGGACGTACCTTATTGGGTCATGCTTCGGCCAAAGGACAACAATTGGACGATCACTATTTTGGATCTATTCCAAGCAGAGTGTTGTCGTACATGCGTGAATTGGAGCAAGAGTGTATGTACTTGGGCATTCCAGTTAAAACTCGTCACAATGAGGTGGCACCCAACCAATTTGAGTTGGCACCCATTTTTGAAGAAACCAACTTGGCTGTAGATCACAATTCCTTGTTGATGGACGTGATGCAAAAAGTGGCTGAGCGTCACGATTTTAAAGTGTTATTCCACGAAAAACCATTCAAAGGCGTAAACGGATCTGGAAAGCACAACAACTGGTCATTGGCTACCGATACCGGAGTAAATTTGTTGAGCCCAGGCAAAACACCAATGAGCAACTTGCAATTTCTTACTTTTTTTATCAATACCATCAAAGCCGTAAATAAGTACGAATCGTTGATAAGAGCGTCAATTGCTTCAGCTAGTAACGACCATCGTTTGGGAGCCAACGAAGCGCCACCAGCCATTATATCGGTATTTATTGGTCAACAATTGACGAAAGTTTTGGCTGAATTAGAAGGGGTATCAACCGGAAAATTATCACCCGAAGAAAAAACCGATTTAAAACTGAACGTAGTAGGTAAAATTCCAGACGTTTTATTAGACAATACCGACCGAAACAGAACTTCGCCCTTTGCCTTTACCGGAAATAAATTTGAGTTTAGAGCGGTTGGCTCATCGGCAAACTGCGCCAATGCTATGACGACGTTAAATACAATAATGGCCAAGCAATTGAAAGACTTCAAACTAGAAGTAGATTCGTTGATTGCCAAAAATGATCTAAAGAAAGACGAAGCCATATTTAATGTGTTGCGCGAATACATCAAAACCTCCAAAAACATCTTGTTTGAAGGCGACGGATACAGCGATGCCTGGCAAGCAGAAGGAAAAAAACGTGGCTTGAGTAATTTTAAAACTACCCCCGAGGCTTTGAAAGCAAAAGTTTCGAAAGCCGCTTTGGATTTATTCCATGAAATGAACGTCATGAACCACGTAGAGGTAGAAGCCCGTTACGAAATTGAATTGGAAGAATACACCAAAAAAATCCAAATTGAAGGACGCGTTTTGGGAGATATCGCCAGAAACCACGTAATTCCAACCGCCATTCGTTACCAAAACACCTTGATCGAAAACGTGAAAGGCTTGAAAGAAATTTTCGGAAAAGATTTCGAAAAAATCGCCAAAGAGCAAATTAACATCATCAAAGAAATTTCGGCACACATCGAAGGCATCAATTCAAAAGTGGAAGACATGACGCAAGCACGCAAAAAAGCCAACGCCTTGACCGATGCCCAAAAAATGGCCGAAATGTATTGTGATAAAGTAAAACCATACTTTGATGTGATTCGCGAGCACTGCGATAAATTAGAATTAATCGTAGACGATGAAATCTGGACCTTAACTAAATACAGAGAATTGTTATTCACCAAATAACAAGTCCAAACCGAAAGGTTATAACACCTGTTGCGCTCCCAAGCAACAGGTGTTTTTTTATTCAAAAAAAAATGTAACTTTCCCTAATCTATAGGGAATGTCTATGAAACTTGGAATTTTTATCGCGCTCTTTGGTTTTTTACCACTATCTGTTTGGGCACAAGACCAGTTTTCTGTCTATTTTGATTCCAATAAATTTTCCTTAACGCCCAAAGAATCTGCTCGATTAACTGATTGGGCCAAAGCCAATGCAGGAAGTAAAGTAGTGGGTGCTCATGGTTTTTGTGACGAAGACGGTAGCAGTTTCCTAAACGATACGTTGGCCAAAAACCGGGTGAATGCCATCTACCAATTCCTGCAAAATCAGGTGCAATTTCGGGCCGATTTTAGTTCCAGAAGCTTTGGTGAACTGCACCAGATGAGTACGAACAAAGGCGAAAACCGCCGCGTAACCTTATTTTATCTGCAACAAAAAGATTTGTCGCGCGAAAATGAACTACTTGGACTGCCGATGCCTGCGCCCGAAGTAGTCGAACCCAAACCCATTATCCCGTATCCTACGCAATTGGTGTTTGAAAATCCAGATGGAAGCAAATCTACATTTGCCTTGAACCAAGAATTCATGCAAACCATAACCGCTGCTAGGTTAGGCGATAAAATTTTGCTCAAGGATTTGAATTTTGTGATCAACACCTTTATGGTCGAAAACCGCTCGAAAGCTAAATTATTTGAATTGCTTTTGGTCATGCAACGCAACCCCGAATTGAAAATTGAAATTCAAGGCCATTTGTGTTGCATGCCTACTGACAAACAAGACTTGTCCACCCAACGCGCCAAAGCGATTAAGAATTTTTTGCTGATGAAAGGCATTGACGAAAGTCGCGTGACCTACAAAGGATTTGGCAGCAGTCAACCGATTTTTCCTATACCCGAGAAAGACGAAAGCCAACGCGCAGCCAATCGCCGTGTTGAAATCGTCATAACGGGTTATTAAAAAAAATTAGCGATGAAAAAACTACTTCTGTTATTTGTACTTCTAATTTTTGCATATCAAGGCAACGCCCAAGATAAGCTCACTGTTTTTTTTGATTTTGATCACTTCGAATTGAATGACAATGCAGTAAAAAAACTGGACAATTGGATTATTGCCTCGCCCAATGTTGAGGTAACCAAAGTTTTTGGGTTTTGCGATTGGAAAGGAACTAATTCCTACAACGATTCGCTTTCAATTAAACGGGTGAATGCCGTAGTTGAATTTATGAAAACCCACCAAATCAAAGTAAATGCAGGTTATGATGTGCGTGGTTTTGGGGAAGATTTTGAACAGTCCAAAATTCAATCGGAGAATAGAAAAGTAATCATAGAATACCAAGAAAAACCCGCCGAAGTCAAGAAAGAACCACTATCGGCTTTACAGCAAAAAATCAAAAATTCCACCAAAGGCGATATGATTACCCTCGATAATTTGTACTTCTTTAATATGTCGCCGCGCTTATTGCCCAAGTCCAAATCAGTTTTGTACGATTTACTATGCGCGATGCAAGAAAACCCCAATTTAAAAATTGAAATTCAAGGGCATATTTGTTGTCAAATTAAGGGTGATGTATACAATCTGTCTACTTCGAGAGCCCGCGCAATCTATAATTTTTTAGTGAGTCAACGCATCAACCGCAAGCGACTTTCCTATATCGGATTTGGCACAACCAAACCTCTTCATCCCATTCCCGAGCAAACCGAGCAACAAGAAAACGAAAACCGTCGGGTAGAAATTTTAATCAAAGACAAGTAGGTTTCTCCCGCTAATTTATCTGCAAAAACCCAAAAATCGACGTGTTCGATAGCCAACTTCTCGCTATCTTTGCCGCACCAAACACCACACAAACCTATGAGTTCTGATGTTTCCAAAAGATACGCACAACGCGGCGTCTCGGCTTCTAAAGAAGAGGTACACAACGCCATAAAATCGATTGATAAAGGCTTGTATCCTAAAGCTTTTTGCAAAATCATTCCCGATCACCTCACCCAAGACCCCAATTATTGCCTCATCATGCATGCCGATGGCGCAGGAACCAAGTCGTCTTTGGCCTATATGTATTGGAAAGAAACTGGTGATTTGTCGGTATGGAAAGGCATTGCCCAAGACGCACTCATCATGAATATTGACGATTTGTTGTGTGTGGGCGCCACCGATTCTATTTTGCTTTCTTCTACCATTGGACGCAACAAAAATGTGATTCCTGGCGAAGTGATTGCGGCCATAATTGCCGGAACGGAAGATCTCATTAAAGAATTGGCAACCTACGGCGTAGAGATTCACAGCACTGGCGGAGAAACTGCCGATGTGGGTGATTTGGTCCGTACGATCATTGTAGATTCTACGGTAACCGCGCGCATGAAACGCGACAAAGTAATTGACAGCGCACGCATACAAGCCGGCGATGTGATTGTGGGATTGGCCTCGTTTGGTCAGGCACATTACGAAAAAGAATACAACGGCGGAATGGGAAGCAACGGATTAACTTCGGCGCGACACGATGTGTTTAGCAACGATTTGGCTGCCAAATACCCTGAAAGTTATGATGCAGCGGTTCCTGCAGATTTGGTCTATTCGGGAGAAATTGGCCTCACCCAACACATCAAAGACGTGACCATCAATGCAGGAAAATTGGTTTTATCGCCTACGCGAACCTACGCACCCATCATCAAAAAAATACTCGATCAATTTTCTCCGCAAGAGATTCATGGCATGGTGCATTGCAGTGGCGGTGCCCAAACCAAGATTTTGCATTTTATAGAAAATCTCCACATAATAAAAGACAATTTATTTCCAGTTCCGCCATTGTTTCAGCTGATTCAATCGCAATCCAATACCGATTGGAAAGAGATGTACCAGGTGTTTAATTGTGGCCACCGTATGGAATTGTATGTGCCCGAATCTATCGCTGCCGAACTCATTGCCATTTCGGAATCGTTTGGCGTAGCGGCCCAAATTGTGGGTAGAGTAGAAGCTTATCAAACCAAAAAACTCACCATCCAAAGTCCTTATGGTACTTTTGAATACTAAAATACTATGGTAATACATCCCAAAAACGGTATCGATCAGTTGTTGTTTGGCATGAGCCAAGCCGATGTAAATTCACTATACGGTAAAGCCGACAAGGTTTTTTTAGACGAAGAGGAAAACAGCATATGGGTGTATAACGTCTTGCAATTTCGTCTCACGTTTTACGCCGATGAAAATTTCAGATTGGGCTATATCATTACCTCCAATCCTGCAGCCGAAGTGCTTCAGCATCACGTAATGGGCAAACCCATCCAAGAAGTGAAAGCGGCTTTGCCATTTAAAAACTGGGAACAAGAAGATTTTGATACCACCGAAAACCACTTCAACGAATCGAATTGGCTCATTTTGCAAGCCGAGTTTGGCCGCGTAATTCGACTCGAATTGGGTGCCATCATCAAGGACGACGAATCCTTTGATTGGAAGTTTGGACCGAAATAAAAAAAGGGATTTTCTACAACTAGAAAATCCCTTTTTTTTGGAATCAATTGGATTTATTTTTCTGGATTGGCAGGCCCGCTTGCTGCTGGAGCTCCTTCCAATAATTGTACTTCAAAAATAATATTCGCATTGGGTGGAATTACACCGCCAGCGCCACGTTCGCCATACCCTAAATTGGCTGGGATAAAGAAGATGGCTCTTTCGTTCATGGTCATGTTTCCTATTCCTTCCAAGAAACCAGGAATCAAGCCTTCCTTTTTACCGAATTCAAAAGGGAACGGTTGATACCCATTTTGGCTGGCGCGGTTTTCGTCATAACGCTCATATTCTTTGGCTACTTCGGCTACGCTGCTGTCAAATAAACTTCCGTCTTCTAAGTAACCGGCATAATGAATGTAAACCGTAGAACCATCTGCAGGTTTCACTCCGTTACCTGGAGCCAAAGATTTAAAGGCTAAACCAGTTGCCGAAACAGTTGAGGAGGTACGAAGGTCGCTTAAGTAAGCTACTTTTTTGGCTTTTACGGGAGCGATTTTTTCATCATACAATTTCTTTGCTGCAGCTTGTTCTTCAGCTTGTTTGGCTTTAGTAGCGGCTTGTTCTTCTGACAATTTCTTGTCGTCTTCGGCTTTGTTGGCAAAGTAGTCTGTGAATGTTTTTACAGCATTAAATGCTTTGGCAGCAGCTCCTTTGCGCACAATGGTAACTTTGGTCATCAAGTCGTCTTGCACAATGGCATTTACCACGTCTTGCCCCACAGTTACATAGCCAAATATGGTGTGTTTTCCGGTGAGCCATGGTGTTTCTTTGTGCGTGATGAAAAACTGAGAGCCGTTTGTTGCCGGACCTGAATTGGCCATAGCCAAGATACCGGCTTTGTCAAATTTAAATTCCGGAACGATTTCATCTTTAAAGCTATAGCCAGGACCACCAGAACCGTTTCCGGCAGGATCTCCTCCTTGTATCATGAAATCTTTGATTACACGGTGGAATTTTAATCCATTAAAAAATGGTTTTCCTTTCAGTTTTTCGTCGCTTACGTTGGGGTGATTCCCTTCAACCAAGGCTACAAAGTTGGCAACGGTAATGGGCGCTTTTTGGTATTCCAATTGCACGACAATTTTTCCTTTGGCGGTTTCAAATTCTACAAACATTCCGTCTTGCGATTTGGCTACTGGTTTTGCAGCAGTTTTAGCCGCTGGTTTGGCAAGCGGTTTTTTGGCTTTTTGAGCAAAACCGAAGCTTGCGGTGAGGAGTAATAAAACAATGAGTTTTGTTTTCATGGTATGGGTATTAATAGTCCTTACTTATTTTGCAATGGCAGGGATTTCAGGTTTAGTCCCTTGGGGGTTATTTAATTAATTCAACTTCAAAAATAATATTGGCATTGGGCGGAATTACATTGCCAGCGCCTTGTGCCCCATAGCCCAAATTGGCTGGGATAAACAAGACAGCTTTGTCTCCGAAATTCATTTTTTCTAATCCTTCAATAAATCCGGGAATCATGCCTTCTTTTCTACCCGCTTCAAACGGAATAGGGGTATATTGTTTGTCCGCTGCACGCTGGGGGTCAAATTTACCAAAGGTGCGGGCTACATCTTCTAGACTGGTGTCAAACAAATCGCCATTTTCTAGAAAGCCAGCGTAGTGTATTTGTACTTGTTCGCCTGCTTTGGGTTTTGTCCCGTTTCCTTTTTTAACCAGAAAAAACTGCAAGCCAGATTTGGTAACCGCTGCTTTACTTTTTACTCCAGAAAAATAAGCCACTTTTTGGTCCTTTACTAGTTTGTATTTGGCGTCGTATATTTTTTTGTTTTCGGCTTCAAGTGCGATAGCTTTTTTCTTTTCTTCTAATTCGGTACTGAAATAGGTAGAGAAAATTTTGGGTGCATCAAATTTTTCGGCTGCACTTCCCACGCGAATGATGCTAATTTTTGTAATCACATCGTCTTGAACAATGGCATTAACTACCTCCGTGCCTTTGTCAATTACATGGCCAAAAATGGTGTGTTTACCTTGCAACCAAGGAGTTGCGGTATGGGTGATAAAAAACTGTGAACTGTTGGTTGCAGGTCCCGAATTGGCCATGGCCAAAATTCCGCCTTTGTCAAACGGAAGCTGGCTGATTTCGTCTTTAAACTGGTAGCCTGCATCGCCTGAGCCATCGCCGTTGGGATCGCCACC
>CAMCVA010000017.1 GCA_945879625.1 Flavobacterium psychrophilum
GTATGGGTGATAAAAAACTGTGAACTGTTGGTTGCAGGTCCCGAATTGGCCATGGCCAAAATTCCGCCTTTGTCAAACGGAAGCTGGCTGATTTCGTCTTTAAACTGGTAGCCTGCATCGCCTGAGCCATCGCCGTTGGGATCGCCACCTTGTATCATAAATTCTTCGATTACACGATGAAAGGTCAGTCCGTCATAGAAGGGCTTGTTTTTCTTTTGTTCATCGGTTACAAAAGGATGATTTCCTTCGGCCAAACTCACAAAGTTGGCCACCGTTATTGGGGAATTTTCAGGATCCAATTGCACAACAATGTTTCCTTTGTTGGTTTCGATTTCGGCATATAAGCCATCGGACAAGCTGGGATGGGCTTTTTTACAAGCGGTAAAAACGAGGGTGCTGCATAAAAGAAGCGTAACTAATTTTTTCATGTTATTGTTCACTACTAGGAAAAGTTTCGGGTGCAAAATCGGTAAGATTTACCGTGCAAATTAATGGAATGTTCTGGGAAATCCTTCGGTTGTCGCCGTGATAGCCATAGGCCACGTGCGAGGGAAATAAAAAGGTAACCGTTTCGTTTTTGTGCATCAATTTGAGTCCATTTCGCAGACCATTCATCATTTTTTGCTCTTTGTCAACACGGTACGTTTGCGGGCGCAACTCCAATTCGGAGTATATGATGTTGCCGTCTAAATCTTTGATTTCGTAGGTGAAGTGAGCGATATCCCCTTTTTTAGGTCGCAAGGTATCGTTGCTGTTTTTCACGTCGTAGCGGTACCAAAAACCTTTGCTGGAGGCTAAATATTTATGGATCGTATCTTTTTTAATAATCGAATCGATTTTGCGCTCTTCGCCAGCGACCAATTTTTTATTTCGGTCAATGGATTCTTTCAAAAAAGAGCCAGAAGTGTGCGAAATCGGGTTTCGCGCTTTTTGTTGCGAACAACAAGAAAGCAAAAGACCAGCAAAAACAAGGATGATAAGTTCTTTGTGAAATTTCATACAATTAAGATAGGGTGAATTGAGCAAGCAGCTCTTCAAATTTTGTAAGGGTATTAGCCAAGCTGTCTTCTGATTTTCCTCCGGCAGCATTGATGTGGCCTCCGCCGCTAAAGTGCGTTCGTGCAAATTCATTTACATTAAAATCACCTTGCGATCGGAACGAAATTTTAACCAAATTTTCGTCGCGGTGTTCTATAAAAATAGCGGTAAACACGATACCTTGTATCGATAAACCATAATTTACGATGCCTTCGGTGTCTCCTTTTTGGTAATGAAACTCATCTAAGTCGGCTTGAGAAAGGAATGTATAAGTGGTTTTTTGAGCCGGAAATACCTTCATATTTTGAAACGCGCGTCCCATGAGTTGCAAACGATCAAAGGAGCTGTTGTCAAATAACAATTCGGGGATTTTGCTGTTCTGTACGCCCAAATCGATCAATTCGCCTACAATGCGGTGCGTTCGGCCAGTAGTTTTTGGGAATCGAAACGAGCCCGAATCAGTAAGAATTCCGGTGTAAATGCAAGTGGCTATGTGGGTATTGAGTTTGGCTTTGTCGCCCAAAACTTCAATAAAGTCATAAATCATCTCACAAGTAGAGCCGTAGGAAGTGTCTGAAAAAGTATACTGCGCGTAGTCATCCGGTTTTTCGTGGTGGTCAATCAGGATAAAGGGCGCTTTGGCTGTTTTTAAGACCTGTTCCATTTCGCCCGTGCGGTGCAAAGCATTGAAATCTAAGGTAAAAATTAGAGCCGCCTCTTGTATGATTTTGCTGCAGTGTGCTTTGTTTTTTTCGTAAACCAGTACGTCATTCGCGGCAGGCATCCAACCCAAAAAATCGGGAAATTCGTTGGGAGAAATCACTACAACTTCGTGCTGATACAATTTTAAGTAATGAAACAAAGCCAAGGTAGAACCCATCGCATCGCCGTCGGGGTTGCGGTGTGGAATAATCACAATCTTTTTTGGGGTTTCCAAAAGAGTTTGAATGGCTAAAATATCGGCTGCTTTCATACGGACGCGAAGTTACATTTTTTTCGTAAAAAGTAAAGAATTTAACAGCTTCTTACCAATTTACTTCACCAAAAAAAGTCCCAGGCCCACGGCCAAGAGTCCAAGCAAGATGCTGCTGCCCAAATAGAATAATGCCAAGCCGTAATTTCCCTGCTCAAATAAGCGCAAGTTTTCGTAGCTAAAAGTAGAGAATGTGGTGTAGCCACCGCAAAATCCGGTAATCAATAACCACTTTAAAGGGGTGTTATCGCTGCCTGATTTGTCTAAGGAACCAATTAAAATCCCGATAAGTAAACAGCCCGCGATATTGGCTACAAATGTGCCTATTGGGAAGGCGTGGTAAGTAAATTTTTTGAAGAATTCACTTGTCAAATAGCGCAGCACACTGCCCAAAGCGCCACCCAATGCAACCAGTAGTAGCGGACGCATCATTTGGAAGTCGCAATTACAAAATTGAGTTTGAGTTTCACGCCTATTTGCATCAAATCAACCAAATCTTGTACTTTGTTGTCGGCAGGTACCCGAAGCAGCACTACATTGTCGTGGGCAGCCGCCGTTTTTTGAAGCAAAACAGTTTCCAATTGGTCAAACGGAACTGCTTCTTTGTTGATGTAATACACGCCAGCTTCAGTAACCGAGATGGACACGTGGTCTTTGTTGGTAGTTTCGTTTGATTTGGCTTTGGGTAACGTCAGTTTAATCACGTTAGGATTGGCCAAAGTAGAAATAATCAAAAAAAACAAAAACAAAAAGAACATGATGTCGCTCAACGATGACGTTGGGATTTCGGCGTGAAAACGTTTGTTTCTTTTAATGGCCATGTTGCGGTTCTTGTATGGTGTTGATAATTTCTAAGGTCTGTTTCTGTACTTTCAAGCTGAAGCTGTCGATCATCATATTAAACAAATGATACGCCGAATAGGCCACAACGCCTACCACCAAACCGGCGCCGCTACTGATCATTTTCTCGTACAATCCGCCCGAAATGGTTTGGATATTTAAATTTCCGGTTGTAGAAATGGTATGAAATATTTTAATAACCCCCGAAATGGTTCCGATGAAACCCAAAATTGGAGCAATTCCAGAGATCAATCCCAGATGTCCTAAGCCTTTTTCCATTTGAGCAATCTCTACGTTGGCTGTTTTCTCCATGACCGATTCAATTTCATTAATCGGACGACCAATAAGGCAAATACCACTTTTTAAGATTTTGGCTGAGGCCGAATTGTCTCGGCTGCACAACAAAATCGCGTTGTCAATTTTTCCGGATTTGAGTTGAATTTTAATGTCGTTGACCAAATTGGCTTCTTGTTTGGCCGCTTTTTTGATGGATAAATACCGTTCAATTGTTAAATAAACACAATATACCAACAAGAAGATGATTGGAAAAATCATGATTCCTCCCTTTAATACAAATTCCAAATACGAGATGTTTTCGGTTACGCTCACCTCAGTAGTTGCTGGACTAGTTGTTGCAGCAGCTAAGCTGTCAGTGAGGGTGTTTGCCTGTAAAATAACGGATAGTAAGGTCATAGGGTATGTAAATTAAGTATGGTACAAAAGTGCATAAAAATATAAAAAACTGTTCGTAGAAAAGGTAGAGTTATAAACAGCTTTATACACAATTACCTTAACGCAACTGCGGGAATAAATCGTATATAAACTGGTTGATAAATTCATATTATTTTTCAAAAATCTAATTTTCGGTTTCAATTTTTAACTCTATTTTTGCGCATGCAACACAACGTACTTATTTTAGATTTCGGATCGCAATACACCCAACTGATTGCCCGACGCGTTCGCGAATTGAACATCTTTTGCGAAATTTTTCCTTACTACAGTTTTCCAGCTGATTTATCTACTTATAAAGCCGTGATTTTATCGGGCAGCCCGTTTTCGGTTCGCGCCGAAGATGCACCGCATCCCGATTTGAGTCAAATACGCGGCAAAATGCCTTTGTTGGCCGTATGTTATGGCGCTCAATACTTAGCTCATTTTAGTGGTGGCGAAGTAGCGCCGTCCAATACCCGTGAATACGGCCGTGCCAATTTGGAATTCATCAAAGCCAACGAATTATTTTTTGAAGGCATTTCTGATCATTCCCAAGTGTGGATGTCGCATAGTGATACGATCAAAACCTTACCCACAAATGGCGTAAAATTGGCCAGCACGCACGACGTAGAAAACGCCGCCTACCGCATAGAAGGCGAATCCACCTACGCGATTCAATTTCACCCAGAAGTATACCATTCTACCGATGGAAGACAACTCTTAGAGAACTTTTTGGTAAAAATTGCTGAGGTGCCACAAAACTTTACGCCCACTGCCTTTGTAGAGGAAATTGTAGCCGAACTGCAAGAAAAAATACAAGCTGACAATGTAGTTTTGGGCCTTTCAGGTGGAGTTGATTCTACCGTGGCTGCGGTGTTATTGCACAAAGCGATTGGCGCCAATTTGTACTGCATTTTTGTGAATAATGGCTTGTTGCGCAAAAACGAATTTCAAAATGTATTGGATCAATATAAAGGCATGGGCCTCAACGTAAAAGGGGTAGATGCCTCCGATCGTTTCCTGAGTGAATTGGCCGGCGTATCCGATCCCGAGACCAAACGCAAAATTATCGGTCGGGTATTTATCGAAGTATTTGACGACGAATCCAATCAACTCAACGATGTCAAATGGCTGGCACAAGGAACCATCTATCCCGATGTGATCGAATCAGTTTCTGTAAATGGACCTTCAGCCACCATCAAATCGCATCACAATGTGGGTGGTTTGCCTGATTTTATGAAACTAAAAATAGTAGAACCGCTGCGCATGTTGTTTAAAGATGAGGTGCGTAGAGTAGGGGCTTCCTTGGGTATTGATCCCGAATTATTGGGCCGTCATCCGTTTCCAGGACCTGGTTTGTCTATTCGTATTTTGGGTGATATTACGCCCGAGAAAGTACGTATCTTGCAAGAAGTAGATGCGGTTTTCATTGACGGATTGAAATCGTGGGGATTGTATGACAAAGTATGGCAAGCCGGAGCGATTTTGTTGCCCGTAAATAGTGTGGGTGTAATGGGCGACGAACGTACCTACGAAAAAGTAGTGGCCTTGCGCGCGGTAGAATCTACCGACGGAATGACTGCCGATTGGGTACATTTGCCCTATGATTTCTTGATGAAAGTATCCAATGATATTATCAATAAAGTGAAAGGCGTAAATCGTGTGGTGTATGACATCAGTTCCAAACCGCCTGCAACCATAGAATGGGAATAATTAACCATAAATTCAACTACCTTGAAAACCAGTAGAAATATGCCGATCAAACAATTCCAATTTCTGTTGGTTTCTTTGTTGTGGACCTTGTACTCCCTTGCACAAACGGCTAATTATACGAAACACACGGTAACCAAAGGCGAAACCATTACGCAAATCGCCCTAAAATATGCGGTTACACCCTTTGACATCTATCGCATAAATCCCGATTCGCAAACGGGCATCAAAGAAAATGATGTCTTGTTGGTGCCCAAATCAACTGCTGCCAAACCCGTTGGGCCCCCTAAAAATTCAAATTCATCTTCAACTCGAATTATTCAACCCAAGGAAACCTGGTATAGTTTATCGCGCGAAGTAGGAATTCCGGTAGAGCAATTGTTGGCGCTCAATCCCGCGCACCAAGAGTTAAAAATTGGCGATACCATTCAATTGGTCTCGGGCGTATTGCCCAAAAAGCAAGTTCAGCCTTACTTGTCTGTAGCAGCTTCCCAAGGCAAACATATGGTTCAGGCCAAAGAAACCAAGTTTGGTATTGCTCAAAAATATGGCATTAGCGTGGCCGAATTAGAGCAACAAAATCCCACGATTGTGAATAATCTGGCAGTTGGCGCCGAATTAATTATCCCCAAAGTAGCCCTTGCTAAACCTATTGCGCCATCAAATTCTGGTTTAATTCTTCCAAAATTTGCAGTTGCCAAACCACTGCAAAAATTAACTGTAAGTAAGACCAGCACAAGTAAAAAATTGATTTTGTTGTTGCCGTTTAATGCAGCCAAAATACAAGCGGATTCGCTAACTCCGTTGGCCAATCGCCTCAAAAAAGACGTGTTTCTCAACCTTACCTTAGATTTTTATGCCGGTGCGCTAGTAGCCATTGATTCAGCCAAAACCTTGGGCATAGATGTGGCAGTACAGGTATTGGATTCTGAAGAAACAAAATCGGGTTCAGCACTAGATGCCTTGCTTAAGAACAAAAGTTTTGATAGCGCATCGGCGGTTATTGGCCCGTTTTATCAAAATTATGTAGACAAATTGGGTGCTGCGCTCAGCCCGATGGGGATTCCGGTGTTGTCGCCGCTGTCTAAAGAATCGGGCAAATTGAATGCCAATGTATACCAAACCATGCCTTCGGTTGCGATTCAAAAACAAACGGTATTAAACTATATGTTGGCCCAAAACGGTACCATTATAGTGATCAGTGATCCAAAAAAAGTAGCGAACAAAAATTGGATTTCCCTACAATATCCGTCAGTTAAGTTTGCAAAGTATACCGAAACTGGTGCCTTAGACGTGGTTTATTTGAAATCTCTTTTAAGCAAAAGCACCCATAATTATGTAGTTGTGGATACGCAAAAAACAAATTTACTATTAACCGCGACAGCAACATTAACAAGTTTACTGCCTGCTTACACAATAAATTTAGCTGTTTTAGAATCAAATGAAACCCTTGATTACGAGGAGATTCCGATGAAACGACTCACCGATCTTCGGCTGATTTATCCATCGGTAACACAGGAAAATTTGAGTATAGAAGCCAACTATTTTCGTAACCATTACAAACAAATTAATAAAGTGTTTCCCAATCAATATGCGGTGCGCGGCTTTGATTTAACCTTTGATACCTTGCTGCGATTGTCGCAAGAGGGCAGTTTTGAATCAACATTGACAACAGCTACTCAACAGGTAGAATGCCAATTTAATTACGTTAATACTGATTCCCAAGGCTATACCAATTTGGGGGTAAATGTGCTGGAATTTCAACCGGATTTAACGGTAAAAAAACTCAATTAATGACATCAAAAATCACCTATTTAGGCAATTTACGCACCGAATCTGTGCATCTGCAATCGGGCGCCGCTATTTTGTCAGACGCACCAGTCGATAACCAAGGCATGGGTGCTGCTTTTTCGCCTACCGATTTGGTGGCCAATGCTTTAGGGAGTTGTATGATGACCATTATGGGAATCAAAGCGCGTGATTTGGAATTGGATTTAGTAGGAACTACACTAGAAATAACCAAGGTAATGCATTCGGAGCCAAGAAGAATAGGGGCCATACACATCAAATTTTATTCGGTTTTTCAGCCCAACGAAAAAGAGCAAGTGGTATTGGAACGCGCCGCGTATACTTGCCCAGTTTTTTTGAGCTTGAACCCAGAAATAGAAAAAATTATTGCCTTTCATTGGGGACAAACCCAACAGCACTAATTTTTATTTATACAAAATACACCAGTTGCAATGAATGACGATCAAAAACAACTCATTCAATTGGCACATACCAAAATGCCATTTGGAAAATACGAAGGCCGCTATTTAATAGATTTACCCGAGTATTATTTGGTATGGTTTCAACAAAAAGGCTTTCCCAACGGAACATTGGGTAATCAGATGCGACTGGTTTTTGAGTTGCGTTTAAATGGCTTAGAAGAGTTGATTCACAACATCAAAAAGCAGTACCCTAAACCCAAATAATTGCATTTATAGTGGCAAAAATTAGTGTGGTGAAATTTCGAATTCCCCCTTTTTTTATGCCTATTTTATCCAATTTAATTCCTTAATTTTGCTTCGTTTTTTTAACGCAACAACACAACAACTACCATACAATGAATCAAACGAAGTATATTTTTGTTACCGGCGGTGTGACCTCTTCCTTAGGAAAGGGGATTATTGCAGCTTCCTTAGCAAAATTATTGCAAGCCCGCGGCTACCGGACAACCATTCAAAAATTTGATCCGTACATAAACGTTGATCCAGGAACCTTAAATCCCTACGAACATGGCGAATGCTTCGTAACTGATGATGGAGCCGAAACCGATTTGGATTTGGGTCATTACGAACGCTTTTTAAACGTGCCTACTTCGCAAGCCAATAATGTAACGACCGGTAGAGTTTATCTTTCGGTAATCGAGAAAGAACGTCGCGGGGAATTCTTGGGCAAAACGGTACAAGTCGTGCCACACATTACCAACGAGATCAAAGAACGCATGCAGTTGTTGGGTAAATCGGGTGAATTTGACATTGTGATTACCGAAATTGGTGGAACTGTGGGGGATATTGAATCCTTGCCCTACATTGAGTCTGTTCGTCAATTGGTATGGGAGTTGGGCGAAAGCAATGGCATCGTAGTGCACCTCACGCTGGTTCCTTTTTTGGCGGCAGCGGGTGAATTAAAAACCAAGCCCACGCAACACTCTGTGAAAACCCTCATGGAAAGCGGAATCAAAGCGGATATATTGGTTTGCAGAACCGAACACGAAATATCGGATGAGTTGCGCCAAAAATTGGCCTTGTTCTGCAACGTCAAACGCGAGGCAGTTATTCAATCTATTGATGCTTCTACCATTTATGAAGTGCCCAATTTGATGTTGCAAGAAGGGTTGGATGTAGTTGCTCTGAAAAAATTAAACTTACCCAAAAAAGCCAGTCCCGATTTAAAAAACTGGAACCGCTTTTTACACCGTCTAAAAAATCCAAAACACACTATAAATATTGGTCTTATTGGCAAATATGTCGAATTGCAAGATTCGTACAAATCGATTTTAGAAGCCTTTATTCACGCCGGTGCTGCCAATGAAACCAAAGTAAACGTGGTTTCGGTACATTCTGAATATTTAGATGCCAGCAATTGTAACGAAAAATTGGCCGGTTTGGATGGAATTTTGGTTGCGCCTGGTTTTGGCGAACGCGGCATTGAAGGAAAAATTGAAGCGGTACGTTATGCCCGAGAAAAAAAGTTGCCATTTTTTGGCATATGTTTGGGCATGCAAATGGCAGTTATCGAATATGCCCGCACGGTCTTGGGTTATGCGGATGCCAATTCAACCGAAATGAATGCGGCCACAACCCATCCGGTTATCGATTTGATGGAAGAACAAAAAAGCGTTACCGACAAAGGAGGAACCATGCGTTTGGGTTCTTGGAACTGCAACATAAAACCAGGTACGCTAGCCCACAAAATATATGGGGTTTCCCAAATCGCTGAACGTCACCGTCACCGTTACGAATTCAATAGCAGTTATTTGTCGGCCCTGCAAGAAGCGGGATTACAAGCATCAGGAACCAATCCAGAAACCGGCTTGGTAGAAATTGTTGAAATCGAAAATCATCCGTTTTTTATTGGGGTGCAATACCATCCCGAATACAAAAGTACGGTAGCCAATCCACACCCACTTTTTGTGAGTTTTGTGGCAGCAGCCGTGCAAGCAAAAAAATAATTTAATCTGGCTGAAGCCACGCGTTATGGAAGAAAAAAAATTAGACCTGAATTCGATTATTGGCTTTGTACTCATCTTTGGAATTTTGATTTGGATCATGTATCAAAATCAACCGAGCGATGCCCAAATTAAAGCCGATAAAGTCAAAAAAGAACAAGCAGCAACCCAAGCCAAAAAAGAAACGGCTGCAGTGGTTCCAGTTGTAAAAGATTCGAATCAGGACGCTAAAGCTACCGCTGCATTGGGAAATTTTGCCTATTCGGCAGGTTTGCCTTCCGCTACAAACGCTGTGACTACGATAGAAAATGAGTTGATTCGCATACAAGTGGCCAACAAAGGCGGTCAAATTGTATCGGCCACGCTCAAAAACCACGAACGGTTTAAAAAAGGATCAAAAGAATTGGTTTCCTTGGTCGAGAAAAACAACGCCCAACTCAACATCAATTTGTCTACACAAGATAACCGAACCTTGTCAACCAAAGACCTATATTTTCAGCCTACACTCACCAAAAGCGGGAAAGATCAGCTGTTGACCATGCGACTCAAATCGAGCGAAACCGCCTACCTGGAATACCAATACGTGTTGAAAGCCGATAATTATATGTTGGATTTTTCGATTCAAACCCAAGGGCTGCAATCGGTATTAAATACCTCAAAACCCGTAAACCTAGAATGGGAATTGAAAACCCAACGCAACGAAAAGGGAGTTGATTACGAAAACCGCTACACCGAAATCTATTTTGCCTATGGTGACGATAAATACGATTACGTTGGTCAAGGCGATAGCAAATCAGAAGCGCCAACTCAAGTAAGTTATGTTGCCTACAAACAGCATTTTTTCTCGACCATCTTAATCACCGATAAACCCTTTGAAAAGGCAGACTTGAACTCGGCCAATTTGGTGCACGATGTAGAAAAAGACACGGTTTATACCAAGCAATTCAAATCGATCATTCCGCTCAAATTTGAACGTGGCGAATTGGATTACGCGATGCACTTGTATATGGGACCTACCGATTATACTACCTTAAAGTCGTACGACAAAAATTTAGAACACATCATTTCATTGGGTTGGGGTATTTTTGGTTGGATCAATAAATTTATTTTTATTCCCTTATTTGGGTTTTTAAGTTCGTTTATTGCCTACGGGATTGCAATTATTGTCTTCACTATCCTCATCAAAATTGCGATGTCGCCCATTACTTACAAATCATTTTTGTCGCAAGCAAAGATGAAAGTGTTGCGTCCGGAAATCACTGAATTGAATGAAAAATTCAAGAAAGATGCCATGAAAAAGCAACAGGAAACCATGAAGTTGTACTCAAAAGCTGGTGTAAATCCGATGGCAGGTTGCATACCGGCCTTGATTCAGTTGCCGTTTATGTATGCTTCCTTTCAGTTTTTCCCGTCGGCTTTTGAGTTGCGACAAAAAGGCTTCCTTTGGGCCGACGATTTATCTTCGTTTGACGAAATAGCTAAGTTGCCGTTTCACATTCCGTTCTACGGAGACCACATTAGTTTGTTTCCGATATTGGCGGCGATAGCCATTTTCTTTTACATGAAAATGACTTCAGGCGATCAGCAAATGGCGGCTCCCCAACAAGAAGGTATGCCAGATATGGCCCAGATGATGAAAATAATGATTTACATTTCGCCCTTGATGATGTTGTTTTTCTTCAATAACTACGGATCAGGCTTGAGTTTGTACAACTTTATTTCCAACTTAATTACTATTGGAATCATGATTGTCATCAAACGCTATGTGGTTGACGAAAAGAAAATCCATGCACAGATTCAAGAAAACAAATTAAAAGAGCCCAAAAAGAAAGGCCGTTTTCAACAAAAAATGCAGGATATGATGGAGCAAGCCGAAGCGCAAAAAGCAGCGCAAAAGAAAAAATAAGATCAACTCCCCCTGTGGGAGTTTTTTGTAAAACAAGCTGTTTCTGAATACTAAACACAGGAATTTTAAGTTCCTGTTTTTAAATCAAATGAAATAATCATGAGAAATTTACTTTCCCTTTGTTTACTAGTTGTCTTTTCGGGTGCTTTGTTGGCGCAAAATCAACTCAATCAATTGGACGAAAAAGGTGCCAAACACGGGATGTGGAAAGGCTATCATCCCGAATCCAAGCGATTGCGTTACGAGGGCACTTTTAAGCACGGCAAAGAAGTAGGTGTTTTTACCTTTTATGACGATACACAAGCAGCTACAGTAATTGCCACGCGCGAATTTAATTCGGCAGCAAATTCGGTGTATACCATTTTTTATGACCAAAAAAACAACAAAGTTAGCGAGGGCAAATCGGTAAATAAACAAAACGAAGGGATTTGGAAGTACTATCACTTTGAATCTAAAGCCTTGATGACTGTTGAAAATTACAAAAAAGGGAAGCTAGAAGGCACTCGTACTGTTTATTATGCTGATTCAAAACCGGCAGAAGAAGCGCAGTATGCCAATGGACTAAAACAAGGACCTTATAAAAAATTGGCTAACAATGCTGTGGTTTTGGAAGAAGCGACCTATGATAAAGATCAATACGAAGGCCAAGCTATTTACCGTGATCCGCTTGGAAATATTGTAGCCAAAGGCCTCTACAAAAAAGGAAAAAAGGTTGGTATGTGGCAGTTTTATGAAGGCGGTAAATTAGTGAGTGAAGAAAATATGTCGGCCGTAAAAAAAGCAACTAAGCCAGCAAAAAAATAAATTTGATTTAATACACATTGACTATGAAACGGGTAGTGGTTGGTCTTTCTGGCGGGGTTGATTCGAGTGTGGCGGCCTATTTGTTGCAACAACAAGGCTACGAAGTCATTGGCTTGTTTATGAAAAATTGGCACGATGATTCGGTTACAATTTCAAACGAATGCCCCTGGCTCGAAGACAGCAATGATGCCTTATTGGTCGCTGAAAAACTTGGAATCCCATTCCAAACCGTCGATTTGAGCGAACAATACAAAACCAAAATCGTGGACTATATGTTCAACGAATACGAGAAAGGGCGTACACCCAATCCCGATGTATTGTGCAACCGCGAAATTAAATTTGATGTGTTCATGCAGATTGCCTTGAGTTTAGGTGCCGATTATGTGGCCACTGGACATTATTGTCAAAAAGGCGAAATTGCCGCTGATGGAAAACCGGTTTATCAACTCTTAGCTGGCGCCGATACCAACAAAGATCAATCCTATTTTTTGTGTCAACTTTCGCAGGCCCAATTGGCCAAAGCCTTGTTTCCTATTGGCAACTTAACCAAACCCCAAGTGCGCGCCATTGCCTCCGAAATGGAATTGGTTACCGCCGAGAAAAAAGATTCTCAGGGCTTATGTTTTATTGGGAAAGTACGATTGCCTGAATTTTTACAACAAAAACTACAACCCAAACCGGGCTTGATTTATGAAATAGATACTGTAAACACGTGTTATATTCCAAAGGAAGTTGACTATGCTTCAACCGAAGATGCGCTTCTGGCAGCGTCTCAACCTATACGCTACACACCAGAATTTGGAAAAGTGGTCGGCACCCACCAAGGCGCACATTATTTTACCGTGGGGCAACGCAAAGGCTTGAATGTAGGCGGAACACCAGAAGCCTTATTTGTCTTGGCCACCGATGTGGTGACGAATGCCATTTATACCGGCCAAGGGCATGCACATCCTGGTTTATACAGAAAAGCACTGTTTGTGCAACAGCAAGAAATACATTGGGTACGCGAAGATTTGCGTTTGCAAACCGGCCAAACGATGGTAGTTAGGGCGCGGATTCGCTATCGTCAAGAATTGCAAGCGGGTACCTTACATCAAGTAGAATCGGGCTTATATGTGGCCTTTGATGCGCCTCAATCGGCTATTACCGAAGGTCAATTTGTGGCCTGGTATCTAGGTGAGGAATTAATAGGTTCGGGTGTGATTTCTTGAGAATTCTTTACTAAATTAGCCTCCACAAATTACAATTATAAATTTTAGCTCATGAAAAAAGCACTACTTCTTTTGGTTACTTTTCTTTCAATTTCGGCCTATGCACAAGAAGATGCTTGGGTATATTTTACGGGTAAACCAAATGCACAAACGTTTTTAAACAATCCCCTCACGATGTTGTCACAACGGTCTTTAGATCGTCGAGCAGCACAAAATATTCCACTAGATTTTCAGGATGTGCCCATTCATCAGGCCTATATTGATCAAGTTACTGCCGCAGCTGGCATTACGGTTTTGGCAAAATCCCGCTGGTTAAATTGCTTGCACGTGCGCGGAAACGCAGACAATATTTATGCGTTAGCCAATTTGCCAGGTGTCGATCATTTGGAATTTGCCGATGCCTCGTTAAATTTGAGAATGCCCCATGCTCCGGCACAGATTCAGCCGGTGAATAAAACCATGGAAACCTTGGTTACATTCAATTACGGAAATTCGTTCAATCAAATTCACATGATGAATGGCGATTTGTTGCACGTGCAAAATTTTACGGGTGCAGGAAAGGTGGTCGCTGTATTAGATGCAGGATTTCCAGGCGTGAATACCTTAAATCCGTTTGCTCGCTTGCGCAACAACAGCTTATTGCTAGGAGGATATGATTTTGTGAACAAAAACGCTAATTTTTATACTGGTGATTCTCACGGAACAATGGTGTTGTCTACCATGGGAGGCTTTGTTGATTCCCAATTGGTGGGAACTGCCCCCGATGCCAAATATTATTTATACATCACCGAAGATGTCAATTCAGAAAATCCTGTAGAAGAAAGCAATTGGGTAGAAGCTGCTGAGATGGCTGATTATGTGGGTGCCGATATTATCACCTCGTCCTTGGGGTATTTTGGATTTGACAACACCAATTACGGACACACCTACGAGGATATGACCGGAAACAAAGCCTTTGCTTCGCGCGGGGCCAATATCGCTTTTGAAAAAGGAATAGTGGTGGTGGCCAGTGCAGGAAATTCGGGTGCATCTACCACCGAACCACATGTAGGTGTTCCGGCTGAAGCCAATAATGTTTTGGCGATTGGCGCCGTGCGTTCCAACCGAAACATCGCTTCGTTTAGCTCCATAGGCCCTTCGTTTGACGGCCGCATCAAACCCGATTTAATGGCACAAGGACAAGCCTCAGTATTGTCCACCTCTTCAGGAAATGTAGGAACAGCCAATGGAACTTCTTTTTCTGGTCCTATTTTGGCCGGAATGCTTGCTACTTTTTGGAGCGCTGTTCCTACTTTAACCAATCAAGAAGTTGTCAACTATGTGAAGCAATCAGCTGATCGATATGCCAATCCCAACAACCAATATGGCTATGGAATTCCCGATTTTAGCGCTGCCTTAAACACCGCATTAGCCGTTAGTTCGGTAAGTAAAGATGTATTTTCGGTTTATCCCAATCCGGCAAGCGCGCAACTTTCAATTCAATTGCCTTCGACTGCTCAAGAAGCATCGATTTCAATTTATACCAGTGTAGGGCAATTGGTGCAAAAAAGCACGGTAAATGCAACCGACACTTCGATTTCTATTGAACAACTTCCTGTAGGAATTTATATGTATCAAATTCGTTCGGGTGCAAACTTGCAATCCGGAAAATTGATTAAAAACTAATGAACCGCATTACGCAACTTTTTGGGATTCAATACCCGATTATTCAAGGCGGCATGATTTGGGCCAGTGGTTATAAATTGGCCAGCGCCGTAAGTAATGCTGGTGGATTAGGACTCATAGGTGCCGGATCGATGTATCCAGAAGTGTTGCGTGAACACATTCAAAAATGCAAATTAGCTACTTCGAAGCCATTTGGCGTAAACATCCCAATGTTGTATCCGAATGTAGAAGAAATCATTCAAATCTGCATCGACGAAGGCGTGAAGATCGTCTTTACCTCGGCGGGTAATCCCAAAACTTGGACGGCTCACCTCAAAGCACAAGGCATTATCGTGGTGCATGTAGTGAGCAGCAGTAAATTTGCATTAAAAGCCCAAGAAGCAGGAGTTGATGCCGTGGTGGCCGAAGGTTTTGAAGCTGGTGGGCACAACGGACGAGAAGAATCGACCACTTTTACCTTGATTCCGATGGTACACAAGGCGGTTCAAATTCCTGTACTTGCTGCAGGTGGAATCGCTACTGGTGCGGGTATGTTGGCGGCTATGGTATTGGGCGCTGATGGCGTGCAATGTGGAAGCCGATTTGCTGCGGCAACCGAATCATCGGTACATGATAATTTTAAACAATGCATTGTTGCAACTCAAGAAGGCGAAACCCAAGTAACCCTGAAAGAATTGGCACCGGTTCGTTTAATTAAAAATAAATTCTACCATGATTTACAATTGTTGTATGCCCAATGTGCTTCGGTAGAAGAATTAAAAGAAAAATTGGGACGTGCCCGAGCCAAAAAAGGCATGTTTGAAGGCGATTTGGAAGAAGGAGAATTAGAGATTGGCCAAATTGCGGGGCTCATCGATTCGATACAACCGGCAGCCCAAATTATCGCCGAAATGGTTTCTGAATTTAACGCATTAACTTCTCATTTGCCTCGTTTAAACTAAGTTATCCCATGAAAAAATCAATACAACTGAGTATTTTTCTGATCTTGTTTTCACTAGTGATTGGCAATGCTCAATCTTACAAATTTATCACCACCGGTTTTAGTGTGATGGAGAGAAATAGCAATGGGGAGTGGGGAAATTGGTCGGATTTGCAAGAGACAAAGTTGGTCATTTCCTTAGACACTAATAGAAATCGATTCCTGATATATTCACAAGAAATACAATGGTATGATATTCTCACCTACGAAAAAGAAGAAGTATCCGACGAAAATATAGTAAATCCCTTTTCCTGCAAAGACGAAGACGGCTATGCGGTAACCATTTCTATCATTACCCGAAAATCACAAGGCAATCGCAAGCAATTGTACATTACCCGAAACAACTATGTATTGGTGTACAACATCGAAAATTACATCGACAAAAAGTAACTAGAATTTATTTTCTACCTCGGCTGCCGCTAGCATCAAGTTATGTAAATCGGTATTTTTCACAAACGAGCGGAGCAAATGACTTCCTGGACCATAAGCCGCCAATTCTACATAATCGGCCGAATGATCCATACTAATCCAACCTACTGCATTTGTTTTTTTCTGCATTTCAGCAAACGACTTAAACGGCAATTTTTTGAAGTTGTACAAGCCGTCATCTTCTTTTTCCAAGCCGGTATAAAAACCCAAAAGAGTTTGGGCATTTTCTTCTGACAATGCAATCCCGTTTGCCTTTTCGACTAATTCTCGTAGCCTGCTGCTGGTGAAATCGGGATGAATGTTATTTAAAATCCATTCATTGGATTGGGTGTATTTTTGGATGCTGTCAAATTGGGCATTGGCATCTTTGCCATAGATGATTCCCGGGTTGGCATTTCCGTGGTCGGTGGTGATAATCACTAAAGTGTCTTGGTTTTTTTCGGCAAAATCCATCGCCACTTTGATGGCTTCGTCAAACTGAATTTGCTCGTGTAGTAAACCGGCAATATCGTTGGCATGTGCAGCCCAATCTACTTTTCCGCTTTCTATTTGCAACACAAAACCAGCGGTGTGGTCTTTCATGTTATCAATCGCTTTTTGTGCCATTTCGGCCAATGTTGGGATTTTTTGCTGCAATGCTGCCTCGTGGTTCCGATCTACATAATAGGGCAAACCATCTTGATCAAAAATGCCTAAAATTGGTTTTGCATTGGTGCAATTTTCTAAGGCGGCTTTCTCCTGAACTACTTGATAGCCTTTAGCCGCATAGGCTGCATAGAGGTCTTTCTGGTCTTTTCGTTTGGTCGCCGAAAAATAAACGTTTCCGCCACCCATCAATACATCAAATCCAAGTTGCAAGTACAGTTCGGCTATTTCCGGCTGACTATTTCTACTTGCGGTATTCACGCAAAATCCTGCAGGCGTCGCGTGGGTAATGGGAACCGTCGTTACACAACCGGCTTTTTTGCCCGCTTTTTTAAACTTTTGCCAAATCGGTAAAAAGTTTTCGCCCGAGGCACTCACGTTGAGTGATCCGTTAGGCACCCGAACGCCGCCTCCCCAAGCGGAACTTCCCGCCGCCGAATCGGTTACAATCGAGTTTGCCGATGCGGTATCCATCAAAGCTCGGGTCACTTTGTTGTCTGTATAGAGTTGCAACCAATTGCTTCCTTTGCCATAGGTGCGATTTAGGTATAGATCGGCCATATTTAAGGTGCCCGAACTCATACCGTCGCTCACGAGGAAAATGATATTTTTGGCTTTTTTATTTTTGAATGTAGTGCTAAAATCTAGGGTGTCAGCCTTGCTTTGAAACGGATTGATCAAGGCGCCACCAAGAGCTGCTAAGGATCCATTTTTGAAAAACTTTCTTCTATTCATCTGTTCTAATTTATCGGTGCTAAAGTACTATTTGTAGGAGTTTTCGAGGTTAAGAAATTGTTGTTTAACGCACTAATTTCACATAATCGCCATCTAAGTATAGGGCACTGAAGCTTAGTTCGCCATTGGTAATTGTACAACAGCCCAAATCTACGTCTTGAACCTTAATGGTTTGTAAACAGCCTTCCCCACCCGAAGAGTTGGGGGTTACGACATATGGATAGGTGCCGTTTTCAAAAATATAGCGGTCGGTTGTATTGCTAGAATTGTTTTGTATGGTAACGGTTTGGGCCGTGGTGTCAAAATCCCATTCTATGGTATTGCGGGGATATTCTTGTAGGTAACTGCTAAATCCGTGCAAAACCTTAACAATACTCCATTTTCCGGCGATTTGATCAGAAGGTAATACGCTACTGCCAACTTTTGATTCTTGACAAGACGAACTAAAAAACAAACTGCATAGAAGGAGAAAAGCGGTAATTTTTTTCATGGCTCAAAGATATATTTTTTCTTTTTTAGCTTTTCAAAAATGCACCATTTCACCGTTGTTTTTATTCGGTTAATTCGCAAATAAAAATCGCAATTTGCTGCCGTTCGTTTACTGGAAATTATTATTTTTGTGGCACTTTTTAAAAGTCAAATTTAACTGCATTATGGATATACACGAATACCAAGGAAAAGAAATTTTATCGAGCTATGGCGTAAAAGTACAACGCGGCTATGTGGCCAATAATCCACAAGAAGCGGTTGCTGCAGCCAAACAACTTACTGCCGAAACCGGAACAGGTTGGCACGTAATTAAAGCACAAGTGCATGCTGGTGGACGTGGAAAAGGTGGTGGCGTAAAATTGGCCAAAAACCTACAGCAAGTAGAAGAATTAGCCGAGCAAATTATTGGCATGCAGTTGATTACTCCACAAACTTCAGCCGAAGGCAAAAAAGTACACAAAGTTTTGGTCGCTGAAGATGTGTATTATCCTGGAGAAAGTGAAACTTCAGAATTCTATATATCGGTATTATTAAACCGCGGAAAAGGACGCAACATGATCATGTATTCTACCGAAGGCGGAATGGATATCGAAGAAGTAGCCGAGAAAACACCTCATTTAATTTTCACCGAAGAAATTGATCCAACCGTTGGATTACAAGGGTTTCAAGCGCGCAGAATTGCTTTCAATTTAGGTCTTTCGGGAACTGCTTTCAAAGAAATGACTCAGTTTGTACCCGCATTATATAACGCCTACATTGGCTGCGATGCAACTATGTTTGAAATTAATCCGGTTTTAAAAACATCCGACAATAAAATTATCGCGGTAGATGCCAAAGTAAATTTGGACGACAACGCCTTATACCGTCACCCGAAATACGCTGAAATGCGTGATGTGCGCGAAGAAAACCCCATTGAAGTAGAAGCCAAAGAGGCCGGTTTGAATTATGTAGATTTAGATGGAACCGTGGGTTGTATGGTAAACGGAGCTGGATTGGCGATGGCTACTATGGATTTGATTAAATACGCTGGTTTTGAACCTGCGAATTTCTTGGACGTAGGAGGTACAGCCGATGCGAAACGTGTGGAATTGGCTTTCCGCATCATTTTGAAAGATCCGAATGTAAAAGCCATTTTGATCAATATTTTTGGAGGAATTGTGCGTTGCGACCGTGTGGCCCAAGGTGTAGTTGATGCCTATGTAAATATGGGAGACGCCATTAAAGTGCCAATTATCGTGCGTTTACAAGGAACCAATGCCGAGATTGCCAAAGAATTAATTGACAATTCAGGGATGCCAATCTTATCTGCAGTTGAATTTCAAGAAGCGGCCGATCAAGTACAAAAAGCATTACAAGGCTAATAATTACCTTTTATACAAATAAAAAAGTCCTGAGTAATCAGGACTTTTTGTTTTTACCGTTGTTGAATCTTACTTTTTCAACCACTTGAATTTTAGCCACCGGTTTCTTTTCGCGTGACTTGGGATTGGAAGCTTTTTTTACGCCACTCGATTTGGCATTACCATATGATTTTTTAGGATCGGTTTTGGGAGTTGGTTTGAATTCGGCTCTTGTAGCAAAATTGGCTTTCACCGGAATCTCTGCTTTGTGTTGGGCCAATACCTCATTCGGGTTTTTTGGATTTTCTTTGGTACCGCGCAAATGAATAACCAAACCATTCAAGAAATTGCGTAACACTTGGTCGCCACATTCCATATAATCAGCGTGGTCGGCATTGCGAAAGAGGTTGCCAATTTCGCCTTTGGACATTCTAAAATCGACCAAGGCCAAGATGTCTATAATTTGATCGTCACGCAGCATCAAGGCCACGCGCAGTTTTTTGAAAATATCGTTGTTGTTCACGGGTGTATAGTTATGAATTATGAGTTTTGAGTTATGAGTTGGGGTCAGTATTAATTAGAAGAGCCAAAGGTAGGCTTTTACAAATCCATCCCGCCATAATTTTTCGTTGTGTTGGCCACCGGGCACAATTTTAAGTTTGTTGAGATTCAAACAATAGCAGCGTTTTTCGTTGATGGCATATTCTAAGCGTTTGATGTCACGCACCATATTTTCACTTTCTTGTTCTCCGCACAGCAAATAGACCTTGGCTTTAAACTCGGGCAATTCCTTGAAGTCGCTGAAGATTTGTTCCGAAAACCATAAGGAAGGGGAGAAAACGCCGGCTTTGCCAAATACGTTGGGGTATTTCATTACGGCATATAAAGAAACCAATCCGCCCAAGGAACTGCCTAGAATACAGGTGTTTTTTGCATCAGTTTTGGTTCGGTACTTTTTGTCGATTTCGGGTTTGAGTGTGTGGATGATAAAATCCAAGTAGGCCTCCGCCTTACCGCCACCGTATTGTTCGTTTTGGTAAGGCGTGAGTTCGTCGAGGCGTTTTTCGTTGCCGTGTTCGATACCTACGACGATTACTTGCGCGTTGAGGCTGTCGAGTTTTTCGTCGATGTTCCACTCGCCGGCATAGGACGTTTGGGCATCAAATAGATTTTGTGCATCGTGAACGTACAATACTAGATATCGTTTTTTGCTTTGGGTATAGTTCGCTGGCGTATAAATCCAAATTTTGCGATTGGTATAATGTACACTATCGGCAAGGAATATAGTCGATACATTTTTGGAAACAGAATTGGATTGCGCCAAGACCATGCCAAAACTGCCCAAAAGAAAGAGGCCAAAACAAAGAAAATGTTTCATCTACAGTTGTTTTTGTAAAGCGCTAATTTCATCTCTCAACTTGGCCGCCTGCATAAAATCCAATTCTTTGGCTGATTTTTCCATGGCTTTCCGTTTTTCGCGGATGCGTTTATCTATTTCCCCTTTGGTCAAATATTCCGGCGCTGGTTCGGCTACTTTTGTTATTTCCCAGCCCAATTCGGCATCGATGAGCGGGTGTTTGGTAAATGCACTTTCTATTTTCTTCGACAACGCCTGCGGCACAAGCCCGTGAACGGTATTGAATTGCATTTGTTTGTTGCGACGGTAGGTGGTTTCGTCGATGGTTTTTTGCATGCTTACTGTGACCTTGTCGGCATAGAGTATCGCTTTTCCATTCAAGTTACGGGCAGCACGTCCTATCGTTTGCGTCAACGAGCGGTGGCTGCGCAAAAAGCCTTCTTTGTCCGCGTCTAAAATGGCAACCAACGAAACTTCCGGCAAATCCAAGCCTTCGCGCAGTAAATTCACCCCAATCAATACGTCAAATATTCCTTTACGCAAGTCTTGCATAATTTCGATGCGCTCCAAAGTGTCTACTTCCGAGTGAATGTAGCGGCAGCGAATGCTCACTTTAGTCAAATATTTAGCCAATTCCTCGGCCATGCGTTTGGTCAAAGTAGTCACCAACACGCGTTCGTCTACTTCTGCCCGTTGCTGAATTTCTTCAATCAAATCA
>CAMCVA010000018.1 GCA_945879625.1 Flavobacterium psychrophilum
TTGGGCTCGAACCAAGGACCCTCTGATTAACAGTCAGATGCTCTAACCAACTGAGCTAAGGAGGAAGGCGTGTTGCCTTTTAAAGCGGTTGCAAATATAACGCGAAAAATATTTTTTGCAAATAAATGCGTACAAATTTTCTAAAAATAATTATTTGCCTATAATGGCCTTGTAAATGTCGTTTCCGTTGGCAAAAACAAGTAGTGTAATAAGCATAACAAATCCCACCATTTGGGCATTTTCCAAGAATTTATCACTTGGTTTTTTCCCACTGACTAGCTCGTACAACAAGAACACTACGTGGCCTCCGTCAAGGGCAGGAATGGGCAATAAATTCATGACTCCCAACATGATCGAGAGGATCGCAGTAATGCTCCAAAACACTTCCCAACTCCAGGTTTTAGGGAAAATATCAAAAATGGCTTTAAACCCACCTACGCCTTTGTAGGCACCAGTTTCTGGATTAAAAATGGCTTTGAGTTGTTTGCCATAACCCAACACTTGGTCTTTTCCTTTTTGGAGACCCACCGGAATCGATTCAAAAAAGCTATAGTGTTGCTCGGTAAAGTTGTAAATCCCTAATTTTTCCAAACTTTCTACACCCAAGCGGGCTTGGTAAACCCCAATTTTTCCTTGTGCGTTTATCTGCAAATTCACGGGAGTTTCCACTTCGTTGCGCAAAATTACGGCCGCTACAGTTTGCCCTTTGTGCGCTTCGGCATAGGCAATTACTTGGTCCGTGTAGGGAGTCGATTGCTCGCCCATGCGCAACACAATATCTTTGGGTTTCAAGTTGTTTTTGTTGGCCGATTTGTCGTCCACTAAGCCCACAGCAAAAGGTTCTCTCCACCCAATAAACGGACGTTTTTCGCCACCCATCACTTTTTTAATCAAATCAATTGGCAGTGAAATGGTTTGATTGGCTCCGTTGCGCTCAATATCAACGCTTTTGGCAAATAACAATTTGTTGGGCACCTCATTAAATTTGGTGATTGTTTCACCGTCTATGGCTAGGATTTTATCGCCGGTTTTAAAGCCCAGTTCTTCGCCTACTTTTGAGGTTACGGCTATTCCGTCTTTTAATTCGCTATTTTTTAGGTATAATTCACCGTAGTAAAAAGTCATTCCGATATAAATCACAAAGGCCAAAATAAAATTGACCGTTACACCGCCCAACATAATGATGAGGCGTTGCCAAGCTGGTTTGCTGCGAAACTCCCAAGGTTGTGGTGGCAAAGCCATTTGCTCTTTGTCCATGCTTTCGTCAATCATCCCCGATATTTTCACATATCCTCCCAGCGGAAGCCAGCCAATCCCGTATTCGGTTTCGCCAATTTTCTTTTTGAGTAAAGAAAATTTAATGTCAAAAAACAGGTAAAATTTTTCAACCCGGGTTTTAAATAATTTGGCCGGGATAAAATGACCCAATTCGTGCAGGATGATCAGTAAGGACAAGCTCAATAAAAACTGAGACAACTTGATTGCAATTTCCATAAATAGCGATGTGTAGTTTTATAAACGCACAAAAGTAAGGTTTTCACCTTACTTTCGGTTATGCGGCTAGCGGCTTGTTATTTTTTTATGATATTTTTATGAATACTTCCCTCTGAGGTATTGATTACTAAGGAATACATGCCTACAGCCAATTGGTCAATAGTAAATTGTGTGCTGTTGTATGTGCCCATTTTCTGACCCAAAGCATTGAATACTACACAATTTTCAAATGCAATTGTATTGGGTAGGCTGATGTTTATTTCTGAGTTTGTAGGATTGGGATACACCCCAACCAATTCACTCAATTCAAATGAGGCACTGCCCAAAGTTGCCGAACCATTTTTAGAAATAATATCTTTATTGGCGTTAAATACAACTCCGGTAACCACAAAAGGCACATTGACAATAAATTGTTGGCCGTTGGTCGTATGCTCTAAACGTAAATCTAAAGATTGTCCTCCAGATCCTGTTAATTTTACCGGAACAGGCATCTCAAAAAACGAAACAGAACTGTGAGATTGGGCTTGATTAATTGTAACGCGAGCTTGACCAGGAGCAATGTTTTGGGTCGTAATAGTGTAGATTGGATAGCCTTGTTTGTATACCCAGTCATTAAAAAATTCATCCAAATTTATGCCCGATGCAGCTTCTAAATGCGCCTGAAGATCTGGAGTTAACGCATAGGCATAAGCCAAATCTGGATCGTTTAAGTAGTTTAGCAATCCTTGAAAGAATGCAGTATCTCCCAGTTTGTATCGCAACATATGCAGCACCATTGCTCCTTTGTTGTAGGATAAACGACTGCTAAATATGCGGTTCACATCGAGCGCTTCGGTATCGGTTAGGTATACTGCTCCACTCAGTTGCGAAGTAATACTGGTAATCATCGAATTTTTGCTGGTTACAAATGCAGCTGCTCCATCAAGGTGCTCGACAACCATTGAAGCCATGTAAGTAGCAAAACCTTCGTTGAGCCAAATGTCTTTCCAGGTTCCGCAGGTTACTTTATCGCCAAACCATTGGTGACCCAGTTCGTGTGCAATCAAACTTCGGCTATAACCGCCATTGCTGCCTGCAGTCATAAACGAAACGGTGGTATGTTCCATTCCGCCTCCCCAGCTAAATTGGGCATGACCATATTTTTCATTTCGAAACGGATAAGGGCCAAATGTATTTTCAAAAAAGTTCATGATAGATGGGGTTACGGCCAAACTGGTTGTATTGGTGGCCGCAGTCTCCGGATATTGGTAATTGACAATCGGGAAAAAAGGACTTTCAGCGGTTCCTAAACCAGCCTGTTGGGTGTAGATTGTGTAATTGGTTACTGCAATTGCAATAAGGTAGGCAGGTATTGGATACCCATGACGAAAGTGGGTTTTGCTGTATCCATTGCCCACTGCAATTTTGGATTGTTGCATTCCATTGGCTACCGCAGTGTAATTAGTTGGAGTGCTAATGTACACGTCAATACTGTCAATTTTATCGTTCAAATCTTGTTTGCATGGCCACCATTCCATCGCGCCAAATGGCTCAGACAAGGTCCATAATACAGGAACGTTATTGTGCGTGCCTGTAGAAAAAGCCCCAAATCCCGATGAGGTTGGCACACCAGCATAGGTAATACTCATCGAATCTAAAACAGTTGCATTTTGTACTACAGGTAAGTTAATAATAACTTCATTGTTTGCACTGCGTGTAAAGGACAAAGAAGTTCCTCTTTGTACAACCGAACTCACTTCTAAATCATTTGACAATTCAAAAACCACTGTCGACAAATTTTCTTTGGCGATGTATTTGGTAGTTACTTCTCCCGAAATGTATTGTTCAGCAGGATCAACCGTCAAGTCTAAGCGGTGATACACTACATCATAATTATAGGTGTTTGGATTGATTTGCATCCGCATTTTTTTGGCGGCCGCGCGTTTTTCTGCCTGGACTAATTCGTCAAATTCCCCCTGTATGTTTTGAGCAAAGACAACGCTGCTTAGACTGATGAAAAATAAAAGAGCTAAGTTTTTCATGTTTAAATTTTTTTGCGAATTTATATAATTAATCGAGAAACAATTCTTAAAATTTTTAATTTGTAGAGATAAACACGCAAAAACCATCCATTTACTACTGATTTCTTTTTTGGATACGCCCACCTTTTTCTCAAACAATTGCTTAAATTTGCTCCCGAAAATACTGATATTCTATACCTAAATACACCGAAAAATCATGTTACAAATCGCCTACATCCGCGAACATAAAGCACACGTAATTGCTGCCTTGGCCAAACGAAATATCGACGCCAGCCTTGTGGTAAATGAAGTGGTTCTATTGGACGAAAACCGACGGTCAGCCCAAGCCGAATTGGATGCTGTATTAACCGAAGCCAATAAACTCTCGGCTGCTATTGGCGAAATGATGAAATCGGGTGAGCGCGAAAAAGCAGCCATTTTAAAAGAAAAAACAGTACTACTCAAAGAGCAAAGCAAAGAATTGTCCGAGAAAACCGAGCAATTGGCATCTGCCTTGCAGCAAAAACTATATACCCTACCCAATTTGCCTGCCGACATAGTTCCTGCAGGTACTTCAGCCGAAGACAACCTCACGGTTTTTGAAGAAGGTGACATTCCAGTCTTGCACGAAGGCGCCATGCCCCACTGGGAGTTGGTCAAAAAATACGACATCATCGATTTTGAGTTGGGGACCAAAATTACCGGGGCAGGATTTCCGGTATACAAAGGCAAAGGCGCCCGATTACAGCGCGCGTTAATCAATTATTTCTTAGATAAAAATATTGCCGCTGGCTACAAAGAATACCAAGTGCCGCATTTGGTCAACGAGGCTTCAGGCTACGGAACCGGTCAATTGCCCGATAAAGAAGGACAAATGTACCACGTGGGCATAGATGATTTATATCTAATTCCTACCGCTGAGGTGCCCGTTACCAATTTGTTTCGCGATGTAATTTTAAGCGAAAACGAGTTGCCTGTTTTGTGCACGGGCTATACGCCTTGTTTCAGAAGAGAGGCCGGATCCTACGGAGCGCACGTACGCGGATTGAATCGTTTGCATCAATTTGACAAAGTAGAGATTGTGCGCATTGAGCATCCGGAAAATTCTTACCAAGCGTTAGACGGCATGGTAGAACACGTGAAATCCATCTTGCAAGAATTAAAATTGCCCTACCGAATTTTGCGTTTGTGTGGCGGTGACATGGGATTCACCTCGGCCTTGACCTATGATTTCGAAGTTTTTTCTACCGCACAAGATCGCTGGTTAGAAATCTCTTCGGTTTCTAATTTTGAGACCTTTCAAGCCAACCGACTCAAATTGCGCTTCAAAGGCAAAGACGGCAAAACCCAATTGGCTCATACCCTTAACGGAAGTTCATTGGCCTTGCCACGCGTGTTGGCCGGAATTTTAGAAAACTACCAAACGCCCGAAGGCATTGTAATTCCCGAAGTGTTGCGTCCGTACACCGGATTTGACCTCATTAACTAGGCGCTATTGCTAGAGTTACAGGTGCCAATATTCGTCGATAGAATACGAAACAACTAGGTTTAATAGGCTTTTCAAATGAAAAAACTCAGTATAATTTTGTGCTTATTCTGTTGGCAACTTTGGTCGCAAAACGAGCAATTGGCGCAAAATTATTTTGATAAAGGCGAATTCGAAAAAGCCAAAATCAGTTATGAATCGCTATTGGGCGCGCAGCCCTACAATTCCTTGTATTTTCAGCGCGTGGTAGAATGTCAACAACAATTGCAAGACTTCCCAGCCGCCGAAAAAATCCTCATAAACCGCAATAAACAATTTCAACAGGCTGCTCTTTTGGTCGAGTTGGGCTACAATTATCAATTGCAAAAACAACCCGAGAAAGCCAAAAAACAATACGAGTTGGCACTAGACAAAATTCGCAAAAACCCCAACGAAGTCTATGGCGTAGCCACTACTTTTGAGCGGCATGTGTTGTTGGAGTATGCCTTGCAAGCCTATGAATTGGCCTTGAGTTTGTCGCCGCAAATGAACTTCAATTTTCAACTGGCGTTATTGCACGGCCAATTGGGGCATACCGATAAAATGATTGACACTTTTCTCACCGAAGCCTATACAAATCCGCAAAATTTGCCGCTCATCCAAAACCAGTTAACCCGGTTTATGCAAGAAGACGCCAGTGTAAATTTTCACGAAACCTTAAAAAAAGCACTGCTCTTGCGCGCTCAAAAAAATCCAGAAGTATTTTGGAATCAATTACTCAGTTGGTATTATGTGCAGCAGCGCGAATACGGCAAAGCCTTTATCCAAGAAAAAGCCGTCTACAAACGCAATCCAGAATCCTTGGCCAACATCATCAATTTGGCACAACTGGCTCGCGATGAAGGCGCCAAAACAACAGCCAAAGAGATCTTGAGTTTTGTAATAGAAAACAGCAAAGACGTGGCCTTGCTTGTACAATCACACACTTATTTGTTGCAAATGCGCATCGATGTGGCCCAAGCCGCTGATCTGCCACAACTGACCGAAGATTATGAATTGTTGCTGAAACGCTTTGGGCAAACTCCATTTACCTTGCCGCTCCAAAAAAGTTATGCGCATTACTTGGCGTTTACCCTGCAACAAGGTGCAGCGGCTAAAAAGTTGCTGAAGCAAGCCTTGGATTTGCCTTTGAATGTGTTTCAAAAAGCCGACCTCAAAATGGAATTGGCTGATATTTTGGTGTTTGAACAAAATTTCAACCAGGCGCTCATTTATTACAGCCAAATCGAGGAGGAGATCAAAGACAACGAAATTGGTCACGAAGCCAGTTTAAAATCGGCCAAAACCAGCTATTACACCACCGAATTTACTTGGGCACAACAGCAATTCAAAGCGCTCAAATCGGCGTCTACCCAACTCATTGCCAACGATGCACTCGATTATTTTTTACTCATCAGTGATGCCACCGTAGCCGATTCTACCCAAACCGCCTTGAAAAGTTTGGCCAAGGCTGATTTTTTGAATTTTCAAAACAAAAATCAGGACGCATTTTTGGCCTACGAAGCTATGGCAAAAACCTACAAAGGCCAAGAAATTGAAGAAGTTACCCTGTATCGATTGGCCAAATTGCAAGAAAAAATGGGCAATAACGTGGCGGCTATACCGTATTACGAAGCCCAAATTACTCAATTTGGAGAGGGCATTTACAACGACGAAGCGCACTACTTTTTGGGAGAAATCTACCAAAGTCTGGTCGAGGCCAACACGGGAGATCCTGCCTATTTGGCTGCCTGCAAACAAAAAGCCATGGCGGCCTACGAATATGTGATCACCCGCCACGAAGACAGCATATACTATACCGACGCCCGCAAAAAGTTCCGTGCTTTGCGAGGCGACAAAACACAATAAAAATAAGGTTATGATATACTACAATGTTACCGTTAATATCCACGAAAGTGTCCACGAGCAGTGGATGCAGTGGATGCAAGAAAAACACATCAATTCAGTTTTGGCTACCGGAAAATTTTCTTCGGCACGCATGGTTAAAGTCTTGGTCGAAGAGGAACTGGGCGGACAAACCTATGCCATACAATATACCACCGAAAGTAAAGAAATGCTGGAACGCTACTATCAGGAAGATGCGCCCCGCTTGCGGGAAGAAGGCGCCCGACTCTTTGGCGACAAAATGCTGGCTTTTCGCACCGAATTGGCCCTGGTGGCCGAGTTTTTTCAACCCAACTAAATTTCTCCAAACACAGTTATTCCCATGGAAAAGGTAAAGGCCAAGAAGCATTTAGGACAGCATTTTCTGAAAGACGAAACCATTGCGCAAGCCATCGCCGACACCCTAACGCTAAATGGCTACGATACGGTGTTAGAAATTGGCCCCGGCATGGGCGTGCTCACCAAGTATTTATTGCCCAAACCCATCACGACCTATGTAGTAGAGATTGATCCCGAATCGGTGACCTATTTGCGGGAAAAATACCCGCAATTGGAAGGAAAAATTATTGCACAAGATTTCTTAAAATACGATTTTTCGGCCATTTTTCAAGACAAACCCTACGCCATTATTGGAAATTTTCCGTACAACATCTCTACTCAAATTGTGTTTCGTATGCTCGAAAACAGACAGCAAATCCCCGAATTTTCTGGTATGTTTCAAAAAGAAGTGGCGCAACGCATCTGCGAAAAAAAAGGGAGTAAAGCCTACGGTATTTTATCGGTTTTGGTGCAAGCCTTTTATCAAGCAGAGTATTTGTTCACGGTAAACGAAGACGTATTTATTCCGCCACCCAAAGTAAAATCGGGCGTACTTCGCCTCACACGCAAAGAAAATTACACCCTTCCCTGTTCCGAAAAATTGTTTTTTACCGTCGTGAAAACCGCCTTCCAGCAGCGCCGTAAAACACTACGCAACAGTTTAAAAACATTAAATTTATCTGATAATTTGCGAGAAGATAGTATCTTTGACCTCCGTCCGGAGCAACTGGACGTCGATCAATTTATTGGACTAACTCAAAAAATAGCATCCGATGGAATTTAAAATCAGCAAAGGCCTCATTCAACAACTCGAGCAATTCATTCAAGAAAAGAATGATGATCAACTGGAATTGTTGTTGAATGATCTACACCACGCTGATATTGCCGAGATTTTAGAAGAGTTAGATTTTGACGAAGCCACCTATATTTTCAAGGTGTTGGATTCTGAGAAAACAGCCGAAATCTTGCTGGAATTAGAAGAGGACCTCCGCGAAAACATCTTGAGTCGCCTCTCTCCCAAAGAAATTGCCGAAGAATTAGATGAACTCGAAACCAATGATGCGGCTGATATTATCGCCGAGCTTTCCAGAGACCGTAAAGAAGAAGTAATTTCGGAGTTGCTAGACGTAGAACACGCCAAAGACATTGTCGAATTGTTGCGTTACGACGAAGACACTGCCGGAGGGATTATGCACAAGGAGTTGGTAAAAGTAAATGAAAACTGGAACGTGCTCACCTGTGTCAAAGAAATGCGCATCCAAGCCGAAAACATCTCCCGCGTACATTCTATCTATGTAGTCGACGACGAAGATCGATTAAAAGGGCGTTTGTCCTTAAAAGATTTATTGACTACCTCGACCAAAACCCCCATTAGCCAAGTATACATTAGTAAACTAAATTACGTAAAAGTACATACCGACGACGTTGAGGTAGCCCGTATCATGCAAAAGTATGACTTGGAGGCCATTCCTGTAGTCGACGAGTTGGGCCGATTGGTAGGCCGTATTACCATTGATGATATCGTAGACGTAATCAAGGACGAAGCCGACAAAGATTACCAGTTGGCGGCGGGTATCTCCCAAGACGTAGAAGCCGATGATAGCATCATCGAATTAACCAAAGCGCGTTTGCCTTGGCTCGTATTAGCTTTGCTCGGTGGATTTATTACCGTAAAAGTATTGGGGCTGTTTGAAGGCGCCATGCTCAACCACGGCAACTTATTTTTCTTCACCCCGCTTATTGCCGCGATGGCCGGAAACGTGGGCGTTCAATCTTCGGCGATTATCGTGCAAGGTTTGGCCAACGACACCTTGAGCGGTTCCATTATCAACCGCTTGCTCAAAGAAGTTTCCTTGAGCTTACTCAATGGCGTAATTTTGGCCGCTATTTTATTTGTAGGCAGTCATTTTCTGCTCAATGTAGAAGTAATTGTCGGAATAATTGTAACCATTGCATTGGTCTCCGTAATTATTATTGCCTCGCTCATTGGTACCTTTATCCCGTTATTACTCGACAAATTTGGCATCGATCCTGCCTTGGCCACCGGACCTTTTATCACCACGAGCAACGACATTTGTGGAATTCTAATCTACTTTTCTATTGCCAAGTTAATATTGGGATTCTAAGTTCGGGCATTCCCTGTTCAGGTCGCGCTGTCCGTTGTATTTTTTGCTCCGGCTAGCCTACACAAAAGGATGCCACTACCATCGCTAATGCGCCCAAACAACAAAAACACGCTATGGATTTTTCATCAATCAAAATTCTCCACCTCGACAGCAACCATTCCTATTTGTGGGACACGCTCGAATCCTTGGGTTTTTCCAATACCGCTGATTACACTTCGTCCAAAGCCGAAATCATGGCTCGCATGCCCGAATACCACGGTATCGTAATCCGCAGCCGTTTCCCCATTGACCAAGCATTTATTGATAGCGCTACTCAGCTGCAGTTTATCGCTCGAGTAGGAGCCGGCCTCGAAAGCATCGATTGCGAATACGCCCAAGAAAAAAATATCACCCTCATTGCGGCACCCGAAGGGAACAGCAATGCCGTGGGCGAACACGCCTTGGGTATGCTACTCAATTTGTTCAATAACTTGAATCAGGCCAATGCGCAAATTCGCCAAGGAGTTTGGCAACGCGAAGGCAATCGTGGCCATGAACTCGAAGGAAAAACCATCGGACTCATTGGCTACGGCAGTATGGGAAAATCATTTGCCAAAAAACTCTCCGGTTTTGATGTGAAAGTCCTTTGCCACGATATTCAAGAAAATATAGGCGATGCCCATGCCCAACAAGTTTCACTCCAAGAACTGCAACAACAAGCCGATGTGCTCAGTTTGCATGTGCCTTGGACGCCGCTCACGCACCAATTGGTAAACAAGAATTTTATTGCATCTTTTGCTAAACCGTTTTGGCTCATCAATACTGCCCGCGGTAAAAACGTAGTCACCGCCGATTTGGTGCAAGCCTTGCAATCGGGTAAAATTTTAGGCGCTGCCCTCGATGTGTTGGAGTTTGAGAAAAGTTCCTTTGAAACCTTGTTTCAGGATAATGCCACCGAAATTCCGGCGGCCTTTCAATCCTTATTGGCCATGCCCAACGTATTGCTTTCGCCGCACATTGCCGGTTGGACGCACGAAAGCCACCTCAAATTGGCCCAAGTAATTGTGGCCAAGATCAAACAAAAGTATTCGGATAAAAAAACGGATGTTGAAATACCTGCAAAAGTTACCGGAATTGGCGGAATCTTTTTCAAGTCAACCAATTCAAAAGAACTAGTCGAATGGTACCGCACAAATTTGGGACTAGTCACCGACGATTACGGCTCAACATTTTGGTGGAAAGACAATGACGGAAATAAATGTGCTACACAATGGTCACCTTTTAGTGATCAAACCAACTACTTTTCTCCGAGCGATAAACCTTTTATGCAAAATTTTCGAGTACAAAATTTAGCATTGTTAGTACAAGAATTAGAAGCAAAAGGAATAAAGCAAGTTGGGGAATCTCAAACCTTTGAATACGGCACTTTTGCTTGGATTATGGATCCAGAAGGCAATAAAATTGAACTTTGGGAACCCATTGACCAAGTATTTTTAACGTAACATTATCCAAAAACACCACAAAATCACAATCGATTTCTGTGTATCTTTGTTGCGATTTTTACGTTAATTCCCTCAATCCAAAAATAAAAAACTATGTATCCAGCAGAAATGGTCAATCCCATGAGAGCCGAACTAACTGATTCGGGCTTCGAAAATTTATATTCCGCAGCCGACGTAGATTCGGCTTTAAAAAACGAAGGAACAACCTTGGTTGTCATTAACTCTGTATGCGGTTGCGCAGCACGAAATGCACGTCCAGGTGCCAAAATGAGTATAGCCGGCGCCAAAAAACCCGATCAGTTGATTACCGTTTTTGCCGGCGTTGATAAAGAAGCGGTAGATGCAGCCCGTCAGCACATGTTTCCTTTTCCACCATCGTCGCCTTGCATGGCCTTGTTCAAAAATGGAGAATTGGTACACATGTTAGAGCGCCACCACATTGAAGGTCGTCCAGCTGAATTGATCGCCGAAAACTTACAAGACGCCTACGCCGAATATTGCTAGTCATAGAAATAAAATAAAAAAACCACGCCTATAGCGTGGTTTTTTTGTGGGGTAATTTTGTGTAAATTGACTTTTTTAAGTCAACAAGCTCAATGCCTTTTGCCTAACGTTCGGCTGAGGCCCGTTTGTTGTTGAAATAAAACCCCTATTTTTGTGCTACATTTTTCTCACTTAAACTGTTTATAGCATGCAACTGTACAACACCTTAAGCGCAGAAGAAAGAGCCATCATGATTGATGATGCCGGAAAACAAAGACTTACTTTGTCATTCTATGCTTATGCGCAAATTTCAAATCCCACACAATTTCGTAATGATTTATTCCTTGCTTGGAACCCACTCGATGTATTAGGAAGAATTTATGTTGCCAACGAAGGGATAAATGCCCAACTTTCCTTACCAGCAGATAATTTTTACGCCTTCAAAGACAGCATAGAAGTTTATGATTTCATGAAGGGAATCCGATTGAATATTGCTGTAGAGCAAGACGATCTTTCTTTTTTAAAATTGACCATTAAAGTTCGTGATAAAATTGTCGCCGACGGATTAGTGGACGAAACTTTCGATGTCACCAATATTGGAATTCACCTAAAAGCAAATGAATTTAATGATTTACTCGAAGATCCAAACACCATTGTGGTCGATATGAGAAATCATTACGAATCGGAAATTGGACATTTCACCAATGCTATAAAACCTGACGTAGATACCTTTAGAGAGAGTTTGCCAATTATTGAAAACCAACTTTCCGATCACAAACAAGATAAAAAATTATTAATGTATTGCACCGGTGGCATTCGATGTGAAAAAGCAAGCGCCTATTTTAAACACAAAGGTTTTGAAAATGTGTACCAGTTAGAAGGCGGGATCATAGAATACACTCGACAAGTAAAAGCCGAAGGCTTACAAAGTAAATTCATTGGTAAAAACTTTGTTTTTGATCAGCGATTAGGGGAAAGAATTACTGACGATATCGTTTCGCAATGCCATCAATGTGGCGCTCCTTGCGATGTGCATACGAATTGTGCCAACGAAGGGTGTCATTTATTGTTTATACAATGTGACTCTTGCAAATCCAATATGGAAGGGTGTTGTTCAACAGAATGCGTGTCGACAATTCACCTTACTGAAGACGAACAAAAAGCCATTCGTAGAGGAATAAAAAATGGAAATAAAATTTTCAAAAAAGGAAAATCTGACGTTTTAACCTTTAAAAATAATTCCGACACCCAAACTGTTTTTGGAACCAATGAAAAAAAACCAATTGCTGCGAAAACTCCAAAAATTAAGAAATTGTACATTGGAAAAGGAGAACATTATTTCCCAAAATCTAATATTGGACAATTTTTAATTGAAGAAAATGAAATTAATGTTGGCGACCAATTATTGATAAAAGGGGTTACAACGGGAGAACAAAAAATTGAACTTACGGAAATGCTCGTCAATGGAACCGATTCTAAAAAAGCCCTTGCCGGTGACATTTGTACCCTTAAACTGCCCTTCCGAATTCGATTATCAGACAAATTGTATAAAATCATAGAATAGCTATTTAAATTAATTTGAAAAACCGCTATCACTACTATTGTTATGGCGGTTTTTCTATTTTAGATAAAGTTTAAAGTTTTAAAGTTTTAAACCTAAAATTAAAATAATATCTTTACACATTAATCGTTATGAACTTACGTTGTGCTAGTCACGACACCACAATATAATTATGGCATGTACAAGTTGTTCAACTTCAGATGGCGGAGCGCCTAAAGGTTGTAAAAATAATGGGACTTGCGGCACCGATAGCTGCAACAAACTAACGGTCTTCGACTGGCTTTCCAACATGAGTTTGCCTAATGGTGAAGCTCCGTTTGACTGCGTTGAAGTGCGTTTTAAGAATGGTAGAAAAGAATTTTATAGAAATACCGAAAAACTAACCTTAAGCATTGGAGACATTGTAGCTACAGAATCTTCTCCAGGGCACGATGTTGGGATTGTAACTTTAACTGGTGAATTGGTAAAAATTCAAATGAAGAAGAAAGGGGTCAATCACACTAGCCCAGAAATTCTAAAAATGTACCGAAAAGCATCTCAAAGGGACATCGATATTTGGTCGGCAGCCAGAGACAAAGAAGAGCCAATGAAAGTTCGAGCTCGAGAATTGGCAATTGCTCAAAAACTAGAAATGAAAATTTCTGATATTGAATTTCAAGGTGACGGATTAAAAGCGACCTTTTATTATACAGCCGAAGCAAGAATAGATTTCCGTTTGTTAATCAAGGATTTTGCCAAAGAATTCAACACCAGAATTGAAATGAAGCAAGTTGGTTTTCGTCAGGAAGCCTCCAGATTAGGCGGCATTGGTTCGTGCGGAAGAGAATTGTGTTGTTCTACTTGGTTAACCGATTTTAGAAGTGTAAATACTTCAGCGGCACGTTACCAGCAGTTGTCGCTTAATCCTCAAAAATTAGCTGGACAGTGTGGCAAATTGAAATGTTGTTTGAATTATGAGTTGGATACGTACATGGATGCGCTAAAAACCTTCCCTGACTTTGATACTAAATTGAGTACCGAAAAAGGAGATGCCGTTTGTCAAAAACAAGATATTTTTAAAGGGTTAATGTGGTTTGCCTACACTAATAATTTTGCCAATTGGCATGTATTAAAAATCGACCAGGTTAGAGAAATTATGGCGGAAAATAAATTGAAAAACAAAGTTTCTTCTCTTGAAGATTTTGCTTTAGAAATTGTTTCTGAACCTGAAAAAGATTTCAATAATGCCATGGGACAAGAAAGTCTTACGAGATTTGATCAACCTAAGAAAAAGAAAAAACCAAATAGAAATAACAAACGCCCCGGTGAAAATGTAATAGTGGCAAACAATAATAATAAACCACAGCAGCAAAAAAACCAGGGAAAACCGTTTGGAAATAACAAAATCAGACCTAACGAAAATACCATTAAACCCAATATTAATAATGAGCCTAAAGAGTAGCATTCTTTTAATTATTATTGCCGGACTCTACATTTCTTGCGATAAAAAAAGAGTCTTTGACGAATACCAGTCAGTTGGTAGCGCATGGAATATGAAAAAAGAAGTCGTTTTTGAACTTCCAAAAATGGATACATTAAAAAAATATAATTTGTTTATTAACCTTCGGGCAAATGACGATTATAAATTTAATAATCTGTTTTTAATTGTTTCCCTTGAGCAACCAAATGGACTTACCAAAGTAGATACACTAGAATATGAAATGGCCGATGTAGATGGCACTCTTCTTGGCGAAGGCTTTAGCGACATAAAAGAAAGTAAATTGTATTACAAAGAAAGTGTGAAATTTAAAGCTTCAGAAAACAATAAGATTCACATCAAACAAGCAGTACGCCAAACAGGAAAAATAGAGGGCGTTCAAGATTTAGAGGGAATTACTGAAATTGGTTTTAGAGTGGAATCATTAGAATAATAGTATGGCAGTTAAAAAAAATAACAACCCCGTTAAAGACATCGAATACTACAAAAAGAAATTTTGGAAAATCTTTTCTTATAGCCTTATTGGTATTTGTGTATTTTTCCTTTTAGCCTCATGGGGCCTTTTTGGATCTATGCCCTCCTTTGAAGATTTAGAAAATCCAGATTCTAATTTGGCTACAGAAGTTATTTCTGCAGATGGTGTTACCATAGGAAAATTTTACAATGAAAATAGAACTTCTATAAAATACCAAGATTTGCCAAAACACCTTGTTGATGCTCTTGTAGCAACCGAAGACGAGCGTTTCTATGAGCATTCAGGGGTGGATGGACGTGGAACTTTACGTGCTATTGCCAGTTTTGGAACTAGCGGTGGCGCAAGTACTTTAACACAACAATTAGCCAAACAATTGTTTCATGGTGAAGGATCAAAATTTTTACCATTTAGAATTGTTCAAAAAGCAAAAGAGTGGATTATCGCCATACGACTAGAACGTCAATACACCAAAAATGAAATCATTGCAATGTATTTTAATAAAGCCGATTTTATTAATACAGCAGTTGGGATTCGCTCTGCAGCAAAAGTATATTTTGGAAAAGAACCTCGTGATTTAAATGTAACCGAAAGCGCAATGCTAGTTGGAATGCTAAAAAACCCTTCTCTTTATAACCCAATTCGCCGACTTGAAAAAGTGCAACAACGTAGAAATGTGGTTTTAGGTCAAATGGTAAAAAATCATTTTTTAACAGAAAATGTTAAAGCCTCATTGGAAAAAGAACCTATTGTTCTAAAATTCCATCCTGAAAGTCACAAAGACGGAATTGCAACCTATTTCCGTGAATATTTGAGAGAATTTATGAAAAATTGGTTGAAAGAAAATAAAAAACCAGACGGATCTGAATACGATGTTTATAGAGACGGACTCAAAATTTATACTACCATCGATTCTAGAATTCAAGCTTATGCTGAAGAAGCGGTGACAGAGCATTTGTCCAATTTACAAAAAGAATTTTTCGACCAATCAAAAACAAATAAAAACGCTCCTTTTGTAAATATTTCTAAAGACGAAACGGACAAAATTTTGATGCAAGCCATGAAATCTTCGGATCGTTGGAGAGAATTAAAATTGCAAGATAAAAGTGACGATGAGATCATTAAATCCTTTGAAATAAAAACTAAAATGACCGTTTTTACTTGGAAAGGAGAACGTGATACTATAATGACGCCAACGGATTCTATTCGTTATTACAAACATTTCCTTCAAACCGGATTGATGTCGATGGAACCGCAAACAGGACATGTAAAAGCGTGGGTTGGAGGAATAAATTATAAATATTTCCAATACGATCACGTGGGTCAAGGAGCTCGACAAGTAGGTTCTACCTTTAAACCTTTTGTATATGCTACGGCAATTGAACAATTAAAAATGTCTCCTTGCGATTCCATTATCGATTCACCTTTTACAATTCCTGTTGGAAGGCACCACGTTACAAAAACTTGGACGCCCGCCAATTCAGACAATAGATACCGTGGAATGGTAACCTTAAAAAAGGCATTGGCCAACTCTATCAATACCGTTTCGGCAAAATTAATGGACAAAGTAGGTCCAGAAAAAGTAGTTGAATTAGCACATAAACTTGGAATAAAATCAGAAATTCCATTGCAACCCTCAATAGCATTAGGAGCCGTAGATATAACCGTTCAAGATATGGTTGCAGCCTACAGCACTTTCGCCAATCAAGGGGTT
>CAMCVA010000019.1 GCA_945879625.1 Flavobacterium psychrophilum
TCCTTCCCCGATGGGGAAGGTGTAGAATTTGAAGTTTCAGCTACTGTTTGTTGAGCCAAACTTTGGTCTCCCCCTTGGGGGGCCAGGGGGCTCAATATTCCTGATATATCTTCGCCCGCTGCACCAATAATGGCGAGTAAGGAATCAATTGGAGCGGCTTCACCTTCTTGAATGCCAATGTGTAACAAAGTACCCGAATTGAACGATTCAAATTCCATGGTGGCTTTATCGGTTTCAATTTCGGCCAAAATGTCGCCTTCATTTATAGTGTCGCCCACTTTCTTAAGCCATTTTGCTACAACGCCTTCGGTCATAGTATCACTTAAGCGTGGCATCGTGATAATTTTTGCCATAATCGTTATAGTTTATGAGGTATAAATGGATAATTTTCTTGTTCGTATACCACGTCATACAACTGTTGCACGGGTGGGAAATCAGATTCTTCGGCAAAGGTGGCACATTCTTCAACCAAATTTTTCACGCGCTCGTCAATGGCTTCGATTTCTGCTTCAGTGGCATATTTCTCGGCTTTGATGATGTCTAACACTTGGGTAATTGGGTCAATTTTGCGGTATTCCTCTACTTCATCTTTTGAGCGGTACAACTGCGCGTCCGACATTGAGTGTCCGCGGTACCGGTACGTTTTCATTTCTAAGAAAGTAGGTCCGTCTCCACGGCGCGCGCGATCGATGGCTTCGTGCATGGCTTCGGCTACTTTTACTGGGTTCATTCCGTCCACTGGTCCGCAAGGCATTTCGTAGCCCAAACCTAATTTCCAGATATCGGTGTGATTGGCGGTGCGTTCTACAGAAGTCCCCATCGCGTAACCATTATTTTCTACGATAAATACAACAGGTAATTTCCACAACATGGCCATATTAAAGGCCTCGTGAAGGGAACCTTGACGCGCTGCTCCGTCACCAAAATAGGTAAGTGTTACGCCATCGCGACCAAAATACTGATCAGCAAAGGCAATTCCGGCACCTACTGGGATTTGCGCCCCAACAATTCCGTGTCCGCCATAAAATCCTTTTTCTTTAGAGAAGATGTGCATAGAACCTCCCATTCCTTTGGATGTTCCGGTCACTTTTCCCAATAATTCGGCCATAACTGCTTTTGGGTCAACGCCCATTCCGATTGGTTGTACGTGATTTCTATAGGCCGTAATCATTTTGTCTTTGGATAAGTCCATGGCATGCAATGCGCCTGCCAAAACCGCTTCTTGACCATTATATAAGTGAAGAAAACCCCTTACTTTTTGTTGAATGTACAGCGCAGCAAGTTTGTCCTCAAATTTTCTCCAAAGTAGCATGTCTTCATACCACTTTAAATAAACGTCTTTTGTAACTTCTTTCATTGGAATGTTCTTTTCTAATTGTTAAGTGTATAAAATACTCACTATAACGCAAAATAGTTTACTCACAGCTTAAATTGCGGTCCTGAATGGTGGATGCAAAAATAAGATATTACTTTAAACAACTAAAATTTAAACCGTAGTTTTTAGACTTTTTATAGGAAGTTTTTGTCGAAGCTAAACGGCAATAAATTATCTAATGATTCTGACCGGTACACCGCACCCGATTCACCCATAAAATAGATTTCAATAGGCAGTTTTTGCTTAATTTCATACTCGGCAATAGATTGTCTGCAAGAACCACAGGGCGGAATAGGTGACAGGGTAGGATTGGTGTCAGAAGCTGCTGTGATAGCCATTTTGACAATTTTGGCTTCTGGATATACCGAGCCCGCATGAAAAATGGCCACGCGTTCGGCACACAAACCAGAGGGATAGGCTGCATTTTCTTGGTTAGATCCCAACACTACTTGGCCGTTGTCTAATAATAACGCAGCGCCCACACGAAATCTGGAGTAGGGCGCATAGGCTTTTTTTCGTACCGCAATAGCCTGTTCCATCAAGGAAATGATGTCGGTGGGAACTGCACTCAAGGAATCAAAAACGTGAAGCTCGGTAGTTACTGTTATTTTTTTCATGGTCAACAATTTATCTTTGTAACCTAAGTGGGAAAAAAAATCCAAACTTCTGTTGAAATTTGGATTCGTTATTTTGTTATTTCTGTCTACTAAAAATCATCGTATTTGTCACCAAAATTGAATGTCAGTGAAAATCGCAAGGTATTTTCGAGCGGGTTATTCACCTTTGAGGCCGAGAATAAATAGGATAAATCAATCTTTACAACATTGTAGGTAAATCCGGCGCCCAAGGTGTAAAATTTACGGGCTCCTTTGGCCGGGCTTTCGTGAAAGTATCCCATTCGAAAAGCAAAGGAATCTTGGTAGGTGTATTCAGATCCCACAGAATAAGTAAACTCCTTCAGCTCTTCACTCATTCCTCCTGGCGCATCACCAAAGGATTTAAACAAGCCTTCAGACCAGCCAATTTTGTTGTACGCCACAGCATTAGCTTCTTTTTCAGCCAATGAAATTGTTCCGTCGCCATCTAAGTCTTTTGGATCTTGTGGTGTTGGAACCAATAATTTGGCAAATTCCACATTCAAGGAAACTTTATTAAAATCATCCAAGATAAAATCAAAGCCTGATCCAAATTTTAAATTAGAAGGCAAGAAGTTTGAATTCTCTGCACTTTGCGTTTGATCGTAATTAATTTTCGGACCTAAATTTTGGATGTTCATCCCAAAACGTAAACGGCCGTTAAAATCTTTGAAAGCCATTTCTTCCGATTGGTAAAAACCGGCAACGTCAACAGCATAAGAAGTTGCTGCTCGGTTGTCGTTGGTTCCATCTTGAATTTTAAGATTTGAACTGATGAAACGTCCGGCTACCGCCATCGAGAAACGATCGCTCAATTTCAAGGCATAGGAAACGTCCAATGCTAATTCGCTGGGTTTTACAATGTATAAAAACTCTCCATTGATGTCGGTGAGCTGAATTTCACCTAAACTAAAATAGCGCAAACTGGCTCCCACAGCACTTCGTTCGTTGTAGCGATTAAAATAGGTAACTTGACCAAGTGAAATGTCATTAACTAATTGTGTTAAGTAGGGTGTATAACTAGCAGAAAATCCTTGTTTGTCTAATGAAAAAGCATATTTAGCTGGATTGTATTGTTGGGAAAAGGCGTCGGAGGTAGTCGCTACTCCATTGTCTCCCATGCCGGCTGAACGGGCATCGCCGGCAACCAAAAGAAAGGGAACAGCAGTGGTTATTACATGTTCTTGCGCAAATGTAAGCTGATAAGCAAGCACACAAAATAAAAAAGTTGAAATTTTTCTCATTGTAAAATTATAAAGAGGAACAAATATAGTATTTTATTAAAGGATAACAAGTTTCTCGTATTTTTCTGTTTTACTGCCCGTAAGCGTTGATTTTACAGTCAATTTATAGATGTAAACGCCCTTCCCAATTTTGGCGCCAAAATCATCCCGGCCGTCCCAGCTGATCTCGCGCGAAAGGAATCCTTCAGTGGTAATCGTTTGGTTTTTGGTCCACACAATTTTCCCGGTTATCGTGAGAACTTGCACTTGCACTTCGAGCGGTTCAAACGGTCGGTTGTGCGTAAACCAAAACTCGGTGTAATTCACAAACGGGTTGGGGTAATTCAACACATTGGTCAGGGTAATCGATTCGCTACCCGTAACCACAAACTGTAACTCCGAAGTCACTAAATTATTGTATACGTCCCAGGCTTTAAATGTAATGGTGTGTAATCCAACAGCTAAATTTCGGAACGGAAACTTAATTTTTCCCTTCTTGTAATTGTCCAATTCGGTTTCGTAGTAGTCGTTGAGTTTGTAGGGATTGCTTTCGTTTCCGTCTAGAATGGCAATAATGTCATGCCCAATTCCACTGGCGGTATTGATGCCATTTTCGTCTTCCAAATAGGCCAAAAATAAAGGAGCATTGTTGGTAATTCCGCCGTTTACAAAACTTTGGTCATTCATGTATAATTTTACTTGCGGTGCTATATTATCGGCCGCTGCATTGGCGTTGATACCCCCAATTTTGATTTCGGTGTTGTAGCCCGTATTGTCTAATGTTGTGGCTTCTTTTTTGCTGTAAAAACTAATGCGGCCATTGCCCACCGGAATTGCAATATCACGGGGAACAACAAATCCAAATTCAAACTGACCATTGGTAATTGTAGCGTTTCCGCGAAAAATGGTTTCACCCAAGGTTTTGAAGGCCAAAACGGGACTGTTGCCGTCATTGTTGTAGGTGCTTCGAATGATTTCTTTGTCAAATATTTGCACGCCTAATCCACCGGTATACGTGGTTTGCAAAGTGTTGTTTTCGTCTACAATTTCTCCGTTTAATTTCACATATGCCAGAGATTTAAATTCGTCAATCGTACCTGTAATGGGCTGATCGTTTACTTTGGTCAACACAATTTTAGGTTTGGGAATCGCCAAGAACAAGGCCGGATCTCCCAAATAAAAGACCACGCGAGTAGACTGCGCTTGCGGATCATTTTTGGCCAATCGAAGTGCCTCGGCAATCGAGGTGTATTGGTTGCTTCCGTAGGCAAACAAATACTCCGATAATATATCGTTGAAGGTTTCGCCCGTAATTTGACCAATTTCCCGAATGGTCGTGATCATCGAAATTGCTCCGCCGCTGGGATTCCAATATGCGTATTCGCCAGCTGTAGGGCGATAGGGGTTGTCAAAGCGTGAAAATTGACAGGTAATGGTAATGAACAACGGATACTTGTATTTGTTGGCTAGGTTCTGGCTGTCGGTTTTTTCCCAAACGCGTTCTTGGGTAAGTCCGTCTTCGCCACCGTGCCCCAAGTAATTGAATACCAAAGCGCCTTTCTCGAATGCATTAAAAAAATCTTCTCGGGCTTTGGGATAGCGACTTCCACCCGATGCCGTTTCTTGTACATAGGCATCCAAGAGTATTTTTTTCGGGTTCATAAACGGTTTTTCGTTTACGATGTTGTCTGCCAAGTTGTTCATCCGCGTTTGCAAAGAAGCATCTTGCACCACATCAGAATCGTCGGCGATTACCACAAAATTATTGCGCCAATTTCCGTAGGATTTTGGGTCGTGGTAGTCAATCACTTTGTTTGCCAATTCGTCGGCTTGCGCGCTAGAGTTGGCAATCATGCGTCCCACGGCTATGTCCAAACCTTTGCTGTTGCTGTCTACGTCGCCTTCGGTTGGGTCCATCATCCCAAAGTAATCGTCAGAGGCAAACGACGATTCGCCCAACGTATAGCTGTTTAACGCATGATAAATGGGAACGTAGTTGGAGAATTTGTTAATTCGGTTTTTGAAGTCATAGGAGGCATCGCCAAACAAGTTTACATATTTCACTCGTTTATCGGGACTCGAAGCGTTGAAATACACATACTTCACCAAGTTTCGGATGGCGCCAATATCTTGTTTCCCCGAGCAAAATTCGGGATAGATGCTCTCTAGCGTAATTACTTTTACATTCAGTTGCGAATAGGAACGATGAAACTGCGCCAACTTCTCGGCTTGCGTTTGAAACAATTTTGGGGTAAATATCAGGTAATCGATGTCTTTAAATTGACCTTGGTTGTCTAGAAAAATAGTCCCTTTTATGTTTTGATTGACCACTTTAGTCTCGGCATCTTTTATGGGAGTGAAAACGTCTGTCAGTACAACAGTGGTATATTTTCGAGCTTCGCCAAGGGCTTGGCTAAAACTAAAAGCTGTCGCGCCAGTGGTGTTTTTTTGCGTCACATTATAGATATCGGTAATGTCCCACACCTGATCGATACCGGTTGCATCGGCAAATTGGTAGGACCCAATGCCTGAGCCAGTATTTGCAGCATCGTATTGAAATCGAAATTGCTTGCCGGTGCTTTTTAAAATCCGTTTTGATTTTAGGATGATGTAATCCAAATAGCCATCAGCACTTGGCGCACCGTTGTTGTTGTAGGTGAGTTTTATCGTAGTATTTTCGGCTGAAGGAAAGGTCGTGTTTAGTATGCCTTCAACCGCTTCGGTATAACTGCCGATGGGACCAATGTTGATGGTGCCCACTTGAGTGCCATTGGCTTCTACTTTAAAATTGGTGAAGTTTCCTGCCGCCGCCGCTGTATACACTTTCAAGCTACTTGTTGATCCAGCTACTAGGTTTGGAATCGTGAAGTTGAAGGTTTGCTCGTTGTTGAGTTGAAATTCTTCGCCAAACCAGCGTCGTCCCAAACGCGCAATGTTTATGCGATCTATTTCGTGGTATTGGTAATCATCAAAGGCGGTGATGGTCTCTGTGGTTGGCCCAACTGGTTCGAGCATCGAAGTCATTCGTTTGCCGTTGTCGCTTCCAATAGTGACATAATAGTATGATTTATCGGCATATAAGTTATTGGTCGTTTGGCTTTCGTTATTCCAATTGTCAACACCTTCGCCATAAAATAAGATGTAATCTGAATCGTCAAAAACGCCGTCTTCTTCGCCGGTAAGTTGAATGGCGTTTTCGGTTAAATCGGCCGGGTAGGGCACGTTGTTTTTTAAGGGGATCATCCGTCCGCCGTTGCCGTAAAGCTTAATTTTTCGCGGATCCAACCCCGTTGTATTGATGCCCAATTGTTGTAAAAAACTTTTTGATATTTTATAAACACCCGATTTGGTGAGGTAAAAACGATAAAAATCACCGCTGGCCAAAACCGAGCTTGATAGCGTGGTAAAATCGCTTGGGGTATTGACTAATCGATTGCTAGAGTAGGCAAATTCATAGGTCAAGGAAGTAACTTTCAAATAGGACTCTCCTTGTTTGATAATAGGTGAAAACGAAAATTGCGCATACAATTTGTTGCGTGCCATCGAGTTTGTGAGGGTCGCATTGGGCGATGTAGGGATGTTGTTTTTGTCTAATTGGCCTAATTCAGCAACAGCAATAGGCACGGTAATAAGGTTGGAAATAACCAAGCTTTTTTCGTCTACAGGGCTGCTGGTAACAAAACCACTTGAATGCCGTAAGGTATTGGTTCCGCTATTAAAATCAATGTATTTGGCATCAAATTGAGGTATTTTTATCAGGTAAGGGCCAATGTTAAAATCGTTTTTTGACAGCCAATTTACACGAAGGTCGGTTTTGTTTTGCCCCCAACTAATGCCAAAAATAAATAGAAAGAAGAAAAGTATTTTTTTCATGTGGTGAAAACGAGGTTTGGCTAAATTTATTTTGCAGGTAAAAATAAAATATTATCCAACATGCCCACATATAATATATAGTTAAATTAGTCGTTAGGGTTTAAAGAATTGTTTTACATCAGGATTATAAAACTTTTTTTAATCAAAAGTTGTTGCAATGTAAAGGTTAATTATTATATTGCGCCTCGAATTTTACCTACTAAACGTATGAAAGTAAACACTATTATGACTTTAAAACTAATGCTGTCCGCAGTATTGGTGCTTGGATTGACTGCAAGTTGCAGCAAACAATCAAGTGCAAAAAACGGTTCATCAGCAACCGGATGGAAAGTGAACGACAAAAAAGGTGGATTTCAGTATGCATCAAACTTCAAGCGTCAAGAGACTGGCCCTGGTCTTATAATGGTTGAAGGTGGTACATTTACCATGGGTAAAGTACAAGACGATGTGATGCACGATTGGAATAATTCACCAAACCAACAACACGTTCAGTCTTTCTACATGGACGAAACAGAAGTAACCAATTTGATGTACATGGAGTACTTGGATTGGGTGAAACGTGTCTTTCCACCAGATCAAGAAAATTATAAAACGATATACGAAGGCGCTTTGCCCGATACTTTGGTATGGAGAAACCGTTTAGGATATAATGAAACCATGACCAACAACTACTTGAGACATCCGGCTTATGCTGGTTATCCGGTTGTGGGTGTAAATTGGATTCAAGCAGTTGAATTTAGCAAATGGAGAACCGAACGTGTAAACGAAAATGTTTTGGAGCGCGAAGGCTATTTGAAAAAGGATGCTAAATTATTAGACGTAACTGCCGAAGCCAACTTCAGTACTGAAACGTATTTAAATTCACCATCTAAAGCTTTTGGTGGGGATGACAAAATTGTATTAAAAGGAAGAAAAAACAGTTTGTCCAAACCGATTAAAACCAAAGGGACCAAAGACAAACCAGCTACCGAAACTGCAGCGCGTAATGTATATGCGCAAAGAACTTCAGGTATTGTTTTACCGGAGTACCGATTGCCGACTGAAGCCGAGTGGGAATATGCTGCTGCTGCCGATGTAGGTCAACGTGAATATAACATTTACAAAGGTCAAAAGAAATACCCTTGGTCTGGAAGTTATACCCGTACAGGTAAACGTAAAATAAAAGGGGATCAATTGGCCAACTTCAAACAGGGAAAAGGAGATTACGGTGGAATTGCTGGATGGTCTGATGATAATGCAGATATTACCAACGTAGTAAAATCATACCCGCCAAATGATTTTGGATTGTATGATATGGCTGGTAACGTAGCCGAATGGGTTGCCGATGTTTACCGTCCTATTGTTGATGACGAAGCGAGTGACTTTAACTACTTTAGAGGTAATGTGTACACCAAAAATAAAATTGGTGACGACGGTAAAGTAGAATTGGTAACCAAAGAAACTCAGAAATTTGATACACTTTCTAATGGTAAATTAATAGCGGTAAATTTTCCAGGTCAAATTGCTCAAGTACCAGTGAACGAAAACGAAACGTATTTGAGAATAAATTTTGACAAAAGCAATCACAAAAACTACCGTGATGGCGACAAGCAATCTACCCGTTATTTTGATTTTGGTTCTGCTGATGAAGAAGATGCCGCTTCCAAAATTAAACACAGAATGTACGATTCGCCAATTCATAATGTGTCTACCGATACATTAGGAAACATGACTAGAAAATATGATAAATCATCAAAAAGAACTTCTATGATAGACGACAAAGTTCGTGTATACAAAGGAGGGTCTTGGAGAGATAGAGCCTATTGGTTAGACCCGGGACAACGTAGATATTTTCCTCAAGATATGGCTTCAGATCACATCGGATTCCGTTGTGCCATGTCAAGAGTTGGTCCTAAAGCAGACCACAAGAAAAGACCAAGAAATTAAGCATACAAAAGCCCTTTAGTTAGGGCTTTTTTTATACCTACTTCTATGACTATAGCTGCTATTCATGCCTTGTTTTTACAATCAACGGCTGTTGTAATTGACACGAGGAAAATTATCCCCAATGCATTTTTTGTTGCCTTAAAAGGCGAACGTTTTGACGCCAATACGTTTGCTGCCGAGGCCTTGCAATTGGGCGCTGCCTATGTGCTAATTGACAACCCTAACTATTATATTGACGAACGAACCATTTTGGTAGATGATACTCTTCAAAGTTTGCAAGAATTGGCTAAATTTCATCGTCAATTTCTGGGCATTCCAATTATTGCCTTGACTGGAAGCAACGGAAAAACCACCACCAAAGAACTGATACATGTTGTGCTCTCCCGGAAATATTCTTGTGCGGCAACTGTAGGTAATTTGAATAACCATATTGGAGTACCGCTCACTTTGTTATCATTTAATCAAACTACAGAGATTGGCATTGTAGAAATGGGTGCCAATCACCAAAAAGAAATTGAATTTTTATGCGAATTAGCCACACCCGATTACGGGTATATTACCAATTTTGGCAAAGCACATTTAGAAGGTTTTGGTGGGGTAGCCGGCGTTATAAAAGGAAAAAGTGAAATGTATTCCTATTTGTTGGCAAATCATAAAACAGCTTTTGTGAACGCCGATGATCCTATACAATTTGAGAAAACAACTTCGATTACTCGATTTACCTTTAGTTCAATAAAGGCAACATCGGATGTGGTGGTTCATTCAGTATCTGCAAATCCTTTTGTTTCCTTGACTTTTCATGATACAATGATTAGTTCTCAATTAATAGGATTATATAATTCATCCAACATTTGTGCAGCAATTGCGATAGGGAATTATTTTAAAGTGAAGGATCAGGACATTAAACAAGCAATTGAATTTTATGTCCCCGACAATAATAGATCTCAAATTATTACCAAAGGCAGTACTGAAATTATCTTAGACGCCTACAATGCCAATCCAAGCAGTATGGCAGTGGCCGTTGCTAATTTTGCTCAATTGTCACATCCGTCCAAATTGATGATTTTAGGCGACATGTTTGAGTTGGGGGAGGATTCAGCAAGTGAACATGGGGCCTTGGTTCAATTGGTTGCTCAAACAACTATTCCAATGACTTATTTTGTTGGGCCTGCCTTGTTTGCTCAACAATTATCTTTACCTACCATGCGCTTTTTTGCAACCTATGCTGAATTTGAACAATTTTATAAATCACAGCATATTGAGTCTTCACTCATCCTAATAAAAGGATCACGAGGAATGGCTTTAGAAAGAATGGTAGAATTGGTGTAAAAGGTGTGTTTTTAATTTATTTGAAACTAATTAATTGCACATCCTAAGTTAATTTAAGTTAAAACATATATATTTGATAACCTGTACAGCCAAAACTGTGCATTTTGTTTTTTATCTTAAATATGTTTTCCATGAAAAAGAATAGCTGCTTAGTATTTTTCCTGCTCACTTTAGCCTGTCAGGCACAAGAAAAAAAATCAATTCGTACTCAACATTCCAAAACGCTTCAAGTTCAGTCAACTGTTGTTCATGACGCTCCATCAACAATAACAGATCCTGCTATTCGACAAAAAAATGAATTACCTATTTCAGCAAAGACAAACCCAGAAGTGTTTTTCGTAGATAAGGAAAAACCTAGAGCGGAGAATGTAGACACTAAAAAAAATTCATTACAAGTAAAATAACAGGCTATGAATTTAAAAAGGTATGTATTCGTTTTATTCGTTTTTATACATGTGCTTGGGTTAGAAAAAGCCTATGCCCAACCCAGTAATGACGCCTGTGTAAATGCGATTTTGCTTCCAGTTGGAATTGGTAGTTGTACTTCGCCTCTGTATACTAATGTTGGTGCAACAAGCGTGGGAGATCCAGCAACACCTTCTTGCTGGTTGCCTAATTCTAGTAATAACACCGTTTGGTTTTCTTTTCAAGCAAGTTCTACAGATGTTGAAATATCCACCAATTTTTCAGGCACATTAGCCAACACCCAAATTGCAGCGTACAGCGGAACATGCGGCGCTTTAACACAATTAGCCTGCCAAGAAAATGTAAATACTGCTGGCGGTTTATTGCATACCGCTATTATTTTACGAGGCTTGACCGTAGGAAATATATACTACCTTATGGTTGATGGAAATGGCACACAAACCGGAGATTTTGGAATTTGTGTACAGCAAACCAATCCTATCTCACCACCCTTGCCAGCGCAAGATTGTGAAACTGCCCAATTTCTATGTAATCTATCCAATATTGTAGTTGGTAATGGAATAGGAGGAGTAGGGTTTGATCAAACAAATCCTAGTTGTTTTGGAGCGCCAGGAGAACGTTCGTCTTGGTGGTATTCTTTTACTGCTTTAACTTCTGGGACACTTGCGTTTACCATCACCCCAAATGCTGTGGTGGATTATGATTTTGCTGTATTTAATTCTACAGCAAGTTGTCCGGGGACTGAACTTAGCTGCAACTGGTCTCCTACTACCGGAGCATTGGGAACAACAGGTTTAGGTTGTGCTGGAGTGCAATGTAACCCCACATTCGCGGTTGTAGCGGGACAAACCTATTCTATTTTAATTGATCGTTTTACGGCTACATCATCATCTGGATTTACGTTAAATTTTGGAGGAACTACAGCCACTTTTGCAAGCCCAAATCCTACATTTAGTTCCACTACTGCCTGCGTAGGAACCGCAACCAATTTTACGAATACAACCCTAGGAAGCAATACCTACAGTTGGACGTTTGGTGATGGTGCAACATCCAATTTAGCTAATCCTTCCCATGCCTATGCCGTTGCTGGAACATATCAAGTAACTTTGTTGGTAACCTCTGTGCCCGGAGGCTGTCAAAACTCGGTAACTCTTCCTGTGGATGTTGCTGCAATTCCATCGGTTGATGCAGGTACAGCCGCGTCAATTTGTGCCGGTTCGTGTATTACTTTATCGGCATCTACAAATGCAACTGGGTTTACTGGCCCCACCTCATTTTCAAATTCTACCACCTATGCAATCCCCGACGGCAGTACAACAGGCGTAAATGCTCCTATAACTGTTTCTGGGATTTTCCCTTCGGCTATAACGTCAACCTCAATTCAGTCGGTTTGTATAAATATAAATCATACCTGGGATTCTGATTTAGACATTTTTTTAAGATGTCCCGACGGTACCCTGTTGGAGTTGTCAACTGACAATGGGGGTCTTGATGACAATTATACAAACACCTGTTTTTCTCCAACCGCTGGATCTGTAATTACTGCTGGAATTGCACCCTTCACAGGAACTTATTTGCCGGAGCAATTATTTTCAGTATTAAATGGCTGTACAGCTAATGGTACTTGGAATTTGTTTGTCCAAGATGATACAGGATTTGATACGGGGTCGATACTAAATTGGTCAATCACATTTAATAATACGATACCGCCTTTCACTTGGTCGCCAACTACGGCCATGACCAACAGCACTACATTAACTCCGTCGGTTTGCCCAACTACCACTACAACGTATACCTTAACAGCCAATGGTGCGGGAGGATGTTTGGCAACAGACCAAGTAACCGTTGCTGTTGTCGCTCAACCCAATGCAGGAATTGATGGATCGACTTCAATTTGTAATACAGACACTACCCCAATAAATTTATTTACCTTAATTTCTGGTGAGCAAACGGGTGGAATTTGGACAAGAACTAATGGCACAGCTGGGACTTTAAATGGTTCAACGGGTATTTTTACACCTGCCATAGGAACAACAAATAGCACATTTATTTATACAGTAACAGGAACAACTCCATGTTTGCCCGACACGAGTACAGTCACACTCAACGTGACTACTGGAACTCCGCCAACCTACACGGCCTCGACTGTAAATTGTAGTCCGGGCTCTGTGAGTTTTTCAGGGATTTCTGCAGGAGCTACATTTAGTTGGGTGAGTGGACCTGCAGGCTATACTTTTACTACTCCAACAACGGCTAACCTTTCCAATTTGCCCCAAGGAACTTTTTGTGTTAACATTACAAACCCTGCGTCTCCCGGTGGTCTTGTGAATACAACTTTGTTTGCAGAAACATTTGAGTCAGGAACTTCAAATTGGACAATTGATAACTCTAATGGACCAAATCGATTTATTGTTAATGCTGTTTATCCGGGTGGCAGTTGTGTAACAGGTGCTGGAACATTTACTGTTGCGGCTGTACCCAATCAACCTGTAGCCGTAACGGCAGGTCCCAATTCAAATTATTTACACATTTCGGCAACCACTACCACAGGAGCAACATGTGGAGCGGGATCTTCGATTCCTTTTCCCCCTTTGAACGCAAATTTTGACAGCCAAATCTCCAATCAAAAAGCCACACTTAATACGGTATTAAACACCATTGGAAAATCGAATGTTCTATTTAGTTTTTATTGGTTGGCACAAGGGGAAACAAATGCAAATGGCGCAAATGATTTTGGTGTAATCGAATACAGCATCAACGGAGGCGTTGCATGGATACAAGCCGGCGTAGTATTAAGAAGACAAACAACTTGGCTGGCCGACTCAAGAACAGATCCATCCTGGAGTAATCAAGCAGATTTACGGTTTAGAATTCGTTGGGAAAATGACAACGCTTCAAGTGTAGATCCTCCTTTAGCGATCGATCAAATTACAATAACTGCAGACGCAAATCTTCCTGCAGGTTGTGCAACCACAGTACAAGAATGTTATGTTGTAAACCCAGCGCACACAATCGCTCTGACTTCTGTAACAACTTCAGAAAATCAAACGCTTTGTATCAATACGGCTATCACGCCAATCACCTATACGTTAGGTGGCGGCGCAACAGGTGCGAACGTAACCGGTTTACCAACTGGAGTAACCGCGACAGTTGCAGGAACTACTTTGACCATCTCTGGAACACCGTCAACTACAACAGGATCACCGTTTACTTATGCTATTACCACCACTGGAAACACCTGTACTGTTGCTACCGATGGCGGAACAATCACAATCAACCCGATCCACACAATTGCATTGACTTCTGCGGCTTCTACCGAAACGCAGAGCTTGTGTGTAAGCACAGCACTTAGTCCAATTACCTATACGTTAGGTGGCGGCGCAACCGGCGCGAATGTAACTGGCTTGCCAACAGGGGTAACCGCGACAGTTGCCGGGACTACTTTGACGATCTCGGGAACGCCAACTACCACAACAGGTTCTCCTTTTACTTATGCTATCACCACCACCGGAAACACCTGTACTGTTGCTACCGATGGCGGAACAATCACAATCAACCCGATCCACACGATTGCATTGACTTCTGTAACAACTTCAGAAAACCAAACGCTTTGTATTAATACGGCCATCACGCCAATTACCTATACCTTGGGTGGCGGTGCAACAGGCGCGAATGTAACTGGCTTGCCAACAGGGGTAACCGCTACAGTAGCAGGTACTACTTTGACCATCTCGGGAACCCCATCAACTACAACAGGATCACCGTTTACTTATGCTATTACCACCACTGGAAACACCTGTACAGTTGCCACCGACAGCGGAACAATTACGATCAACCCGATCCACACAATTGCATTAACCTCTGCAGCTTCTACCGAAACGCAAA
>CAMCVA010000020.1 GCA_945879625.1 Flavobacterium psychrophilum
GGTTGATCAAATTCTACTGGTGACATATCGTCCACTAAAATTTTAACGATTTTACCCGTTACTTCGGATTCGATTTCGTTAAATAATTTCATGGCTTCAATTACACACAATACATCGCCTTTTCCGATTGTACTACCCACCTCAACAAACATTGGTTTGTCTGGCGATGGTTTTCTGTAGAACGTACCAATCATGGGTGATTTTACAGTAATGTAGTTTGCGTTTTCAGCAGGTGCAGCGGCTACAGGTGCAGCGGGAGCTTGCGAAAGAGCGGCAACAGGAGCAGCTGGCAAAGCTTGTGCCATAGGCGCTTGTTGCACATAAGTAATGTCCGGAGTATTCCCTTCGAGCGTAGTTCTGATGGTAATTTTGATGTCTCCCGTTTCTAATTTTACTTCGGCAACCCCTGAATTGGATACAAATTTAATCAGGTTTTGAATTTCTTTTAAATCCATAATGCGTTGATTTAAGTTTAGTTTATTTTTTATCGTAAGCCCATTTTAAAAAGATAGATCCCCAGGTAAATCCGCCGCCAAATGCAGCAAATATAAGGTTGTCTCCTTTTTTAAATTTATGTTCAAAATCACTTAATAATAGAGGTAAAGTTGCCGACGTAGTATTGCCGTATTTCTCAATATTGATTAATACTTTGCTCTCATCAAGCCCCATGCGAGAAGCGGTTGCGTCAATAATTCTGCGATTCGCTTGATGCGCAATTAACCAATCTACATCGTCGTGAGATAAATTGTTGCGTTCCATAATTTTTTCGCTCACATCGGCCATGCCCGTAACGGCATATTTAAATACAGTTTTGCCGTCTTGAAATACATAATGCTGGCGGTTTTCTACCGTTTCAGCCGAAGAAGGTAAAATAGATCCACCCGCATCAATCTTCAAATATTCACGACCAATCCCATCGCTGCGCAAAAATTCGTCTTGCAATCCTAATCCTTCGTGATTGGGCTCAAACAAAACAGCGCCAGCGCCATCACCAAAAATGATGCAGGTGGCTCGATCGGTATAATCAATAATGGAGGACATTTTATCGGCCCCAATTAATAAAACTTTTTTGTATCGTCCGGTTTGAACATAGGCGGCACAAGTAGACATGCCAAATAAAAATCCAGAACAGGCAGCTTGTAAATCGTAGGCGAATGCATTTACCGCGCCAATTTGGGTGGCAACATAAACTGCCGTAGCAGCAACAGGCATGTCAGGGGTGGTAGTGGCTACAATAACGGCATCAATCTCGGCTGGATTGATCCCGCTTTTTTGGATTAAATCTTCGGCCGCTTTGATGGCCAAATAGGAAGTTCCTAATTTATCTCCTTTTAGTATTCTTCGTTCGCGAATTCCGGTACGTGATGTAATCCATTCGTCATTGGTTTCTACCAAGGTTTCCAATAATTTATTGGTTAACACAAAGTCGGGAACATACGAACCTACAGCAGTAATGGCAGCGGTAATTGTACTCATAAATGTTTACTATTTCTTCAACAAAGTCACCTTTGATAAAGTGTTGGAAATTACAAAAAAAATTGAAATCAAATTTGATTTAAACCGGGTAATTTGTGACCTAATATAAACAACAAAAACTCCCACATCGGTGAGAGTTTTGTAGTTTTATTTTGAAGGTATTAAGCAAGCGCTACAGGTGATTTGTCAATAACCACTTGTCCTCTGTAGTACATTTTACCTTCATGCCAGTAAGCTCTGTGGTATAAATGCGCTTCTCCAGTAATTGGGCAAGTTGCAATTTGAGCAACTGTTGCTTTATAATGTGTTCTTCTTTTATCTCTTCTTGTCTTGGAGATTTTTCTCTTAGGATGTGCCATTTTACTGTATTATTTATCCGTTAATAGTTGCTTTAATTTATCCCAACGCGGGTCTATTGTTTGTTGTTCTTCTGTACTTGGAGCCGAAACCGACAAGGCTTTTAAGGTGTCGAGTGCTGGTGTTTGCAAGGTGCCTGACTTAATTCCAGGATGCTCTTTTCTATACGGAATAGAAAGAACAATCATCTCATAGATGTATTGCGACACATCCAACTGGTGTTCTCCGTGAGGCAAAATCAATAACTCTTCGTTGTCATCATTGAATTGCTCGCCAAATTGCACCACCAAATTGATTTTTCCTTTAAGGGGCAAATCAAACTCTTCTCCAGTTACATCACATGGAACGTGAATGGTTCCGCTATGTTTGAAGCTGAGCTCTAAAAAACTTGGTTTCTTTTCTAGTACTACTTTTACTTTGATATCCGAATGGTCAAATTCGCGGTAATCAAAGTGGTCAAAGAACGTATTGTTAATCTGATATTCAAATTGGTGTTTCCCTAACTTTAACCCTAAAATAGGAATTAAAAATTCATTTAACTGTTTCATTTTGACACCAATTTACCGAACGAATCGGGAGCGCAAAGATATAAATTTATTGTACAATCAAAAATGTTGTTTGTGTTTTTTTATCTAATATTTTTTTCTTCTTGTTTTTCCCTGATTCTCATCGGATTAGCGCTGATTTCAAGGTGCTGATTTCGGGAATGAAAAACATCAATTGCCAAATAAACCGCTTCTTTAAACGAATTAAAATCGGCCACTCCTTTGCCGGCGATATCAAAAGCTGTGCCGTGATCGGGTGAAGTTCTAATTTTGGACAAGCCCGCAGTGAAATTCACACCTCTGCCAAACGACAAGGTTTTAAACGGCACCAAGCCTTGGTCGTGATACATCGCCAAAACAGCATCGTACTTCTCGTATTGGTTGCTGCCAAAAAATCCGTCGGCTGGAAAAGGTCCGTAAACCAAGGTTCCTTTTTCGGACAATTTTTTTATCGTAGGCTTAATGATTGTTTCTTCTTCTTTGCCAATCACCCCATTGTCTCCACTGTGCGGATTGAGCCCTAAGACGGCAATTTTTGGTTTTACTAAACTAAAATCCTGCACCAACGTCTTGCGGATGGTTTCGATTTTCTCGGCTAATAATTTGGCAGTTAAGTGCTGCGCTACCTCGTTTACGGGAATGTGATCCGTGAGTAAACCCACACGCAATCTATCTTGCACCATGAGCATCAAGGCGTTTCCTTCTAATTCTTGGTCTAAATAATCGGTGTGCCCCGGGAATTTAAATTCTTCCGATTGGGCATTGAATTTATTGATAGGTGCCGTAACCAGCACATCAATTTTTCCTTCTTTTAATGCTTGGGTTGCTGCCACAAATGATTTGATGCCGAAGCTTCCACCCAATTCTGTGGCTTCGCCAAATGCCAAATCAACCGTATCACGCCATACATTGAGCACGTTTATTTTACCCACAACTACTTGGTCTAGCGTATCTATTCCGTGAAACATTGCAGTTGTCTCGATTATTTTTTTGATAAACGAAAGCAACTTCACGTTGGCAAAAATTACTGGCGTACAAAGTTCTAGCATACGCGTATCCTCGAATGTTTTTAAAACCACTTCGCTTCCTACACCGTTTAAATCTCCGATTGAAATTCCAACCAATATATTTTCTGCTTTTTTCATGGGTAGTACCGGGTATTTATTGCTAATTTTGACGGGCAAATTTAGTAAAATAAAACCACAATGTTCACAGGAATCATAGAAACCCTAGGCGCGCTTGTCGAAGTAAAGAAAGACCAAGAAAACCTGCATCTCACAATTGAATCTAGGTTGACCAACGATTTAAAAATTGATCAAAGTATAGCCCACAACGGGGTTTGTCTCACGGTCGTTTCAAAAACAAATTCTACCTATACGGTTACGGCAATTCAAGAAACTTGCCTGAAAACCAATATCGAATCTTGGACGGTAGGTGACACCATCAATTTGGAACGCGCCATGTTATTGGGCGCAAGACTCGATGGCCACATTGTACAAGGCCACGTAGACCAAACCGGAATTTGTACCGAAATTCGGGAAGCCGAAGGCAGCTGGTATTTTAGTTTTGAGTACGACTCCAATTTGCATAATATTACAATCGAAAAAGGATCCGTTACCGTAAACGGCGTGAGCCTCACGGTGGTCAACTCCAAAGCCAATTCCTTTAGTGTTGCGATTATTCCCTATACCTACCAACACACCAATTTTCACACGTTCAAAGTAGGCACCAAAGTAAATTTAGAATTTGATGTGATTGGCAAATACGTGAGCCGATTGCATGGGTTGAGACTTTAGCAGTTGTCAGTTATCAGTTGTCGGTTTTGATGATTGAAAGATTGAATAATTCAATGATTGAAAGATTTCGTCTTGAAGACACCGCTATGTTCCGAAGTATCCAGATTCTCTGTCTATTTTTTTCTTTTTCTCGCAATCCCGAAGTTTCGGGATTATATAATTCGTGCATTCGTGGCGAAAAGCTAACAGCTGACAGCTTTCAGCAAACAGCTGTTCTTAGTATACTTCTGGAATTCAAAAATCATCCCGAAGCGTCGGGACAAACATCGTTGATCGTTAATCAAATCCGTGCATTCGTGGCGAAAAGCTGCAGCTAACAGCCCTAAAAACAAAAAACTCCGATTTACATCGAAGTTTTTCTATTTGTTTTGTGTGCAAACACATAATAAGCTGTTGCGATTCCTACAAAAAGGAGAACCAAAACACCTTGGTCTATAGGAAGTCCTGGAGGTGGTGGAATGCCCGGAGGCGGTGGTCCATTTCGAGCCTCAACCGAGTAAACACCACAAAGCAGTGTCATCAAGATGGCGATTATGTAAGGGGCCTTTTTCATAAGTGTGTAAAAGTAATTAAAAAATTGTTCTTTCAAAATTTTTTAAAACCTATTTTATATTCATTTTAAAGCCTAACGAAAAGCCTCACATTAATGCAAGGCTTTTACTTGTGGTCCCACTTGGGCTCGAACCAAGGACCACCTGATTATGAGTCAGGTGCTCTAACCAACTGAGCTATAGGACCGGTTTACTTCACTGACTTTTATTGGTTTTGGAGTTCAGTGAATAAAGCCTCGGCTTTATTTGGTGGCTGCAATATTAGCATAAAAATTCTTGGGTTGCAAACATTTTTTGCATTCCTATCAATAATAAACTATGGAATTTGCCACGCCAAAAAACGACTTATTCAATCTCCTGACACAACTCGATCAACACACCGTTGGTTGATTTGGGATGCAAAAAAACCACCCATTTATTATCCGCGCCACGCTTGGGCGTTTCGTTGAGTACTACAAATCCTTCGGCTTGCAAACGCAACACTTCGGCTTTTATATCAGCAACGTCAAAGGCAATGTGGTGAATGCCTTCGCCTTTTTTCTCAATAAATTTAGCAATGGGACTATCGGGATGAGTGGCCTCGAGCAGTTCTATTTTGTTGGGTCCGCTGGCAAAAAAAGAAGTGTTTACGCCTTCGCTTTCTACTGGTTCTTGTTGGTAGGGAGGCGCGCCGAACAGTTTTTCGAATACAGCATTGGAAGCGGCCAAATCTTTTACGGCAATGCCTATGTGCTCAATTTTTCTCATGGAGTTTCTTTTGCGTCAAATTTCGCAAAGTTTTTGGGATGGTTGGCAAAAAAATACATTTTATGCACTACCTAGCCCTGATCGAAGCGAATAGCCTGTTGTGCCAGGGTTTGGCACAACAGCTTATAGCGGAGAGCAGGAAACAGCTCCCAAGCCACTCCTTCATTATTAATTTTTAATTATTAATTATTAATTGAACACATATCGTATTTTTGCGGCATGGAAACAAACAGACAAAAGAAAATCGGTGGCGTAATCCAAAAAGATTTGGTTGATATTTTACAAGGTGAAATTCGCAAAAACAGCATTTCAAACCTTGTGATCTCGGTCTCCAAAGTGAGCGTCACTTCTGATCTGTCTATTGCCACGGTACACCTCAGTATTTTTCCGCCCGAAAAAGGACCCGAAACCTTGGCGGCCATTAAGTCAAATTCGGCCTTAATTAAACACGACCTCTCGCAACGCGTGCGCTTGCAATTGCGCAAAGTGCCCAACTTGCATTTCTTTATAGACGACTCGCTCGATTACATCGAAAAAATTGACCGCGCTTTGTCAAACAAAGAAAACCCCATAGAACACCGCGAACTGTTGGACCGCAGAAGAAAATTCTAAGTTGAGTTTTGCCCTTTACATAGCCAAACGGTATTTGCGCAGTGCCAGCAAAAGCAAAGCGATTAACATTATCAATCGCATTGCTTCCTTGGGAATTATAGTGGGCGCCCTTGCCTTGTTTGTGGTTTTATCGGTGTTTAGCGGACTCAAAGAATTTAGTTTATCCTTCGCTTCGGCAGTTGATCCCGACCTCAAACTAGAAAGCACCCAAGGCAAATGGTTTACGGTGAGCCCCACGCAAGAACAGCAACTGCGCACCATAAATAGCATTGCCTCCCACAGCAAAATTATCGAAGAACGCGTGCTTTACCGCTTTGACGGCAAAGAAATGGTTACCTACATTAAAGGTGTCGATACGCGGTTTGGGCAAGTAATTCCGCTGAAAAAACTGCTGTACCAAGGCAACTGGATTACGCCACTCACCAATGAAGTGGTGGTGGGTTATGGGCTGTGCCAAAAATTATCTTTGGGTCTAAATGACTACACTAATCCGCTGGAAGTCTATGTGCCGCGACCGGGAAAAGGTGCCATTGACAATCCCGACGAAGCCTTCAACAAAACCACACTAGCGCCTGTGGGCGTATATGCCATCAGCGAAGATTTGGACAGTAAATATGTATTTGCCTCCTTAGAAATGGTGCAGGCGCTGCTCGAATACCCACAAAACCGCATCAGCCATATCGAAATAAAACTGGCTCCTCAAGCCGACGAATCAGCCATAAGCAAAAAGCTCCAAGCGATTTTTCCTCACATTCGCGTAAAAAACAGAGCGCAACTCAACGACAGTTTATACAAAATGCTCAACACCGAAAACGTGGCGGTCTACCTCATTTTTACCTTGGTTATAATTATTGCGCTATTTAACCTCATTGGTGCGCTCATCATGATGATCCTCGACAAGAAAAACAACCTGAAAACCTTATACAATTTGGGCACGCCCGTGCGCGATTTGCGTCGCATATTTTTGTGGCAGGGTTCGCTTTTAAGTGTTTTTGGCGGACTTATAGGATTGTTGTTGGGCGTTTTGTTGGTTCTCTTGCAACAGCAATTTCAATTCATCATGATCACCCCTACACTCGCCTATCCGGTGGTGTTCACGCTAGAAAATGCGGGTATCGTTTTGGGCACCATAACTGTATTGGGCATATCCGCTTCGTGGATTGCCTCGAGTAGAGTGACCAAAAAAATGCTCGATTAAGTTGGGGAGTGCCCCGTTGGGTCGCGTCTTCCGCGGTATCTTTTGCGCGCAAAAGCGACACAAAAGGATGTTGCTTCACCCGCTCACTCGCCTACAACACCAAATCGCAATACGTTTCGGCGGCGCGATTCAGCAATTCGAATAAAACTTCGGGCTTGTCTTCGGTAACCAACTGCGAACGAATGTCTTTGAAGTTGGGAATTCCCTTAAAATAATTGGTGTAATGACGACGTGTTTCTACAATGCCTAGGCGTTCGCCTTTCCATTCCATGGCCCAGCTCAGATGATTTTTGGCTGCTTCTACCCGATCGGCCATGGTAGGTTTGGGCAAATGCTCGCCGGTGGCCATATAGTGTTTAATTTCGTTAAAAATCCAAGGATAGCCTATGGCGGCACGGCCTATCATGATGCCGTCTACGCCGTATTTGTTTTTGTATTCTACTGCTTTTTCGGGTGAATCTACATCGCCGTTTCCAAAAATGGGCATGGTAATGCGCGGATTGTTTTTTACGCGGGCAATGTGCGACCAATCGGCTTCGCCTTTGTAGAGTTGCGCACGTGTTCGGCCATGGATGGACAAAGCTTGCACGCCAATGTCTTGCAAGCGCTCGGCCACCTCGTCTATATTGATAGAGTTTTCGTCCCAACCCAAACGCGTTTTTACGGTAACCGGCAAATTGGTGCCTTTAATCACGGCTTGGGTGAGTCTCACCATCAAATCGACGTCTTTGAGAACCGCAGCTCCGGCGCCTTTGCACACTACTTTTTTGACCGGACAACCAAAATTGATGTCGATGATATCGGGTTTTACGGTAGTCACAATTTTGGACGACAAGCCCATCGCCTCTTCGTCGCCGCCAAAAATCTGGATGCCTACCGGCCGTTCGTAATCAAAAATGTCTAGTTTTTGTCGGCTTTTGATCGCGTCGCGAATGAGCCCCTCGGAGGAAATAAATTCGCTAAACATCAAATCGGCGCCGTGGGTTTTGCACAGGCGTCGAAACGGCGGATCGCTCACGTCTTCCATGGGCGCCAAAAGCAGCGGAAAATCGGGGAGTTCTATGGGACCTATTTTGATCATCATTCAAATTTGAGGCAAAATTACACTTTTTTGTCGGTTTGTTTTGGGGTAGAGTAAATGCTCCATTTTTAATAAAAAGTTTCCTTTATATTTGCAGCTCAAATGCAAAAGGGATTGCAGCAAATTGCCGCGCAATGCGAAAAGCCCGACCCGTAATGCAATGCAGGGATTTGCTCAAAATAATACACGCATACACTCATGAAACACATTCGAAATTTTTGCATTATTGCCCATATTGATCACGGGAAAAGCACCTTGGCCGATCGTCTGCTTGGTGCCACGCAAACGGTAACGGCGCGCGAAGAAAAAGCCCAATTGCTCGACAACATGGACTTGGAACGTGAGCGCGGGATTACCATCAAAAGTCATGCGATTCAGATGGAATACACCTACAAAGGCGAGGACTATATTTTGAACCTCATCGACACCCCCGGGCACGTCGATTTTTCGTATGAAGTTTCCCGTTCTATTGCTGCCTGCGAAGGCGCGTTGCTCATTGTGGATGCCGCCCAAAGTATTCAGGCGCAAACCATCTCGAATTTGTATTTGGCCTTAGAAAATGACTTGGAAATTATTCCGGTTTTGAACAAGGTTGATTTGCCCAGCGCCAATCCCGAAGAAGTGAGCGACGATATTATTGATTTGTTGGGCTGTAAACTAGAAGACATTATCCATGCCTCGGGGAAAACCGGGTTTGGAGTAGAAAATATATTGGCCGCCATTATTGAGAAAATTCCGGCCCCAAAAGGCGACACACAAGAACCGTTGCAAGCCTTGATTTTTGATTCACATTACAATCCGTTTCGCGGAATTGAGGTAATCTTTCGTGTGAAAAATGGCGAGATCAGAAAAGGACAAAAAATAAAATTCATGGCTACCGGCAACGAGTACTTTGCCGACGAAGTAGGAACGTTGAAACTCAACCAAGTGCCAAAAAATATGATTGGTGCAGGCGATGTGGGTTATTTAATCTCCGGCATCAAAGAAGCCAAAGAAGTAAAAGTGGGCGACACCATTACCGATGCCAAAAC
>CAMCVA010000021.1 GCA_945879625.1 Flavobacterium psychrophilum
GAATCCGAACAAACCAAAAAAAAACCTACCCGCGAAGTACTGCGGTTTGAACTCAACGCCAACAAAAAAGACGTAACCTACTGGAATGCTGCACGTCCGGTGCCACTCACCGAAGAGGAGAGCAAAGATTACCTGAAAAAGGAGTTGTTACAAACCAAGAAAAAATCTAAAACCTACTTGGATTCAGTGGATCGAAAAAGCAATAAATTTGAATTGCTTGATATCATCACAGGCTACACCTACAAAAACTCTTTTAAACGCAAGGAAGTAAACTACGCAGGATTTTTGAAAGGCATCGAATACAATACCGTGCAAGGCTGGAACCTCAGCACCGAATTGAGCTACCGCCAACGCAGCGCCGAAGACCGCACCTATTTTCGACTGGGAAGCAAGTTTGGGTATGGCCTAACCGATGCAAAATTTCGAGGCCGCGTGTTTTATACCCACAAATTGAGCAACCAAACCCAAGCCAGATTGAATGTGGCCGCTGGAAGTGAACTGACGCAGTTTAATGCCGACAACCCCATTTCTGGTTTGGTCAATTCGGTGAGCACTTTGTTTTTTAAAGACAATTACGCCAAATACTACGCCCGCAATTTTGCACAACTCGAATACGGACAAGAAGTAGTAAATGGCATTTTCTTAAACGGAAAAGTTGATTTTTCTGAGCGCAAGCCCGAATACAATCACGCCGATTATGTGGTGTTTAACAAAGCGGTTCCGTATACGTCCAACAATCCCTTGGATCCTGCCAATTATACCACAGCCGCAATTGAGCACCACCAATTGGGCAAGTTTCAACTGCAAGCCAAATTTCGATTCAAGCAGGAATATTGGTCGCGTCCCGACGGAAAATTTAATTTACCCAACGACAACTTTCCCGAACTGACCCTGCAATGGGAACAAGGAGTTTTGGGTTCTAATCAAAAATACACGTATACTTTGTTGAGTAGTGCGTTGGATTATAACCTATCGCTACAAAATAAAGGGGTTGTCAGCCTGCATGCCGAGGCCGGTAAATTTTTTAATGCCAAGCAAATTGCCTTTGTAGATTTCAAACATTTTAAGGGCAATCAAACGCATTTTGGCAACGAAGAGCAGTACTTAAATCGGTTTAATTTACTGCCTTACTACAGCAGCAGCACCAACGATGCCTTTTTGCAAATACACGCCGAACACGACGACAAAGGCTATATCATGAATAAAATTCCGTTGCTCAATAAACTGCAATCTACCTTGATTTTAGGATACCACAATTTGAGTATTCCAGCACGATTACCCTACCACGAATTTAGTGTAGGCTTAAATAATTTGGGATTTGGGAAAGTAAAATTCTTCCGAATTGACTACGTGCGCAGTTACCAAAACGGCTACTTGGGCGACGGCGTAATTTTTGGAGTAAAAATCTTGAATTTATAAACCGGCGTAATGCGGCTCGATGTGAATGAGCACATGACCCAATGCCGGAAGTTCGGTGCGCAAGGTATCTTTGAGTTGGTGCGCCAAATCATGGCCTTCTTTTACGGTGAGATTTCCATCAACTACCGCGTGTAAATCGACGTGGTACTTCATGCCCGCTTTGCGGATAAAACATTTTTCGGTATCGACAATTCCGGGGACTTGCAACGCCACTTCGCGAATTTGCGCAATTAAGTCGTCATAGACATGTTCATCCATGATTTCGCCCAAGGCCGGACGAAAAATCAAGTAGCTGTTGTATAAGATAAATCCGGCAGCAAACAAGGCGGCCCAATCATCGGCTGATTCATAGCCTTTTCCCAATAGTAAAGCCACTGAAATACCTATAAAAGCGGCTACCGAGGTAATCGCATCGCTGCGGTGGTGCCAGGCATCGGCTTCTAAGGCTGAACTGTTGGTTTGCTTGGCGCGACGCATTACTTTGCGAAACGAAAATTCTTTCCACAAAATAATTACACTCAAAAAAATGAGGGTCCACGATTTGGGTAAGGCATGTGGTGTGCCAATATTCAAGATGCTTTCGTAGGCAATAATGGTAGCCGATGTAATGAGAAATCCCACCACCAAAAAAGTAATGAGTGGTTCGGCTCGCCCGTGTCCGTAGGGATGATTCTCGTCGGCGGGTTTGTTGGAATATTTAATGCCAAACAACACCAAAAAGGACGAAAATATATCGGTAGTCGACTCAATGGCATCGGCAATCAAAGCATAGGAATTGCCAAAATAACCGGCTACTCCTTTCACCAAAGCCAAGCTCGCATTACTAATAATACTAAAATAAGTAGATCGTATAGCGGTTTGCTCGTTGGTCATTATTATACGCGAACAATATTCGCACCCAAGGCACGCAAACGTTCGTCGATGCGCTCGTACCCACGATCAATTTGTTCTATGTTTTGAATGGTGCTGGTACCTTTGGCTGACAAAGCCGCAATCAATAAGGAAATTCCAGCGCGAATATCGGGAGATGACATGGTGGTCGCTTTGAGTTGGGATTTAAAATTGTGTCCCATAACCACCGCGCGGTGCGGATCACACAACATGATTTTGGCGCCCATATCGATCAGTTTGTCCACGAAGAACAAACGGCTTTCAAACATTTTTTGGTGAATCAATACATCGCCATTGGCTTGCGTAGCCACAACCAAAACAATGCTCAATAAATCGGGAGTAAAACCGGGCCATGGCGCATCGGCAATGGTTAAGATTGATCCATCGATATCAGTTTTAATCTCGTAGCCATCTTTGTGTTCAGGGATATAAATATCGTCCCCACGGCGTTCTAGCGTAATTCCCAATTTGCGGAAGGTAGTGGGTATTACACCCAAATTATCCCAACTCACATTTTTGATGGTAATTTCACTTCTTGTCATGGCGGCCAAACCAATCCAGCTGCCAATCTCAATCATATCGGGCAAGATGCGGTGATCGCAGCCACCCAAATGGGCAACGCCTTCAATAGTTAACATGTTTGATCCTACTCCACTGATGTTGGCCCCCATGCTGTTGAGCATTTTGCACAATTGTTGCAAATAGGGTTCGCAAGCGGCGTTATAAATTGTCGTAGTGCCTTTGGCCAAAACGGCAGCCATTACGATATTGGCGGTTCCGGTTACCGAAGCTTCGTCGAGTAACATATAGGTTCCGGTGAGGCCATTGGGTGCTTCAACCCCATAAAAGTGGTCTTCGCGGTTGTAACGAAAGGCAGCGCCCAAATTGATAAATCCTTCAAAATGCGTATCCAAGCGGCGGCGACCAATTTTGTCTCCTCCAGGTTTTGGAATGTATCCCTTGCCAAAGCGGGCCAACAAAGGGCCTACGATCATGATTGATCCGCGCAGGGATCCGCCTTCTTTTTTAAAGGCCTCGGTTTCCAAGTAGCCCACATTCACTTCATCGGCTTGAAAGGTGATGGAACCCGGTCCGTTTTTTTGAATTTTAACGCCCAAATTACCCAACAAGGTAATGAGTTTATTGACGTCAATAATATCGGGTATGTTGTTAATTGTAACTTTTTCGGGGGTGAGCAACACCGCACATAAGATTTGTAATGCTTCGTTTTTGGCTCCTTGTGGACTGATTTCTCCTTTGAGTTTGATGCCTCCTTCTATTTTAAATGTTCCCATATGCTTTGGTATTTTGACTGCTTAATTGCTATTGGTTTTGTTTAAAATTATTGTTTTTCTGAAACGGCTTGGGTTTCTTTTTGTTTTGATTTTGGATTTGATTTTTTTGTGGTGCGGCAGACATAATTTTGTTGGACATGCGTTTGTTGGTCCGCATCAAATCGGTGGTGTTGACCAACTCTTCTTCGCTGTGCAGCAAATTGAGTTTGCCTTCGGATAATTCTATGAGATGCTCAAAAATCACATCGTCTTTTACGGTGTCTTTGTTCCAACTCAAATAGGATTTTTTCATGTGGTTGGCAATGACTTTAACCAAAGCGCTTTTCATTTCGCCTTCCTCCCACTTGTTGGCCACATCGATCATGTACTTGATGTTGTTGCCATAAAAACGGTATTTGGGAAAATTTTGCGGATAATTGATCGGATCGGGTTTGAGTTGCAACACCTCCAGCGAAGGAATCGGATAGGGCGAATCGACCTCCAATTTAAAATCAGACATGATAAACAACTGATCCCATAATTTGTGCTGAAAATCGGGCACATCGCGCAAATGCGGATTCAAACTGCCCATCACCTGAATGATGTGTTTAGCCACTTTGTTGCGTTCGTCGCGATCGTCAATCTCGGTTACTTGATCGATGAGTTTTTGCAAATGACGTCCGTATTCTGGAATAATGAGGTGCTTGCGCTCCGAATTGTATTCGAGATTACCCACCACGTCGTTGGCGTTTTCTTTGATGTATTTTGAAACCATAGTTTAGAGTGAGATAATGCCTTCTACAGTAGACACTTCTATATATTTATCGATTATTTCTTGGGAATCTTTCATGAGCACATCAACCGATAAACTCGTGAATTTCCCTGTTTTGGATTGGGTAGTTTTAATGACTGCACCCATGCAATCAAAAGCGTTGGCCACCGTTGCAATTTTTTCGGGATCAGTGGGAACTATAAATTTAAATAAGTATTCAGAGGGAAAAGCTGTATTCATGTCTAATTCGACTTTGAGTCGTTCAAAAAATTCGGCTGTTTTTTGGGCTTTTTCGCTGTCCATTTTCATACAAATAAAGGCAAATATAGGGTTTCAAATGGGATTAATAAACAAGCCCATTGAATTTTTCGCAAAGCCGGGCTTTAATTGTGGCGCATTTTTTTAATTCCAAAATAGTTTGCCTAAGTTTGCTGATTACTGCAGCCAAATGAACAAGCAACTCATTGTATTTATTGGAGGTCCTGGCACCGGCAAAACCAGCCTGATAGAGGAGTTGTTGGCGCAAGGCTATTGTTGCTACCCCGAGATTTCCAGGCAAGTTACGCTCGAAGCACGCAAGCAAGGCATTGAGCAATTGTTTCTGGAAAAACCCTTGCTTTTCAGTGAATTGCTCCTCGAAGGACGCGTTGGTCAATTCAAATCGGCGATACAAGAAACACAGGATTGGGTTTTTATAGACCGAGGAATTCCCGATGTGTTGGCCTATATGCATTACATTGGCGACAGCTACCCTACTCATTTTGATGCCGCCTGCAAAGCGCATACCTATTCAAAAATATTTATCCTGCCCCCTTGGGAAGAAATTTACGAATCAGACGAAGCGCGCTACGAAAATTTTGAGCAAGCTACTTTAATTCATCAGCATTTGGTAGAAACCTACCAGCAATATGGGTATTCGCTCATCGAAGTGCCCAAGGCCCCTTTGGCCGATCGGATTGCTTTTGTTTTACAAACACTTTTGGAATAAATTTGGGAACGCATCGCAGGGCTACATTTTATTTTTTACTTTTAAGGGGTCGAAACTAACCATTCAATTCCTTATTTATATGCCAAACGCACTTTCTATCCTTAAAACCCATTGGAATCACGACGCATTCCGCTCCCCCCAAGAACAAATTATCGAAGCCGTACTGGCGCAAAAAGACTGCCTGGCCCTCTTGCCTACTGGTGGCGGAAAATCCATTTGTTTTCAGGTTCCCACTTTGATGCAAGCCGGCCTTTGTTTGGTAATATCCCCGCTGGTTGCGCTGATGAAAGACCAAGTAGAAAATCTGCAAAAACGCAACATCAAAGCCCTGGCTCTCACCGGCGGGCTCTCGACCAACGACCTCATCGATTTACTCGACAATTGTCAATTTGGCAATTATAAATTCTTGTATGTATCGCCCGAACGCTTGCAAACCGCTTGGATCGTCGAACGGCTAGAAAAACTTCCCATTTCGCTCATCGCGATTGACGAAGCCCATTGTATTTCGCAATGGGGACATGATTTTCGTCCGGCCTATCTGAAGATTGGTTTGCTGCGGCATTCCTTTCCAAAAACACCAATAATCGCCCTTACTGCCTCGGCAACCGCCCGCGTGCAAAACGACATCATTCAATTATTGGGCTTGCGTGATCCGGCAATTTTTAAGCAATCATTTGTGCGGCCCAATTTGAGTTTCCAAGTAGTGCATACCGCTGATAAGCTGCATTATTTAGATCAATTTTTCCGTCAGTTTCCACAGCCTGCCATAATTTATGTGCGCAACCGCAAATCGTGTTACGACTACGTAGCCCAACTCAACGCGATAGGATTTCAGGCCACCTTGTATCACGGAGGCTTAACCCCCAAAGAAAAAGAAAAAAATCGACACGATTGGATGCAAGCCAAAGCCCAAATTATGGTAGCCACCAATGCCTTTGGAATGGGCATAGACCGAGCCGATGTAAAAACAGTGGTGCATGTGCAACTGCCCGACAGCATAGAAAACTATTACCAAGAAGCCGGACG
>CAMCVA010000022.1 GCA_945879625.1 Flavobacterium psychrophilum
AAATTTGGTGACTATTTTGGTCTTGATTTTTCGGTAGGCTAGATTTTCAGAATCGTAGTAATATTTTACCTTCGCCATATTTTAAAAAATCCTATTTTTGCACCGAAATCTGTCGGCCGAACAAACTTACTAAATGTTTGCTTGTCACCACACATTTTTCATTTATTAAAATGGAGCTGCACCCCAAACGAAGTGCAATTTTTATAAGTTGATTCCCATTGCCAAACCAGATACACACGCTATTTTTTCTCTCATGAAATCACAAGAAATCAGAAAGCTATTTTTAGAATTTTTTCAATCCAAAGGCCATTTGATTGTGCCTTCGGCGCCCATCGTGCTCAAAGACGATCCTACCCTGATGTTTAATAACTCGGGCATGGCGCAGTTTAAAGAATATTTTCTAGGAAATGCCACACCCAAAAGCAACCGCATTACCGATACCCAAAAATGCTTGCGTGTTTCTGGCAAACACAACGATTTGGAAGAAGTGGGGATTGATACCTATCACCACACCATGTTTGAGATGTTGGGGAACTGGAGTTTTGGCGATTATTTCAAAAAAGAAGCCATTCATTGGGCTTGGGAATTGCTTACCGAAGTATACAAAATAGACCAATCGATATTATATGTTACTGTGTTTGAGGGCAGTAAAGAAGAAAACGTACCCTTTGACCAAGAGGCCTTTGACATTTGGAAAACACTCATAGCCGAAGACCGCATTTTATTAGGAAACAAAAAAGATAATTTTTGGGAAATGGGCGACCAAGGACCCTGTGGACCTTGCTCCGAAATACATGTCGATATTCGTTCGGCCGAAGAAAAAGCCTTGATTCCCGGGAAAGATTTGGTGAACAGCGACCATCCGCATGTGGTCGAAATTTGGAACAATGTGTTCATGGAATTTAACCGCAAAGCTGATGGTTCTCTCGAAAAATTACCAGCCCAACACGTAGATACAGGAATGGGATTTGAGCGTTTGTGCATGGTATTGCAAGGCGTGCAATCGAATTACGATACCGATGTATTTAGTCCGCTTATTCGCGAAATCGAAACCATTACCGGAAGTACTTATACCATTAAAGCCCCGAATGCCGAGGCCGAAAAAACCAATATTGCCATTCGCGTGATTGCCGATCACGTACGTGCGGTAGCTTTTGCGATTGCTGATGGCCAATTGCCTTCTAATACGGGAGCGGGCTATGTGATTCGCCGTATTTTGCGACGCGCTATCCGTTACGGATTCACCTTTTTGAATACCAAAGAGCCCTTTATTTATAAATTGGTTGAAACGCTGAGCGCGCAAATGGGCTTTTCGTTTCCAGAAATCAGTGCGCAAAAAGTATTGTGTACCAATGTAATTTGGGAAGAAGAAAAATCATTCTTGCGCACCCTAGATCAAGGTTTGGTGTTGTTGGATACACTCATCGCCAATGCCGAAAATCAAACGTTAGATGGAGCAAAAGCATTCGAATTATTTGACACCTATGGGTTCCCGATCGATTTGACGAGTTTGATTGTACGCGAACGCGGATTGCAACTCGACGAAGCCGGATTTGAAGTAGAATTACAAAAACAAAAAGCCCGTTCTAGAGCGGCATCTCAAGTAAAAGCAGGCGATTGGATAATTGTTTCAGAAGATAGTGCCGAGCCCTTTATTGGGTATGACCACACCGAAGCCGACGTGCACATATTGCGCTACCGCAAAGTAGAAAGTGCCAAAGAAGGAACCGTTTTTCAAACCGTATTAAATACTACGCCTTATTATCCAGAAGGTGGAGGCCAGGTAGGCGACAAAGGTTCATTTGAGTTGGCCAATGGGGATGCGGTATACGTAATTGATACCAAAAAAGAAAATAATTTGATTGTACATTATACGAGAGAATTACCCCATAATTTGCACGAAAAATTTCGCGCTTATGTGGATGTGAGCCAACGCAGACGTTCGGCGTCCAATCACTCGGCCACGCATTTGATGCATCAAGCCTTGCGCAGTATTTTGGGAACCCACGTAGAACAAAAAGGATCGTTGGTGAATCCCGATTATTTGCGTTTTGACTTTTCGCATTATGCCAAATTAACTTCGGATGAGTTACAGGCGGTAGAAGATTTTGTAAACGCCCGTATCCACGAACAATTGCCTTTAGTAGAGCGCAGAAATATTCCGTTTCAGCAAGCAGTGTCTGAAGGCGCGATGGCCTTGTTTGGCGAAAAATACGGCGAAACCGTACGTGCCATCAAATTTGGCGAAAGCATGGAATTGTGTGGTGGAATTCACGTGAGGAATACGTCAGATATTTGGCACTTTAAAATATTGAGCGAAGGCGCTGTTGCGGCAGGAATTCGACGTATAGAAGCCATTACATCTTTGGCAGTAAAAGATTATTTTATAGCTAAAACCGATACGCTCAAAGAGATCAATGTCGTGCTTAAAAACGCGCAAGATCCGGTGAAAGCCGTGCAACAATTGCAAGACGAAAACACCAAAATGCAAAAGCAGCTGGAACAGCTCTTGAAAGAAAAAGCCAAAGGTCTAGTTGGCGATTTGGCCAGTAAATTGCAAGAGCGCAATGGCGTACAATTTTTGGCCACTACCGTAGATTTATCGGCCGAAGGAGCTAAAGATTTGGCCTATGAATTGGGAGCCAACAAGACCAATTTGTTTTTGGTTTTGGCCACCGTGCAAGACGATAAACCCATGCTCAGCTGCTACATTTCGAAAGAATTGGTGGCCGAGAAAAGCCTCAATGCGGGCCAAGTGGTGCGTGAATTAGGGAAATTCATCCAAGGCGGCGGAGGCGGACAACCGTTTTTTGCCACCGCAGGCGGGAAAGACGCGAGTGGAATTGCAGCGGCTTTGGAGAAAGCGGGGGAGTTTGTTTTGTAATTGAATGATTTAAAGATTGAAGGATTGAAAGATTTGGCCACGAATGCACGAATGTTGATTTGAAAATGCTTCAGATTGTGCTGATTTCTGCAATTATTTAGATCTGTGTTGGATACTTAGTTTGCTACCAATCTTCAGAATTGGAATTTGGTCCCGAAGCGTCGGGATTCAATATTGGTCCCGAAGCTTCGGGATAAATATTCGTGCATTCGTGGCTCACATTTTTTTGAACACAGATAATGTTAATTCAAAACTGAACTAGTTAGAAATTGCTTCCGTGATGCTAAAATTTACCGTCGTATTTAAGGCAAGAAACACTTTGAGTATCGTGCCAAAACGGGCGTCGGTAAAGTTGTTTTCTATTTTACAAATCTGCGCTTTTTTTACTCCAACCAAACTGCCCAATTGATCTTGGGTGAGTTTTTTTTGTATGCGAATTTCTTTGATACATTGCCCAATTGCATCCAAACGCAACTCGGCATCAAAGGCCAATCGTCTTTTTGTGCCTGCTTGACCGATGAGCGCATCGGTTACTTCTTCGAGTGAATGTGTTTTCATTTTATGTGTTTTGAATTGATGTAATCTAGTCTGAGTTGTTGCGCTTTTTGCAATTCGAGCGCGGGTGTTTTGGCCGTTTTTTTGATAAAACCATGGGTGCAAATTACACAACGCACTTCGGTTTCAGATTTGTACCAAAAGGACAACAAACGATACTGCTTTTTTTGATGCAGCACTCGAAACTCCCAGATGTCGGCACTAATTTTTTTGAATAACTCGGCATCTTTCGTAATTCGTGCTTTCCAAAGTACATACAGTACTTTCTCTTGTGATTTTGGCTCTAAACTTTCTATAAACTGCAAGGCTGGTTCAAGAAATTGAATGGTAAATAAATAATGCATGGTGTGGCGTATAAATGATGGCAAATATATAAAGTTTCCTTTATAAGAAACAAATTAGTTTAAAAAAATTTTTGTCCCGAAGCCTCGGGATTGAAGATTAGTTCCGAAGCGTCGGGATGGAAATGCCTCTGATTTCGCTGATTTATAAAATTATTTAGATCTGTGTTGCAAGTTTATTTAGCCACGAATGCACGAATTATTTTTTATTTAATTCGAATTATCATCTTCGATGTGCGAATTCTTTCAACGATTTCTGGATAAACACCAAAAGATATTCGTGAATTCGTGGCTCACATTTTTTTGAACACGGATTGGTCCCGAAGCTTCGGGATTCAATATTGGTCCCGAAGTTTCGGGATAAAATATTTGTGCATTCGTGGCACAACTCTATTTTCCCTATTTTTGATGCAAATAGATCAAATGAAACTCAGTACTCCTGTCGCGTTACTACCCTTAGATCAAAAAATCGATTACCAGTCGCGTTTGCTGTGGTTGGGTTCCTGTTTTGCCGACAATATGGGCCGCCAATTTGCAGAGTTGGGGTTCACGCAAAGTACCAATCCGTTTGGTATTTTGTTTCAGCCCTTGGCGTTACAGCAATTGGTTTATCGGGCTTTACAAGACAAAGTGTATACCCATGCTGATTTGGTTTTTCATAACCAGTTATGGCATTGCTTTGAACTGCATTCTGATTGCAGTAATCCCAATCCTGAGGCGATGCTGGAGCAGCTTAATGCCAAATTAAACCAACTTAAAACCCAATTGCAACAAGCCACGCACATCGGATTCACCCTTGGAACGGCATGGGTGTACCGGCATTTGGCAAGCGATCGGGTAGTGGCCAATTGCCATAAAATTCCGCAAACGGCCTTTGCCAAAGAATTGCTTTCGGTAGCCGAGATAGAAGCCGCTTTGCAACAACTTATTTCTATTATTCAAGGCGTAAACCCAAACGTGCAACTGGTATTTACCATCTCACCGGTGCGCCACAGCAAAGACGGCTTGGTCGAAAACCAACGCAGCAAAGCCCATTTAGTGGTTGCCTTGCATCAGGTGCTCGAAACACAAAAGGCCTATTACTTTCCGGCCTATGAACTCCTGCTCGACGAATTGCGCGATTACCGCTTTTATGCCGATGATCTTTTGCATCCCAGCCCCTTGGCCATCCGCTACATTTGGGAAAAATGGCTCAGCGTGACCACCACGCCCGAAACCCAAGCGCTCATCGCCGAGGTGGAAGCCGTACAAAAAAGCAGACAACACCGCCCGTTTAATCCAGATTCGGAGGAGCACCAAGTTTTCATAGAAAAGTTGGAAAATAAAGTGGAGGAGCTGCGGAATAGAGGCGTCATTGTTTAATTAATAATTAAAAATGAATAATTAAAAATTGTGGGAGTATACTAAGAACGGCTGTTGGCTCATAGCTTTTAGCTCTTAGCCACGAATGCACAAATTTTATTTTTAATTAAGCTTCCCGAATTCGATCATCAAAGATGATCATTCGAATGAAATCAATATGTGCAAAACCATTCGTGAATTCGTGGCAAAAAAGAGTTTAGACTAAAAGATGAGAGATAAGAGACTGTTCTAAGAAAACAACCTACAACCTACCTCCCAAAACCTACCACCCAAAGCCTACCACCCAAAGCCTACCACCCAAAGCCTACCACCTAAACCCTAAACCCTAACCAAAAGAACAAATAGACTAAAAAATGAGAGATAAGAGACTGTTCTAAGAATCTAACCTACGACCTAAAACCTACGACACAAAACCTACCACCCAAATACACACCCCCAGCCCCTCTCAAGAGGGGAGTTTTGCAAAGTATACTAAGAACAGCCGTTTGCTGATAGCTGTTAGCTGATAGCTTTTAGCTCTTAGCCCCGAATGCACGAATTCTAGAAATTCCAATATTAGAATCCCGAAGCGTCGGGACCAATCCC
>CAMCVA010000023.1 GCA_945879625.1 Flavobacterium psychrophilum
AATGCTTCAACAAGCAATACCGTTTCGGTAACTACGCTTACGCCAACTGTAACCTATTGTACCTCGCAAGGGAATAATGCAAGCAATGACCGCATTAGTCGAGTAGTATTGGGAACAATAAACAATAGCTCAACTGCAACTACAGGCTACGAAAACTTTACAGCCATTTCTACAAATTTAGTGCGTGGCGTATCTAATGCGTTAACCATAACTCCGTTCCGTTCATCTACAACACGTGCAGAGGCATATCGCATTTGGATTGATTTCAACAACGATGGGGATTTCTTAGACACCGGAGAACAAGTGTACAATAGAACCGCTATTTCAGCGACTTCGGTTTCGGGATCATTTACAGTTCCTACAACCACAACATTAGGGCTAAAAAGAATGCGTATCTCAATGAAATACAACGCTTCCCCTACATCTTGCGAGATATTTGCCAGAGGACAAGTAGAAGACTATACGGTAAATATTACTGCAACTGCTCGTCAGGAAGAGAATACAACGGCTGAGGTGCTTGTATATCCAAATCCGGTTGAAGGCAACTTCTTAACGGTTTCTGAATCAGCAGCAGCGGCCAACTACCACATTTATAATGTAGTGGGGCAAGAAATAGCTGCTGGAAAAGTAGAAAACAATGAAATTTATGTAGGTAACATTACGGCTGGAACCTACTTGATTGAGTTTGTAATAAATAACGAAACAGTCGTTAAACGCATAATAAAAAAATAATTTCGGTTCAAAACCATAGAAAAAGCCATCGATATTCGGTGGCTTTTTTTTGCAAAAAAGGGTACATTTATCGCTTCAAAAATTACACTATGAAAAAATTTGGATTACTAATCGCAATGGTATTTAGTATGGCTGCACTGCACGCACAACAACTCATGTCCCCCGAATTATTATGGAAATTAGGCCGCGTAAGTCCGGTAGGAATCTCAATAGACGGAACCAATTTGATTTATAAAGTTTCCTATCCGTCTGTGGCCGATAACAAATCGACTTCCAAAACCTTTATCATGCCGATTGGCGGCGGAAAAGCAACTGAAATCAAAGACACCAAAAACATTGTGTCTGATCGAAATGTCTCGCCAGACGGAAAATTCATCGTCTTTAGCGAAGAGGTGAAACTGCAAGCGGTGCACGGTAAAGACTTTTATCCCGAACTCGACAAATCAAATGCACAAGTGTATAACGGTTTGGATTACCGCCATTGGGATACCTGGAACGAAGGCAAATACAACCACGTGTTTTACAAAAGCACTGCGGCTGGAGACCAAACTGGGATTGATATCCTGAAAGACGAACGCTATGACAGTCCCCAAAAACCATTTGGTGGCGACGAAGATTTTTGCTGGTCGCCCGATGGAAAAAGCATCATTTATGTGTGCAAGAAAAAGGAAGGCACGGCCTATGCCGTATCAACCAACACTGATTTGTATCAATACGATTTAGCCACAGGAGCAACCGTAAATCTCACTGAAAACAATTTGGGCTACGACACCAATCCGAGTTTTTCACCCCAAGGCAATTTAAGCTGGTTGCAAATGAAACGCGACGGCTATGAAGCCGATAAGAATGATTTGGTGGTTCGCGTAAACGACAAAATGCAGCTTAATCTCACCGCCAATTGGGATGGCACTGTAAACAATTTTATGTGGGCTCCCGATGGTAAAAAGGTCTATTTCACCGCACCCGTTGACGGAACCATTCAATTGTTTGAAGTGAATTATCCAGGATTAACCAAAATGGCACCTGCCGTAAAACAACTTACAGCTGGTGTTTTTGATGTACATGACATTGTTGGGTTTTCTGGAAACAACATCCTGCTCACCCGCACCGACATGAACCATGCTACCGAGATTTATAGCTACGAGCTAAAAAAGCAAACGTGGAACCAACTCACCCACGAAAACGATAAAATCTATGAGGGATTGGCGATGAGTAAAACCGAAAAACGGTATGTGACCACCACCGACGGCAAAAAAATGTTGGTCTGGGTAATCCTTCCGCCCAACTTTGATGCGAGCAAAAAATACCCTACGCTTTTGTATTGCCAAGGCGGACCACAATCGGCCTTGACGCAATTTTATTCGTTTAGATGGAATTTTCAATTGATGGCAGCTAATGGTTACATCGTGGTGGCACCAAACCGACGCGGAATGCCCGGACACGGCGTGGCTTGGAACGAACAGATTAGTGGCGATTGGGGCGGACAGGTAATGCAAGATTACTTGTCAGCGATTGATAATGTAGCCAAAGAACCGTATGTAGACAAAGCCCGTTTGGGCTGCGTGGGAGCCAGTTACGGAGGCTATTCGGCATTTTATTTGGCCGGTATTCACCAAAACAGATTCAAGTCGTTTATTGCGCACGATGGCGTGTTTAATACCCAAAGCATGTTTGGCACAACCGAAGAAGTGTTCTTCAACAACTGGGATTTTGGTGGCGCCTATTGGGAGAAAAACAATGCCATAGCACAAAAAACCTACAGCACGTTTAATCCTATAAATTATGTAGACCAATGGAACACGCCTATCCTAATTATTCAAGGTGGTACCGACTTTAGAGTGCCCATTGGACAAGCACAAGAAGCTTTTCAGGCGGCACAGTTGCGCGGCATCAAAAGTAGATTTTTGTATTTCCCAGAAGAAAATCACTGGGTGCTCAAACCGCAAAATGCACAAGTTTGGCAACGTGAATTTTACAAATGGTTAAAAGAGACCTTGTAGTATATAAAAGAAAAACGCCTCCAGCTGGAGGCGTTTTTTATTAGTCAGGATCGTTCATCTTGAAACTCTCCATAAATTTTGTGGTGTAATTTCCAGCTACATAATCCGGCTCATCCATCAATTGGCGGTGAAACGGTATGGTGGTTTTGATTCCTTCTATCACAAATTCATCTAAGGCGCGCTTCATTTTGTTTATCGCTTCTTCACGGGTTTGCGCGGTGGTAATGAGTTTGGCAATCATCGAATCGTAATTGGACGGAATAGTGTATCCGGCATATACGTGCGTATCTAAACGAACCCCATGACCTCCGGGCGCATGCAAGGTGGTGATTTTGCCCGGTGAAGGACGAAAATCATTGTATGGGTCTTCGGCATTGATGCGGCATTCGATGGCATGCAAATTGGGGAAGTAATTTTTCCCAGAAATGGGCACACCAGCAGCCACTAAAATTTGCTCGCGAATTAAATCGTAATCGATAACTTGTTCGGTAATTGGGTGCTCTACCTGAATACGGGTATTCATTTCCATGAAATAGAAATTGCGGTGTTTATCAACCAAAAATTCTACGGTTCCAGCTCCTTCGTATTTAATGAACTCAGCCGCTTTTACTGCAGCTTCTCCCATTTTATTTCGCAACTCATCGGTCATAAATGGCGATGGCGTTTCTTCGGTTAGTTTTTGGTGACGACGTTGCACCGAGCAATCGCGTTCAGATAAATGACAGGCTTTGCCATAGGCATCCCCTACCACTTGAATTTCAATGTGACGCGGTTCTTCGATTAATTTTTCCAAGTACATGCCGTCGTTTCCAAAAGCAGCTCCGGCTTCTTGGCGGGCACTTTCCCACGCTTTCAATAAATCTTCTTCTTTCCAAACCGCGCGCATTCCTTTTCCTCCACCACCAGCGGTTGCTTTGAGCATCACAGGATAGCCCATTTCTTTCGACAATTTGGCTGCTTCTTCATAGGATTCTAAAATCCCTTCTGAACCGGGAACACAAGGTACGCCTGCTTCTTTCATGGTGGCTTTAGCCGAAGCTTTATCGCCCATTCGATCAATCATCTCTGGAGAAGCGCCAATAAATTTAATCCCGTGTTCCTGGCAAATTTTAGAAAATTTAGCATTTTCAGACAAAAAGCCGTAGCCCGGGTGAATGGCGTCTGCGTTGGTAATTTCGGCTGCCGCAATAATGTTGGACATCTTTAAATAAGACAAGTTGCTGGGCGCTGGGCCAATACAAACTGCCTCGTCAGCAAATTTTACGTGCAAACTGTCGGCATCAACTGTCGAGTAGACCGCAACGGTTTTAATGCCCATTTCACGACAAGTTCGGATGATGCGCAAGGCAATCTCTCCTCTGTTGGCAATTAATATTTTTTTAAACATTGCTTATAAATTTTAAAATTACAAATCCCATTCCGCTATTTCGGAACCAAAATCCACTAGTGAAATTTGTATTTTGATTATTGGAATTTCAAAACAATTTAGGACGGATCAACTAAGAATAAGGGTTGATCAAATTCTACTGGTGACATATCGTCCACTAAAATTTTAACGATTTTACCCGTTACTTCGGATTCGATTTCGTTAAATAATTTCATGGCTTCAATTACACACAATACATCGCCTTTTCCGATTGTACTACCCACCTCAACAAA
>CAMCVA010000024.1 GCA_945879625.1 Flavobacterium psychrophilum
GGATTCATATTCATCACGCTCATCATTGACATCACGGGTTGGGGCATCATCATTCCGGTGATTCCCAAACTCATCAAAGAACTCATAAACGGAGACATTAGCGAGGCAGCCAAGATAGGCGGATGGCTCACGTTTGCCTATGCCATTACGCAGTTTATCTGTGCGCCTTTGGTGGGCAATTTGAGCGATCGCTTTGGCAGACGGCCCATTTTGCTCATTTCTTTGTTTACGTTTTCCTTAGATTATTTGCTTTTGGCGTTTGCGCCCACTATAACGTGGTTGTTTGTGGGTAGAATCATCGCGGGCCTCACCGGCGCGAGCATCACCACAGCCTCTGCCTATATTGCCGATGTGAGTACACCCGAAAACCGAGCGAAGAATTTTGGAATGATCGGCGCGGCATTTGGAATTGGATTCATCATCGGGCCGGTAATTGGTGGATTGCTCGGTCAATTTGGCTCGCGCGTGCCCTTTTATGCCGCTGCGGTTTTGTGCCTCATCAATTTTATTTACGGGTACTTTATTTTGCCCGAATCCTTATCTCCCGATAAACGCCGGGCATTTGATTGGAAACGCGCCAATCCAATAGGATCATTTATGCACCTCAAAAAATATCCCCAACTCATTGGCTTGATGCTTTCGATTTTTATGTTGTATGTGGCCTCGCATGCCGTGCACAGCAATTGGAGTTATTTTACGATGTACCGCTTCCATTGGGACGAAAAAATGGTGGGCTATTCCTTGGGCATAATTGGCCTACTCGTTGGTTTGGTACAAGGTGGATTAATTCGGTTTACGAGCCCCCGATTGGGCAACGAAAAAAGTGTGTATATCGGCATGTTCCTTTATAGTGTCGGCATGGGCTTGTTTGCCTTGGCTACACAAAGTTGGATGATGTTTACCTTTTTGATTCCCTATTGCTTGGGAGGAATTGCCGGTCCGGCCATGCAAGCCATTATTTCCGGACAGGTTCCTGCCAATGAACAAGGTGAAATACAAGGCACGCTCTCGAGTTTAATGAGTGCATCGGCTATTGTTGGTCCACCGCTAATGTCGTCTACTTTTTATTTTTTTACGCACAAAGAAGCACCTTTTTTATTGCCCGGAGCGCCTTTTATCTTGGCGAGTTGTATCATGTTAATTAGTGCTAGTATTGCCTATACTACTTTGCGCAAACACCGACAAAATTTGCAGGGAACTGCAAAAGACACCCACGAATAATTTAGCTCATCCCATCCAAAACATGGCATTTACCGACACCCACACCCATTTATACAGCGAAGAATTTCAGGACGACCAAGCCGAGATGATGCAACGCGCTTTAGCAGCTGGCGTGAATCGGTTTTTTGTGCCGGCGATAGATTCAGCGTGTACGGATGCCATGTATGCATTAGAAGCCAGCTATCCGGATCAGGTTTTTCTCATGATGGGACTGCATCCCACCTACGTGAAAGACAATTACAAAGACGAATTGGCCCACGTAGAAAAGCAATTGGCTACCCGAAAATTTTACGCCATTGGCGAAATTGGCATTGATTTGTACTGGGATAAAACCCATTTGGAGGAGCAAAAAATAGCCTTTACTACCCAAATTCAATGGGCCAAAAAACACAAACTCCCCATTGTTATTCATTGCCGCGACGCCTTTGACGAAATCTTTGCCGTATTGGAGTCGCATAAAGGCCCCGATTTGTTTGGCATTTTTCATTGCTTTACCGGTACAAAAGAACAGGCGCTACAAGCCATTTCCTACAACATGAAATTGGGAATTGGGGGAGTGGTTACCTTCAAAAACGGCAAGATTGATCAGTTTTTGCACGAAATTCCACTCGAACAGTTGGTACTCGAAACCGACGCACCCTATTTGTCCCCCGTTCCGCATCGTGGCAAACGAAACGAAAGCGCCTACATCCCATTGGTGGCTGAAAAATTGGCTGAAATTTATGGACTTCCCGTTCATGAAATTGCCCAAATTACCACACAAAATGCAAAAGCAGTCTTTGGCATTTAGGCACTAAAAACACCCGCAAATTCATAAAATTTTTGTTCATTTGTAGCCGACAAAAGGGAATGACAATGCAAAAATTTGACTCGATTCGACCGTTTTATGATGCCGAAATTAATGAGGGAATTCGTTCGTCGGTAAACCACCCGATGATGAAAGCCTTGATGAATTTCACTTTTCCAACCCTTGATGATGAGGTTTGGAAGGAGCAGTTACTCAAAACGCATTCCATCCGCGATTTTCAATGCAATTTCATCTACCAATCGATTCAAAAAGTGCTCGAAAAAAGCTCCGACGGCTTGAGTACTTCGGGTTTTGAGAAACTCCAAAAAAATACCTCCTATTTATTTATTTCCAATCACCGCGATATTATTTTAGACACGTCCTTGCTCAATGCCGCTTTGTTTGAGCACGGCTTGGTGATGACCGCCTCGGCCATTGGCGACAATTTGGTTAAAAAGGCATTTTTATTGACCTTGGCCAAAATTAACCGCAATTTCTTGGTGCTCCGCGGATTGTCTCCCCGGGAGTTGTTGCAAAGTTCCAAATTGATGTCCGAATACATTGGGCAATTGTTGCTGCGCGAAAACCGTTCGGTATGGATTGCTCAACGCGAAGGCCGAACCAAAGACGGCAACGACACTACACATCCGGGAGTTTTGAAGATGTTGGCCATGGCTTCAGACGAACCGAATCTGACGGATTACTTCAAGAAAATAAAGGTAGTTCCGGTTTCTATTTCCTACGAATACGATCCGACAGATGCACTCAAAATGCCACAACTTAAAGCCGAAGCCAACAACGAAATTTACATCAAAGAAAAAAACGAAGATTTCATGACGCTTCTAAGTGGCATCATGGGTCAAAAAAAACGCATACACATTCATGTGGGCGACGTATTAGATGCCGAATTGGATGCCATACAAGCTGAATTTGACAATTCCAACAAGCAAATTCAAGCCATGTCTCAAGCCATAGACGATTCGATCCATACCTCATACAAATTGTGGCCCACCAATTACATTGCCTACGATTTGTTGCACGGAACCACAACCTATGCTTCGGAGTACACAGATATTGAAAGAGCCGTTTTTGAGCGTCGTTTAGAAAAACGAATCGATGCACAAAGTGAGTTTGAAGTACAAGGAATATTGGCCATGTATGCCAATCCGGTAGTGAATAAACGCAAATATGAGCATGGGAACTAAGCCAACTATCTTGTTGATTTACACCGGTGGCACCATTGGCATGATGAAGGATTTTGCTACGGGCGCCCTAAAGGCCTTTGATTTTGATCAACTCCTCGATAAAATTCCCGAACTCACCCAATTGGCTTGTCAGATTGAAACCATGTCATTTGCTTCGCCCATCGATTCGTCGAATATGGCGATTGATAAATGGGTACAACTTGCCCAGCTCATTCAAGACCATTACGAGCAATTTGACGGCTTTGTAATTCTGCACGGATCAGATACCATGTCATATTCGGCCTCGGCTTTGAGTTTTATGTTGGAGAATTTATCCAAACCGGTGGTGTTTACCGGTTCTCAATTGCCCATAGGCGATTTGCGTACCGACGCCAAAGAAAACCTGATTACGGCTATTCAAATTGCTGCTTTGCAACGCAAAAACAAGCCGGTCATTCAAGAAGTGTGCTTGTATTTTGAATACAAATTATACCGTGGCAACCGCACTACCAAAATCAATGCCGAGCATTTTAATGCGTTCATGTCACCCAATTATCCGGCAATTGCCGAGTCGGGTGTGCATTTAAAGGTGAGCGAAGAGATGCTGTTGCATGCATCTACCAAAAAGTTGAGTATTCATACCGAACTCGACTCCAATGTGGTGATAGTAAAATTGTTTCCCGGGCTCAACGAAACGGTATTCAATGCCATATTAGCCATTCCCAATTTAAAAGGCGTGGTTTTAGAAACCTATGGCTCGGGCAATGCCCCATCGGCCGATTGGTTTATAGTCGCTCTACAACAAGCCATAGCCAAGGGGCTTCAGGTTGTCAACGTGACGCAATGTGCCGGTGGCAGCGTGCGCATGGGCGATTACGAGACCAGCACGCAGCTAAAAGCTATTGGTGTCATTTCGGGCAATGACATCACTACTGAAGCTGCTATTACCAAACTCATGTACCTCTTGGGTCAGCAAGTAGATTCGGCTGTTTTCAAAACCATTTTTGAAACTTCTTTGCGCGGCGAATTGACCTAAAAAATACCTGCTTTCGTTTTACATACTCAGAAAAAATGCGGTTATTTGCACCCACAATTTCCTAGAGAGGTGTCCGAGTGGTTGAAGGAGCAAGCCTGGAAAGTTTGTATGTGGGCAACTGCATCGTGGGTTCGAATCCCATCCTCTCTGCATCGTTT
>CAMCVA010000025.1 GCA_945879625.1 Flavobacterium psychrophilum
TTTAGAACGTATTAATTAAACAAAAATTAGCACAAGTTTAAAATACCATACAAAATTAGTAATTTGGGAACACAGTCAAGCCTTACGTTTTTATAACTAATTAATAGTCATTTAATTACACAGTAAATAAAGTCAAAAAATTAATAACCCAATTTTTTTTGATTTTATTAATTGGTTCAAAAAGCAATAATTTGAACTAAGGATAGGTGGTTTTCCCCGTCGTTTGGGTTTTTTTACAGCTATTTTTGCTCTGTAAGTATTCAAATTAAATTCTACACTATAGATTAACTTGTCTTTAATCGTGCGATCAATTACTTGATTTATTTAACTAATGTTTATAATGCTTTTTTTATCAAGATTTTGAAAGTATTTTGGGGATAAACGCGATTGCACGATTGACAAGTATTTTTACACCATTAAAAATACAACCGCACAAACGGCATATACGGATCGGCATAGATGCGGTCTTTTTCGTCAAAAAGAACATTGTATCGCATACCAATAGTGAGGTTTTCCGATCGATAACCAACGCCTAAAAACAGGGCTGTATTCCAAAAATCATCTTTCAGTTGGAAGCTGTTGTTCGTAATTTGTTGTTGCACATGCATTTGTTCTAATTCGGCTGAAAGCTGCACGTTTTCAAATGGATTCACCAACCCAATAAGGCTTCCGCCTAGAATTTTACTGCTAAACGATTCAGCAAAATTATTTTTTGATTTCACAAAACTACCCATCATACCCAAGCCTGCAGCAAAATAATCATTCAACGGATAAATGGCACTTGGCGCTACCAATACGTTGGTGTAATCGCGAGAAATTCCCAAGCCAAAACCACCACCATATTGCACGTCGCCCCAAAAACCAGAACGACCACCTTGGGCATGTAGGGATTGCGTAAAAACCAAACCAATTAACACCAAAGCAAGCGTACAAAAAAATGAGCGGGATGTAGTTTTCATGCTAAAAAAATCAGGGATTTAGGCTATAAAAGTACATAAAAAATTAGCGCGGGTATTTTCAATTAGTGTACTTTTGCAAGACTATTTTACAAACCAGGATACGCAATACGATATGGATAGGTTTTCCTTTTTAAATGCTGCACACACGCAATTTTTTGCCGATTTATACGAACAATATACCCAGAACCCCGATGCTGTAGAGCCCAGTTGGCGAAGCTTTTTTCAAGGATTTGACTTCGGGATGGCCACCTACAACGAGGAGCAATTGGGCGAGCAGTTGGCCAGTTATGCCGGCAGCTCTGCTAGTTCTGAGAAAATTCAAAAAGAATTTAACGTACTCAAACTCATTGACGGCTACCGAACTAGAGGGCATTTGTTTACTAAAACTAATCCCGTTCGCGACCGTAGAATCTATACGCCTACCTTGGCACTCGAAAATTTTGGTTTGACATCGGCCGATTTAACTACCATATTTGATGCCGCCAAAGTATTAAAATTAAATTCCTGTTCACTCCAAGAAATCTTAGATCACCTGAACCGCATTTACTGCGAATCGATTGGGGTGGAGTACATGTACATCCGGAATCCAGAAGTTATTCAATGGATGCAAGACCGATTAAACATCAACGACAATTTGCCGCACTTTGACACCGAAGCCAAAAAACACATCTTGGGAAAACTCAATGAGGCGGTTTCGTTTGAAAACTTTTTGCACACCAAATACGTAGGGCAAAAACGCTTTTCCTTAGAAGGTGGCGAATCCATTATTCCAGCCTTGGACGCGGTAATTGAAGCCGCAGCCAATAAAGGCGTGGAGCATTTTGTGATGGGAATGGCCCACCGTGGCCGTTTGAATGTATTGGCCAATATTTTTGGTAAATCAACCCAAGACATTTTCTCTGAATTTGACGGGAAAGACTATGACAAAGAATATTTTGACGGCGACGTAAAATACCATTTGGGATTAACCGCGCAACGCCAAACCAAATCGGGCAAAAAAATCAACATTAATTTGGCGCCCAATCCATCGCACTTAGAGACGGTCGGTGCTGTAATTGAAGGAATTGCTCGAGCCAAACAAGACCACCATTGCCCCGATGATTTCTCTAAAGTATTGCCCATCGCGGTGCACGGAGATGCCGCAGTGGCCGGACAAGGAATTGTGTACGAAATTGTGCAAATGGCACAACTCGACGGCTACAAAACCGGCGGGACCATTCACATTGTAATCAACAACCAAGTTGGATTTACCACCAATTATCAAGATGCGCGTTCGTCAACATACTGTACCGATGTAGCCAAAGTAACACTATCGCCCGTATTGCATGTCAATGCCGATGATGCGGAAGCCGTGGTGCACGCCATGTTATTTGCCTTAGATTTTCGTATGACTTTTGGCCGCGATGTATTCATCGATCTATTGGGCTACCGCAAATACGGACACAACGAAGGCGACGAGCCCCGTTTTACCCAACCGGTTTTATACAAACTCATTGCCAAGCACCAAAATCCACGTGATTTGTATGCCGATAAATTAATTGCTGAAGGCATTGTTGATCAATCCTATTTGTCAACCATTGAAACCGAATACAAAAACCGCTTGGACGAAAACTTGCAAGCGTCACGCCAGCTAGATCTTACCATCATTAAGCCGTTTATGCAAGACGAATGGCAAGGTTATGTGCAAGTGAGTGACGAGGTGATGTTGCAAAAAGTAGATACCCGTTTTGATCAAAACCAATTGAATAGCATTTTGGAGCAAGTGTCCAGTTTGCCTGCCGATAAAAAATTTATTTCCAAAATTTCTAAAATTGTTGCCGACCGCAAAACCATGTATGAGGCCAACGCCATTGATTGGGGTACCGCTGAGACGTTGGCATACGGTTCGTTATTGTCCGAAGGCTATGACGTGCGTATTTCGGGACAAGACGTGGAGCGCGGAACGTTTTCGCACCGACACGCGGTGGTAAAAGTTGAGGACAGCGAAGAAGAAGTGATTTTGTTGCAACAACTCAAAGAAGGTAAAGGCCGATTCAATATTTATAATTCGTTCTTGTCTGAATATGGCGTATTGGGCTTTGACTATGGTTATGCCTTGGCTTCGCCCAATACCTTGACCATTTGGGAAGCTCAATTTGGTGATTTCTCCAACGGCGCCCAGATCATGATTGACCAATATATTTCGTGTGGGGAAGACAAATGGAACAACCAAAACGGAATTGTATTGTTGTTGCCACACGGCTACGAAGGTCAAGGTGCTGAGCACTCTTCAGCGCGAATGGAACGGTATTTGCAACTGTGCGCCCGACACAATATGTTTGTCGCCGATTGCACCACACCGGCCAACTTGTTTCACTTGTTGCGTCGCCAAATGAAAACCAATTACCGCAAACCTTTAGTGGTTTTTACACCCAAAAGTTTGTTGCGTCATCCGCAGTGTGTTTCCACGCAAGAGGATTTGTACAACGGTAGTTTCCAAGAAGTGATTGACGATGCAGTTGTAGATAAAAAACAAGTAAAAACCATTGCTTTTTGTACGGGTAAATTTTACTTTGATATTTTGGCTGAGCGCGAAAAACTAGGCCGAACCGATGTAGCCTTGGTGCGTATCGAGCAATTGTTCCCGTTGCCGGTAGAACAGCTCAAAGCGGTTATTGCTTCCTATCCCAACGCCGACGATTTTGCTTGGGCACAAGAAGAACCCAAAAACATGGGTGCCTACAGCTTTATGCTCATGAACTTTGATTTGGTGCCTTGGCGATTGGCTTCGCTTAAAGCCTATGCCGCACCAGCAGCAGGAAGTCATACACGAGACCGACGTAGACATACCGATGCCATTAGAATGGTATTTGATAAAAATTTATTTAGATAAAAATATAATAATACAAACTAAAATATACAACTATGATTTTAGAGATATTTGAGAGTAAGAGGAGGACAGCCAGTGGCTGTCAGGTATGAGCTCAATATTCTAAAAACAGCAGATTATAAATTATATACAAACTAAAATATACAACTATGATTTTAGAAATGAAGGTTCCCTCTCCCGGCGAATCAATTAAAGAAGTTGAAATTGCAACTTGGTTAGTAAAAGACGGAGATTATGTAGAGAAAGACCAAGCTATCGCCGAAGTAGATTCAGACAAAGCCACCTTGGAATTGCCTGCCGAAGCCAGCGGAATTATTACCCTAAAAGCCGAAGAAGGCGATGCGGTAGCCGTAGGCGCAGTGGTTTGTTTAATTGATACAGCTGCTGCGAAACCAAGTGGTGCCGCCGCTCCAGCTGAAAAAGCCGCCGAACCGGTAGCTGCTCCAAAAGCGGTTGAAGTTGCCGCTCCTGCTGCCACTACCTATGCTACTCAAGCGCCTTCGCCTGCTGCCAGAAAAATATTGAACGAAAAAAACAT
>CAMCVA010000026.1 GCA_945879625.1 Flavobacterium psychrophilum
AAACTCAAAATCTACCAATGGACACAAGATTTTCAGCATTCGTTTTTCCCGAAAATGGAAGAAAAATACAAAAACTTCTTGGCCAAAATCCTTACCGGACGCAAAGCGTGGTATGCCTTAATTGGGATAATCGGTATGCTGTTTTTCTCCTTTATCTTGCTTGGCATTTTCCCGAGAAAAGTATTATTTTTCCCCGAGAATATTCCCAATCAGGTGATTACTTATATTGAATATCCGCAGGGAACCGACATCGAAAAAACCAACAAAGCCACTTTGTTTGTAGAAAAACAAGTGATTGGCATCTTGCAAAAATATGTTGATCCCAAAACCAACAAAAACTTCTTGGCCGAATCAATCGTGTCGCAGGTGGGTGTTGGTGCCGGAAATCCAAATGTCGATGCGGGCTCAGCCTCTGAGACGCCCTACAAAGGAAAAGTGACCGTCAATTTCTCCGAATTCAAGTTTAGACAAGGCATCAATACCGCCGATATCTTAGAAGAAATTCGCGGCAAAGTAAAAGGCATTGCCGGCGCCAGTGTAACGGTAGAAAAAGACGCCAACGGACCGCCAGCCGGTTACCCAATCAGTATTCAGCTCACGGGTGCCGACTACGAGCAAATGCTGAAAGAAGCCGATAGAATGATTGCGTTTATCAATGCCAAAAATATTCCTGGGATTGAGAAACTCAAAGTAGACATCAACAAAGAAAGTCCCGAGCTGGAACTCAAAGTAGACCGCGTGGGTGCGGGAAGTTTGGGCATATCTACCGGACAAGTGGGTTTCAATTTGCGTCGTTCGTTATACGGTCAAGAAATTTCTACCTACAAAGAAGGTGATAACGACTACAACATTACCATGCGCATGCAAGACGATCAGCGCAACAACGAAGATGTGTTGTTTAATCAGTCGCTCACGTTTCGCAATCCAAACAACGGGCAGATGATGCAAGTGCCTATTTCGGCCATTTCAGCTACCGAAAAAACCACGACCTACAACCAGATTAAGCGCAAAAACCAAAAGCGCGTCATGACCATCTACTCCAATGTGCTCACGGGCTTCAACGGCGATGCGATTAGCAAACAAATCCAAACCGATTTGAACGGGTATGAGTTACCCAAAACAGTAAACTATTCGTTTTCGGGTGTGCAAGAAGAGCAAGGCAAAAACCAAAGCTTCCTGATGTATGCTTTATTCTTGGCCTTGGCAGGTATTGCCCTTATTATTGTGCTGCAGTTTAATTCGGTTTCCAAAACCGTCGTGATTTTATTTACGGTATTGCTCAGTTTTAGTGGCGTATTTTACGGCTATGTGATTGCCAACATGGATTTCGTGATCCTCATGACCATGATGGGCATCATTTCCTTGGCCGGAATTGTGGTGAAAAACGGAATTGTACTCATGGACTTCTTTGTGTTGTTATTAGACAAAAAAGTGATTGATAATAAAGTACAAAGCCACGACGATTTATCTCTAGAAGACATCAAAGAAGTGATTATCGAATCGGGCAAATCTAGACTTCGTCCGGTATTGCTCACCGCCTTAACCGCCGTATTGGGATTAATTCCGTTGGCCATCGGATTGAATTTTGACTTCTTTGCGTTGATCACCGAGTTTAATCCGCATTTCTTTATTGGCGGAGACAATGTGATGTTCTGGGGACCTTTGGCCTGGACCATTATCTTTGGACTCACCTATGCCACCGTGCTCACTTTGGTCATGGTGCCCGTGATGTTCTATTTGGTGAAACGCACCAAATATGCCCTGCGTGCACGACGAAACTAAGTTTATATTATAAAATTAAAAAAGAGTGTATCCATTGGTTACACTCTTTTTTTTGCCCGGTTGATAATATATTTTTTCTAATACAAGCTATTTTCCGTTGAAACCCGTCATGGTAAATTCTAATCCGGCTGTGCCAAATGACTTGATGGCTTCGCTGGCCAATTCGAGGCGTTCGGGCAAAGCAGCTAGCTCAGACTCGCCCCATTCGCCCAACACATAATTTACTTGTTGGCCTTTTTTGAAGGCGTCGCTAATGCCAAATCGGAAGCGCGGATATTCGTTGCTGTTCAATACCAAATTGATATTTTTCAGGCCGTTGTGTCCGCCGTCACTGCCTTTGGGCTTGATGCGAATCGTCCCGAATGCCAAATTCAAATCATCAGCAATAACCAGCAAATTTTCTTTGGCAATTTTTTCTTTTTCCATCCAATACTGCACCGCTTTGCCACTTAAATTCATGTAGGTATTGGGCTTGAGCAACAAATAGGTACGGCCTTTAAACTTGTATTCGGCCAGGCTGCCCAACTTTACGGTCTCAAACGAAAGCGCTTCTTTTTTGGCCATAAAATCCAAGATTTTAAACCCAATGTTGTGTCGCGTATTTACGTATTCGGCCCCAATATTGCCAAGGCCAACTATCAAAAATTTCTTCATGGGAGCAATCGTTTCGGGTGGTGTAGCGTTGTGAAATATTCGTGTAAACCAATTCATGCGGTAAATGTAAAATAAAAAGTGCAAAAAGTTTCGGCAAAAAAAAAGCACCCGTAAAAACGAGTGCTTTTGTTAGTAGCCGGAATGAACTTATTTTTTCTTTCCTTTTGCTGGTGCTTTGGCTGCTTTGGCTGCTTCTTGAGCTGCTTTCATTGCCGCACGTGAGATCTTCACTTGACAAACCACCGTGTTTTCTGGATGCATCAATTTGAAGTTGTTGGCCTCAATTTTGGTTACATACAACTTGTTCCCCATTTCTAATTCTGAAATGTTGGCTTCAATGAAGTCAGGCAAGTGTTTTGGTAAGGCTTTTACTTTCAGACGACGTTGGTTTAAACGCAATTCGCCTCCTAATAATACTCCCGGCGATGTTCCCACAATTTTTACCGGAACTTCCATCGTGATTTCTTTGCTTTCGTTCAGTTGAAAGAAGTCAATGTGTAAAATTTTGTCCGACACCGGGTGTACCTGAATGTCTTGCAAAATTGCATTGTAGGTGTCTTTTCCTAACTCAATCGCTAC